>CACHIV010000025.1 GCA_902579985.1 uncultured Pelagibacteraceae bacterium | reverse complement strand
TCACAAACTTCTTCTGCTTCTTCGAGATAATGAGTAGTTAAAATAATTGTTACACCAAGACTATTAAGCGATCTTACATTTTTCCATAAATTTTGTCTTAGTTCTACATCGACTCCAGCTGTGGGCTCATCTAAAAAAATTATTGGAGGTTGATGAACTAAAGCTTTTGCCATTAATAATCTTCTTTTCATTCCTCCTGATAAGCTTCTAGCGTAGCTATCCGCTTGATTTTCTAAAGATACTAATTTTAAAATACTATCAGTGATTCTATCTTTTTTTCTAATCCCATATAGTCCAGATTGTAATTCTAATAATTTTTTTGGACTAAAAAATGGATCGAGATTAATTTCTTGTGGCACTATTCCTATTGAAGCTCTAACTTGTCTTGGATTTTTATCCAGATCAAAACCACATACATTTACTTCTCCCGATGTTTTAATTACCGTTCCTGCTAAAATATTTATAAATGTTGTTTTACCCGCACCATTTGGCCCAAGAAGGCCAAAGATTTCTCCTTGTTTCACGCCTAAGTTTAAATCATTTAATGCATAAGTATTTCCATTTTGTTTATTTGAGTATATTTTTTTTAGGTTTTTAACATAAAGTATATTTTTTTGGTCCATAAGAGTTAATACATTTATAATATTTAAAATAATTAAGATAATATTATTTAATGGATAAAATAAAAAAAACAGATCATTTTTATCTAATAGATGGTTCTGGTTATATTTTTAGGGCTTATTATGCACTACCACCCTTAACCAGAAAAAGTGATGGACTGCCAGTAGGTGCGGTTAGTGGTTTTTGTAATATGTTATTTAAATTATTAGAGGATTCAAAGTCTAATGAGAATCTTCAAAAACCAACTCATTTTGCTGTAATTTTTGACTCTGCAAGAAAAACTTTTAGAAATGAAATTTATACTGATTATAAAGCAAACAGATCTGAGGCACCAGATGATTTGGTTCCACAGTTTGAATACATAAGAAAATCAGTGACTGCTTTTAATTTACCATCTATTGAACTCCCAAATTATGAAGCAGATGATTTAATTGCCACATATACTGAACAGATTTTATCTAAAGGAGCTAAAGTAACTGTAGTTTCTTCGGATAAAGATTTGATGCAATTATATAAAAAAGATGTTCGTTTATTTGATCCAATGAAAAATAAATTTATTACCCCGGAGGATATTAAGATTAAATTTGGCGTTGATCCAAAAAAAATAATTGATGTTCAATCTTTGGCTGGAGATAGTAGTGATAATGTTCCAGGAGTTCCAGGAATTGGTGTTAAAATAGCTGCTGAGCTAATTAATAAATATGATACTTTAGAAAAATTATTAGATAATACTCATAAAATAAAGCAGAACAAAAGAAGAGAAAGTCTTATAGAAAATAAAGATAAAGCTTTGATTAGTAAAAAATTAGTAACATTGATGAAAAATGTGCCAGTTGAAAAAAAAGTAGAGGAATTTCAATTAAAAAAAATTGATAAAGATAAATTGTATAAATTTTTAAGAGAGATGGAGTTTAATAGACTTCTTAGTTCAGCAATTTCAACATATGGAGAACCTACTCTAGAAAAAAATAATATAGAGATATCATCAAAAACATTGCCACAAAAGATTAATAAAAATAATTATTACTTAATTACCGACGAAAGAGAAATAGATAAATGGATTAAAGAAGCTGAAGAGTTGGGTGAACTTGCTATAGATACCGAGACAAGTTCATTAAACCCTCATGAAGCTGACCTTGTTGGTATTTCCTTAAGTACAAAAATAGGTAAAGCTTGCTATATTCCAATCGGACATAAATCAGATCGATGCTTAAAAAAAGAGACAGTGATTAAAAAACTAAAGACTTTATTAGAAGACAAAAGTGTAAAAAAAATAGGTCAAAATATTAAGTTCGATTTTATTGTCTTATTTAAGCAAGGGATAAAAATGTTTCCTATGGAGGATACCATGTTAATGTCTTATGTTTTAGATGCTGGTAAAAATAGACATAATATGGATATATTATCTGAAATCCATCTTCAGCATAAAACTATTTCCTTTAAAGAAATTGTTGGTACTGGGAAAAAAGAAATAAATTTTAGTGAGGTAGAGC
>CACHIV010000024.1 GCA_902579985.1 uncultured Pelagibacteraceae bacterium | reverse complement strand
AATTTATTTCTTCGTTTTTTTCCCTTATCATAGATATAAATTTATCAAAGTCTAAACACGTTTCACGTGAAACTTTAATCTTATGAGATATGTGATATTTTTCTAAAAATTTGTCCATTAAGCTATATGCTTAATAGATCTTCTTTTTACATGTGACAACAAAATATATACTGCTGCAGGGGTAATTCCATCTATTCTCAGTGCCTGACCCATAGTTTTAGGCCTGATAAGCTTGAATTTAGCTTTAACCTCGTTAGATAAACCTGAAAATTTTTCATAATCAATATTATCTGGAATAATCAGATTCTCATCTCTTTTAAATGCTAAAATATCAGCTTTCTGTTTTTTAATATAACCTCTATAATGTGAGTTAATTTCAATCTGCTCATCAATTTCATAACCAAAATTGTCTATTTCAGGCCAAATTTCTCTAATTTTCATCATATTAACATTTTTATGAGTTAAAACTTGGTCACCTGACCTAAAAATTCCATCTTTAGCTATTCTAATTCCGTATTTTTGTGCTTTAGATGGCGAAATGCTCAAATTTGAAAGTTGAAGAGAGATTTTGCTCAATTTAGCAAATTTATCCTCAAATATTCTCCTGCGGTTATTAGTAATTAAACCAATTTTTAGCCCTTTTTGGGTAAGTCTCAAATCTGCATTATCTGCTCGCAAGCTTAATCTATATTCAGCACGCGAAGTAAACATCCTATATGGTTCTGCCACGCCTTTTGTCACTAAATCATCTATCATAACTCCGATATAAGCATCAGATCTATCAAGGATGAAAGGCTCTAATTTTTTGATTGATAACGCAGCATTTATTCCTGCCATCAGACCTTGAGCAGCAGCTTCTTCATAACCTGTAGTTCCGTTAATTTGGCCGGCTAAATATAAATTTTTTATTTTTTTTGTCTCAAGGGTTAAAAAAAGCTCTCTAGGATCAACATAATCATACTCAATTGCGTATCCAGGACGAATTATTTTTACACTTTCTAAACCATTGATATTGTTCAGTATTTCTTTCTGAACAATCTCAGGTAGAGATGTTGATATGCCATTTGGGTAAATTGTATTGTCATTTAGCCCTTCAGGCTCCAAAAATATTTGATGTCTTTCTTTTTCTGAAAATTTTACAATTTTATCCTCTATTGATGGACAGTATCGAGGACCTATTCCTTTTATGCTTCCAGAGTACATAGCACTTTTAGATAAATTCTTCTCAATGATTTTGTGTACCTTTTTATTTGTATACGTCATCGAGCAAGCAACTTGCTTATTAATAATTTTTTTGGTTAAGAAAGAAAAATAGTATGGGTCTTCATCAGCAAACTGTTTTTCTAAATTTTTGTAATTAATACTTTCAGAGTCTAGTCTTGGTGGTGTTCCTGTTTTTAATCTTCCCATTTTAAATTCATACTTTTGTAATTGCTCGCTTAAACCAGTACTAGGTTTTTCGTTAAATCTTCCGGCAGGTGTCTTTTCTGCTCCTATATGAATCAAACCATTTAAAAAAGTGCCAGTTGTTAAGATTATCTTTTTACAATTAACTTTATTACCTTTTAAAGTTTCAAATCCAGTTATAGTGTTATTAATAAATATAAACTTTATTACAGGATCAGAAAAAATGCTTAAATTACAGTAGTTTACAAGTTTTTCTTGCATAAATTTTCTATATAACGACCTATCTGATTGGGTTCTGGGACCTCTAACAGCCGGACCTCTACTCCTATTTAATAATCTAAATTGAATTCCCGACTTATCTGCAACTTCTCCCATAACACCATCTAATGCGTCTATTTCTCTGACTAGATGTCCTTTACCTAAGCCTCCTATTGCAGGGTTGCACGACATTTCTCCAATAGTATTTTTATTATGTGTAAATAGTGCAGTCTTTACCCCTAGACGAGCTGAAGCTGCTGCTGCCTCGCATCCTGCATGACCTCCACCTATTACTACAATATCAAATGACAAATCATTTTTCATAAAACAAATTTATATGTGATTAAAATTATTACAAGATTTCAGTTTTTTTTGTAAATAAGCCGCATTTATCAACGAAAATAGTCTAAAATACCTCAAAAAACCAGCAAAATTGCAATTATTTGCCAATGCAAAAATCGTTGAAAATACTGCCTAATATCTCCTCTATATCAACTTTTCCTACAATCATACCTAAATGTTTTGTTGCTAAACGTAAATCTTCAGCTCCTTTATCAAAATCACTGTTTATATTTTTTTCAGAAAAATTCTTCAAGTATTTCACACATTGAATTAAATGTTGTCTATGTCGTTCTCTTGTAATTAATATATTT
>CACHIV010000023.1 GCA_902579985.1 uncultured Pelagibacteraceae bacterium | reverse complement strand
TACTGATATTGGTTCCTCTAAAACCGAGTCCACTAAAATTATCAAAAAATTTTTAAAAAAAAATATCCATTGGATCCAAAGTCACCCTATAGCAGGATCAGAGGTGAGTGGACCCGAAAATGGTAAAGATAATTTATTTAAGGGCAAGTGGTGTATAATAATAAAAGAAAAAAATACTTTAAAAAATAATTTAAATATTTTAACCAATTTTTGGAAAAAAATTGGGTCAAAAGTAGTTGTTATGAAAGCTGAAAAACATGATAAAATTTTTTCTATAACTAGTCATTTACCACACTTAATTGCCTATAACTTGGTTAAGTCTGCGCAAGACTATGAAAAAAAACAAAGCTATGGATTAATAAAATACAGTGCCGGTGGATTAAGAGATTTTTCTAGAATCGCAGCATCAAATGAGATTATGTGGAGAGATATTTTTTTTAATAACAAAACTAATATTTCTAAAGCAATTGATTTATTTATAAAAAACTTAAATGATTTTAAAAAAGATATTAATTCTAAAAATAACAAATCAATAATAAAAAAACTTATTCAAACTAAAAAAGTAAGATCAAAAATAATTAAATTAAAGCAAGATATTGATGAGCCTGATTTTGGAAGAGATTAATATTTTATAATTGATATTTTTTTTATATTAAGTTTTGCAGTTTTTCGAATTCTATTGATCGTTTCGAAAATAGGCATGATTATAACTTTTTTTTCAGGTCCATAAGCATGAATCAGTTGTTTTGAATTTAAACACATAGCAACGTGACCTTTCCAAAATATGATATTTCCTTTTTTATATTTTATATTTTTTGAATTTATTTTTGAATATTTAATCTGGTCTTTAGTATCTCTTGGATAAAACAAATTATTATAAGTAAAAAATATTTGTAGTAATGCTGAACAATCGATACCTTTGTAGGTTTTTCCACCCCAAACATATTTTACATTTAAAAATTTTTTAAATATTTTGTTAAAATCTCTCTCTTTATGGTCTATCTTTTTAATATCTTTTCTTCTAATCCATTTATTTTTTTCAATTTTTATATAATTTTTATTTTCTTCTATGACTGATAATTTTGATCCAAGTGGGAGCCAATTATTTGTACTAATATTTGGTTTTTTGAAAATTTTTGCTTTAAGATTACTAACTTTATAACAGGGCTTAAATTTTTTTTACGTATTTATAATTTTTTATATATCCAATATAATTATCAGATAACGTTTTAATTTTTAACCAATTTTTATTTTTTGATAAAATTTTGAATTTTTCACCATAAATTATTTGTGAAGTTACCTCCGATAATTGTGAAGGTTTTTTATAGATATTTAAAAAACTATTTATAAAATAAAAATTATTTTTCACCAATTTTAATTTTGTTTTTTATTAGCCATAAGCAAACTAATGAAGGAATGACCATTATAGTTGTTAAAACAAAAAATGTTCCCCAATCTCCATTTAACCAGTCAACTAAAGCTCCCGAAGAAGAAGCCAATGTAGTTCTACCAGCAGTACCAATTGAAGCAAGTAGGGCATATTGTGTTGCTGTATAAGTTCTATCAACTAATAATGATATGAATGCAACAAATGCTACAGTTGCAAAAGCAGCAGTTATATCATCTGCTATGACAGCGATTGCAAATAAAATCTCAGATTTTCCAACCCATGCTAAAACTGCAAATAAAAGATTTGTTACAGCCATTAGTCCTCCTGCAAAAAACATTGTTTTAATTGTTCCAGCTCTCATGGCCATTACCCCACCTAATAATGTAAAAACAACAGTTGTTATCCAGCCAAGTCCCTTTGAATAGATTGCAATTTGACCTTTAGAAAAGCCAATTTCTTTATAAAAGACAATAGACATTCTCCCCATGAATGCTTCACCCACTTTAAATAAAAATACAAATCCTAAAATTCCAGCCGCAATAGCATAGCCATTTTTTTTAAAAAAACTAATAATAGGTCCACCTATAGTTCCTGTAATATAAGCAATGAGGTTCACAATAGAATTATTGAACCCAAGTTTTCCTTTAATAAATTTGTCAGTCTCTTTTTGTTTACTTTGTCTATCGGTCTCAATTGACTCATGTACAAACATTAATCCGATATTCATTAATATAATTAAAACACCTAAAACTAAAAAAGTAGCTTGCCAATAGTCTGCTACGCTTAAATTTTCAAAAAATTCAGCTGTGAATAAAGCAACAACCCCACCTAATTTATAACCTGTCCACCAACCGACAACAGCCATAGCTGCACCTGCAGCCATAGATTTTCCTTCATTTTCATCTATTTGCTCAATCCTTAATGCATCTACTGTTATATCCTGAGTTGCAGATGCTATAGCAATAACTAAACCAACAGAAATTAATAATGCTAAATTTTCTGTAGGATTAATTATACCCCAAACCAATAGGCTTAATAAAATAATTATTTGCATCAAAACTATCCATCCTCTTCTATGACCTAGTTTCTTAGTTAGTAGAGGAATTTGAACTCTATCTATAATTGGTGCCCACAAATAATTAAATGCATACACTCCAAAAATTAATCCTGCCCACCCTATTGTAGATCTACTAAGACCCTCTTCTTTAAGCCAGAGACTTAAACTGCTTGCGATTAATACCCAAGGAAATCCACTAATTGCTCCTAATAAAAGAATTCTTATCATT
>CACHIV010000022.1 GCA_902579985.1 uncultured Pelagibacteraceae bacterium | reverse complement strand
GATAGGCGTCACTTGCTATTAATGGCAAGACACTCGTTGCTTCAGCAAATACCATTTGTTCTTTTGTTGTATCAACTTTACCCCACGAACTTGCTTCTTTTAATGTTGAGCTACTACAAGCGCCATCTCTTGAGTCAGCAACTGTTATTTGAACTGCATATTTATGCATATCTACTTCTTTCCCTAAAAGCTCAGCACAAATTACTGTGTCCTGAATAAAATTTTTTGGGACACCACCCCCAATCATGAACAATCCCGATCCTTTTGATCTAATTTTAATTTCAGTAAGCTCTCGAAATTCGCGAATAGAGTCTATGGTTATATGATTTTTTGGGTTTTTTTCTTGATGCATGACTAATCCAAATCCAGCACTTGAGTCAGTGAAGGCTGGACAAAAAATTGGAACATTGTTTTCATATGCAGTTTCTATTAGGGATTCTTTCTTTTTAGCATTACTTTTTAAGTACTTTCCTATCTCATATATGAATTCTCTAGATGTATAGCTTCTTGGTTCTAATTTATTTGCTATATCACAGATTATTTTATCACACATTTGGAGTTCATCTTCATCTATATAAGTGTCGTAAATCCTATCTATATAATTTTTTCTTAATTCAGTATCATTCTGAAATTGAGAACCTTGATAATGCTTGAATCCAAGAGCCTCAAAAAAATCCATATCAATAATCGATGCTCCTGTAGCTACAATTGCATCAACCATATTGTACTTAATCATATCTCTATAAACGTGCATACAACCTGCCGCGGACGTTGATCCAGCTAAAGTTAAAAAAATTGTACACTCTTTATCTTTAATCATCTCTTTAAATATATCAGCAGCATTTGCTGTTTCTCTTGAAACAAAAGACATCTTTTTCATTGACGAAATTATTTTTCTTGAGTCAAATGAGGTAATATCAATATGTTCTACCGGATTTTTTAAAAAATCTTTTTTACTATTATGACCTAAATTTTTATTTTCTGACATTAAGCAACTAATATAGCTTTACTATTACCTTTGCTATACATTGTCATTATTGGACTGTCTTCTACTTCATATATTTCATCTGAATAATAACCATTAAACTGAGTTCTAAAAGTTAAACCATAGGCTCCAAGTTGACCTAATTCTATGTAATCATTTTCTTTAATATTATTTGGTAATAAAAATGGACCTTTCATGTAATCCATGCTGTCGCAAGTCGGACCATAAAAATCGAATGCAGTTAATTTCTTTGAGATTGTTTTTCTATTTTTAATTAAACGAGAGGGGTAAACTATATTTGGAGTCCCCCCATCAAAAAGAGTTCCATATGTACCATCATTAATATAAAGTTTTTGTTTTTTTCTAAGATTTACTCTTACAATTGTAGAACCACTTTCAGCTACTAAGGCTCTTCCTGGCTCACATAGTATTTCTGGCATTTTTTCTAATTTTAAATTATCTAATGTTTTTTTTATTTCTTTAAAGTAATTATCTAAAGATTGAGGAACTAGATCAGGATAAATTGTTGGAAAACCACCACCAACATTTATGTAATCTGGTATAATTTTTGTTTTTTTAATTATATTTCCTATTTCTGATATTCCTTTAGCATAAGAAATTGGATGCATACATTGAGACCCAACATGAAAGCTTAAACCAACTTTTTTTCCATATTGTTTAGTTAATCTTAATAAAGCAGATGCTTCAGAACCCAATGCTCCAAATTTTTTTGATAAATCTATTTCTGCGTGTTCGTTTGATACCGCAACTCTTACAAATAGTTCTAAGTCCTTTGCGTTATTTGTAGACTCTATAATTTTTATCAATTCATCTTTAGTATCTAGCGAATATGATTTGATATTATATTTATAATAAGCTTCTTCAATACTTTCTCTACTTTTAACAGTATGCATAAATGAACATTTAGCATTTGGTTTTATTTTTTTTATATCTTCAATTTCTTTAATTGAGGCAATATCAAAATTATCAATTCCACTTTCTACCAATGTTTTTAAAATTTCAGGAAGAGGATTTGTTTTCACAGCATATAGTATTTTTCCTGGAAATTTATTTTGGAAATTTTTTGACGCAATATGTATTGAATTTTTTCTAATACAATAAACTGGTCTTTCCGGTTTTAGTTCATTTACAAGCTCATCAACTGTTTTAAATTTTTGCATTTTATATGTCCCCAAAAAAAATTTAACAAAAAAAAGTTTTTAAAATTTAAAAACTTTCATATTTTGCCATCAAATAAGGTAATAGTTAATTAATGTAAAGGAAATAATAGGACTTGAAAATGTATAATTAATTAATATATAAATCCCATGGTTGAACAAGCTAATTTAAAAAAATTGAGTGATTTCGATAATAAATCCTTAATAATTGTCGATGATGACAACCCTTTTAGAGATAGGCTCGCTAGAGCTATGGAAAAGAAGGGTTTTCAGGTTTTTCAAGCTGAGGGTGTACAAAAGGGTATTCAAACAGTGAAAGATAATAAGCCAGCTTTTGCTGTCGTCGATTTAAGACTAAATGATGGGAATGGAATCGAGGTAGTGAAGCAATTACAAAATTCTAATCCCAAAAGTAGAATAATTATGCTGACTGGTTATGGTAATATACCTACTGCCGTGGCAGCAATTAAAGAGGGTGCTATTGATTATCTTGCAAAACCTGCAGATGCTGATGACGTTGAAAAAGCACTTTTAGCAGATCCTGAAAAAAAAGCCGCTCCTCCAGAAAATCCGATGTCAGCAGATAGAGTAAAGTGGGAACATATCCATAGAGTATTCGAATTATGTAACAGAAATGTTTCTGAAACAGCTAGAAGACTTAAAATGCATAGAAGGACTTTGCAAAGAATTCTCTCTAAAAGATCACCTAAATAAATTTTCTTAATTTAATAATTCTGCTAGCCAATAAAGTTAAAAGACACATCTTAAATAACTCAGCTGGTAAAAATGGAGTAACGCCTAATTCCAGAATTGGTTTTTCCCATCCAATTAAGGTTCCAAGCCATATAACTCCCAATAAATAAATTGTTGAAACAGAAAATATTAATTTAATAAAAATTATCAAAATATTTTTTTTAAAATTTAAGTAACCTGCAAAAAATACAGCTAATAGAAAACCTATTAAATACCCCATTGTTGGACCAGTAAAATAAACTAAGCCAACACCTTTTTCAGGTGAATTAGAAAAGACTGGTATACCAATAATGCCCTCTAATAAGTAAACACTAACAATTGTTAGACCAACTTTATATCCAAAAGCTAATCCTAAAAAAAGAACAACAAAAGTTTGCATTGTCATAGGCACAGGATAAAATGGTATTTTAAGTTTGGCAGAGATAGTAAGCAATATAGTTCCCAAAAAAATAATTATAAAAGTTTTTAAAATTTTTTGAATTGAGTTAGTTTTTAATAAATCCATTTCCTAAATTTACTATTTATTATCTTAATAATCTAGTTTTTTATTAGCCTTAGAAAAACATCTTCTAAATCA
>CACHIV010000021.1 GCA_902579985.1 uncultured Pelagibacteraceae bacterium | reverse complement strand
TAGCCATTATGGATCAAGATGGTGCTAATAATAAATTTTTAACTTTAGGAAATGAATTGGTTCTAACACCAAGATTTAATCCAACTAATCAAATGGTAACTTACTTATCTTACTTTAAAAATTTACCACGAGTTTATTTGTTAGATATTGAAACTGGAATGCAAGAAGTTGTTGGAGATTTTCCTGGCATGACATTTGCACCAAGATTTTCTCCTGATGGGAAAAAAATTATAATGAGTTTTGCTAAAGATGGAAATTCTGACATATATACTATGGATCTTGAAACTAGAATTGTAGAGAGAATTACTAATCATCCTTCAATAGATACATCTCCTTCATTTTCACCAGATGGAAAGTATATAGCTTTCAATTCTGATAGAAGTAAATATCAACAAATTTATGTTATGAATAAAAACGGAAAAAATGTAAAAAGAATTTCATTTGGGAAAGGTTTATACGGAACACCTGTGTGGTCACCACGAGGAGATTTGATAGCCTTTACAAAACTTCATAAAGGAAAGTTTTATATTGGAGTTATGAGAACTGATGGATCAGGCGAAAGATTATTGACTGAGAATTTTTATCAAGAAGCTCCTTCCTGGTCACCTAATGGAAGAGTTTTGATTTTTTATAGAGAGACTAAGACAGATTCTAAAGGTGAAGGATTTTCAGCTAAATTGTGGTCAATCGACCTAACAGGATATAATGAAAAGATGGTAGAAACTGAAACAGATGCTTCTGACCCATCATGGTCATCATTATTAAGTAATTAATTAGTAAATAGCTTGATTTTTTAACTTGAAACATCTAATTAGTTATGAAAAAGTAAGATATTCAAAAAGTATTAAGGAGCGATAATGAACCTAAGTAAACTTTTAAAAAACGGATTTTTAATAGTAGTTGCAAGTTTATTACTAACAGCTTGTGCTACACAGAAAAAAACAACAGGACAAATGCAAGGAGATGTTTATACAGGGACAGACACTGTAGAATATTTAGCATCTGGTGTTCCAGACAGAGTTTTCTTTGCAACGAATGAGAGCGTTTTAACTACAGCTTCAAGAGAAACTTTAAGAAAGCAAGCAGCTTGGTTAAGAAAAAATTCAAAAATTAATGTTGTTTTAGAAGGTCATGCTGACGAAAGAGGTACAAGAGAGTATAACTTGGCATTAGGTGAAAGAAGAGCTAATTCGGCAAAAGATTATTTAATGACCTACGGAGTTTCTGCGGATAGAATTTCTGTATTAAGCTATGGAAAAGAAAGACCAGTCGACTCAGGGTCTAACCCTTTAGCATGGTCAAAAAACAGAAGATCAGTTACAGTTAAAGCTAACTAGTTTAATTAATTTTAAAGACCCTATCACTACCAATAAAGTGTTAGGGTCTTTTTTCTGCCATCATTATAATTATTACTAAATATATTATGTATAATTTCAAAATATTAATTAAGATAAAATTAATAATTCTATTTTTTTTCTTTTTTAATGTAACCTTAGCAGATAATCATAATTTAAATGAAGTGCTTAAGTTAATCCAAAAGGATTTGAAAACATTAGAAAAGGCAGTTTACTCTGGATCTATAGATGTAAATAACTCAAGTAGTCAAACAAACTTTGATGGAAATTCAGAAGATGTTTTAACCAGACACTTACTTAAGTTATCGGAAATAGAGAGTCAATTTCAAGAGCTTACCAATAAATTTGAAGAAATTAATTTTAAACTAGATAAGCTATCTAATAGACTTTCTAAAGTCCAAGCTGACAATCAAATAAGATTTCAGGATATAGAAAATGGTTTATTCTCAAATGAGTCTAATAAAAAATTAACATCAAAATCAAATAATCAGTCAGATGAAATTTTACCTGGATCTTCACAACCTCAAGATTTAGGTTCAATTTCATATAAGGATGCAGAAACCAACCAATCAACTCAACAAATACAATCTGTAGAAACAACTTCTTCAATAGTTACTGAAACATTCCAGGCTGAAGAAACTTTACTTCCAAAAGAATCTGTAGAAAAACAATATGAGTTTGCTACTAGTTTTCTAAAAGTAGGAGATTATACTACTGCAGAAAGAGCTTTTAGAGAATTTGTAATAACTAACTCAGAACACGAACTTGCTGGTAACGCACAATATTGGTATGCAGAAACATTTAGAATCAGACAACTTTATACTGATGCCGCAAGTGCTTATCTTGAAGGATATCAAAAATATCCTAAAGGTGAGAAGGCTCCTATAAATTTATTGAAACTTGGTGTATCAATGGTTCAGATAGGAGAAAAAGAGCAAGGTTGTAAAATGATTGAAGGAGTTGCAAAACAATATCCTAAAGCAAATCAATCAGTGTTGCAAAAAGCAAAGTATGAATCTAAAAAATTTGAGTGCACAAAACAAAACTCATAAAAAATTAATAAAACATCTTAAAGACAAAAAAATTTTAAAGGTATTTAATCAATTTTCGAAAAATATTGGTTTTAAAAAAAATTTAGCAGTTGCTGCCTCTGGAGGCCCAGATAGTTTATCTCTAGCATTTCTTGCAAAATGTTTCGCTTTAAAAAATAACGTAAAAGTTAAATGTTATATCGTTAACCATCAACTTAGAAAAAATTCATCTGAAGAGTCATTAATTGTAAAAAATATGATTAAAAAAATACATATTGATTGTAAAATTTTAACATGGAATGGAAAAAAACCATTGAATAACATTCAATCAAAAGCGAGAGATAAGAGATATTCATTATTGGCAAAAGAATGTAAAAAAGATGATATTAGTAATTTGTTAATTGGACATCATTTTGATGATTTATTGGAAAATTTTTTAATTAGATTAGTTAGGGGTAGTGGCTTAAAAGGTCTAATTTCTTTTAACAAAAAAACAAAATATAAAAAGAACCAAAATTTAAAAATCTTAAGACCTTTGATTGATCAAGAAAAGAAAGATTTAATCTATATTTCAAAAAAAGTATTTAATTTTTTCATCAAAGATCCATTTAATATAAATGAGGATTTTAAAAGGACTAGAATGAGGCACTTACTTTTGTCACTTCAGAGAGAAGGTTTAGATAAAAAAAAAATACTGTTAACAATTAGTAATTTACAAGACTCAGATAATTCGATTAAATTTTATGTAGATAAAAATTTAAAGGAAAATGTTATTTTTTTGAAAAAAAAGAAAATCTATATATTGAATAAAAATTTTTTTAATCAATCACATGAGATAATTTTTAGATCATTAACTAAAATGATACAAATGTTAGGAAATAAATATTATCCAGTAAGAGGAAAAAGTATAAGTAAGTTGATTAATGGAATTAATGCAAAAGTGTTTTCGAAAGTTACTTTAGGAGGCTGCTATATAGATAGAGTTAATGAAACTATATTAATATCTAAAGAAAATTAACATTATACTCAAATTTGTTAGAAATTTGACACTTTGACACTTGTTTAATTATCAATAGTTATTATCTTATAACATATGAATTTTAAAAATTTAGTAATGTGGGCAGTGATCGTTTTTTTAACGATTGGACTTTATAATATGTTTAAAAATCCTCAATCAAATATTAGAGGAAACGACACAATAATATTCTCAGAATTTTTATCATCTGTTGAAGAAGGAGAAGTTGTTAAAGTTGAAATACAAGGTAATAATATTAAAGGAGTATTTTCAAACGGAAATTCATTTTCAACATATTCTCCAAATGATCCAAAT
>CACHIV010000020.1 GCA_902579985.1 uncultured Pelagibacteraceae bacterium | reverse complement strand
TTTTTATCTAATTTTTGTTCTAAATTTCTAAACCAATTTGCAGCGTCTAGGATAGATTTTCTTGTGACTTCACTTATATTTAGATTATCAATTTTTACACATAAAGCTTCTTCTTTTAATCTATTACCATTACATCCTTCACAAGGTGAGTCAGATTGATATTCTGCTATTGCTTCTCTTTTCCACTCACTATCAGACTCTAAAAATCTTCTTTCAAGGTTGTTTATTACACCTTCAAATGTTTTTTTATGTGAATATTTCTCATATCCGTCATCATAAACAAATTTAATTTCTTCTTCATCTGATCCAAATAAAATTATATCTTTAATTTTTTTAGGAAGTTTTTTCCATTTTTCATTTAAAGAAAAATTATAATGTTTTGCAATTGATGCTAGAGTTTGAGCATAATAAAGTGTCGTTGTTTTGGCCCAAGGTTCTATTGCTCCATCTGCTATACTTTTTTTTTCATCAGGTATAACTAAATTTGGGTCAATATTCAGTTTCATCCCAATACCTTCGCATTCAGCACAAGCACCATAGGGGCTATTAAAAGAAAAAAGACGTGGTTCTATTTCTTCAATTGTAAAACCACTTTCAGGACAAGCAAACTTTGTTGAGAAGATTAATTTTTCAATTTTTCTAAACTTTTGTGGTAGCGTTTCATTTTCATACTCAACTAATACCAAGCCATTTGATAAATTGACAGCTGATTCAATACTTTCAGGTAATCTATTTCCGAGTTTAGAATTTAAAACAATTCTATCTACTAAAACAGATATATCATGTTTAATTTTTTTATCTAACACTGGTACTTTATCAATATCGTATAAGACTTCATCAATTTTAATTTTTCTAAAACCTCTTCTTTTATAACTTAAAATATCTTTCTTATATTCACCTTTACGCCCTCTAACTACGGGTGAAAAAATGTAAATAGTAGATTTTTTTGGTAATTTCTTTATCAAATCTGAAATTTGAGTAATAGTTTGAGAAGTAATTGGTTTACCTGTAAATGGTGATATTGGTATCCCTGCTCTAGCAAATAATACTCTCATATAATCGTAAATTTCAGTGACTGTAGCTACAGTTGATCTAGGATTTTTAGATGTATTTTTTTGTTCTATAGCAATAGCTGGACTCAATCCTTCTATAAGATCCACTTTTGGTTTTTTCATTTTGTCTAAAAATTGTCGAGCATATGCAGATAAACTCTCAACATATCTTCTTTGACCTTCAGCATAAATCGTATCAAATGCTAAAGACGATTTTCCTGAACCTGATAGACCAGTTATTACTACAAATTGATCCTTTGGAATCTCAATAGACACATTCTTTAAATTATGTTCTTTTGCACCTTTGATAACTATCTTTTTAATCATAATTTTAGTTGTTTTAAATTAATAAAATTAATATTCAGGTTAAATTGTGATATAAATATCATTAAAATAAATTAAAAAATTAAATTATTATGGCTGGAAGTTTAAATAAAGTATTATTAATTGGGCGTTTAGGCGCAGATCCTGAAATCAAACAAATGGTAAATGGTAAAAACGTTGCAAGATTGAGCTTAGCTACAAGTCAATCATGGAAAGATAAATCAACAGGTGAAAAAAAGGAAAAAACTGAGTGGCACCGAATAGTTGTATTTAATGAAGGTCTAGTTAATGTCGTTCAACAATATTTAAAAAAAGGTGCTCAAATTTATGTTGAAGGTCAAATATCAACAAGAAAGTGGAAAGATGAACAGTCAGGTCAAGATAAATATTCTACCGAAATTGTAATTCAGGGTTATAATTCTTCTTTAACCATGTTGGGTGGTGGAAATAGTGGTGGTGGAATTAAAAATGATAACACCCAAACTTCATCTAATAATTTAGAAGATACTTCACAAGTTCAAAACGATATGGATGACGAAATTCCATTTTAGTTTTTATGCAAAAAACAGAAATTACTAAAGAAAAAAATATCAAACAAATCTCTATGCACGATGAGATGAGTTCATCTTATTTGTCTTACGCCATGAGTGTTATAGTGAGTAGAGCTCTTCCTGATATTAGAGATGGATTAAAACCAGTTCATAGAAGAATTTTATATGCAATGTATAAAGGTGGGTATGATTGGAGTAAACAATTCAGAAAATCAGCAAGAATAGTTGGAGACGTTATAGGTAAGTACCATCCTCATGGTGATCAATCAGTATATGATGCTTTAGTTAGAATGACTCAAGATTTTTCAATGAGTTTACCATTGGTTGAAGGACAAGGTAATTTTGGATCAATAGATGGAGACCCACCTGCAGCAATGAGATATACCGAAACAAGATTAGCTAAAGTTTCACAATTTTTAATTGACGATATAGAAAAAAATACAATTGAATATAAAAATAATTATGACGAAACTGAAAAAGAGCCTTCTGTATTACCATCACAATTTCCTAATCTATTAGTAAACGGTGCTGGTGGTATAGCAGTTGGAATGGCTACAAGTATTCCACCTCATAACTTGGGTGAAATAATAGATGGAACATTAGCATTAATTAATAACAAAGAAATTAAGATTAAAGAATTAATGAAGCATATACCAGGACCTGATTTTCCAACAGGAGGAGTTATAATAGGAAAAAGCATTATTAAAGAAGGTTATAATGTTGGCAGAGGATCTTTTAAAATAAGAGGCGAAATTTCTATTGAACAACAAAAAAATGGTAGAGAAAGACTTGTTATTACTTCTATTCCTTATCAAGTAAATAAATCAGTTCTTAATGAAAGAATAGCACAGTTAGTTAGAGAGAAAAAAATTGAAGGTATTAGAGATATAAGAGATGAGTCAAATAGAGAAGGAATTAGAGTTTCTATAGATTTAAGAAGTGGTGTAGAGCCAGAAACTATTAAAAGGCAACTTTATAAAAATACATCAATAGAAAGTTCGTTTGGTTTTAACACTTTAGCAATTGTTGATGGCAAACCTAAAACTTGTAATTTAAAAGATTTTTTAAGTAACTTTTTAGCTTTTAGAGAAGACGTAGTAATTAAAAAAACTAAATTTGATTTAAAAAAAGCCGAAGATAGAGCACATATATTAATTGGTTTATCTGTTTCTGTAGAAAATTTAGACAAGGTAATCAAAATTATACGATCTTCAAAAAATCCTGATGATGCAAAAAAATCTCTTTTAAAAAATAAATGGAAAATTAATAAATCCTTAAAACTAATTTCTTTATTAGAAGAAAAAAAAGCAAAAAATATATATTCATTAACTCAAAATCAAGTTAATGCAATATTAGAACTTAGACTTCAAAAATTAACTGCACTTGGAATAAATGAAATTGAAGAAGAGATAAAAAAATTATCAAATCTTATTAAAAATTATAAAAAGATTATCAGCTCTAAGAAAGAATTACAGAGAGTTATAAGCGAAGAACTTAAAACGATTAAAGAAAAATTTTCAGTCCCTAGAAGAACTAAAATTATCGATGCCGTTTTGAATTATAATATAGAAGAAACTATTCAAAAAGAGTCTGTTATTATCACTGTCACACTTCAAGGATATATTAAACGAGGAGCTTTGAGCAACGTTAAAAAACAAAAAAGAGGTGGTAAAGGCAAATCTGGCATTACAACAAGAGAAGCTGATTCAGTAGTTCAAACACTTTCTGTAAATACGCATACGTCAGTATTATTTTTTTCTACTGAGGGATTAGTTTATAAAATCAAAGCTTGGAAGATCCCAGAAGGTTCTGCTTCATCAAAGGGTAAGTCATTATTTAACATATTGCCTTTAAAGAGTCATCAATCAATAAGTTCTATAATGCCTTTTCCTGAAGATGAAAGTGATTTAAAAAATCTACAAATTGTTTTTGCTACTGCTAAAGGAAAAGTAAGAAAAAACAGTCTTGAGGATTTTTCGAACATAAATTCTGCAGGCAAGATTGCAATGAAATTAGACACTAATGATAAAATTGTTGGTGTTGAGATTTGTAAGGATAATCAAGATGTAATGTTAAGTACAAAAAATGGTAAATGTATTAGATTCGAGTCAAAGAAACTTAGAGTTTTTAAAGGGAGATCTTCTAAGGGTATTAAAGGAATCGACTTAGTACCAAACGATGAAATCGTTTCTCTATCAATTATAAATCAGGAAAAAATTAAAAAGAATATTAAAGATAGAAC
>CACHIV010000019.1 GCA_902579985.1 uncultured Pelagibacteraceae bacterium | reverse complement strand
CAAACATGGAATACCTGAACCTGAGACTAAAAATATCGTTTATCCAGATATATTATTAATTCCATTAGTTGCATTTGATAAAAATCTAAACAGACTTGGTTATGGCGGTGGGTATTATGATCGATTGATTAAAAAATTTTCTCAAAAAAAAAAGATTATTAAAATAGGGTTAGCTTATGCAAATCAAAAAATAAAAAAAGTTCCTATTAATGCAAATGATCAAAAATTAGATTATATAGTTACAAATAAATACATCATAAAATGAAAATACTTTTTTTAGGAGATATAGTTGGCATTTCAGGACGTTCAATGGTTTTGAACAATTTAATTAAAAAAATAAATGATGAGAAAATCGATTTTGTAATTGCGAATGGTGAAAATGCTGCTGATTCTGGCGTTGGGATTACCGAGGAAATTTGCAAAGAACTTTTTAATTGTGGAGTTGATGTGATTACTACAGGTAATCATGTATGGGATCAAAAGGAAACAATGATACATATTGAAAAAGAAAAAAGACTTTTAAGGCCTGAAAATTTAATTGAACCATCTCCTGGAAAAGGATTTGGAATATTTATTTCCAAAAATGGAATGAAAATTGGTGTATTAAATTTAATGGGAAATATTTTTATGAAAAAATGTGAAGATGTATTTGAAGCTTCAGAAAAATTCTTAAAAAAATATAAATTAAAAGAAGATTATGATTTTCTTATAGTTGATTTTCATGGTGAAATAACAAGTGAAAAAAATGCAATTGGACATTTTTTTGACAGTAAAGCTACTTTAGTTATTGGAACTCATACTCATATTCCAACAAATGATGCAAGGGTATTAAGTGGAGGTACTGCTTATCAAACAGATGCAGGAATGTGTGGTGATTATAATTCTGTTATAGGAATGAATAAAGATAATTCAATTAAAAGATTTATGAAAAAAAAATCTACAAAGCATTTTCCAGCTCTTGGAGAAGCTACTTTATGTGGTGCAATCGTTGAAGGTGATATTAAAACAGGATTAGCAAATAATATAGAAAAATTTATATTTGGAGGAGAATTAAAAAATTCTTAATTATTATATGGCAGGTCATTCAAAGTGGGCAAGCATTAAACATTCGAAGGGCAAGGCTGACAAACAAAGATCTAATATATTTTCAAAATTATCTAAAGAAATTAGTGTTGCAGCAAAATTAGGTGATAAAGATCCTAAAATGAACCCAAGACTCAGATCTGCTATTCAATCTGCAAGATCAGCTAACATGCCCAAAGAAAATATTGAAAGAGCAATTGATAAATCATCAAATACTAATGAAAATCTTTTTGAAAATCTTAGGTATGAAGGATTTGGACCAGATAAAATTGCAGTGATAGTTGAAGCACTAACTGATAATAAAAATAGAACAGCTTCAAATATAAGAACTATATTTCAAAAAAATGGTGGAAATTTAGGCACTTTGGGTTCGGCATCACATAATTTTAATCAGTTAGGTATAATTAAAATTAATAAAAGTGAAATTTCTGAAGAAAAAATGTTTGAACTTGCTATTGATTCTGGAGCCGATGAGTGTATTTCTCATGATGATTACTATGAGGTTCAATGTGCAAAGTCTGAAATTTATAATATAAAAAAAAATTTAGAAAAAATAATATTAAATTTTATTTCTACTGGAATAGAATGGATACCGTTAAATAGTATTCAAGTTAATAAAGATAAAAAAGACAGCACAATCGATTTTCTCGAAACTTTAGAAAGTGATGATGATGTTCAAAATGTATATTCAAACGTAAACTTTGGAAATAACTAATGTTTATAATAGGAATTGACCCAGGAATTACAGGCTCTATCTGTTTTCTTCAAGATGGTAAAATAATTGACGTTATTGATATGCCTAATATGCCTGAAGGCAAAAAAAATAAAAAACAAGTAAATGGTGCTCAAATATTTCATGAAATTTCCACAAGAACTAAGAATATTAAAAAAGAGAATATTAAAGTAATAATTGAACAAGTTTCAGCTATGCCTGGTCAAGGTGTTACTAGCATGTTTAACTTTGGTCAATCCTTTGGAATTTTAAAAGGTATTTGTTCTACAATGCAATTACCAATGTACTTTGTTAGACCAGCAAAATGGAAAAAATACTTTAATCTTATAAACTCTCAAAAGGATGCAAGCAGAACTAAGGCTATAGAGATATTTCCTTATTTTTCATCAAAATTATCAAAAAAAAAAGACTCAAATAAAGCTGATGCAATATTAATTGCTAGTTTTTATTATGAAACCTATAAATTAGAGGAATAAATTAAATTCAATTAGGTCAAATTCATGACACATTTAAGTGTGAAATCATATTTATGGAAGCTGATATAACATCTCAAGCAGTAGGACTTGCATCAAATACTGATTTTTCTTTGTTAAGTTTGTTTCTGCGAGCAGATATTATTGTAAAAACTGTAATAGTTATGTTGATTGTTTGCTCGATCTATTCTTGGGCAATCATCATTGAAAAATTTAAATTATTCAAAAAAATAAATTTAGAGTCAGATGTGTTTGAAGAAAAATTTTGGAAAGCAAGGTCTGCTGAAACTTTTTATAATAATTTACCAACTAATGTAGAAAATCCTATGGCATCCATGTTTAAAGATTCTATGCAAACTTTGTTAAAATCTAAAAGTAAATCTAATCTTAATGAAAGAATGAGTAAAATGCTTGAAGTGAATATTGAAAAACAAATGGCTAAACTTGATAAAGGTTTTACATTTTTGGCAACTGTTGGATCTACAGCTCCTTTTATAGGTTTATTTGGCACTGTATGGGGAATAATGAATTCATTTCAGTCTATTGCAATTTCGCGAAATACAAGTTTAGCAATTGTTGCACCTGGTATAGCAGAAGCTTTATTTGCTACTGCTTTAGGATTATTAGCTGCAATACCCGCAGTTGTTGCATATAATAAATTTAATAACGACTCAAAAAAATACTCACAAAAATTAGAAAATTTTTCGAAAAGATTTCTATCAATAATTTAAAAATGGCTTTTAAACTTAATCGCTCGTCGAAAGAACCAATGAGCGAAATTAATGTCACTCCTTTCGTGGATGTAATGTTAGTTTTGTTGATAATTTTTATGGTAACAGCACCCTTATTAACAGTTGGAGTTCAGGTTGATTTGCCTGAAAGTTCCGCAGACTCTTTACCTGAGGAGTTAGAACCACTAACTTTATCAATTAATTCTAAAGGAGAAATATTTATTCAAGAGTCCAAAGTTGAATACGATAAAATAATTGCAAAAATTTTAGCAGTCTCTAAAAATAGAACAGATACAAGAATTTATGTGCGTGGCGATAAATCAATAAATTATGGTAGAGTATTAGAAATAATGGGTATGTTGTCTGGTTCAGGCTTTACTAAAGTGGCATTAATTTCTGAACCATATAAAGATAGGTAAGAAAATTGAGTAGAAATATTATTATTTCTTTTGGTTTTCATATTTTGATAGTTATCATTACTGCTATGAGCTTACCTTTTTTAACAAAAGAACCAATTGATCTACCTCCAATTATATCGGTCGAACTTATTCAAATTACAGATAAAACTAATATTCCCTTTGCTCCAAAGGCAAGAAAAATAATAGAAAAAGTTAAGGAAAAAGAAAAAAAACTTGTTTCTGAGCAGGCTCCTCCAAAAAAAGTAAAAAAAGAAAAACCAGATGCTATACCCTTACCTGATGAAAAAGTTGATAAGGTTGAAAAAATTAAAGATGAAAAACAAAATCCTGAAAAAGTAGAAACTGAAGTTAAACAAGTTTCAGAATTTGAAAAAAAAGAGCTGTTTGATCCAAATAGTATTGCTGCATTAATTGATAAATCGAAGGTTGAAAGTGCAGAAACAAATAAAAAATTTGATAAAATAACTCAAGACCAAAGTAAGGATGTTGATTTTTCAGGTTTATCTTTAAGTGAAGAGGATGCATTAAAAGCTCAAATTTTTGGATGTTGGAGCATTCCTTTAGGATTACCTTATAACGAAAATTTATTAGTTAGAATTAAGTTACATTTAAAACCAGATGGCTCTATAATAAAGTCAGAAATTCTTGATCATGCGAGAATGAATAAACCTGGACAAGGATTTTACAAAGTTTTAGCAGAAAGTGCATTAAGAGCTGTAAAACTTTGCCAACCTCTCAGAGTACCAACTACAGGTTATGAGAGATGGAAAGAATTACAATTAAATTTTGATGCTAGAGA
>CACHIV010000018.1 GCA_902579985.1 uncultured Pelagibacteraceae bacterium | reverse complement strand
TATTCCCAACAATAATTTACGATATTATTAGTAATAAAACAAAAAAAATGATTAATTTTGGAAGTATGATGCAACACTCGAAGGATAAAGATTTAGTATCCAAAAATTTTTATGCTGCAACAAAAAATGCATTTGAGATGATCAGTAACTATTATGCAAAAAAAAATAAAAAAACAAAATTTTATAATATTAAGTTTTACGAAAGTGTAGGAGATAATGATAAACGAAAAAAAATAATACCCACAATAATTAATAATTATAAAAAAAACACGACAACCAATATTTTATCAAATAAATTAACTCTAAATGTAATTCATACAGATGATATAATAAACTCAATCATGATTTTATTAAATAATGATATAAAATCTGGATCATACTGTATAAAAAATAAGTACAATATTAAAATAAGCAGTCTAATAAATAATTTAAACAAAAAAATAAATAAAAAGATAAAAGTGAAATATGGAAATAAGTCAAATGTATCTAATTTTTATAGCAACTTAAAAATTTTACCTAAATGGAAACCAATTAAAAACTTAGAAAAAAAAATAATTAAAATTTTTATTAATGAAATTAATTAAAACAAAAATAAAAAACTTGTTAATTGTAAAAACAAATATTTACAAAGATCATAGAGGTTTTTTTAAAGAAGTAGAAAAATCTAGAATTCTAAAAAAGAAATTTATTTTCGATTGCGTATCATTTTCCAAAAAAAATACTTTGAGAGGTTTGCATCTGCAAAAAGAAAATTCTCAAGCAAAATTGATAACAGTGGTACATGGTAAAATTTTAGATGTTGTTGTTGATCTTAGAAAAAAATCTAAGACATATGGAAAATATTTTTCAATAGAAATGTCCCATAAATCAGATTTCTCTTTATTTATTCCTGAAGGTTTTGCCCATGGTTTTATGTGCTTATCTAAAACTTGTACAGTTTATTATAAATGCACAAATTACCGTCATCAAAAGAGTGAAATAACATTAAAATGGAATGATAAAGATTTAAAAATTAAATGGCCAATAAAAAAGCCTATACTTTCTAAAAAAGATAAAAATGGTATGTCTTTCGCAGAATATTAAAATATGCTTCCAAAAATATTTAAACCAGTAAATGAATATGATTTAATTAGACTTGGAAAAGATAATGATGGCGGATATCTTGTAGAAAAAGAGTCTTTAGCCGAGGCAAAAAGTTTAATCAGTTTTGGTATTGCTTTTGATTGGAGTTTTGAAAAGCATTTTTTTAAAATAAAAAATTGTCCAATTCATTGTTATGATCCATTTATTAAATATTCTAATATAAAAAAGTTTTCACGAAAAAGTTTAATAGATTTATTTAAGATTAAAAATTTATTTAACAAAAGATTACTAAAAGAAACAATTAATAATATTTTTTTATATAATGATTACAAAAAATTCTTTTCTAAAGAAGTTGTTCATTATGAATCTTCAATAGGTGTAGGAAATAATAAAGTAGATTTTTCTGAAACAATTAAAAAAATCAAATCTTATCCAATATTTCTTAAAATTGATATTGAGGGATCAGAATATAGAATTTTAGACGATCTAATTAACTATCAAGATAAAATTTCAGGACTAGTTATCGAATTTCATAATATAGATTTACATAAAGATATTATTTCAAATTTTATTAAAAAATTTAGTTTATCTTTATGTCATATCCATGGACAAAATCCTCTAGGTTCTACTTATTTAGACTCAAATAATGATCCTATTCAAATTGAAATGACTTTTTCAAAGTCAAAAAACATATTATCACCAAAACCAAAAATTCCTCATCCATTAGATCAACCTGCCGATTTTAGATTTCATGATGTAAAGTTAAATTTTTTAGATTAAACTTTTTTGTAAAAACGGGATATGGAGCCTGATTACTATGATGATATCTATATTTTCTAAGCGTGTGCATTAAACCACTCCCATCTGTTATTAATTAATTTTTCTTTTTTTTTTTGAATCTCCTGTTCTTATATATTTTTTTTCAAAATTTTTAACACTTTGATAAATTTTTAAATTTCTAAAGATATTTTTTATATATTCTTTTTTAATCAAAACATCATCATTAATTCCAGCTCTATTTTTAAATTCTGTTCTATTTTTTTTGTATATTTTAAGTATTTCCTCTTCAGGTCTTCCTTTTGAAAAATAATATGTTGCTATTGATTTTCTTGAAGTATTTTTTGGACATTTTAAGGGATTGGGGTGACCATGATTAGTATAATCGTTGGTTGAGAATATAACCATAGTATTAAAAGTGGGCAATATTTTTTGAACACACTTATTCATTTTTTTGTTCCACAATTCTAAATGTCCTCCGTAACTTTGTTTCCAGTTTTTATTAAGATAAATAAGAACATTTAGTCTTCTATCTAATTTTTTAAAAGGGTGTTTGTTAAAATCTGTGTGAATTTTTAATAAACCTCCATTTTTAATTTCATGTAACCCGCCACCACTCAACGAATCATCTGGCAATAATATTTCGTCAATTGAGGTCAGAATCTGCATAAATTTGATAAATTGATTTGAGTTTATAAATTGGAAAAGTAATTTAGTATTTTTTCCAAAAATCTTTCTGTTATTATTAGCAAATTTAACCTCATTTTTATTATTATAATTTGTTGATGTCATCATTTTGGATAAATCTGGAAATTCTTTTGCTACTTTTGATAGAAAATCTTTTTCAAAGAAATTTTTTATAACTAGGCTTGGGTATGGCTTTGAATTTTTATATTTTAATCTATTTTTTTTTGCAAATACTATTAAATCTTTATTTGATTTTACGGTAATTTTTGTCTTCATTAAATAATTCTTTTTCTCAACTTATTTCAGTTTAGTTTTTAAATTGTTACATCCTTGTATTGAGTTTTTTTTCAAGTTGCTTTGATTAATAATGCTCTCTACAGCAACAACTTAACAAATTATAAAGAGGATTAAACCTTAAAATAATGGCGGAGAGACAGGGATTCGAACCCTGGGTACCCGTGAAGATACACACACTTTCCAAGCGTGCGCCTTAAACCACTCGGCCATCTCTCCAAAATAACTTATATTAGTTTAATTTTCTTGAAATTACATTTAATATATTTATCTCTACTTATTACTAAAATAAAAATACTCAAATATGAAAATTTTTTGCATTTCTATTTATAATGAAAATTACTCTTTTTTTAAAAAAAATGGTTTAGTTTCTGTTGGCTTAGGTAATAATAACTTTGATGAGTGCTGGATTAATGATAAATTTGAAAAAGATATTTCCATTAAGAATAAAAATTTTGGTGAATATACGTTTCATTACAAATTATGGAAAAATCTTTTAAATGAATATAAAGATGAAAAATGGATCGGTTTTTGTACATATAGAAGATTTTGGGTAAATAAAAATTTTCCTACCCCAAAAAATAAAGAAGAATTAAGCTATTCTATTCTAAAAGAAGCACCTACAGAATGGGACGAATATGATTGCATTTTGGCTGAGCCAATAGTTTTAGGTAAACAAAAGTTTATGAAACTTTTTAAAAATAATTTTACATATATCTTTAAAAAACCGTCTCTTTTAATTAACAGATGTACTATAAAAGATCATTTTTATCTTAGTCATGGATCATATTTTCTTGATGAGGCAATAAAATTATTAGATGAAGATGAGCAAAATAAATTTCTTAACTTTTTAAATGGTCATGAATTTAACCCACATAATTTATTTATTTGTAAAAATATTACACTTTTAAAATTGTATTATACTAAAATTTTTACTTGGTTATTTAAATGCGAAGAATTATTCAAAAAATTTAATTTAGATACATATGGAAAAAAAAGAATCTATGGTTTTTTAGCCGAAAGATATTTACCCTTTTGGTTTAAAGAAAATTCAAAAACTTTAAATTGGCCATATACATATTTTGATACCAATAAAGATAAAAATGACTAATAAAGTTTTTGACTGCATAACTTTCTATCAAGCAAACATGTTGTTTGATTTACGTTATAATACTTTAAAAAATAATGTTGATTATTTTGTAGTTTGTGAAGCTAACAAAACACACACGGGCCAATATAAGGGGTATAATTTTGATAAAAATTTCATATCCAAATATGGAAAGAAAATCATATATATTCAAGTAGATGATTTACCTGAAATTAAGATTAAAGGTAAAAAAGACTATCAATTACTTAAAATACAAATGGAAAACTTATTTCGTGGTATTGTTAAAGCTAAAGATGATGATTTAATAATTTTTTCAGATGAGGATGAAATTCCAAATCCAGAAAATATTTCCAAGTTTAAAGAAAATGATTATAAATTTGGTCTTTTTCTGCAAAATATGTACTATTATAAGATGAATATCCTTGGACTAGATGAGGGTGATGGAATTTGGCCAGGATCTAGAATTTGCAAAAAAAAACATTTAAAGTCTTTTTTTGATTTTAGGATATTAAAAAAAAAAAATATTGAAAAACCTTTTTGGAGGGTTGATAAAGAAAAAAGTATTCAACTAATTGGTAATGGTGGTTGGCATTTTACTTATTTAATGACCCCAAAAGAGATAGCTAAAAAAATTGAAAATATGGCTCATACTGAATTCAATAAAGAGCAATTTAAGGACATAGATAAAATTAAAGCTAATATTGAGAATTTAATAGATCCATTTGATAGAAACTTTAGACTAAAAAAAATAAAAATTGATGATAGTTATCCAAAATATTTGCTACAAAACATTGAATTATATAAAGATTGGATATTAAATTGATACCTATAACAAAGCCATTTTTAAATAGTAACGACTTGAAACATATAAAAAATGTTTTATCCTCTAAAATACTTACTGACGGTTATTATCAAGCTAAAACAGAAAGTATTATAAAAAATTATCTGAAGTCAAAATTTGTGGCTGTCACTCATAGTTGCACCGCAGCTCTTGAAATTTCAGCAATTTTAATAGACCTTAAACCAGGAGATGAGGTAATATTACCATCATATGGTTTTGTTTCAATTGCTAATGCAATTGTATTAAGAGGGGCAAAACCAATTTTTGCAGAAATAGATCCTATAGATTTAAATATTTCATTTGATGATATTAAAAAAAAAATATCAAAAAAAACTAAAGCCATATATGTAATTCACTATGCAGGTAATGCATGCGATATAGAAAAAATATCAAAATATGCAAAATCAAAAAAAATATTTTTAATAGAAGACGCGGCTCATGCTTTTCTTGGTAAATATAAAAAAAAATTTTTAGGAACTTTTGGAGATATAGGTGTTTTTAGTTTTCATGAAACAAAAAACATTATTGGAGGTCAGGCAGGATGTATTTCACTTAATAATCCCAAATTTATAAAAAGAGCTAATAATATTTTAGACAAAGGCACTAATAGAAAACTTTATATAAAAAATTATGAAAAGAAAATAATATCATCAAAAAATAATAAAAAATTTTATAGTTGGGTAGATCTTGGATCAGAATATAGAGCTCCAGAACTTAGTTGTGCACTATTATATTCTCAATTGCTTAAAATTAAAAAGATACAAAACAAAAGAAAAAAAAATTGGATTATTTTTAAAAGATTAATAGAAAAATTAAATACAAAAAAATTTTACTTAATAAAACCTAATAAAAAATCGACAAGTGCTTATCATATATTAGGATTGATTTTTAAAACACCTTCATTAGCTAGAAAATTTAAAAACATATTCCAAAATAAAAAAATTGCAGCCACATTTCACTATGTGCCACTTCATAAATCAAAAATGGGGAAAAAATTTTGTAATTATAAACTTCCAATAACAGAAAATATTTACAATAGAGTTGTCAGATTGCCTCTATTTTCAGAAATGACAAACAAAGAAATAAAAAAAATATCTGCCTTGCTATTTAGATTATTTAACTAAAAATATAATATCTGATATTAACTTTTGAGTTTTGCTTTGTTTGATTTATACACATCATCGATAAATTTTTAGAATATTTATGGTCAATTATTTTTATTCTATTTTGTATTATCTTTTTCCATTTATATTTTTCATAAAATTGAACAACTTTTTTCTTACAAATTAACATTGAATGTAATTTTGATTTTTTAATAACTTTTACAGTTAATTTTAAAAGTTTATGACCTATTTCGAAATTTCTATACTTTTTTAGGACAATAAGAGTATCAAAATACAAATATTTTTTTTTTTTATTATTTGATATAAAATTTCTTTTCCTAAGAGAGACATAACCTACTAACTTTCCTTTTAAATATGCTAGATTATGAATATCTCTATCTTTCATATTTTTATGAAACCAATTTATTTGAGATTTAATCCCATACCTCCAATGAGTATTTTTTAATTTACAAATACTTTCAATGTCT
>CACHIV010000017.1 GCA_902579985.1 uncultured Pelagibacteraceae bacterium | reverse complement strand
TTGCTGAAGCTCAAAAAGCAGGTGGAATTTGTGCATTCGTAGATGCTGAACATGCTTTAGATCCAGTTTACGCAAAAAAATTGGGAGTGAATACCGAAGAGCTTTTAATTTCACAACCAGACGCAGGTGAACAAGCTTTAGAAATCGCTGATACACTAGTAAAATCAGGCTCTATTTCAGTAATCGTGATTGATTCAGTTGCAGCTTTAACTCCTAAAGCTGAAATTGAAGGTGAGATGGGAGATCATCACGTTGGTCTTCAATCAAGATTAATGAGTCAAGCTTTAAGAAAATTAACTAGTTCAATCTCAAACACAAATACAATGATGATTTTTATTAATCAAATTAGAATGAAAATTGGAGTTATGTTTGGAAGTCCTGAAACAACATCAGGTGGAAATGCGCTTAAGTTTTATTCATCAGTAAGAATGGATATTAGAAGAATTGGTGCTATCAAAGATAAAGATGAAATTATTGGAAACACTACAAGAGTAAAAGTAGTTAAGAATAAAGTTGCACCACCATTCAAAGTTGTAGAATTTGATTTAATGTATGGAAAAGGTATTAGCAAAATGGGTGAACTTGTAGATTTAGGTGCTAAAGCTGATATTATTGAAAAATCAGGTGCATGGTATGCTTACAAAGGTGAAAAGATTGGACAAGGTCGAGAGAATGCAAAAACTTACCTTGCTCAAAATCTTAAAGTTGCGGCAGAAATAGAAATGGCAATTAGAGAAAAAGCAGGCGTGATATCAAAAAAAATTGAAGGGAATCCACTAGATCCTGAAAAAATTGAAAAAGAGAAGAAAGTAGCTGAAAAAGAAGAGGCTAAAAAAGAAGCTACTCCTCCTAAAAAGAACTAAAATTAAAGGCTATCTTTAAATTAAAAAGGCGCTTAAATTAAGCGCCTTTTCTCCTTATCGTCAACTAGACATAAAATAAAAAAGCTGTATTTTAAAAATATGGCTCAAAAATCACTAAATCAAATAAGAGAAACATTCTTAAAATATTTTGAGAAAAATGATCATAAAATTGTAGAATCTAGCAATTTAGTTCCAAATAATGATCCAACATTAATGTTCGCAAATTCTGGGATGGTTCAGTTTAAAAATGTATTTACTGGTTTAGAAAAAAGAGATTATCAAAGAGCAACTACTTCACAAAAATGTGTAAGAGCAGGTGGAAAACATAATGATTTAGAAAATGTTGGTTATACCCCAAGGCACCATACATTTTTTGAAATGTTAGGAAATTTTTCATTTGGAGATTATTTTAAAGAAAAAGCGATTTATTACGCATGGGACTTAATTACAAAAGATTTTGGATTAGATAAAAATAGACTTTATGTAACAGTTTTTCATGAGGATGATGAAGCCTTTAATTTTTGGAAGAAAATTGCGGGTTTAAATGATGATAGAATTATTAGAATTTCAACTTCAGATAATTTTTGGTCAATGGGAGAAACAGGTCCTTGTGGACCATGCTCAGAAATTTTTTATGATCATGGAGATCATTTAAAAGGTGGATTACCAGGATCAAAAGATGAGGACGGAGATCGATTTATCGAAATTTGGAATTTAGTCTTCATGCAATATGAACAAATATCAAAAGATAAAAGAATTAATCTTCCAAAACCTTCTGTAGATACTGGAATGGGGCTGGAGAGAATTACAGCTTTACTACAAGGCACGCACGATAATTATGAAACAGACCATTTCAAGAAATTAATTCAATCAACATCAGATATAATTAAAAAAAAACCAGATCAAAATAACCTCTCAAGCTTTAGAGTTATCGCAGACCATTTAAGAGCTAGCTCATTTTTAATAGCTGAGGGAGTTTTACCATCAAATGAGGGAAGAGGTTATGTTTTAAGAAGGATTATGAGAAGAGGAATGAGACACTCTCATTTACTTGGATCAAAAGAACCGGTTTTTTATAATCTATTTGAAACTTTGAAAAATGAAATGTCTGGAAATTATTCTGAACTAAAAAGAGCGGAATCATTAATTAGAGAAACTTTAAAGATGGAGGAAGAAAAATTTTTAGTATTACTAGATCGAGGAATTAAAATATTAAATGATGAAATATCTAAAATAGACAAGGTTCTTCCTGGAGATGTTGCTTTCAAATTATATGATACTTATGGATTTCCACTAGACCTAACAGAAGATATTTTAAGAAATAAATCTTTATCTATTGATACTAAAAAATTTAAATCCTTAATGAAAGAGAGTAGGGAACTTGCTAAAAAAAATTGGAAGGGTTCTGGAGATGCGGCTATCGAAGATATTTGGTTTGGTATTAGAGACAAATTAGGTGTTACTGAATTTTTGGGCTACGAAACTAATCAGGCTGAAGGAACAATTTTATTTTTATTAAAACACAATAAAGAAGTTAAAGAATTAAAAACAAATGATGAAGGGATGATTATCACAAATCAAACACCTTTTTATGGTGAGTCTGGAGGTCAGGTAGGTGACACTGGAGAAATAAATACTGGAGATTTTAGATTTAGAGTTAGCGATGTACAAAAAAAATTAGGAGATCTATTTGTTCATTATGGAAAGGTTGAAAGTGGAAAAATAAGCTTAAGAGATACTATTGAAATGAAAGTAGACGTTGAAAGAAGAGACAATTTAAGAGCATACCATTCTGCAACTCACTTACTTCATGAATCTTTGAGAAGAGTTTTGGGTACGCATGTCACTCAAAAAGGATCTTTGGTAGCGCCAGATAGATTAAGATTTGATTTTAGTCATATGAAACCAATTTCAAATGATGAAATTAATAAAATAGAGACATTTGTTAATAAAATGGTTGAAACTAAATCTGACGTTAGAACAAGATTAATGACACCTAAAGAAGCAGTAGATAATGGTGCTCTAGCACTTTTTGGAGAAAAATATGGTGATGAAGTAAGAGTTTTATCTATGGGCGAAGAGGGAAGTAAATATTTTTCAACTGAGCTTTGCGGAGGAACTCATGTGAGAAATACCGGTGATATAGGAAAATTTAAGATTATAAGTCAATCATCTATAGCTGCTGGTGTTAGGAGAATTGAGGCACTTAGGGACAAACAATTAAATGAGTATTTATCAAAAAAAGAAAAAATATCAGATTTAACCGCTCAGCAGGAAGAAGAAACAATAAAAGATCTTGAGGAAAAAATTATAAAACTTGGTGGAAAACCAAATTTGAATAACAAAAATCAGAAAGATACTATTAAAAATCTAAATAAACTATATGAACAATTACTAGTAAAAAGTGTTTTAAGTGATAAATCCAAAAATATTATAAAAGATGAAAAAATAAATAATATTACAATTAGGTTACAAACAGTAACAGATTTGCCATTAAAAGATTTAAGAAAATTAGTTGATGATGGTAAAAAAGAAATAAAAGATGGAATAATTATAATTTTTGCTAAAAAAGATGGAAAAATAGTTTTAGCAGTTGGAGTTACTACTAAACTGACTGACAAATATGATGCAGTAAAATTTGTTAAAATAGGTTCAGAAATTATTGGTGGAAAAGGTGGTGGAGGAAGATCTGATTTTGCTCAAGCTGGAGGAATATTAGAAAATAAGATTGAAGATGCATTTAATAAATTAAAATCTTTAATTTAATTTATTTTTTAGATTTCCATCTATTTCATTAAGAAATTCTTTAGTTGTTAAATATTTTGTTTCAGGACCAACTAAAATAGCCAAATCTTTTGTCATTAAACCTTTTTCAACAGTTTCAATACAAGTTTTTTCCAAAGTTTTTACAAATTTTTTCAAATCCTCGTTTCCATCTAACTTTCCTCTATGGTAAAGCCCTCTTGCCCATGCAAAAATAGATGCTATAGGATTAGTTGAAGTTTCTTTGTTTTGTTGATGAAGTCTGTAGTGTCTAGTGACAGTACCATGTGCCGCCTCTGCTTCCATAGTTTTACCATCAGGAGTCATTAATACACTCGACATAAGGCCTAACGACCCAAATCCTTGCGCAACAGTATCAGATTGAACATCTCCATCATAATTTTTGCATGCCCAAATATAGTTTCCATCCCATTTCATTGCACAAGCCACCATATCATCTATCAATCTATGTTCGTAGGTTATTTTTCTTTCTTTAAATTTTTTTTTAAATTCTTTTTCGAAAATTTCTTGAAATAGATCTTTAAATCTACCATCATAATTTTTTAAAATTGTATTTTTTGTTGAAAGATAAACTGGCCATTTTCTATTTAATCCATAATTCATACAAGCTCTCGCAAAATCTTTTATTGATTGATCTAAGTTATACATAGATAACGCAACACCAGGTCCTGGAAAGTTAAAGACTTCATATTCTTTTTTTTCTTTACCGTCTTCAGAAATCCATTTAATTTCTAATTTTCCTTTTCCAGGCACTTTAAAGTCCGTTGCTCTATATTGATCTCCAAAAGCGTGTCTACCAATACAAATAGGATTTTTCCAACTAGGTACTAATTTTGGAATATTTTTACAAAGTATAGGCTCACGAAAAACTGTTCCTCCTAATATATTTCTTATTGTTCCATTAGGCGATCTCCACATTTTTTTAAGATTAAATTCTTTAACTCTTTCTTCATCAGGAGTTATTGTAGCACATTTTATACCTACACCATTTTGCCTAATTGCTTTTGCAGAGCTTATTGTTATTTGATCATCAGTGTCGTCTCTGTTTTTTATACCCAGGTCGTAATACTCAATTCCAAGATCTAAATAAGGAAGAATAAGTTTATTTTTAATAAAGTCCCAAATAACTCTCGTCATTTCATCACCATCTAGCTCGACTATGGGGTTTTTAACCTTAATTTTGCTCATATTTAATTATATCTTATTAATTGAATTTTGAAGTTTTATATACATATTAAGGTCAAATTATCAAATAAAGGATTATGATAAATAAAGTTTTTCCGAAAATACATAATGAGGGTTACAAGTTTTTAGTCATTTTTGGCTTAGCTACTTTAATTTTAAACTTTCTGAATGGTTTTTTAGGTTTTATTGGTCTGCTTTTAACTATTTGGGTTTATTATTTCTTTAGAGATCCTGAAAGAACTTCAATTAATGATGATGATTATTTAACAAGTCCAGCAGATGGTGAGGTGTTAATGGTTCATGAGGTAGATGGACCAAAAGAGCTAAGTTTAGAAAATAAAAAATTCACAAAAATTAGTATATTTATGAATGTTTTTGATTGTCATGTAAATAGATCTCCATGTGAAGGTAAAATTTCAGAAATTTACTATAAACCAGGAAAATTTTTAAATGCATCGCTGGATAAAGCAAGTGAAGATAATGAAAGAAATTATTATAAAATAATTAACACTAAACAAGAAGAAGTAATAGTTGTTCAGATTGCAGGTTTGATTGCTAGAAGAATTGTTTGTGAAGTAGATAAGGATAAACAATTAAAACAAGGAGAAAGAATAGGAATGATTAGATTTGGAAGCAGAGCAGATGTTTATTTTGAAAATTATAAACCATTAGTTAAAGTTGGACAAAAAACAATAGCTGGAGAAACTTTATTAGCTAAAAAATAGTTTATGGAGCAACCAAAAAATAACTTCAAAATAGTTTCAGAAAAAAAAGCAAGGATGATTCTTCCTAATGCAATTACATTGATTGGAATATGTATAGGTTTAACATCTATTAAATTTGCCCTAGATGGAAAATTTGCACTTGCTGTAATTGCAATATTATTTGCAGGATTGATGGATGGATTAGATGGTCGAATAGCAAGATTAATAAAAGGAACATCTAAAATGGGTAAAGAGTTAGACTCTCTAGGAGATGTAATTAGTTTTGGTGTTGCACCCGCTTTTATAATGTATTTCTGGAATTTACAATATTTTGAAAAATTGGGTTGGTTTGTTTGTTTGATTTTTGTTGTATGTGTGGCACTAAGACTTGCACGATTTAATATTAATTCAGAAGAGCAATCATCTTGGAAAGATAATTTTTTTGAAGGTATTCCTTCTCCAGCTGGAGGGGTACTTGTTCTGATGCCTTTAGTATTAAGCTTTAGTGGATTTGGAGAAACTTTTTTAACAATTAATTATGATTTTTTGGTCCCAATAAACTTTGTCATAGTGTCAATATTTATGATAAGTACTTTCCCAACATATTCATTCAAAAGAATAGTCATACCAAGAGCTATGACAAAATTTTTGTTATTTGGAATGGTTTTACTTTTTGGAGCATTATTAGTTTATACATTTAAATTCTTGTTGGTTTGTATTTTTCTATATATTTTTTTTAATACCAGTAAGTTATTTTCATTATAAAAAGATAAAAAAAGATAAGAATATTATTGCAGATAAAAATGAAAATGATGATCTAGAAGATATTTTATAAAATGAAAAAAAATGTGATTATTTCACTTGCTGATGAAAATTATTTTCAATTACTTAATGAATTAATTGACTCAGTTAAACGGTTTCCACAAAGTAAAGATATAGCCATATGTATCTTAGACGCAGGATTAAATAATCAACAAAAAACAATACTATCAAAAAAAGTTGATGAAATTAAAATTGCTGAATGGGATATAAAAGTTCCAGCAATTAAAATTAAAGGTAAAGAGTGGTTAAAAAGTCAAGTATCAAGAGCTTTTTTACCAAAATATTTTCCCAATTATGAAAAATATTTGTGGATAGATTGTGATGCTTGGGTCAATGATTGGAATTCTGTAGAATTATATTTTAAAGCTTGTGAAAACGGAAAATTAGGAATTACTCAAACTTTAGGACCAGGTTATAAAATAATGTCTAAAGTAAATTGGTTGTTTGGAAAAATAGCAATTATAAAATCTCAGAACTTTAAGCATGCTGTAAAATCAAAAATAGGATTATCCAAAGCAAGAAAGTTAGCTTTTGCACCTCATATAAATATTGGCGTGTTTTCTTTAGAAAAAAATTCACCAGGCTGGAAATCATGGCAAAAAAATCTTGAAGAAACTTTGAAAGCAGGAAATATTTTTGGTTCAGAAGGCTTAGCCATTAATATGTCAGTTTATATAGACGATCTTAGAACAGAATTTTTACCATTAAATTGTAATTGGATTGCAAGTAATTTACTTCCTAAATTTGATGAAAAAGAAAATACATTTGTTGAACCTTATCTACCAAATTATAAGATTGGAATAATGCATTTAGCTGCTGGAATTTGGGATGGTGATAAAGATATGAGATTAAATAAAGAAATTAAAATAAAAATTGAATCTATACAAAAAAAAACATTATCTAAAAGCTTAAGGTTTGGTTTGTAATTGAAAAAAAATAAAGTCTCGAAAAATTGGATAAATAAACAACGAAGTGATATTTATGTTAGAAAATCTCAAAGAGATGGGTACAGAGCAAGATCAGTGTATAAACTAATAGAAATTGATGAAAAATTTAAAATCTTTAAAAATGGTTTATCTATTATTGATTTAGGAGCATCGCCTGGTAGTTGGTCACAATATATTTCAAAGTCAGTTAAGAATGGCAAACTTGTATCTATTGACATTAAAAATATGGATAAAATTGAAAATACAATTCAAATTAAAGGTGATTTTACTGAAAAAGATTGTCAAAAAAAGATTAAGGAATATTTTAAATCAAAGGTTGATGTTGTTGTGTCTGATATGGCAGTTAATACAACAGGTATAAAAGATTTAGATGCAATTTATACGGGTGAATTAGCAATGACAGCAATGAAATTTTCAAAAGACATATTAACTAGCAATGGAAGTT
>CACHIV010000016.1 GCA_902579985.1 uncultured Pelagibacteraceae bacterium | reverse complement strand
GATAAAAATATTCCTAATAGATTAAAAAAAAAAATATTAAACTCATTTAAACAAAAAAAGATTTCTATTCTTTATTTTGATGCTAAAGAAAAAAATAAAAATCAAAAAAGTGTTGATAAGATTTTAAATATTCTTTTAATTAAAAATTTTAATAGAAATGATTGTATAATTTCTGTTGGTGGAGGAATTACTGGAGACGTATCTGGTTTTGTGGCAAGTATATTCAAAAGGGGATTAAAATTTATCAACGTACCTACAACTTTACTATCTCAAGTAGACTCTTCAATTGGAGGTAAAACTGGAATAAATACAAAGTATGGTAAAAATCTAATCGGTGCATTTTATCAACCTAGTTTAGTAGTTTCAGATACTATTTTTTTAAAGTCTTTACCAAAAAGAGAAATTATATGTGGTTATGGAGAAATTTTGAAACATTCAATAATAGCAAATAAGAAATTTTTTAATTTTTTGAATAAAAATGGATCTAAAATTTTAAATCTCAAAAGTCCCTTAATAGAAAAAACTATTCTTCAAAGTTGTAAAATTAAAAAGAAAGTTGTGGAGATAGACAGTAAAGAAATAGGCACAAGAAAGATTTTAAATTTTGGCCATACATTTGCTCATGCGTTTGAAGCAACATTAAATTATTCAAAAAAACTTAACCATGGAGAAGCAGTAATACTTGGAATAAAAACCGCAGCAAAATTTAGCCTTTCAAATAAAATTTTAAACTCAAAAGATTTTAAACTTATAGAAAATCATTTAAATAAATTAAATCTTCCTAGAAATGTAAATAAATTTTTTTCAAAAAAAAATTTGAATAAGATTATTTTTTTTATGAAAAAAGATAAAAAAAATAATACCCATAAAATCAACTTAGTATTGATTAAAAAGATAGGATCTCCAACATACAAATTACAATTTGATATAAAGAAAATTTACAATTATCTTAGAAAAGAATTAGTCTAATAATATCTGAATTGAGTGAATATGTTCTTTTAATTCAATACTCAAAATATTATAAATTTTTTTAGTTGCGACTATTTTACTTAATTGGGAAAGTTCGTGAGATTTTATAGTCAATTTCAAATGAAATTTTCCATCTTTATGCCCTTTATGCTTTTTGTGTAAAAAACTTTTATCTTCAATCTTAATAGATTGAATAGTTAATTCATTTTGAAGTTTATTTTTAACAATTGCAATTAATTCATTTATATTCATAAATATTAATTTATTATTATATAATATGAAAAATATTTGTGATTGGAATAATTGTTTTGAAATTGGTGAATATAAAGCGCCTTTAGAGAAAGATAATAGTAAAAATTATAGAATGCTTTGCTTGGCCCATGTTAAAGAATTTAATAAAAACTGGAATTATTTTGCTGGAATGAATGATGAACAAATATTTAATTTCCTAAAATCAGATATGACTTGGCATAAACCCACTCAAAGTTTTAGCTCTTCAGATAATTTTTTTAAAATACTCTGGAATAATGCTTTAAAAGATGAATTTAATAAGATTAAGATTAACGATGAATTTAATCATATGCGACAATTCAGGTTTGATAGCAATGATATTAAAGCCTTTGGAATTTTAGGAGTTTCAGTTGGTTTAAAATGGGAGAAAATACAAGATAAATTCAAAACTCTTGTCAAAAAATTTCACCCTGATATTAATTTGGGAAATAAAAAATACGAAGAAAAACTTAAATTAATTACTTTAGCTTACACTCAGCTAAAAAACACATATAAGGAAAAAATTGACATCTAACTTAAATATACAACCAGACATTAAAGTTTCTTTAAAACAAACTTTTGGAATTGACTCTGATATGGATGTAGACGCTTTTTCAAAAAAAAGTGACTATGTCCCTGAAATAGATAAAAATTATAAATTTGATAAAGATACTACACAAGCGATTATCTCAGGATTTGCTTTTAATAAAAGAGTTTTGGTCCAAGGTTATCATGGAACTGGTAAATCAACACACATTGAACAAATTGCTGCAAGATTAAATTGGCCATGTATTCGAGTAAACTTAGATAGTCATATAAGTAGAATCGATCTTATTGGAAAAGATGCAATTGTAATAAAAGATGGAAAACAAATCACAGAATTTAAAGAAGGTATATTGCCTTGGTCCATTCAAAACCCAGTTGCTCTGGTTTTCGATGAATACGATGCTGGAAGACCTGATGTGATGTTTGTTATACAAAGAGTTTTGGAAGCACAAGGAAATTTTACTCTTTTAGATAAAAATAAAGTTCTAAAACAACATAAATTTTTTAGGCTATTTGCAACCTCTAATACAATTGGTTTAGGAGATACAAGTGGTTTATATCACGGTACTCAACAAATAAATCAAGGCCAAATGGATAGATGGAATATTGTTACATCTTTAAATTATCTAAGTCTTGATAAAGAAATGGAAATTATTTTAGCAAAAAATAAAAATTTTAATAATTCTAAAGGTAAAGAAAAAGTGGCTAACATGATTAAAGTAGCATCCTTAACTAGAAAAGGTTTTATGGGTGGAGATATTTCTACTGTAATGAGTCCTAGAACTGTTTTGCATTGGGCTGAAAACTCAGAGATATTTAAAGATATTGGTTATGCTTTTAGAGTTACTTTTTTAAATAAATGTGATGATATTGAAAAAAAAACCATAGCTGAATATTATCAAAGATGTTTTGGTGAGGAATTACCAGAGTCAATGATAAATATTCAGATTTAAATGAGCAATAAGGAAAATAATATCAAAGAACAATTCAAGGAAGCTCTAATTTCAACTGCAAGAGTAATTTCCGATGATTATAAACTTAATATAAAAAAAACTGAAAAAAATTCAAATTTTAAAAAGATAAATTTTTTTGATGTAACTAATTTATCTCATAAGAACGATTTTATTAGATTAAGGGCAGAAGCTGATTCTGAAGCTCTTAATAGAAAATTTTCTAATAAGAATATATTTGACAAAAACTTACCCAAAAACACTTCTTGTAGATCTTTATATAAAATTGCCGAGAAGATTCGATATGAAATTTTAGGTGAAAAAGCACTTAAGGGTGTTGGAAAAAACTTAAGAGAAAATTATTATCAAAAAATTTCTTCTAAACGTAAAGAAGAGTTAAAAGATAAACAAAATGTCCCAATAGCAGAAGCTTTTGAGCTCTATATGTTAAAAAAATTTTTTAACTTAAAACTTAATACAACCTCAACAAAAATGTTAAGTTTATGGGAAAAAGATTTTGAATCATCTATAGATAAACACTTTGATTTCTTAAATAGAAATCTTGAAAATCAAGATAATTATAGTTCAAAGTTTTCAGAAATTTTTCAAGAAATGGATGTTTTTGATTCGGATAATGAGGAGAGTAATGAAAATAACGATAAAAAAGATACAGAGGATGAAAACAAGTCAGAAAATAATGATGAAAATTCAAGTATTAACGAAGAAGAAAATAAAGAAAATGAACAACAGGCAAGTTATAATGATTCCGATTTTGATATTAGTGAAGAACAAATAGACAAAGAAATTGAAAATTTAGAAACTTTAAAAGAAAATTCTGAAATTCTATCAAAAAAAAATAATTTAAATAATCTTAATCAGGAATATAAAATTTTTACAACAGAATTTGATGAAATAGCAAAAGCTGAAAATTTAGAAGATTCAAATGAAATAAAAAAATTAAGAAAAAATTTAGATCAACAACTTGTTGCTTTTCAAGATTTGATTACTAAACTAGCTAATAAATTACAAAGACAGCTTCTTGCAAAACAAAATAGAGCTTGGGAATTTGATTTAGAGGAAGGTTTATTAGATAGTTCTAAACTAACTCGAATTATAATGGATCCTTACAATTCTTTATCCTTTAAAAAAGAAAAAGATCTTGATTTTAAAGACACAATAGTAACTTTGTTAATTGATAATTCAGGATCAATGCGTGGTCGTCCTATAACTATAGCCGCTCTTTGTGCAGATATATTATCTAGAACATTAGAAAGATGTTCTGTGAAAGTTGAGATTTTAGGTTTCACAACAAAGAATTGGAAGGGTGGAAAAAGTAGAGAAATTTGGACTAAAAAAAATAAAACAAAAAACCCAGGCAGACTTAATGATCTAAGACACATTATATATAAAGAAGCAGATACTCACTGGAGAAAATCTAAAGAAAATATAGGCTTGATGCTTAAAGAAGGATTATTAAAAGAAAATATAGATGGTGAAGCCATTTCATGGGCGTATAGCCGATTAAAAAAAAGAAAAGAAGAAAGAAAAATTTTGATGGTTATTTCAGATGGAGCTCCAGTTGATGACTCGACTCTTTCTGTAAACTCAGGAGATTTTTTAGAGAAACATCTAAAAAGAATTGTAAAATTTATAGAAGATAAAAGTAATGTAGAAATATTAGCAATAGGTATTGGTCATGACGTATCACGATACTATCAAAAAGCTATTAAAATTACTGATGTACAAGAATTAGGTGATGTTATGATTAGCCAATTAAGTGGTCTATTTGAAAGTAAAAATAATTTTCATTAAATTTTTAATAAATCACTATTTTTCCACTCAATGGACACTTGTGCTCCACTTTTTTTGTCTAAATTTTTAAAATGTATTTTTGCAAAATTCTTTTCTAAAAGAGTTTTTCCAATAAATGTTCCTAGTCCAAGCCCATGCTTAGATAAATCTTGCGTATTTTCACCTCTTATATAAGGCTCACCTAATCTATGCTTATCAATTAAATCGTATGGAAATCCAGGACCATCATCATTTATTAAAACTTTTGTATCTTGATTATTACTTATAATGTTAATTTCTACTTTGCTATTAGAAAACTTATTAGCATTTCCAATAAAATTCCTTAAACCATACATTAGTTCAAGTGATTTATGAGATTTCAAAGGATTTTTATTTTTTTCTAAAATAATTAAAAATTTTTTGTCACTTACTTCTTGGTAAGATCTAACAATCTCATTTATATAATCACTTAAATATATTTGATCATTAATAAAATCATCTTCTACAATCGGATTTAAAGTAAGTTTTTTAAGTATTTCACTACATCTATTACTTTGACTGACTAATAAATCAAGATCATTTTTAATTCTATTTTCCGATCCAAAATCTTTTTGAAGTTCCTTTGCAGTTAAAAGAATAGTTGAAAGTGGTGTACCTAATGAATGAGCAGCTGCAGCAGCTTGTCCTCCTAATGAAACAAGTTCATTTTCTTTAGCCATAATTTCTTGCATTTTTTCATAAGCTTCATTTCTAGTTCTATTTTCTTTGCCGAACTTAAACCCAAAATATACCAAAAAATTTAAACCTACAAATATTGCAACTGGAATACCGTATAAATAATAATCAGGAGTATGAAAATGAAGATAATTATCTGGGGTAGGAAGGTCATAAAAATTAAATGATAAATAAAGTAAAATCAAAGAAGTAATTCCTACTAAGATCAAGGAACTCCAAAAATTTAAATAACTGGAAGAAAATACTGCAGGTATTATTATTAAAAAAATAAAGGGATTTGTGATACCTCCTGTAAAGAAAAAAAGTAAACCTAACTGAATAATATCATAAGATAGAAAAATTGTAGCGGTAAAATTGTTTAATTGATTATCAATTATTTTAAACTTTAAGTATAGATTAGATAATATGCTGAAAAAAACTATTAAAATACATATGATATAATCAAATTTAAAATTTAAAACAAATTGGACTATAAATATTGATATCAATTGACCTATACATGCAATCCACCTTAAATTTATATAAGTTAACTTATTAAGTGTGTAATTTTTTGAAGTTAAAAAAAACTTCATTATTAAATATCAAGATTTTGGACATTAATCGCATTTGAAACGATAAATTCTTTTCTTAAAGCTACATCATTGCCCATTAAAGTATGAATTAAATTTTGATCTTTTTTAAAATCTTTTGAATATTGAACTTTAAGTAAATTTCTTCTTTCTGGATCAAGAGTAGTGCTCCATAATTCCTCGGGGTTCATTTCTCCTAATCCCTTAAATCTTTGAATATTCATTTTTGATTTTTCCTCTTCATAAGCCTTAACAAATTCTTTACTATTTTTTTTCATTTTTTTTAATACATCATTATTCTTTAAAATATAGTTCTCTAATTCGTTTTCATCTTTTATATATATCCCTTTCGAACCCTTGTTAATCTTGAATAACGGTGGTTGGGCAAGATATACATGGCCATTTTCAATTAGTTTATTAAAAGGTTTATTATTAAAGAATGTAAGCAATAATGCTCTAATGTGAGATCCATCAACATCAGCATCTGTCATTATAATAATTTTCCCATATCTCAAATCTTTTAAATCTATATCTTCAGCTTTTGGATCAAGTCCTAAAGCGTTTATTAAGGTGACAACTTCGTTAGAAGACATCATTTTAGCTAATGCTTTTGTCCTATGGTCGCTACCATTTTTTTTAACTGTAAAGGCCTCAACATAAGTGTTAAGAATTTTTCCTCTTAAAGGTAAAACAGCCTGATTTGATCTATTCCTTCCTTGTTTTGCAGAGCCTCCCGCAGAATCTCCCTCAACTATAAATAATTCTGTTCCCTCTTGTTTACCTATTTGACAATCCGCTAATTTACCAGGTAAGCCACTTAATTCTAATGCTCCCTTTCGTCTTACATTCTCTCTAGCTTTTCTAGCAACATCTCTTGCCAAAGCTGCCTGCATAACTTTTGCTAATATTAATTTAGATGTACTAGGATTTTGATCAAACCAAATTGATAATTTTTCATTGATAATATTTTCTACAATCATTCTTACCTCTGATGAAACTAATTTATCTTTTGTTTGAGATGAAAATTTTGGATCAGGCATTTTTGTGGAAATTACACAAGTAAGGCCCTCTTTAATATCATCACCAGAAATAGTTAATTTATTTTTTTTCAATAAATTATGTTCAGTCGCATATTTATTAATAACTCTTGTCAATGCACTTCTAAATCCTAATAAATGAGTACCACCATCTTTTTGGTGAATATTATTTGTATAAGGGTATATATCCTCACTATAAGTTGCATTCCATTTTAATGAACACTCTATTTCAATATTATTTTTTTTTCCTTCGATATAAATTGGTTTTTTAAATAAATCATTGCCTGATTTATTTAAAAGTTTTTCTCTTTTTGAGTCTAAAAAATCAACAAATTCTAAAATTCCACCCTCAAATCTGAATTCAATTATTTTCTCCTTTTTTTGATTCAAATCGTTTATTGTAATCTTTATTCCTTTATTTAAAAACGCTAGTTCACGCATTCTTTTAATTATTATATTTGGAGTAAATTTTATTGAAGAAAAGATTTCATTTGATGGTAAAAATGTAATTTGTGTTCCTGTTTCTTTTGACTTTCCTACAATTTTAAGACGGGCTTTTGCTTTTCCATCTTTAAATTCCATAAAATATTTTTTTCCATCTCTATTAATTTCTAGCTTTAATTTTTCAGATAATGCATTTACCACTGAAACACCAACACCGTGAAGTCCCCCAGACACTTTATATGAGTCATGATCAAATTTACCACCTGCATGAAGTTGAGTCATAATCACTTCTGCAGCAGACACTTTTTCACCTTTATGTATATCAACAGGAATTCCTCTACCGTCATCTCTAATAGTAATGGTACCGTCAGAGTTTATATTAATATCAATATTTTTACAGTATCCAGCTAGCGCTTCATCGATTGAATTATCAACAACTTCATAAACCATATGGTGTAAGCCAGTACCATCATCAGTATCACCAATATACATTCCTGGTCTTTTTTTTACTGCCTCAAGACCTTTTAATACTTTTATGGAGTCAGCTTGATATTTGGAATTATTTTGCATATTTAATATTTGGAAATTATGTATTTATAACATTTTTTTTGAAAAAATGAGGAAAATTAATTCATAAACTATCAATAAAACATCAAATAAGCCTTGTGTTTTAAAGATTATTTGACGTTATTAACTAGATAATTAAAAATTTTTTATAAAGTATATTCACTTCAAATTTTTCGAAATTTTATAAAAATTTTAATGAACAAACTTTAAACACATTAGTTTAAATATATTAATTAAAATTATATATTGGTCAGTAACAATATTTAGAGTAGTTTAAATTTATTATGATTAACAAAGGTATCATTTTAGCGGGAGGATCCGGTACAAGATTGAGTCCTTTGACTAAAGCTGTAAATAAACAGTTGTTACCTATTTATGACAAACCATTAATTTTTTATCCTTTATCTATTTTAATGCTTGCAAATATTAAGGAAATTTTACTAATTGTAAATCCTGGCCAAATAGAAAATTTTAAAGCTCTTTTAGGTGATGGTAAAAGGTTTGGTATAAAGATTCAATATAAAATACAAAAAAAACCTAAAGGACTCGCGGATGCTTTCATTTTAGGTAAAAATTTTATTAAAAAAGATAATGTAGCTTTAATTCTTGGAGATAATTTTTTTTATGGACAAAGCTTGACTGATAAGCTTCAAAAATCTTTAATTCATAATAAGGGTTCTCGAATTTTTTTAAAAAAAGTTAAAAAACCTGAAAATTTTGGAGTAGCAAAAATTATAAATAATAAAATAAAAAAAATTATAGAAAAACCAAAAAAATTTATTTCGGATTATGCAATTACAGGATTATATTTTTTTGATAATGAAGTTATAAATTATGCTAAAAAGCTAAAACCTTCAAAAAGAGGTGAAATAGAAATTACAGATATTTTAAATATTTATAAAAATAATGGAAACTTAAGTTATGAACATATAGGTAGGGGAGCTATTTGGTCCGATGCAGGAAAAATTGAAGATATGACAAATATTTCTGCTTTTGTCGAATCTGTTGAAAAAGTACAATCTATTAAAATTGCATGTCTAGAAGAAATTGCTCTTTCAAAAAAATGGATTAATAAAAAAACAATTTCAAAAAATATTAATTTTTATGGAAATTGTGATTATGGTAATTATTTAAAAAAATTGTAATAACTTGAAAAATAAAACTATACTTTTAACTGGCACCACTGGCTTTATTGGTTTTAAATTTCTT
>CACHIV010000015.1 GCA_902579985.1 uncultured Pelagibacteraceae bacterium | reverse complement strand
GATTGCATCAAAAAGATAATATAAAACTCATTAATGCTTTAAAAAGACTTAGAGATTTAGGAAATACAGTAATTGTTGTTGAACATGACACTGAAACTATGGAGAATGCAGATCACATAATAGACCTTGGACCAGAAGCTGGTTCAAATGGTGGACAAGTAATTGCTCAAGGTAGCTATGATAAAATTTCAAATGATAAAAATAGTATTACTGGTCAATATCTATCACATAAAAAATATATTTCTATACCAAACAATAGAAGGCTTGCTAAAAATGGTAGGTTTGTTGAAATTAATGGTGCAAGTGGAAATAATTTGAATAACGTTAATCTAAAAATACCAACAGGAAGCTTCACTTGCGTAACAGGAGTTTCTGGTAGTGGAAAATCAACTTTAATACTTCAAACTTTATATCATGCTCTTAATTTAACATTAAATAATAAAGCTAGAAAAGTACCTAAATCATTTAAAAACTATAAGGGAATAGAATTAATTGATAAAGTTATCAATATAGATCAATCACCGATAGGAAGAACTCCTAGATCAAACCCTGCTACTTATACAGGGGCTTTCGGTCCAATAAGAGATTGGTTTACAGCTTTACCAGAAGCAAAAAGCAGAGGATATAAACCTGGTAGATTTTCATTTAATGTAAAGGGTGGTAGATGTGAGGCTTGTGAGGGTGACGGAGTTATCACTTATGAAATGCATTTTTTACCTGATGTATATATTCAATGCGATGAGTGTAAAGGTACAAGGTATAATAAAGAAACTCTTGAGATTAAATTTAAAGGAAAAAGTATTGCAGATATATTAGATATGTCAGTGGACGAAGGTTGTGAATACTTCGAAAATATATCTAACATAAAGTCAAAATTACTAACACTAAAAAAAGTAGGTCTCGGTTATATCAAAATTGGACAACAAGCAACAACACTTTCTGGTGGAGAAGCTCAAAGAATTAAATTAGCCAAAGAATTGTCAAAAAGATCCACTGGTAGAACTATGTATATTTTGGACGAACCAACAACAGGGTTACACCAACATGATATAAAAAAATTACTTGAGATTTTGCATACATTTGTCGCATTAGGCAATACTGTTGTTGTCATAGAACATAACCTAGATGTTATAAAAACAGCTGATCATATTGTTGATATGGGTCCTGAAGGGGGTGTAAAAGGAGGACATATTATAGCTGAGGGAAAACCTGAAGAAATTATAAAAATTAAAAATAGTTATACTGGTCAATTTTTAAAAAAAATTTTAAATTAAAAATAAAAAATAATTTCAAAGATCCATTTATTTAGTGTATAATAGCTATAAATTTATGGGAAATTTATTATCCTCATTACCTAAAACAATTCATGCATCGTTAGCATTAGCTATAATTCTTTTTTTAGGATTGTTTTTTGCAAATGGAGGTATGGAATTTGATAGATTATTTTGGAGTTGGTTGACTAGACTTGCTCATGTTGTTGTTGCAATAATGTGGATAGGATTGCTTTGGTATTTTAATTTTGTTCAAATACCAAATATGCCAAAAATTCCAGATGAACAAAAACCTGCCATTGGAAAAGTAATAGCTCCTGCGGCTTTATTTTACTTTAGATGGGCTGCATTTTTAACAGTTATAACTGGATTAATCTTGGCTCTTTTAAATGATTATGCTCATGAAGCTATGACATTAGGAATTGGATCAGGTGGTGGTAAATATACAGCTATAGGCATTGGTATGTGGTTAGGTTTATATATGGCTTTTAATGTTTGGTTTGTAATTTGGCCTAATCAAAAAAGAGCACTTGGTATTGTTGAATGTGAACCAGATGTAAAAGCAAAATCTGCTAGAACAGCTATGCTTTTTTCTAGAACAAACACCCTTTTATCCTTACCAATGTTATTATCAATGGTAATAGCTCAAAATCTTTATTAATTTTAATCTTTTTCTTCTTTTAGGATTGTTTTTTGAGAGACTCTTAGTTTAACAAGAATAGGGTTGGCAATATAAATTGATGAATATGTACCAAATGTAACTCCCATAATCATTGCTAAAGAAAAACCTTTTAATATTTCACCGCCAAAAAAATAAATAGAGAGTAATGCAAGCAAAGTAGTTGCTGATGTAATGATTGTTCTCGATAAAGTTTCATTAATAGAAATATTTGTTAATTCAAATATTTTAATGTCTGAAAATTTTCTTAAATTTTCTCTAACTCTATCGTATATAACTACTGTATCATTCATAGAATAACCGACAATAGTTAAAACTGCTGCTACTATTGAAAGATTAATTTCTAAACTAAATAAAGAAAATAAACCAAGAGTAATAATTACGTCATGAAATAAAGCCAAAATTGCTCCCAAGCTAAATTGCCATTCAAATCTAATCCAAATATATAAAAGCATTGCCGCAAGTGATAAAGCTATAGCTATAATTCCAGATTTTAATAATTCAGAACTTACTTTAGGACCTACATTCTCAACTCTTCTAAAATTAAATGAGCCCCCGCTTAATTCCATTAAATTTTTTTTAATTAAATCTATCGTATTTTTATCATTTTTTTCTATTTTAATAAGAAAATCTGTTTCATTACCAAATTTTTTAACATTTACATCGCCAAGATTCATATTATTTAAGGTGTTTCTTAACGACGAAACATTAATTTTTTTATCATCAGACCTTAGTTCAATTAAAGTGCCACCTTTAAAATCTATTCCAAAATTTAATCCTTTAAAAACTAACAGTAAAATTGAAATAATAACTAAAACAATAGATATAATATTAAATAATCTAAAAAATTTATTAAAATTTATCATTTATATTAAATCTTTCTTATCTTTGTTTTTTAAAACATAAATTGCAGTTAACATTCTTGCTATGAAATATACTGAAAAAAGTGTAGTCAAAATTCCTACAGCCAATGTTATTGAAAAGCCTTTTATTGGTCCAGAACCCATAAAAAATAAAATGGTTGCTGCAATAAGAGTTGTTATATTTGCATCTAGTATAGCTGTTCTAGATTTAATATAGCCAGAGTCAAAAGCTATAATATTATTTTTTTCATTTTTACATTCTTCTTTAATTCTCTCAAAAATTAATACATTTGCATCTACAGCCATTCCAACAGTTAATATAATTCCAGCAATTCCTGGAAGGGTCAATGTAGCTTCAAACAATGTCAAAATTCCAACTAAAAAAAATAAATTAACCAGAAGTGTTATATTGGATATGAAGCCAAAAATTTTATATTTAAAAAACATAAAAAGAATAACTAATAAAAATCCAATTAACAAAGCGATAACACCAGCATTAATTGAATCTTGACCAAGATCTGGTCCTACAGTTCTCTCTTCAATTATATTTAATGGGGCGGGTAGAGCTCCAGATCTAAGCAATAAAGCTAAATCAGTAGCTGATTGAAATGTAAAATTACCACTAATCTGTCCATTTCCACTTGCTATAGTCTCTCTTATAACTGGTGCACTTACAATTTTTCCATCTAAAACTATAGCTAATTGTTTGCCAATACCTGTGCTAGTAGCTTTACCAAACCTTTTAGCACCTAGTCTATCTAAAGAAAATGATACAACTGTTTCATTTGTTTGATTATTCATTTGTGGTTGAGCATCTAAGAGATTTTCTCCACTTAGAATTATTCTTTTACTAACCATGGCCTCTTCTGTTCCATCTTCAAATTTAAGTACTTCAACTCCAAATGTTTCATTTTCATTTTGAGTAATAAATCTAAATGTTAGATTGGCAGTTTTTCCCAAAAGAGATTTAATTCTCATTGGATCATCTAATCCAGGAAGTTCAACAAGAATTCTATCATTGCCTCTTTTTAAAATATTTGGTTCATTAGTTCCAACTTCATCAACTCTTCTTCTGACTATTTCTATAGCTTGATCTTGAGAAGAAACTTTAATTTCAATAATGCCATATTTTGAAAGTGTTAAAACAAATTCATTATTATTAATTAATAAATCAAATTGATGAGATTTATATTGATTATAATAAGGATTGATCTCACTTTCTTTATCTAAAAAAAAAGACTCAACTACATCAATATCTTTTTTAGAAACAGAAAATTTTATTTCTTCATTTTGAATTCTTAAATCTGAAAAAATTATATTTTTTTTCTTTAAAAAATTTCTAATAGTATTAATAGTATTTTGTAACTTTTGTATTTGGACTGGCTTATTGTCTATTTCAAGCAATAAATATGATCCTCCTTGGAGATCTAATCCAAGATTTATCTTTTTTGAAATAATATATTTATCATTGTCAAAAAAATTAGATGAAGCAATAAAAATAAAAAATATTGTTGTTAATAAAACTAGAATTATTCTTATTTTTGAAAAGTATAACACTTTAATTTAATGTTATTTTTTTTTGACTTCAGAATTATTAATTAGACTTTGAATGCCTGTAGCTTTAATAACCTCAACTTTGACATTTTCTGCAATTAAAACTTCTGCCTTCTCATTATCAATAATTCTCTCAATTTTACCAACTATACCAGCTGATGTTATTACATCATCACCTCTTTTTAAATTTTCGACCATTGCTTTATGTTCTTTAACTTTTTTTTGTTGTGGTCTAATTAAGAAAAAATAAAAAATAACAAATATTAAGATTAATGGGATAAATTGACCTATTCCAGAATTTTGCATATTTCTCCTTGTTTATAGAGGAATATTTATACTATCTAATTTATTAAAACAACTTTAATTCTTATCGATTTTTTCATTATTATTCATGTAAGGTCGTAAAATTTTTGGAACAATAATTGAGCCATCTTTTTGTTGATAGTTTTCTAATATCGCAATCAATGTTCTTCCTATTGCTAATCCACTTCCATTCAATGTGCCAACAAAAAGTGTTTCATTTTTTTCATTTTTATATCTAGCTTTCATTCGTCTAGCTTGAAAAGAATTACAAGAGGAACAACTTGATATTTCTCTATATTTTTTTTCGGATGGCAACCAAACTTCAATATCATAAGTTTTTTCAGAGCTAAAACCCATATCTCCTGTGCATAAAACTACTTTTCTATAAGGCAGTTCTAAAAGATCTAAAATTTTAGTGGCACAATCAGTCATTCTTTCTAGTTCAGGCAAACACTGATTAATTTCTACTACGCTTACTAATTCAACTTTATAAAATTGATGCTGTCTTATCATTCCTTTTGTATCTTTTCCATAGCTGCCTGCTTCTTTTCTAAAACAAGGAGTAGAAGCAACCATACGAATTGGTAATTTTTGTTTATCAATAATTTGATTTTTAACAGTATTGGTCAATATAACTTCAGCAGTAGGTATTAAAAATTTTTTATCAGTAGCATCGTCTAATTTTAATTCAAATTGATCATTCTCAAATTTAGGAAGTTGTCCGGTACCGAACATGGTGTTATCATTGGCAATCAGTGGAGGTGAAATCTCTTCATATCCATTTTGATTTATATGTGTATCTAACATAAAATTAGACAGTGCTCTTTCTAGTAATGCTAATTTATCCTTTACAAATACAAATCTTGATCCAGTAGTTTTAGTAGCAAGTTCAAAATCAAGCATATCTAAATTTTCACCTAATTCATAATGAGATTTAGGAGTAAAATCAAAATTAGGAATTTTTCCTGACTTTAAAATTTCAATATTAGAATTATCATCTTTGCCAACAGGAACATCTTTATGTGGAATATTCGGAATAGAAGACAGAATTTCATCTAGTTCTTTTTTAACCTTGGCTTGCAATTTACTAATTTTTTCTATCTCAATTGTAATTTTTTTTGATTTCTCAAAAAGAGTTTTATCTTTAGATCTGGATATTTCTTTTTTTTCTTTTTCAAATAATTCTTTTTTTTGAATATATTTTCTATTATTTTCATCTAAATCTAAAATTTTTTCGATATCAATTTCTACAAATCTTTTTTTTAATGAATTTTTAAAATTTTCAATATCATTTTTTATGTCTTTTATATTATGCATCTTTTTTATTCTTTTTTTCAATAATATTTACAGAAAATATAGATAATTCATATAAAATTAATAATGGTATTGCCAAACCAATCTGAGTGATTGGATCTGGAGGCGTTAAAATTGCTGCAGTTGCAAAAATCATTACGATCACATACTTCCTTCTATCTCTTAAAAATTTTGCATCTATTAATCCTATTCTAGCTAACAAACTAAGGACTACTGGTAATTGAAAACTAATGCCGAAAGCAAAAATTAATTTCATAACTAAAGAAAGATATTCATTTACTTTAGCTTCTAATTGAATGGGTAGTCCATTAGATAATCCTGAGCTTTCAAATGACAGAAAAAAATTTATCGCTAGAGGCATTATCAAATAATAAACTAGTAAACCCCCTAAAAAAAATAAAATTGGTGTTAAAACTAAATATGGTATGATTGCTATTTTTTCATGTTTATATAAACCTGGTGCAATGAACTTCCATATTTGAATTAATATAAAAGGACATGTAACGAAAAAAGCAGTAAAAAAAGCGATTTTTATATATGTTAAGAATGTTTCTTGTAAAGCGGTAAAAATTAATCTTCTTTCAAGACCATTTTCTTTTACGGCTGAAGCATAAGGTTCAACTAAAAAGGCATATAAATTTTCTGAAAAAAAATAACAAACTATAAAAAATATAAATAAAAAAATAAATGAATGAATTAATCTTGTTCTTAATTCTGTAAGATGACTAACAAAGCCTCCTTCATTTTCAGATTTTGTCATCTTTTTTATCTTCTTGTTTTTTATTGGTTTCTTTTTCTTCTAAGTCAATTTCTGATATTTCTGCTTGGACATTATTTATATATCTTTTTGTACTGCCAATCCAAGATCCTACTTTTTTCAACATGTGAGGAAAATCTTTAGGACCAATTACCATTATAGAAACAGCTACAACAATTAGGATCTCAAACCAGCCAATTGTGGGCATTGAATTTATTCTTTATCTTTTGAATCTTGGTTATTTTCTGAAATATTTTTTGGCTCATTATCATCATTAACATCTGTAGCCATACCTTTTTTAAAACTTTTAATACCTTTCGCAACATCACCCATTAAACTAGAAATCTTGCCTCTTCCAAATAACAGGACAACTAAAATTACAACTATAGCTATTTGCCAAATTCCAATACTCATATCATTTTATACAACTTTTAAATTGAATTTTAAAGAAACTTTTTACTTATCTTCATCTTTGTTGAGTGTGCTACTTAACATTTCATCTATATTTTCATAAATATTTTCTTTTTTTTCTTCTTGTTTTTCTTTATAAAATTTACCTGTCCCAAATATGGAGTCGTCTATATTTGAACTATCAATCAAACCAGCAGAGCTTAATTCATCAACAGTCGGTAAATCTGATAATTTTTGAAGGCTGAAGTGACTTAAAAAATTATCAGTAGTAGCATATTGTATGGGTTTGCCAGGTACATCTTTTCGTCCTTGGGGTTTAACCCAATCTAATTCCATCAATATTTCAAGTGTATTTGTTCCAAAGGCTACACCTCGTATTTCTTCAATTTCAGCTCTAGTAACTGGTTGGTGATAAACAATTATAGCTAATGTTTCTATAGCAGCTTTAGATAGTTTTCTTTCAACTGTTTTTTCATTTGACATCAAACTAGATAAATTTTCAGAAGTTCTAAAAGACCATTTTTTTGATATGCAAACTAAATTTATACCTCTTGTTGAATATTCATTTTGAAGTTTTTCCAAAGTTTTTAATACATTAATTTTTTTTGAAAGTTTGGATTCAATTGTTTCGATATTTAATGGTTCAGCGGCAGCAAAAACTATTGCTTCTACCTCTCTATCTGCTTCACTTAATTTTGAAGGAAAGTTTAAAATATTATCTTTCTTAATTTTTTTTTTAATTTTGTTCATTTAATTTCTTTTATATAAAGATCATCAAATAACTTATTTTGTTTAATTGTTAAATTGCCTTCTTTTACCAATTCTAATGAACCAGCAAAAATTCCTGCTTTACCTGTTTTTTGATTTTGCAAATTTCTTTTAAAGTTTTTTGGTATTAATTCATCTAAATTTTTCCAGTTTTTAAGTCTTCCAAAAAATTCTTTTATTCTTTTGATTCCATCTTCTGTCGTAAAAACAGGTAATTTTGGGATATTAATACGTTGAAAATCTTTTTTCATAACTATGGATGAATAAGATTTTAGTAAATCATAAAGTGTTAATTTATATTCTGCATTATAAATAGATTTTATATTACCCTTAAAGCCTCTCATGAAAATATCTTTACCTAATCTTTTTCTTTTAAGCATTTGATCTGATAATAAACGAATTAATTCTAACTTTTTTAATTGTAATTTTAACTTTTCTGCAACTTCTAAAACTTTAAATTCTTCCTCTGGATTATTTGGTAAAAGCAGTTTTGATTTTAAATAAGTTAACCATGTAGCCATTAATAAATATTCTGAGGCAGCATCTAAATTAAGATTTTTTTCATTTGTAATATATTCGAAAAATTGGTCGGCTAATTTTGTAACAGATATATTTTCAAGATCTACTTTCTGTGTTTTGGCCAAGTCCAACAATACATCTAATGGGCCTTGATAATTATTTAGGTCAACATTGAAGTTTGTAGAATCAATATTATGCATATTTAATCTTATCTTAAAAAATTATAAAATTGTGATGTTTTTTTAATGATAAATTTTGAAAGATTGGGAGAATTTCTTGCTACAATACTCATTTCTCTAAAATTACCATTACAATGAAGAACTATATTACAACCTGCCTTAAAAGCTTTAATGGTATTATTTTTTATTGAGTATTTTAATCCTTTCATTGAAATATCATCAGATATCAAAATGTTTTTAAATTTAATATGATTCCTGATTAATTTAATAACTTTTTTTGAATGAGTTACGGTGTTTAATGCATCTAAATCTTTAAAAATAATATGTGCCGTCATAGCCAAAAAACTTTTTTTATTTTTAAATGTTGAAAAATCATTTTTTTTTAATTTTGATAAATTAGTTTTAATTATTGGAGTAGATTTATGACTATCTACTTTAGCCAGACCATGGCCTGGTATGTGTTTAATAACTGTTCCAATATTATTTTTATGATATTTTTTTATACAAATATCACCAATTTTAGAAACTATCTTGGGATCTTTTGCAAATGCCCTATCACCAATAATATTACTTGAACCCTTAACCCTTGTATCTAAAACTGGAACAGTATTAACATTAATGCCAATCAATTTAAGAATATGGGAAGTTTGATTAATAAATATATCATAATATAAATTAAATTTTTTTAAATCCTTTTTATAAAGTTTTCCAAAAAATTCACCTGTAAACGGATCTGTATTAAAAAATGATCTCAATCTATTTATTCTTCCGCCTTCTTGATCTATTAAAATAGGATAATATTGATCATTAAAAATTTTTCTAATTTCTGCAGTCAATTTTTGAGTTTGATAAATAGATTTTATGTTTCTTGAAAATAATATGACTCCCCAAGGTTTATATCTTTTTAAAAATTTTCTTTCTTTTATTAATAAAGAAGTTGATTTAATTCCGGTTATGAAAGAGCGTCTTTTATTCATTATTATTGATTAAATTCCAAAAATTATAACTTTTTTTATTTTTATCGTTTGTTTTTTTAACATACTCAATAATATTACTTGTATCATTTTTTAAGATAATCAATTTTTTAGAATAATTAATAATCTTTTCATCATTTTGTTTAAATGATCTATAAGAATTTTTTTTATTATCATCTGAAAAATAATATTTTAAAGTCAAGAAAAAAAACAAAAAAATTGTTATTATAAAAAAAAGATATTTTAATTCTTTTATCATTACATTTTGTAAGGAGTATCAACGCCAACTATTTTCATTCCTGTTTTAATAACATTTGATACAGCTTTTAAAAATACTAATTTATCATCAGTAATTTTTTTTTTATTATTTATAAATCTTTTGCTTTCATCATCTTTTCCTAAATTCCAATATGAATGAAACTCTGATGCAAGATCATATAAAAATATTACTATTCTATGAGGCTCCAGTTTTGAACTTGAAATTTCTATACATTTAGGCCATTCAGAAATCTTTTTTAAAATTCTAATTTCTGTATCAGAATATTTAAAATCATATTTGTTAATTGATAAATCTTTATTAATATCTAAATTTACATGTCTAAAAACTGATGAAATTCTAGCATAACAATACTGAACATAATAAAGTGAGTTATCTTTTGATTTTTCCTTAACTTTAGTAAAATCAAAATCTAATTCTACATCACTGTTTCTATTCAACATAATAAATCTAGTTGCATCTTTACCAACTTCTGAAATTAAATCTTCTACGGTTATATAGTCACCTTTTCTTTTGGACATTTTGAAAGGTTTATTATTTTTAATAAGTTTAACTAATTGACTAACTTTACAAATAAGTTTTTTATTAGAGCCTGACAAAGCTTCTACAGATGATGAGATTCTTTTTATATAACCTGCGTGATCTGCACCTAAAATATTTATTAAATAATCAAACTTTCTATCTAATTTATTTTTATGATAAGCAACATCACTAGCAAAATAAGTCCAAGAACCATCTGATTTTTGTAAAGCTCTATCTTTATCATCACCAAAATCAGTTGATTTAAAAAGTAATTGTTCTCTTTCTATCCAACCATCAGCGTTTTCTCCTGCTGGTGCTTTAATTTTGCCCTTATAAACAAATTTATTTTTTTGGAGATAATCAACAACTTTTTTTACTTCTTGATTTATAACTAATTTTTTTTCACTAATAAAATTGTCATGCTTAATGCCAAGGCTATTGAGGTTATCTTTAATTAATATTAAGGCTTGCTCGATAGATAATACTGTTAATTCTTCAGAAATTTTTTCAAAATTTTTAAAATCTTTTTTTTTATCAGAATTAATTATATTTTGTGCGAAGTTAATTAAATAATCACCGGGATATAAATTGGGATTATCTATAGGAAAAGGCTCATTGAAAATAATTTCTCTTATTCTAAAATATACAGATTTAGTAAAATTGATAATCTGATTTCCATAATCATTAACATAATATTCTTTTGTTACTTTATGTTTATTAAATAACAGAAGGTTTGCAATCACATCACCAAGAATAGCACCCCTACTATGACCCACATGTAATGGACCAGTGGGATTAGCTGAAACAAATTCAATTAAATAATCATTTTTTTTTTCTTTTAAGTTAGCTCCAAAAGTTTTTGAATTTTTAATTATTTCTTCAATAAACATTGTCCAAAAAATTGATTTAAATTTAATATTAATAAAACCAGGTTTAGCTATTGATATATTATCGATCAACTTATCATTTTCTTTTAAAGCTCTAGCTAATTTTTCAGCTAAATCCATTGGAGATTTTTTATTTACTTTTGACAAAAACATCGCAACATTTGTAGAAATATCATAATTAAATTCCGACGGAGGAATTTCAGCATTAATTCCATCTAAATTATCTGACAAAATTAATTCATTTTTTTTAGATAAATCTAATAATGTTTTCTTTATCTTAGATAGATATTGTTCAAAAATATTCATTTAATATTGTTATAAAGGTTAATTGCATATCGATCAGTCATACCAGATATAAAATCTGATATTGCTCTATATTTATTACTCGCAATTTGTTTTTTTGAAATAAATTTTTTTGGATTTTTTTCAATTTTATCAAATAATTT
>CACHIV010000014.1 GCA_902579985.1 uncultured Pelagibacteraceae bacterium | reverse complement strand
CTATATTTTTTTTATAATATTTTGCAATATAAATAGCTATGTCTTTTAAATATGTTGCTTTACCTGAAGCAATATTAATTATTCCTTTAAATTGTTTTTTATATAAACAAAAAATAATTTTTGTAATATCTTTCATTGAAATAAAATCTCTATAGTGACTTAAGTTATATAAGATAATTTTATTTTTTGATTTTTTAATTTTTTTTTTTAAATCTGGAACTAGATAATTATTTTTTTGATTCTTATTAGTAGTACTAAATATTCTTCCAATACAATAAATAGTATCACTTTTTTGTAATTGTTTTTTTATATATTTTTCTGCAAAGAATTTCGTTTTTCCATAATAAGATATTGGATCTACTTTAGAACTTTCACTAATTTTATTTATTTTTGAAGAATATACATGAGAAGTCGATGCAAAAAAAAACCACTTTATTTTATTTTTTTTAACTTCATCAACTAAATTTTTTGTTGCCAAATAATTAACTTGATAGGCTTTTTTTTTGTTTTTATTTACTATTTTAATTGGAACTATCGCTGCTAAATGAATTATAGCATCTAGACTTTTGTTACTTATCCATTTTGATACTCGATTTTTGTTTCTTATATCTCCTCTAAAAAATGAGTATTTAAAACCTAATCTTGATTTAATTATTTCTCTACCTAGACTACCTGTACTACCAGTGATACCAACTCTAATTGTCATTTAATTTAAGAAATATTTTATTTATTTAATATATTTTTGTTAAGAATGTATAAATTATATATGAAAAAAAAAAAATTAAAAAAACCTTTTTTCTCAATAGTGACGGTTGTTAAAAATGATGAAGCTAATATAGAAAAAACCATTAGAAGTATTATAACACAAAATTTTAAAAATTTTGAATATATAATAATAGATGGTAAATCTACAGACAAAACAATTAAAAAAATTAAGAAATTTAAAAATAAAATTTCTTATATCCTATCCGAAAAAGATAAAGGTATTTATTTTGCAATGAACAAAGGTATTAATATTGCAAAAGGAAATGTGTTATTATTTGTAAATTCAGGAGATTTATTAACACAAAATGCTTTAAATATTATTTATAAGTTATTCTTAAAAAATAGAGAAATAGATTTTGTTTTTGGAACTGTTAAAAGACATTATACATCAAATACATTAATCAAATCTGGATATAATAAGTTTAGATTGAATTATAACTTTGATTTTGCAACATCACATTCTACAGGTTTTTTTATTAAATTAGCGTCTTTAAACAAAGTAGGAAAGTTCAATACAAAATATAAATGTTCTGCTGATTATGATTTCTATTATAGAGCTATAATTAAGAAAAAATTAAAGGGAATCTCTACTAATAAAAATAAAATAATTGGTATCATGAAAAGCGGAGGACATTCTAGTAAATTTAATTTTTTCCAACATTTATTGGAAGAATCTAATATTCGATATAGCAATGGACAAAATTTTCTTTTAATATTTATAATTTTCTTTAATGCAATAATAAAATTTACACTTAAAAAAATTTTTTAATTTAATTTTTGATTTATCTTTATAATTAATTCATCAGATAACTTTTTAATACTTTTATTAAAATAATTATTAATAATGATATCTGGTTTTTTTGGGAACTCTGGTTTTAAATCTATTCCAACTAATTTAGTTTTTCTTTTATAAATTTTTGTATATTTTTTTTTTATAATTTTTTTTAAACTAGTTTTAATATAAATTTCTACATAATTATCGATATTATTTCTATTCCATTTTCTAACATCATGAAAAAGGGCCATGCCTGCAAATAATACATTAATTTTTTGATCAGTAATTTTTTTAAATAATTTTGAATATTTTATTCCACCTTTTTTTCTGTCAGAATTATCATAACTCTTAAGATCAAAAATTTTTCTCATTTCATCACCATTTACATAAAAAGTTTTTCCATATTTATCTTTGATTCTTTTATAAATTTTATTAGATATTGAAGTTTTTCCAGCACCCGATAATCCCGTAATCCAAAACAAAATTCCTTTTTTTTTATTCAATATCATTTAAGTTTTTATCAATTATTTGACTTTTTTTATGACTTGTATTCTTATTCTATGATATTATGAGTATAATCCAATAATTAATTTAAGTTCAATAAAATTATATGAAAAATATCAGAGTTTGGAAAAAAATTAAAAAAAGTAATTATAAAAGTGTTCAACATTTATTAAAAGACCTAATTCAAAAAAAATATGTCTTAAGTCCTTGGATATCAAATATATTTAATAACAAAAAAAATAATTTATCAATAAATAATCAAAGTTATGATTTATATAAGATTAAAGTAAAAAGTCTTGGTTTTAAAAAAGCTACAAAACTTAAATATATCTATAAAAAACTTTTATCAAAAAATTATACTCTTGTCCCACCAATTTTAGCATTAAGGACTAGATTATTTTATAAAGAACAAAAAAAAGGAGAATGGTTAAGATTTGCAACTCCATTTAACTCTATGATAGATACTGATAAAGTTCCTCATCTTCCAAAATTGGGAAGGGCTTTAAAAAAATATTTTGTTGAAACTTATTGGTCTTATCCCGATGCAATTTTTCATCCACATAATGAATTTGTAGTCACTAAAAAAAATGATATTTCAAAATCTAAAAATAAATAAAATCAAATTAAAAAATCGCATTGTAGTTTCTCCAATGTGTCAATACTCATCACAAAATGGAAGCCCATCTAAATGGCACTATCAACATTTAGAACATTTATCCTCTACAGGTGCCAGTATGGTCTTACTTGAATCTACCGCGGTAGATAGTCAAGGAAAAATATCAGATGCTGATATGTGTCTATATAATAACACTCATGAAAAAAATTTAAAAAAACTAATAAAATTTCTAAAATCAAAAAATGATATTAAATATGGAATTCAGATTTCACATTCTGGAAGAAAAGGTTCTAGCTATGCACCCTGGATAAAACATAATTCTCCATTACCTAAAAAAAAATCATGGAAAACCATATCAGCTTCCTCAATTTCAAGAGATAAAGGTTGGCCAAAACCTACAGCTATGTCAAAGTTACAAATTAAAAAAATCATACAAAAATTCAAAAATTCTGCGATTAGAGCTAATAGAATAAAATTTGATTGCTTAGAAGTACATATGGCACACGGATATTTATTACATCAATTTTTCTCACCAATTTCTAATAAAAGAATTGATGAGTATGGTGGAAGTTTAATAAATAGAGCTAGATTTTTAAATGAGATAGCTCAAGAAGTTAGAAAAGTTTGGCCTCGTAATAAGATTCTAGGTGCACGTATTACTGGAACAGACCATCTAAAAAATGGTTTATCTATAAATGACGCTATAGTTTTATCAAAAAATTTAAAAAGAATTGGCTTTGATTATGTTTCCATTTCAAGTGGAGGTATTTTACCTTTTACAAAAATGAAACAAAAAGAAGCTTTTAGAGTTAGTATGGCTAAAAAGATTAAAAAAAAGTCTAAAATGATTACAACAACAAGTGGAATGATAACTAAACATAATGTTTCAGAAAATATTATTAAAAATAGAAAAATTGATTTTATTACTATCGCTAGAATAATTGTAAAAAACCCAAGATGGATATTGGAATTAGCAAAAAAAAATAAAGTAAAAAATTTAATTCCAAATCAATATAAAAGAATTATATAGTTATAATTAATTTTTATATATTTCTCTCCATTTTTGGGCATGGTTAATACCAAGTAATGTTCCTTGCGCATTACAATTTTTGCAAGGATTATTACACCTTTTTCCATTTAATAAATCAACTCTATATTTTTTCATTATTTTAGATGTCCATATATCAAAAACCTCTTCTTGCATCATGTTTCCCATTGTTTGCCTTCTTTGCCAATCCTGAGGACATAAAAATACATCACCATTCCAATCTATCAAAAATTGATAAGAAGGATAAAAACAAACAGTATGAACATCGTTTGCTATTTGGTTTCCAGTTTTAATTGTACCTGCTCTATTTGTTAATTTTACTCCGAAATTTTCAGTTTTTGAATACCACCTATCTCTTAATATAACAAATTCTGCAGGTATGCCTGATTGCTTTATCATATCTTTAAATTTTTGTATTTGCTCAGGGCCATCATACATGCTAATCAACAACCTTGCGGCATTTGCATTATATAACTTATTTATCATTTTATAGTTTAGTGGATCACCATTAGTAACAATTTCAATATCAGCTACTCTTGACAATTTATCTACAATATACTCAATATCTTTATGCAATAAAGGCTCACCATATCCACATAAAGCTAAAGACCCATTAAATTTCATTCTTTTTAAATCGTCATGCAATTTATCAATTAATTTTTTAGACATTTTTTGATATGTATCAGGAGCAACTTTTTCGTCAGATTTTGGGCAAAAACTACAAGAGCGATTACAAACGTCAATTAAACTTAATTCAATCCATGTCGGTAAAGGGACTCCTTTGAATAAGGTAATACCATCATCAACAATCAATTTTCTTCTATTTATATTTTTTTTTATGGTTTCTTTTGGATCTAAAGGTATCGGTGGATTGTTATGGCCATATTTGCTCATTATAATAAAGTGTGATCTATTTTTTTGGTAGGTTGAATATTTAACTCTGAAATATCTTCATCATTAATTTCAGCTTTAAGTTCGTCATATTCTTTCATCTTTTTTTTCATAAAATTAATTGCAAGTTTTGTTTTAGATGAAATTCCTTGAGGTGTTAAAATGTAAAAATAATTAATTTTTTTTTTGTTTTTTTTAAAATTTCTTATTTTAATTAATCCTTTGCTTTGTAATTCTTTTATACAATAATTAAGTTTCCCTAAACTAAATCCCAGCTCTTCCGCAAGTTCCCTTTGGCTTACTTGTGGTTTTTTAGAAATTTTCCTTAAAATTTCAAAATGATCTTGATTGTTTTTTTTCATATTGTTCAAATAATGAACATATAGTTCAAATTTTGAACAGTAAAGCTTAATCTTATTAAATAAAATAAGTATTGCTTGTATTATTAACAATTAGTGTTTAATAATTTACCAGATTTGACTCAAAATTAATAAATTTTTTCTAAAATGCAAAATTTAATCATAAATGAAGGCTATAAAAAGGGTGTTGATTTATTTTATGGTGCACAAGATGAAAGAATTTTCACAAAAAATAAAAAATATATTGATTTATCTATGTGTGCCGGATCTATATTATTAGGTCATAATCATAAAGTATTTAAAAAAAGTATAGCAAAATTTATTTCTAAAAAAATTTCAAATATCGCTGCTCCAAATATTAGTGCCAAAATATTTGCAAAAAATATTAAAAGAGTTGTACCCAATAGTGAAAAAATAATTTTTTGTAATTCTGGAACTGAAGCAGTGATTAAATCATTGAGGCTAGCTAGAGCAATAAATAACAAAAAAAAAATTGCTTTAGTAACTGGTGGATGGCATGGATCTGTTGATCAATTATTATATAAAACTAATAAAAAATTGAAACCTGTTAAACTCTCTAGCGGATTACCTGAAGAAACATATAAAAATTTAATTTTAATTCCTTATAATAATTTTAAAAAAAGTGAAGCGATACTTAAAAAAAATAGAAAAAATATATCATGTCTAATAATTGAGCCAATTCAAGCATGTCTTCCGTATGAAAATGTAGGAAAATATCTGAAATTTTTGGAAATTTTTTGTAAAAAAAATAATATTATTCTAATTTTTGATGAAATGATAACTGGCTTAAGAACTAATTGCTCAAGTGTCCAAAATTATTTTAATATTAAGCCAGATTTAAGTACTTTTGGAAAATGTTTTGGTGCAGGATTACCTATTGGAATAATTTCAATATCAAAATCTGTAACAAGAAAAATTAATAAAATTAATCCTAAAGTCTTTTTTGGAGGTACATTTTCTGGAAATTCAATAGTTACTTTTGTAGGTAATGAAGTATTAAATTATATTATAAAAAATAAAAAAAAAATATTCAAAAAAATAAATACAAACTCAAAATATTTACAAGCAGAGTTAAATAAATTTTTTGTATCAAATAATTTAGATCTGAAAATTTATAGATTTCATTCGATGTTAAGATTGGTATATACAAAAAATTCTATTAAAGATCGAGCTAGTAGAGATTTTTTGGAATTAAAAAAAAATAAACTTATTTCAAAATTTAAAGATTATATTAAAAATAAAAATATTTACATTCCCAGTAGTGGTATAATGTTTCAGTCATATTCTCATGAAAAAAAGGATATTGATTATATAATTAAAGAATTTAAAAAAGGATCATTAAAAATTTTTAAAAAATAATAATAACTTATAATTATATTTTAATATTATTTAAGTATTTGTATATTTTGACTTATTAAATTAGTTAATATATTTTTTTGTTTATCTTTTAATTTCTCTATATTGCCAGAAAGATTGGTATCTAATTTTTTATATGGAATTTTCATTTTATCGGAAATTATTTTTAACCAAAATTTTTTTCCATAATGACCATATTCATTACAATATAATAGATAGCATATCTTTAAAAAATCCTCTTGATTTGCAAATTTCAACTGACTCCATTTTTTTTTTAAAATTTTTTCGTATTCTTTTTTTGTGCTCCATTTATTAGTTATTTTAAATCTATTTTCCCAAAATGTTGCGGAAGATGAAATATTTTTAAACTTTTTATAAGTATTTTCAAAAATAACTGAACCATGGTGGGATATTAAGATTGTTTTTTTATTTATTAACTTTAATAGGTCTACATTTTTAATTGGCTTATCCTCAAATATTAGTCTTTTAGAGGGTTTAAATTTCTTTTTTATTAAAGAAAAAATATGTTGATCCATTGCACATGCTTCGTTTACATAGCCTCTTGTAGTAAAATTAGGATGTGCTTTTACATACACTAAATTTTTTTTATTATCTAATTTTTCTAACGTAAACTCTATCCATTCTCTAACATTAGAAAAACCATCTAGTCCATATCCCAATTGTCCATCAGCAAAAGAATGTGCATATACAATATGAGTCAATTTTTTTAAATTTTCATTTTTTACTCTTTTAAATTTAACTCCCTTAATCCATGGAATATTTTCTGGATAATTTGTTATAATTCTAATTTTATTTTTTGCTTCTTTTTTGTTTTTAATAGATAAGTTCTTTTCATTTTTTTTAAAAATTAATAAATCTTCATACTCAAAAAAAAAATTTTTTTCTTTTTTTGTAAAAGTTTTTCGTGAAATGCCTCTTGGATAAACATTTTGATATATAATTTTATTATTATTTGCAAGCAATTGTATTACTACTCCATTTAAATATATACCATGGTCAACGTAGGCAGCATCTATTCTTTTTAAGTTAATATATAATGAGTCAATAATTAATCCTGATAAAATTAAATATTTGACATTATTATAAAAAAAATAAAATGGGCTCAAGTAAGATTTCATATCTCTTAAGGCCGTAGTCATTGAATGTCGTCCTATACTACAGTTTCTATATTTTAAGTATATAAATTGATCTTTAAAAAAAATTTTACCTGTAATAACAATTTTTAGTAAATACAAAATAAATTTTAAACTCAGTTTTTTATTATCTAAATATAAAATTTTAAGAGATTTATTTAATTTTTTTTCAGCATCTTTTTTACAAGCATTAACAAAAATTTCGTAAATATTATTTGGAAGTCTAGTAGTAGCAAAATAATTCATTATATTATCTATTTTTCTTGCTTAAGATTTCCATCTTTTAAACAATATATCTTATTACAATAATTTAATAGATTTCGATTATGAGTAATAATCAAAATTGATTTTTTTAATGATATTTTTTTTAGTGTATCAAATATATTATCTTCTGTTCTTTTATCTAGGGCACTAGTTGCTTCATCTAAAATTAAAATTTTTGCTTCATTAGCTAGTGCTCTAGCTAAACCAATTCTTTGTTTCTGTCCTCCTGAAATTTGTGCTCCATTTTCACCAATAAGTGTTTTGTCACCCTCAGGCAATGAATCAATAAATTCTGATAAATCACATTGATTTAAAACTTTTTTATAATCTTCTTCTGATATTCTTTTGTCATTTGTAATCAATATATTATTTTTAATATTATCATCAAATAAATATATAAATTGTGGAACATAGCCAAAAATTTTTCCTCTAATTAATTTTTGTTCTACCAAATTATTATCTAGGTAAAATTGACCTTTATGAGGATTATGCAATCCTATCAATATATCTATTAAAGTGGTTTTTCCTACACCACTATCTCCAAAAATGCCTATTAGATCGCCTTCTTTATTAATCTTAAGATTTAAATTTTCAATTATGTATTGTTTTTGTCCCTCGTACTTAAAACTTATATTATCTATTATCAATTCTTTATTAAGTTCAATTTTTTTGTTAGTTAATTCCTTATTTTTTAACTCATTATTCTCTTCTCTCTCTTCAAGTTCTTTCTTAATAAATTCTATTGAGGGTTTATAAGATTGATATCCATTTATAGTCCTAATTGCTGACATAAAAGATGGGAGCATTTTTAACATTGCTATTAAGAATAAGGAAATAAAAGAAAAGTATGCACTCATAGAAATATTAAAAATGAAGAAATATAATCCTAATAATGATAAAGTTATAAGCACTAATAACTCAATCCAAATCCTAGGTACACTATGAATTGCAGTTTCTTTTGATTTTATTTCAGCTGAAAATTTTAAATTTTTCAATAATCTATTAATGAAATTATTTTCTATTTTATAGGATTTTATAAATTTAATTCCCTGTAATGACTCTATGATAATTTTATTAGCTTCTCCTCTAAAGTTCATTGCTTTTAATCCTAAAGTGTAAAGTAATTTTCTTAATATAGTTTTAATTGAAAATATAAGAATAATTCCAAACGAAAATGTAAAAATACTTATTTTATAATCAAATAAGAATAATAATATTGTAATAAAAACTATTATAAAAAATTCTTTAGCTATTATTAAGATGGGGCCAATAATACCATGACAAAAAGATACAACTTCTGCAGTTAAATTTCTTAATAAAATTGAAGAATTATTTTTTAAATGAAATTCATATTTAGAATTAATATATTTTTTGAACAATTCAGACGTTAATTCTACTCTAATATCATTTATCAATCTTTGTATTCCAAATTCTAAATAAGTTAAAAAAATAGATTTAATTAAATAAACTATTAAAATTAAACTAATAACTAAAAATAAAATTTCATTAATTTCTATCTTATTAAAGTCATAAAAATTATTTAGGAATGGAATGTTAGTTTTTTTTTCTGAAATAATTGCAATTAATGGAATAAACAAACCTATGGTTAAACTTTCTAAAAAACCACTAATGGATAACATTGATAACATTAACTGCATCCTTTTTTTCAATCTTTCAGGCAAGATGCTAAATACTATTTTTAATCCTGATATATATTCTTTCATTTAAAAAAATTATTAATCTTTTTTATTATTGACATAACCTCTTTTTTTTTTAAATTTGGATGTATGGGTAAGCTAATAGCTTTTTCATAGTATTCCTCAGCATTTTTAAAATCTCCTTTTTTAAATCCAAGTTTCTTAAAATAGGGCTGCAAATGAATAGGCTTATAATGAATATTAGTAAAAATTTTATTTTTTTTTAAAAAAAAAATTAGATCATCTCTTTTTTTTTTATTATTTTTTACCAAAACTACATAAAGATGAAAAGTAGATTTTGCATATTTTTTTTCTGTCGGTAAAATTAAATTTTTATTATCTAAATATTTAGAATATATATTTGCTATATTTTTTCTTTTTTTTATAAAATTATCAAGTTTCTTTAGTTGGCTAATTCCAAGAGCAGCTTGGATATCGGTTAATCTATAATTAAACCCTAAATATCTTTGCTCATATAAAAGATGATTTATTCCTTTATTTAAGTGTTTTTTTTCTCTAAAAATTCCATGAGAACTAACTGATTTCATTATTTCATAGTATTTTTTGTTATGTGTATGGGCAGAACCTCCTTCACCGGTAGTAATCATTTTAACAGGATGAAAACTAAATACCGTTATTATTTCTTTATGACCTCCTAAATATTTATTTTTATATTTTGATCCTAATCCATGAGAAGCATCCTCTAAAATCTTAAAATTAAATTTTTTTGATAAATTTATAAGACGATCTCTATCGTAAGATTGTCCAGCAAAAACTATTGGTACAATTATTTTAGGTAATGATTTTTTTTTTTTCGCTTTGTATAATTTTGTCTCTAATTTTTGAATATCGATATTAAAAGTTTCTAGCTCAATATCTATAAAATCTATTTTAGCTCCACAATATAAACCGCAATTAGCAGAGGCAACAAAACTATTTGCTGAAGTCCATAGTCTGTCATCTTTTTTTAATCCTAAAGCAAGACACGCTGAGTGTAGAGCGCTTGTTGCACTATTAAAAACTACTGAATACTTTGAATTTACTTTTTTTGAAAGATTTTTTTCAAATAATGGAATTTGAGGCCCAGTAGTAATGAAATCTGATTTTAAAGTTTTTATTACTTTGGATATATCTTTTTGATCAATGCATTGCTCACTATATCTGATCATATAAGTCTTAACTTTTCACAGATTGACTGAATTTGTTTTACATTTAGAAAGTGCTTATTTGTTGAGGAATTATATTCAAACAATTTATATTTAATACTTTTTTTACTAAATTTTGAAAATACCTCTGAATAAATTATATAATGTTTTTTAAACTCCAGTGTATTTTTAGACTCATCTTTTGTTATTAATACTTCTGCAACTTTTTCACCAGGTCTAATTCCAATTATCTGATGTTTTCTTTTTGGCACTATTGCCTTTGCTAAATCAATAATTTTAACTGAAGGTATTTTAGGTACAAAAATTTCTCCACCTTTCATTACATTTAATGAGTTAAGTACAAATTTTACACTATCTTCCAAGGAAATAAAAAATCTTGTCATATCTTTATCTGTAATTGGAATTTTTTTATCTTTTTTTAATCGAAATGATTTAAAAAATGGAACGACCGATCCTCTTGAACCTAAAACATTTCCATATCGTACTGTGGAAAATATTGGCTTACCTTTGCTCAAATTATTAGCAGCATTAAATAATTTATCTGCTGCAAGTTTTGTAGCTCCGTAAAGATTTATCGGATTTGCAGCTTTATCAGTTGATAAACTTATCACTCTTTCAACTTTATTATTTATTGATGCAAAAATAATATTTTCAGCACCAATAATATTTGTTTTAACGAATTCCATTGGATTATACTCGGCTGCTGGAACTTGTTTAAGAGCTGCGGCGTGTATAACATAATTTATATCTTTAAATGCCAAATCTAATCTATCTTTATCTCTCACATCTCCCAAAAAGAATCTTAAACATTTTTTTTTTATATTTTTATTCTCTAATTCTTTCTCCATTTCAAATTGTTTGAGTTCATCTCTTGAAAAAACAACTAATTTATTTGGTTTATAATTTTTTAATATAAATTTGACGCATTCTTTACCAAATGAACCAGTGCCTCCTGTGATAAGTATATTTTTCTTATTTAAACTCATGTTTTCAAATTGAAATTATAATTTTTCAAAATTTTAAAATAAATATTTACGTACAATTCTTTGTTTTAAAAATCAAATAAATTAGGTAAAACTAAGGCCAAAATAAATCTTTTTAAACAAATACGTTTATTAATATAAAAATTATATAATTATTTCCAAATTATTTTTTCAAAATGAATATTTTTAAGATTAATTAGAATTATGATATTAATAAACTAGAATATAGATAACATGATAATAGGAGAACTTTGTAATAATAAAGCATTTGAAAAAAGATTTTATCTTCAAAAAAATTTATATACATTTTTAAGTTACAAATATAAAA
>CACHIV010000013.1 GCA_902579985.1 uncultured Pelagibacteraceae bacterium | reverse complement strand
TTTTTTTCTATTTCGTTTTTAGAATCTCTTATACCTGCTGTATCGGAAACTATCACTGGATATCCGTCTAAATTTAAACGTGTTTCGATTACATCTCTAGTAGTACCTGCTATTTCGGAAACTATCGCAACTTCCCTTTTAGATAAATTATTTAATAAACTAGATTTGCCTGCATTTGTTGGACCAATTATTGCAATTTTAAATCCTTCACGAATTATTTCTCCAACTTTTTGATCATCTAAAATCTTTTCAATTTGATTTATTATTTGACTTGAATCATTTTTGATCTTCTTTAAATTATCCTCAGGCAGATCCTCATCAGGGAAATCAATTTTTGCTTCAACATAAGATAAAATTTTTAATAAATTATCTCTTAGCTGATTAAATTTTTTTGAAGAATTACCTTCCATGATTTTGATTGCTTGTTTTCTTTGAATTTCTGTTTCTGAAGATATTAAATCTGCAATACTCTCGGCTTTCAGCAAATTTATTTTGCCATTTTGAAATGCTAGTTTTGTAAATTCACCTGGCTCAGCCATTCGACAATTTTTTACTTGAGAAACGGTATTTTGTAGTGCCTCTATTACTGCTTTACTTCCATGAACATGGATTTCAGCCATATCTTCCCCTGTATAGCTCTCAGGGCCAGGAAACCATATAATTATGCCTTCATCGATTAGCTCAGAAGTGTTGATATTGTTTATTTTTCTAAGTGTAGCTACTCTCGGAATAGGCATTTCTTTCCCCGTTAGCGATTTAACTACTAATGAAGCTTCTGGTCCAGAAATCCTTACTATTGCTATACCTGATATGCCAGGGCCAGTAGATAAAGCATAAATAGTCATTAGATATATTACCTAAAATTAATTTTTTTTAATATAATAATTTATTTATATGTTTTGTAATAAAAATTAAGATGAATCAATGAATAATATCGAATATCTAAATAATCAAGTAGGGATAATGGTGAATCTTTTTAAGAGTAAAAGATTTAAAACTTTAATTGATAAAGGATTAACTTTAATTAAAAAATTTCCAGAAGAAGCAATTTTTTATAATATTACTTCTTTAGCTTATAATGCTATAGGTGAAGGTGATGAAGCAAAAAAAATATTAAATACGATAATAAAAAAACAACCTAAAAACTTTAATGTACTAAATAACCTTGGACTGGCCCATGTTCAATGTGGTGAAAATGAAAAAGCTGAAGAATATTATAATAATGCCCTTAGACTAAAACCAGATTTTTTAGAAGCTTTAGTAAATTTAGGAAACCTTAAAACAAAACAAAACAAAAATGAAGAAGGTATGAACTATTTTATTAAAGCGATTAAAATAAATGAAAAAGCAACTACACCTAAACTTTCACTCGCTGGATACTATGAACAATCAGGAAATTTTGAAGAAGCAAAAAAAATATACAATGAAATATTAGAAATTAATCCTAATTCTACTATTGCGGACAAATCATTAAGTTTGATTCATAAATATAAAATAGGAGATGAACATTTAAAAACAATGGAAGAAAAATTACTTAAAAAAATTGATAATGAAGGTATGAGAAGATTAAATTTTGCTATTGGGAAAGCATACGAAGATATTGGCGATTATGAAAAATCTTTCAAATCTTATGAAAATGGCAATAAACTTTACAAAAAAGACATAAATTATGACTCGGAATTAGAAACTAAGCATTTTAAAAAGATTAAAGAAATCTTTAATAATAATATTAATCAATTAAAACCCTATGGTCAAAAAATGATATTTATTCTTGGAATGCCAAGATCCGGAACCACTCTTATTGAACAAATTCTTTCTTCTCATAAAAATGTTTATGGAGCAGGAGAGCTTAGTTTTTTGAAAGATATTATTGAAAAAAAAATATTTGTTAATAAAAGCAAACTGGACGTTAGTCTTCAAAACTTAAATCCTGAAATTTTAAAACAAATAAAGGATTATTACTTAAAGAAAATAGAAATATTTAAAAATACAAAAGAATATTTAATTGATAAAGCTCCATTGAATTTCAAATGGATAGGTTTGATCATGTCTATATTTCCAGACTCAAAAGTCATTCACTGTACTAGAAATCCAATGGATATATGTTGGTCTAACTATAAAAATACATTTTCATCTAAATTAATGAACTACACATATGATTTTAATGATTTGGCAAATTTTTATAATATGTATGAAGACTTAATGAAATATTGGATTAAAAAATATAACAAAAAAATTTTTAAGATGGATTATGAAAATTTAATTACAAATAAAGAATTAGAAACAAAAAAATTGTTAAAATTTTGTAATTTAGATTGGGATGATAATTGTCTTAATTTTCATAAAAATAAAAGACCAGTATCAACGGCCAGTCTAGCTCAAGTTAGACAGCCTCTTTATAAATCATCAGTCGAAAAATGGAAAAATTATTCTAAAGATCTTGAAACTTTAAAGAAAAAATTAAATTATTAAGCAGGTTTATTCATTGAATTAAAAAAATCTGCATTACTTTTGGTTTCCTTGAGTTTTGAATTAATAAATTCTATTGCATCCATTGTTCCCATTGGACTAATAATTCTTCTTAACACATTCATTTTCGAAAGGTCATCTTTATTAAATAATAACTCTTCTCTTCTAGTCCCAGATTTTGTAATATCTATAGCAGGGTATATTCTTTTATCTGCAATCTTTCTATCAAGAACGGTTTCACTATTTCCTGTTCCTTTAAACTCTTCAAAAATAACTTCATCCATTCTACTTCCTGTATCAATCAACGCAGTAGAGATAATCGTTAAAGATCCACCTTCTTCAATATTTCTTGCAGCACCAAAAAATCTTTTTGGTTTTTGTAATGCATTAGCATCTACACCTCCTGTTAGCACTTTACCAGAGCTTGGAATTACAGCATTATAAGCTCTACCTAGTCTGGTTATGGAATCTAATAAAATAACAACATCTTTTTTATGTTCTGTTAATCTTTTTGCTTTTTCAATTACCATTTCTGCAACGGCCACGTGTCTAGAAGCTGGTTCATCAAATGTAGAACTTATAACTTCACCTTTAACCGTTCTTTGCATATCTGTTACTTCTTCTGGTCTTTCATCAATTAATAAAACCATTAAATAACATTCTGGGTAATTTTTAGCGATAGAGTTCGCAATACTTTGTAAAATCATCGTCTTCCCAGCTTTTGGTGGTGAAATAATTATTGATCTTTGGCCCTTACCTATAGGACTAACAAGGTCAATAAGTCTAGGAGTTAGGTCTGATTTTTTTTCTACTTTATTTTTTTCTATTTCCATCACTAATTGTTTATCTGGATAGAGCGGTGTTAAGTTATCAAAAGCAATTTTATGTCTAACTTTTTCTGGTTCTTCAAAATTTATTTTACTTACTTGTAATAGAGCAAAATATCTTTCTCCATCTTTTGGCGCTCTGACAGGTCCTTCAACAGTATCTCCTGTTCGTAAACCAAATTTTCTTATCTGACTTGGACTTACATAAATATCATCCGGGCCTGCCAAATAATTTGACTCCATTGCTCTTAAGAAACCAAAACCATCTTGTAATAATTGTAAAACTCCAGCACCAGTTATTTCTTCTTTTTCAGCAACTTTTTTTAAAATAGCAAACAATATTTCTTGCTTTCTTAAAGTACTAGCATTCTCAATTCCAAGCTCTTCGGCCTGCGTAATAAGTTGTTCGGATGATTTTAATTTTAGTTCTTGTATGTTCATGATTTAAAATATTAAGGACTTAATATAGTTTCAATATATATACTCTTTCAACTATTACAAGAGTGTTCATGAATAATTTTAGATAGCATTATTTCAAGGTTTTTTAAGAATTAAGCCATAATTCCTTAGAGAAAACATCTACTTTTGACCAATCTGTAAATTCGTATGATTGTGAGGTGTCTGTGGGCCCCTTAGTAATAAACATTATTAACTTAATGATATATTTATCAAAAAAACCATATTTAGGATAATCAACTTTACCAGCAAATACACCAATCTTTTTGGGACTCCATTTAGAGATTTTTAAAAATTTTTTAACATAGGGGTTCGTATCGGGCGTATTTTTTTCAGGTTTTCTTGCAACAACATTTACTGAAAAGAAAACGCTATCTTTTCTGTCTAATATACATTTATTTAACTTAATGAACTTATAAAGCTCTCTGGAATGTTTGCCGTACCTAATGCTTGCCCCGATTATAATCTTATCAAATTCAGATAAGTTAAATTTTGCTGCTTCATTCAAAGATATAATTTTAACTTTATTAACATCATTTGAAAAATTTATTATACGCTCACAAATAGTTTTGGTGTGTCCGTCTGTACTTGAATAAATTATTAATGAATTAGACATTTTAAAATAATATCATTTTTTACTCATTACTTGTTGTGGCATTTTTTGATAATATTTCTTATCAAGTTTATACTCTATGTCTTCTTTATCTTGTGCTGAACCCTCTGCCTGCACAAAAGTATATTTTGCAAAATCTTTACACCATTCCTTATTGGTATTAAGGCATTTTACTGGATAGACATTTCCGCCCCATCCCTTTGCATCTTTGACCAGCTCATGACCCAATTCATCGGTAGTTTCTAAACAATCTGCGACAAAACTTGGAGAATATATAGCAATTTCTTTTTTTCCTTCTGAAATTAATTCTTTAACTACATCTTCTGTGTAAGGAGTAATCCATTCTTCAGATCCAAAACGACTTTGAAAACTCATCATACATTGTTCTGGCCTAATTTTTTTAAGGCTATTAGTGATGAGGCAAAATGTTTCATAACAATGCCTGTAATAGTCATCACCCTTGTTTACAATTCTTCTTTTTTGCATTCCATGAAAAGTTATGACCAAACTATCAATTTTTTTTCCTTGATTTAAAAGTTCATCTAATTTTAAATCTACCTGTTTCACAGAGTTATCAATAAAAGCGTGGGTTCTGTGGAAGTTTGTGATTACTTCAAAAGTTGGTATTTTTACTCTTTTCGATAATTCTTTTGCCAGAGCATCTATGCCTGAGGCTATTGTGCTTTCTGAATATTGAGGAAACATTGGTATTACAAGAAGTTTTGTAGCACCAATTCCTTTTTTTAAATCTTCTTCCCAACTATCATAAACTTCATTCACATATGGTGGTGACAAAAGAAAAGCATGGTTAACCTCAACAAAACCATTAGGGTCAATTTTCTTCAATTCTTCACTAACATTTTTTGTAAAATCTCTAGTATTGGTTATTAATGGAAAATTTTCACCATCCCAAATTCTAGCATAAAGTTTTGCAGATTTTTTAGGCCTAAAAGGTAACACAAAAAAATTTAAGATTATTTTCCAAATCCAAGGATTAATATCAACTACTCTTGGGTCTCCTAAAAAAGCACGAAGGTATTTTCTTAAAGCTTTAGTTGTTGGTTCAGAAGGTGATCCTAATTGTACAAATACAACTTTTGTTTTTCTTTTTGGATGTTCGTAGTTCATAATTTAATAATCTTTTACCATTTTTACCAAATAATCTATCATATTCGGATCAGTTTCCGGTAAGACTCCATGACCTAGATTAAATATATAAGGATGATCTTTAAAAATATCCAGATACCTTTTGGCTTCTTTTTTTAGACAATCTTTATCAGTTAATAATACTTTTGGGTCTAAGCCTCCTTGAATTGGAATATCAATATTTTTTCTTATTTCCTCAGCTTTTACATTATAGTCAATGCTTATGGCGTCTGGTTTTACGATTTCACAATAAGTTTTATAATTTTTAATACCTTTTGGAAAACATATTACTGGAATTTTTAAACTCTTGACAAATTCAACTAAACTTAATGTTGGAATATAAATGTAATTTGGCAAATCTTTATCATTTAGTAACCCAGCCCAGCTATCAAAGATTTGAATTACTTCAGCACCATTATCAATTTGATTTTTTACATGAATTTTTAAAAATTTATCTAAAATTTTCAGTATTCTGTTAATTAAAAAATTATCTTTAAAAAAATTATCATCTAGTTTTAATTTAGGAGATTGTTTATTAATCATATATACCATCAAAGTCCATGGAGCGCCAATAAAACCAATAGTATTTTTGTTTTTTGTTAATTTATTATTACTCACTAAATTTATTGCTTTATAAACTGGATAAATTTTTTTTACAAAATCAACTTCATCTAATTTTAAAATTTCATTAAGATTTAAATCACCTAAAAATGGGCCAAAATTTTTTTTAAATTCAACTTTTTGGTTTAAGCCATAAGGTATCAGCAATATATCTGAAAAAATTATAGCTGCGTCTAATTTAAATCTTTTAAGAGGTTGTAATGTAATTTTTTGTGTTAATTCTGGATTTAAACATAATTCAATAAAATTTGGATTTTTATTTCTAATTTCCATAAATTCCGGAAGGTATCGTCCAGCTTGTCTCATCAACCATATTGGATTTAAATTCGTTTTTTTTATTTAATAAAACTTGTTGAATTAATGTCATATTAATAAACTTATTTAATTATAGTATTAGTTATATAAACTGTTAATAGTGGTTATTAATAGTTTTTCATATTTTATACATAATTTACTAACAATTAATAAATTATCATATCAAAGTATATTGTTTAAATTGTCAGTTATTTAATTTTATTCAATAATATGTATATTAATATTCACGTTATTATTAATGTTAATAAAACTTAAGTTTTACAGAAAAAAAAAACAAAATAATCATAATTAAAAAAATGATAAAAATAATACAATAATATCAACATTATATTTATGAGTAGTACATATCAAATATACTTAATTTCAGACTCAACAGGTGAAACTTTAGATAGAGTTTTTTTAGCCATTAAAGCCCAGTTTAGAAATATCAATTATAATGTTAAATCTTACTTTTTTACCCGAACAGAGAACCAGGTAATAAAAATTTTAGATGAAGCTAACAAAAATGAAAATGCTATAATTTTATACACTATTGTCGATAATAACTTAGCAAAATTTTTAGGAAATATAAGTGCAGAAAAAAAAATTCCTTGTTTTAGTGTTTTAGGAAACTTAATACATAACTTTTCAAAACTATTAAATCAAAAAGCCTCACATATTCCTAGTGGACAACACGAATTAAATAAGGAGTATTATGAAAGAATAGAAGCCATTCAATTTACAATGAATCATGATGATGGAAATAATATAAAAGATTTAAATAAATCAGATTTAATATTACTTGGAGTTAGTAGAACAACAAAGACTCCAACTTCTATCTATCTTGCTAACAAAGGATTTAGAACTTCAAATGTGCCTTTAGTAAATGAAAATTCAATACCAGAAATTTTAAAAAAAAACCCTAAAATGGTTTGTGTTATTGGTTTAGTTGTTGAGCCAGAAAGATTGGCCGATATAAGAAAAAATAGAATGGTGACTATTAAAGAAAGAGAAAATATTAATTACACCAACATTCAAAAAATTAAAGAAGAAGTAGAAAGTTCAAAAAAAACTTTTCTAAAATATAAATGGCCTACAATTGATGTAACCAGAAAATCCGTTGAAGAGGTGGCTGCATCAATAATAAAGATATATCAAATATATAAAACTAATGTTTGATAAAACCATAATATTAGCATCAAAAAGCGGAGTTAGAAAAAAAATTTTAGAAAAATCTAAAATTAAATATACTATCGAACCTTCCAATATTGATGAAGAAATTATTAAAAAAAGTTTGTTTAAAGAAAATTCTTCACCTGAAATAATTTCTAAAAATCTTGCTGAATTAAAAGCGAATAAAATAAGTCAAAAAAGACAAGGAAAGCTTGTTTTAGGAGCCGATAGCGTTATTGATTTAAAAGGAAAAATAATTTCAAAACCATCAGACAGATTAGAAGCTTTAAAAATACTAGAAGATTTAAATGGTCAAACTCATCAATTAATAAGTTCAGTCTGTATCTCTTTAAATGGCTCTATGATTTGGAATTATACCGATAAAGCTTCTTTAACTATGAAAAAAATGAAAAATGAAGAATTGAAAAACTATTTATCTAAAATAAGTGATGAAAAATTGTACTCTTATAATGTTTATCAAATTGAGGGAGAGGGTAAATCTTTATTTTCTAAAATAGAAGGTAATGAAGATACAATAATGGGACTACCAATTAAAAAAATAAAAGAATATTTAAATAATTATAAATGAAAAAATATTTAGTTATAGGAAACCCAATTGAACACTCTTTATCACCCTTGGTACATAATTATTGGATGAAAAAATATTCCTTATCAGACAGTATATATGAAAAGAGAAAAATAGAAAAAAAAGATTTGAAAAATATTATTGAAGAAATAAAAAATGATCAAATAAATGGAATGAACGTAACGGTTCCTTTTAAAAAGTTAATAATCCCATTTCTAGATGATTTAACACATTTGGCTAATTTAGCCCAGTCAGTAAATACTATTTATAAAAAAGATAATAAGATAATTGGAGATAACACTGATATCGAAGGGTTTGAGCAAGCATTAAAATTTATTAAGTTTGAGGCTAAAAATAAAGTTGCTTTTATTTTAGGAGCGGGTGGAGTTGCATTATCTATAATTCTGGCATTGAAAAGATTAGGAATTAAAAAAATTTTTTTAAGTAATAGAACCAATAAAGAACCTGAAATATTAAAAAAGAATTATTCTGAATTAGAAATTATAGAATGGGGAAAAAACCCCAAATTTGATTTAATAATTAATGCAACTAGTTTGGGCCTTAATAAAAATGATGTGATAAAATTAGATTACGAATCTTTCGGATCTGATAAGGTATTTTATGATGTAGTTTATAATCCTACAAAAACAAACTTTTTAAAAAGTGGAGATAAAATGGGAAATATAATTGAAAACGGAAAAATGATGTTTATTTATCAAGCACAATTAGCTTTTCAAATTTGGACAAATATAAAACCAGAAATTGATGACGAACTAATTAAAATTTTGAGCAATGATTAAGATAGGAATTTTAGGAGATATAGGATCTGGGAAAAGTTATGTGGCTAAAACTTTTGGATATCCAGTCTTTAGTGCTGATCATGAAGTGGAAAAATTATATAAAAAAGATAAAAGAATCTTTAATAAATTAAAAAAAGTTTTACCTCAATATATTTCTAAATTCCCAATAAATAAAAAAGAAATTACGACTGCTATATTAGAAAGCGAATTTAATTTAAAAAAAATTATTAAAATTATTCATCATGATGTTAGAAAAAAAATGAATAAATTTTTAAAAAAAAATAAAAATAAAAAAATTATAATTTTAGACATTCCTCTTCTGTTAGAGAATAAGATTAACAAAAATGGAGATATTTTAATATTTGTTCAATCAAAAAAGTTAGAAATTTTAAAAAGGTTAAGAAAAAGAAAAAATTTTAACAAAGAATTATTGAAAAAATTTAGAAAAATTCAATTACCAATTGATTATAAAAAGAAAAAATCTCAATTTATTATTAAAAACAATTTTAGAGATAAATCTGTTAAAATTGCTATTAAAAAAATTTTAAAGGAAATTCTATAGATGAAAGAAATTATATTAGATACAGAGACAACCGGTCTATCTGTTAAGGATGGACATAGAATTGTTGAAATTGGTTGCATAGAAGTGGAAAATTTAATTCCAACAAAAAATAAATTTCATTGTTATCTAAATCCAGAGAGAAAAGTTTCTGAAAAAGCTTTTAAAGTTCATGGATATTCAGATGAATTTTTATCAAAACAAAAAAAATTTTCTGATGTAGTCGAGGATTTTTTAAATTTTATAGAAAATAAAAATTTAATAATTCATAATGCTGAATTTGATTTATCACATTTAAATAATGAATTGTCACTGGTTGGGAAAAAAAAAATTGATAATAAAAAAGTTATTGACACTCTTGTTCTAGCTAGAGATAAATTTCCAGGATCTCAGATTAGCCTTGATGCACTTTGCAAAAGATACAGGATAGATAATTCAAGAAGAAAACTTCATACAGCTTTGATAGATTGTGAATTATTATCTAAAATTTATATTAATCTTTTAGATCAAAAAGAACCAACGCTTAACTTTCAGATTCAAGAAAATGTAAACTTGCAATTAAATTCAAGTAAGACTAATTCATATTATAAAAAGATTATCGAACCTACTGAGGAAGAGCTTAAGCTTCATAAAGAATATTTAAAAAGTAAATTAAAGAAAAATTTTTTTAATTAGATCTTTGTTTGTACAATTGAGTAAAGTCAATTTTTTTTTCAAGCCTAATTCCTGGATAACCAGAATTATGAATTAAATTTAAAAAAGTTTTCTCTAAGTTTGGGTAAATTTTATTTTGAACATCACATAATAAAATCTTTTCTAAATCTTTTTTATCTTTCACTTCTTCTTTAATTTTTACGATTGTCACATAAACTATTTCAAAAAAAGATTTTTTTTTATTATTTTCTTTATCTTCAAATTTTAAAATTGTGTTTACTTCTATCATATTATTTTTTAGAGCTTTGGAATTAATATCTATATTCAGTTGATATTTAGAAATATTTTCTTTTACAAATATATAGCTTTCAATACTAGGTGTTTCACTAGACATATCTTTTACAAATTGAGCAAGTATTTCAAAATTTTCTGTCATTTTTGTCATCTATATCTTCAAATTCACCCTCAATAAAATCTTTATTTTTATTATTATTTTTTTTTTCAGCTGATACATTTTTGAAAATTAATTTTCTTGTTGGAGGGAAAATAATTAACAATCCTAAAAAATCAGTTGCAAATCCAGGTAATATTAAAAGAAAAGCTGCAAAAGCTAAAGCCGCTCCAGAGATAATTTCATAAATAGGCAGTTCATTCTTAACTAATTGAGACATCCCTGCTTTTAAAGTATTAAAACCTTCATATCGTGCATAAATTACTCCAAAAAAAGCAGTTAGAAAAATAAGTAAAATGGTCTGAAGTGCACCAATTTGAGACCCTATTTTGATGAATAAATAGATCTCAAGTATTGGAATAGTAATCAATAATAATAAAAATCTGTTCATTTGCCGCTATTCTAAATTGCCAGTTGTAATTAATCAACATAGTAAATATTATCTTATTATGAATTATAGTTTTGAATATATGGATATCATTCTTTTAGCAATGATAGCAGGATTTATTTTTCTTCGTTTAAGAGGCATACTAGGCAAGAAGACTGGATTTGAAGGAAAAGTATCGTCACAGTTTGAAAAAAAGTTTGAAAAATTTAATGTTAAGCCAAAAGCTTTAAATGAAAATTTTGACGAAGAAGCTCAAAAAAATTTTTTACAGGGTGCAAAAATTGCTTACGAAACCATAATCACTGATTTTAGTGATAGTGATAACAAGTTAACTGCTAGTAAACCTTTATTGGGAAAAAAAATTTATAATCAATTTAAGGAAGCCCTCAAGGAAAGAGAAGAAAAAGGTAATTATGCAGAAATAACTTTTATAGGGATTAAGTCAGCAATAATTAAAACACATAAAAAGGTTGAAAACACTTTTGAAGTAACTGTAGATTTTGTTAGCGAAATTATTACTTGTATAAAGGATAGAGAAAAAAAAATAATTTCTGGTGATGAAAAAAAAATAAAAACTGTTTATGATACATGGGTTTTTTCAAAAGATATTAAATCTAATAATCCAAACTGGTTATTAATTGATACTATTACGTAATTGATTAAGAAGATTTCAGATAAAGATAAGAAAGATTGGGAAAATTTTTTAAATAATAATGAAAAAATACCTAATAAAGATTTTACTTATCAAAGAAAAATTAGAAAAGAAAAAATTAAGAAAATAGATCTTCATGGTTATACTCTTGATGATGCAAATAAAGCTATAGAAAACTTTATTTTTAAATGCTTTAATGAAAGTGTAACAAAAATTATTGTAATCACAGGCAAAGGACTTCATTCAAAAAATGCTGAAAATCCTTATATTTCAAAAGATTCAAGTATTTTAAAATATTCTGTTCCAGAATTCCTAGAGTCTAGTAAAAGTTTAATGAAAATGATCATAAAATTATCAGAAGCTACAATAGAAGATGGTGGTAGTGGAGCGTTTTATATTTATATTAAAAATCGATTAAAGTAATTTTAAAGTATAAACTTTGATAAATCAGTATCTTTAACAAGTTGATCTAAATTTTGTTTTACATAATCAGAATTGATAGTAATTTTTTCACCTGATCTGTCAGTAGCTGTAAAACTTATATCGTCTAATATTCTTTCAATAATTGTATGTAGTCTTCTCGCACCTATATTTTCAACAGTAGCATTTACCTCTGAAGCTATATTTGCAATAGCATCAATTCCATCTTCAGAAAATTCTAAATCTACTTTTTCTGTTTTTAGTAAAGCTATGTATTGTTTAATTAAACTATAGTCTGGTTCTTTAAGAATTCTTTTAAAATCTTCACTAGTTAGCGCTTCAAGTTCAACTCTAATAGGAAGTCTTCCTTGAAGTTCGGGAAGTAGGTCTGATGGCTTTGCAAGTTGAAATGCACCTGAAGCAATAAATAATATATGATCTGTTTTAATTGGTCCATATTTTGTGCTTACAGTTGTTCCTTCAATTAAGGGAAGCAAATCTCTTTGTACTCCTTCTCTTGATACATCTCCACCAACTCTATCAGTTCTAGCCGAAATTTTATCTATTTCGTCTAAGAAAACTATTCCATTGTTTTCAGTTGAATTTTTTGCTGATTTTATAATCTTATCTTCTTCAATAAGTTTATCAGATTCATCATTTATTAAAATTTCATGAGATTCTTTTACAGTCATTTTTTTCTTTTTCTGCTTATTTCCTACAGACTTTCCAAGCATTTCTCCAAGATTTATCATACCAATATTTGCTCCTGGCATTCCAGGAATTTCAAATGAGGCTTGAGAACCACTATCATTCACAGCTATTTCAATTTCATTATTATCCAAATCACCATCTCTTAATCTTTTTCTAAAACTTTCTCTTGTAGCAAGGCTAGCTTTATTGCCTACTAGAGCATCTAAAACTTTTTCTTCAGCTAGTTTTTGTGCTTTAGCATAAACCTCTTTTCTTTTTTTTACTTTTTCCATTGCAATAGCAATTTCAAGCAAATCTCTTATAATTTGTTCAACATCTCTACCAACATAACCAACTTCTGTAAATCTTGTGGCTTCTACCTTTACAAAAGGCGCTTCCGCCAACTTTGATAACCTCCTTGAAATTTCAGTTTTTCCTACACCAGTTGGTCCCATCATTAAAATATTCTTAGGAAGAATTTCATTTTTCATTTCTCCTTTAAGCGCTTGTCTTCTCCATCTATTTCTTAAGGCTATAGCAACAGCTTTTTTAGCTTTATCTTGTCCAACAACATATCTATCTAACTCTGATACTATTTCTCTTGGTGAAAGAGAACTTACTAATGACTCATCTATGTCTTCTTTTTTATCTTTAGGAAAAGGTGTGACGTTTGAGTTTTTCATTATATTTTTTCTATTGTAATATTGTTGTTAGTAAAAACGCAAATTTCAGAAGCAACTTCGATTGCTTTTTTTGCTACTTCTTCTGCTGTTAATTTCGTTTCTAGTAAAACTTTAGCTGCAGCTAACGCATAATTACCACCAGAACCTATTCCTATAACGTTTCCTTCAGGTTCCAAAACATCCCCCGTACCAGAGATAATATAACTATTTTCTTTATCTCCGATGGCCAACAAAGCCTCGAGTCTTCTTAAATATTTATCTGTTCGCCAATCTTTAGCCAATTCAACAGCAGCTCTCGAAAGATTACCAGCATGTTTTTCAAGTTTTGCCTCTAATCTTTCAAATAAAGTTAGAGCATCTGCAGTAGATCCAGCAAATCCAGCAATTACATTTCTTTTTTCAATTTTTCTTACTTTAGCCGCTGTACTTTTTATAACTGTATTACCCATACTTACTTGGCCATCTCCAGCTACTACTACTTCATTATTCTTTCTCACAAGTACAATTGTTGTCATAGACTATAGATGGATACTAATTCTTATAGTTCAAGTGGTATATTACTAATATTGCCATACTTAATTAATGGCTATATACGTATTATATATTATGAGCAGAAAAGGCAAAATTTCACGAAAAACAAAAGAGACAAGTATTAGTGTTGATTTAAATATTGATGGTAAGGGCAAATACAAAATTGATACAGGCATAGGTTTCCTGAATCATATGCTTGAACAATTATCAAAACATTCTTCTATTGATATGAACATTAAGGCTAAAGGAGACACCCACATTGATTTGCATCACACAACAGAAGATACTGGCATTGCAATAGGTGAAGCTTTAAAGAAAGCATCTAAGAAATTTATAGGAATTAGAAGATATGCACATGAAATGATTCCAATGGATGAAACCTTAACACGTGTTGCAATCGATGTTTCAAATAGACCTTACTTAATTTGGAAGGTTAAGCTTAAAGTAGAAAAACTTGGTGAGATGGATACAGAATTATTTAAAGAATGGTTTCAAGCTTTTTCTCAAGCTGCTGGCATTACTTTACATGTAGAAAATATTTATGGTGATAATAGTCATCATATTATAGAATCTTGCTTCAAAGGATTAGCAAGATCTTTAAGAACTGCATTAGAAATGGACCCAAGGAATAAAAAATCAATTCCTTCTACAAAAGGTTCATTATAAAATTAATGAACGTCACAATTGTTGATTATAATTCCGGCAATATAAGCTCGGTAATAAACTCTTTTAAGGAAGTTGCTATAGATAAAGTAAAGATCGAAGTCACTTCAGATTTAAATAAGATTAAATCAAGTGATAAAGTAGTTTTACCAGGGCAGGGTTCGTTTAAGAGTTGCGTAGATGCTTTGAACAATATCAATGGTTTAGCAGATTCACTTAATGAATTTGCAATTAATAATAAAAAACCGCTTTTAGGAATTTGTGTTGGTTTACAAATGTTTGCTGATATTGGTTACGAAGAAACTGAAACAAAGGGATTAGGTTGGATTTCAGGCAAAGTATCTAAGATTGATAATCAAAATGGAAAATATAAGCTTCCGCACATTGGTTGGAATGAAATTAATATAATGACAGATAGTAAGATTTTTAAAGATATTGAAAATAAATCTCATATGTACTTTGTTCACAGTTACGAGTTTATACCTGAAGATAAATCAGTAATTTCAGCAACAACTGATTATTCATCAAATGTTGTTTGTGCAGTTGAAAAGGAAAATATATTTGGAACTCAATTTCACCCTGAAAAGAGTGACAAAATGGGACTACGAATTGTAGAAAACTTTATTACATTATAAGAATATAATAATTATTTATGTCTAATTTATTAAAGAATACAAGCTTATCAGTAAATACTGCAGATAAGATAATTTCAGACACATTACATAAATGTGATGATGGTGAATTATATTTAGAAGATACAAAATTTGAAACTGTTACTCTAGATGATAATAAAATTAAAAGTTCAGACTACAGTACGGATACCGGATATGGATTTAGAGCAGTTACAGACGATGTTATTGGATATTCTCATTCTAACGAAATTTCAGAAGAGTCTCTTAAAAAATCAAGTGAAAATTTAAAATCAACTTTTAAAAGTAAAAGTGGAACATACAATTCTAGTATAAAGAAAACTAATCAAAAATTTTATAAAGATATAGATCCAATTGAAACTAAGTCTTTAGATTCAAAAATTGAACTATTAAACTTAATGAACGATTATTCAAGATCTAAAGATGCGTCTGTCAAACAAGTCTCAGCAAGCTTTATAGGCGAAAAAAAAAGTATTGAAATTTTAAGATCTGGAGGCGAATTATTACAAGATACGAGGCCTCTTGTTAGAATTAATATATCTATGATGGTAGAAAAAGATGGTAGAAAAGAAACAGCGGTTTTTGGTGTTGGTGGAAGACAATCTTATGACGAATATTTAAAAAATGATAGTTGGAAGAAACTTTGTGATGAGGCTTTTAGAATTGCAACTACTAACTTAAAAAGCAAACCATCACCAGTAGGAGAAATGAAAGTAGTTTTAGGCCCAGGTTGGCCAGCAATATTGATTCACGAAGCAATTGGACATGGTTTAGAAGGAGATTTTAACAGAAAAAAAACATCTGCATTTCATAATTTGGTTGGTCAAAGAGTTGCCAGTGAAGGAGTTACAATTATTGACGATGGAACATTAGATAATAGAAGAGGAAGCTTGAATATTGATGATGAAGGAACTCCAACTGAAAAGACAGTATTAATCGAAAATGGAATATTAAAAAATTTCATGCAAGATCGATTAAATGCACGTCTGATGAATACAAAATCTACAGGAAATGGAAGAAGAGAAAATTATAAACATATTGTTTTGCCAAGAATGCGAAATACTATAATGTTGAATGGGAATCATACCCAGGAAGAGATGATTAACTCTGTAAATAAAGGGATTTTTGCTGTTAGCTTTGGTGGAGGACAAGTTGATATTACCTCTGGAAAATTTGTTTTTAATTGTACAGAAGCCTATGAAATTATAGACGGAAAAATTGGTGCACCTTTAAAAGGGGCAACATTAATTGGTGACGGTCCATCGTCGTTAAAAGAAGTATTAATGGTTGGGAATGACATGATGTTAGATCCAGGTATTGGTACTTGTGGCAAAGCCGGACAAGGAGTTCCAGTTGGAGTTGGTCAGCCATCATTACTAATTGATAATATGACGGTTGGAGGTACTCAATTATAAAAATGATTAAAGAAAACGATTATCTAAATACCATTGCAGATCAATGTTTATCTAAAGCTAAAAAACTTGGATCAACAGAAGCAAGTGTATTTGTGGTTAATTCTGTTTCTGAAAATGTGAATATAAGAAATAGAAAGTTAGATGGATCAACAAGATCAGAAAATTTAGGCATTACATTAACAACTTATATAGGTAAAAAAAAATCATCAATTTCTTCATCTAACCTAAGTGAAAAAAATTTGGATAATTTGATAAATAGATGTGTTGAGAGTACAAAAATAACACCAGAGGATGAGCTAAATTCTTTAGCTGATAAAGAATTATACTTTAACGGTGATAAAAATTTAGATTTATATGATGAGACTATTTCTTCCGCCGTGAGTAAAAACTTCCCATTTATCTCCATTTTTTTTAGCATCTATTGCGACGACAATACATTGAGAGCCAAATTTTTTGGAACTTTGAACAACAATATCTGAATTTTGAACCGCCGCAGTATTAATAGAAACTTTATCAGCTCCACAATTTAATAATTTACTTATATCCTCAACACTTCTAACACCTCCGCCAACTGTTAGAGGAACAAAACATTTTTTAGAAGTTTCTTTCACTACATCATAAATAGTATCTCTATTTTCATTTGAAGCTGTAATATCTAAAAAACAAATTTCATCTGCTCCGCCATCACTATAAATTTTTGCTTGCTCAACAGGATCTCCAGCATCTTTGAGATCAACAAAGTTTATTCCTTTTACGACACGTCCATTTTTTACGTCTAAACAAGGGATTATTCTATTTTTAAGCATCTATTTCTTTTACTAGTTCTACTAAATGTATATCACCATCATAAATAGCTTTTCCAACTATTATACCTTCAATATTTTTTAATTCTTTTGCTTTTTTAACATCATCAATTGATGAAACTCCTCCAGATATAATTACAGGACAATTAGATGCCTTTGATACTTTTGCTGTCTCTTCAAAATTAGGACTTTGCTTTGTACCGTCTCGATTAATATCAGTATAAATCAATCTACTAATACCGTAATCATTAACTTCTTTTAAATAATCTAATGTTAATTGATTAGAGTTCTTTTTCCAACCAGACACTGATAAATACCCATCCTTAGCATCAAGTCCTAATGCAATTTTATTTGGAAATTTACGACATGCCTCATTTAAAAAATTTTTATCTTTAATAGCTGCACTTCCTAAAATTACTTTTTCAACACCGGAATCTATATATTTTTGTATACTTTCAAAATTTCTGATGCCACCACCAATTTCAACTTTTAGATCAAATTTACCAATTATTTCTTTAATAATACTTAAATTAACAATCTCTCCAGTTAAAGCTCCATCCAAATCAACAATATGTAAATTTTTAAAACCATGATCTTTATACTTTCCGGCCTGTTCTACTGGAGACATTTCATATTCAGTTTTATTATCAAAGTCGCCTTTGACCAATCTCACACACTTTTTATCTTTGATATCAATAGCTGGAAATATTTTCATTTATTTTCCACCAACAATCATTCCTTCAACTAACATTGTTGGTGAATTAGTAGCATAATTGAATTCTAAATCATTTGCTAATGATATGTTCTTAAAAATATCATTTAAATTGCCAGCTATTGTTATTTCACTTACAGGATAGGAAAATTCACCGTTTTCAATCATTAATCCAGATGCACCAACTGAATAATCTCCCGTAATTAAATTTGAGCCTCTGCCTATTGTTTCATTAACATAGAGTATTCTTTTACTTGAATTTATTAATTCTTTAAAACTGATAGAGCCATTTAAAAAATATAAATTTGTAGATCCACTTGATCTTCCATTAGACTGTAATTTAATTTTTTTACCGTTGTAAGTATCTATCAAAAAATCTTTTAAATCACCGTTTTTTACTAAATCTAATGTTTTAATTTTAACTCCTTCGCTATCAAAATATCTAGAGCCATTTGCTTTTTTGATATCACCTTTATCCT
>CACHIV010000012.1 GCA_902579985.1 uncultured Pelagibacteraceae bacterium | reverse complement strand
ATAATAAAGAAAAATTTTTAGAAAAGTCTTTAAAATATGTTTGTAATCAGAATTTTAAAAATTATGAAGTTATTATTTTTGATGATTGTTCTACTGATAGATCAATTAATATTATAAAAAAATATAAAAAAGTTAAATTAATAATTAATAAATCAAAAAATAAAAAAGGGTCAGGCCCTCTAAATCAAATAAATGGAATAATAGAATGTTTTAAAAGATCTAAAGGTAATATAATCTGTTTATTAGATTCAGATGATTATTTTAAAAAAGATAAACTTTTTAATATAAATCGATTTTTTCAAAGAAATAAAAAGTTAAATTGTGTATTTGATTTTCCTATAAATAATACTTCACAATTTATATTTAAAGAAAAAAATACCAAAACGTCAATATGGCCTACGATATTCCCAACTAGCTGTATATCTGTAAGAAAAAAATTTCTTAAAATTTTTTTGAATAATGTAGATAAAAATCAGCTTCCTAATTTAGAAATTGATGCAAGGCTAGCTATTTTTTCTAAATTTTATATGAATGAATATAACACTTTGAATAAAAAACTAACTTATTACAATTATGATGCAGATGGTATAACTGCAAAAATTGGAAAATATTCAATAGTTTGGTGGATAAGAAGGTCAGAGGCATTTTCTTTTTTAAAGGCTATTATGAAAAAAAAGAAAAAATTATTTATCTATAGTTTTGATTATTATTTTACAAATTTTTCAGCCTTTTTAATTAAAAAGTTATTATAATTATGATTTTTATTTATTATCCCTTAATCTTATTTTCAATATTAGGATATGGTTTTTTCGTTAGTGAAAAAATCATTAATTTAAAAAATTATAATATAGGCTATCAAGGAATTGTTGGAATATTTTCTTTATTACTAATTTCTTATACAAGTACTCAATTTTTGGCACATACAGAAATATTTAATTTAATAATCTTAATTATTGGTCTAATTTTATTTTTAAGCAATATAAAAAGAATTAATATAGACAAAAAAAATCTTAAGTTATTTTTTTTTATTTTTCTTTTATCTATAATTTTTATATTAGTTGGAAAAAATCATGATGATTTTCACTATTATCACTTTCCATATATATTAACTCTAACTGAATATCCTCATCCATTGGGTTTAGGGAATTTAAATCATGGTTTTAAAACACATTCTTCAATATTTTTATTATCATCATTGTTTTCTTTGCCAGGAGCAAAATATACGTTATTTCATCTAGCTCCCGCTTATATTTTGATTTTTTCTAATTATATAATTCTTAAATTAATTTTTAAAAAAAAAATACAAAAAAAATATAGTTTTATTACTTTTTTAAGTCTCGCATCTTTTGTATTTATTAATATTTTCTTTTACAGATTAGGAGAGCATGGGACCGATAGGTCAGCAATGATTTTAATTATTGTGCTTGTTTTAAACATACTTTATTTTATTAATAAAAATGAAAGTAAAATTGATAATAATATTTTAAAAATTATTAGTATTATTTTCGTTATTGTTGCTTCACTAAAAGCATTTTATCTAATTTATATTATAATTTTAATCCCGTTAATTCTACATGTTTATAGAAAAACTAATTCAATAAAAATATTTTTTAATAAAAATTTATTTTTTTGTTCTTTATTATTAGGATTTGTATTATTAACAAATTTTTTTAATACTGGTTGTTTTTTATTTCCTGAAAAAAAAACTTGTTTTTTTGATATATCTTGGTCACTCTCTGAAAAAACGATTGAATATTTAAGTCTTCATTATGAAAATTGGGCAAAAGCTGGTGCTGGTCCAGGTTATAGTTTAGCTCAAAGTGAAAAATTAAATTATGTTTCTAATTTTAATTGGGTTAATAATTGGATTGATAAATATTTTTTTAATAAGATATCAGATTTAATTTATTCGTTAGTTTTTATTTCATTAATTTTTATTTTTTTATTTAAAGGAACTAAATCTATTAAAATTTTTAATAGGAACTATAAAACATTATCTATTTCATTATTCTTAATATTTCTCATATGGTTTTTATTTCATCCATCATTAAGATATGGAGGTTATCATTTATTTTTTTTCCTATTTTTTATTCCTATTAGTATTTATTTAGAAAAATTTAATAAGAATATATTAAATTTAAATAGCAAAATTATTGTAATAGTTATGATTACAGTTTTAATTTTTTTGGGACGAAATACTGGGAGATTAATTAAAGAAAATAAAATTTATTCTTATGAACCATTCAAAAACGTTAATTATCCATTAAATAATGACTCTTTTAGATACCAATTAAGAATGCAGAATGAAATTAAAGAAAATAAAGCGAAAGAAATATATAAAAATAGGTATATATTTTTTTAATTAATTTAAATATGAACTATTTATTCAATATAATTGATTTTTTCTATCAAAAAAAAAAATATTCCTTTTTAAAAAAAAAAATTCACAGTGATATAAGTATTTTTATAGATGTGGGTGCTCATCATGGAGATACGATTAATGAGTTTTTAAAAATTTTTTCTATAGAAAAAATATATGCATTTGAACCAAGTAAAAAAAATCTAATAAAATTAAAGAGAAAAGTAGCAAAAATAGAAAAAAGAAAAAATACTAAAGTAGAAATCCTTCCATTTGGGCTAGGAAATAAAGAAGAAACTTTAGAACTTAATGAGATTACTGACGGAGTATCAAATACATTTAACAAATTAGATTTTAATTCAAGTTATTTTAAGAAAAAAAAATTAATTACAACTTTGTTTGGAATTAAACGATTTATTAGAGATAAAGTTCCCACAAAAATTATTCGTTTGAAGGAATTTTTAAGAAAGAAAAAAATAAATAAAATTGATTTTATTAAAATAGATACTGAAGGATTTGAATTTAATATTTTGCTAGGTCTTGAGGAAGATATAAAAAAAGTAAAGTTTATATTATTTGAACATCATTATGATAATATGATAATTAAAAATTATAAATTTAGGAATATACACAAATTATTAATAGATCATGGGTTTCAAAAAATTTTTAAAACAAAGATGCCATTTCGAAAAAGTTTTGATTATATATACGAAAATAAAATTTAATTATAAATTTAAACAATTATATTTATGAAAACCATTTTATACTGGTCACCATGTCTAGTTAAAGTTGGTACAGTTAAATCTACTATTAATTCTGCTATAGCCTTATCTAAATATTCTAAAAATAAATATAAAGTAAAAATAATTAATACTTGTGGAGAATGGGATGAACATTCAGATATTTTTAAAAAAAATAATATTGATTTAATTGAATTTAAATTTAAGTTTTTTTCTTATTTACCTAAAAATGGTTTTTTAAAAAGTAGAATTTCATATTTAATAATATTTATATTTTCAATTTTTCCATTACTAAATGTATTAAAAAAAGACAAACCAGAATTTTTCATAATGCATTTACTTACCTCATTACCAATAATCTTAAATAATATTTTTAAATTTGAAACAAAGTTTATACTTAGAATTTCAGGATTTCCAAAATTAACTTTCTTTAGGAAATTTTTGTGGAGCATTTCCTCTAAAAATATTTTTAAAGTCACATGTCCCACACAAGACTTATTAACACAACTAAGAAACAAAAAAATTTTTGAACTTGAAAAGACATTTTACTTACAAGATGCAATTATTAATATTCAAGATTATTTGACGAAGATTAGAATTCAAGATAAGACGTTTTTAGATAAAGTTCAAAATTATAATAATCATTTTTTAGCTGTAGGGAGATTAACTAAGCAGAAAAATTATCGATTTTTAATTTCAGAGTTTTGTAATTATTTAAAAGAAAATAAAAAAGAAAAGTTATTAATAATTGGTGATGGTGAAGAGAAAGATAAGTTAAATGATTTTATAAAAAAAAAAAATCTTTCCAATAATGTTTTTATTTTAAGTAAAATAACAAATGTTTACCCTTTCATGAAAAAATCTAAAGCCCTTATATTGTCCTCTCTTTGGGAAGAAGTGGGTTTTGTAATAGTTGAAGCCGCATTTTGTAATTTATTCGTTATATCAACAGATTGTCCAAATGGACCAAAAGAATTTTTGGAAAATGGAAATGCAGGATATTTATTCGAAAGTAATAAATCGAACGAACTTAAGGATAAGATAAAAAAATTTGTTATTGAGGAAAAAAATTTAAAAAGATTTAAAGTAAAAGCTAAGAAAAATTCATCAAATTATACATTATTTAGACATCATTTGAGTTTAAAAAAAATATTATCAAATGAAAAATAAATACAAAACATTGTTTGATCAATAATATATATGTCTTTAGTAAGTATAATAATGCCATATTACAAAAAAAAACTTTTTGTAGAGGATTCTGTTAAATCGATATTAAATCAATCTTATAAAAATTTTGAAATCATTTTAATTAATGATGATATTGAAAAAAAAGATTTTATTGAAACTATTTCAAATATTGACCAAAGAATTAGATTAATACATAACAACAAAAATTTGGGAGCTGGTCTATCTAGAAATAAGGGAATTAAATATTCAAATGGGGAATATATTGCTTTTTGTGATTGCGATGATCTTTGGAAAAAAAATAAACTTGAAAACCAATTAAGCTTTATGAAACAGTTTGACCTCGATTTTAGCTTTACAAGTTATGATATAATTGACGAAGATAGTAATTTTATCACTAAAAGAAAAGCAGACGATAATATTAATTTTAAAAAACTTCGAAACTCTTGTGATATTGGCTTATCAACAGTAATTATAAAAAAAAATATTTTTGATAATCAAAGATATGAATTTGCCAATCTTAAAACTAAAGAAGATTATGTTCTTTGGTTAAAGTTAGCTTTTGATGAAATTGAAATGAAGGGCATAGATCAAAACTTAACTAGTTGGAGAAAAAATAAAGACTCTTTATCTTCATCTACTATTCAAAAACTTATGGATGGATATAAAGTTTATAGAGTTTATTTAGGCTATGGAGTCTTCAAATCACTATTTTGTCTTACTGTTCTTTCAATTAATTTTATTTTGAAAAATTGATATGATTCTTTTTTATTTGTTTACTTTAACTATATGTATTTTATTAATTAATAAATTTTTACTTTATAAAAAAATATTAATAAGTGAGACAGGAGATATTCATCAGAAATTTGCCTCAAAATCTATGGTGCCTTTAACAGGTGGTTTATTTATTTTTTTAGGGTACTTTTATTTTTTTAATGAAAAAATTTTTTCTTTTATACTTTTTTCATTTATAATTTTTATTTTAGGAATTTTTTCAGATATTAAATTAATTAAATCTGCAAATAAAAGACTATTATTTCAAATTTTTTTAATTTTATTTTATACAATATTTAATGATGTTCAAATAAATGATACTAGAGTTTATTTTTTAGATAATATTTTACAAAACATTTATATAAACTATTTATTTGTAACTTTTTGTGTTTTAATTGTAATAAATGGCTCAAATTTTATTGATGGTATGAACACATTATGTGTAGGATATTATTTGTTAGTAAGTACAATAATCTTATATTTACAATTAAATGAAATAATATTCATAAAAGACATATCTATGATTTATGTTTTTATTTTAATTTTATTTGTCTTTTTATTGAACTTAACAAATCAACTATATTTGGGTGATTCTGGCTCTTATTTACTTGGTTTTAGTTTTTCAATCTTTTTAATAACAATTTATAAATTTAATCAATATATTTCTCCATTTTTTATAATCTTATTACTCTGGTATCCAAGTTATGAAAATTTATTTTCAATCATTAGAAAAAATATAATAAAAAGATCGCCGATGTACCCTGATGCTAAACATATGCATCAACTGATATTTTTCTATATTCATAAAAAATATGAATTAAGTATTTTTTTATCAAATACATTAACCGCACAAATGATAAATTTTTATAATTTAATTATTTTTTTTATAGGCTTAAATTTTATTACTAATTCAAAAATGCAATTATTCTTAATTCTATTGAGTGTTGGTATGTATTCTTTAGCATATATTAAACTTTTTAAATTTAAATATCAAAAAAGTGTTTAATTAAGGTAAAGTTATGTTATCAGTTAAAAGATTTTAATTTTGATGAAAAAAAAAGTAGCATTAATATTTGGAGTCACAGGTCAGGATGGATCTTATTTAGCGTCTTTTTTAATTAAAAAAGGGTATTTGGTTCATGGTGTCAAAAGAAGGTCTTCTTCTCTTAATACAAGTAGAGTAGATCATATTTATCAGGATCCTTTCACGAAGAATAGAAATTTTTTTTTACATTACGGTGATGTGACAGATGCTATTTCAGTCTCTAGTCTTATAAAAAAAATTAAACCAAGTGAAATTTACAATCTTGCTGCACAATCTCATGTATCAGTATCTTTTGAGGTTCCAGAATATACAGCAAATGCTGATGCAATTGGAGCACTTAGAATACTTGAAGCTATTAAATTTCATGGATTTGAAAAAATTACAAAATTTTATCAAGCGGGAACATCAGAAATGTATGGAAAAGTAAAAGAAACTCCTCAATCAGAGAGGACACCTTTTTATCCAAGAAGTCCTTATGGTGTTGCTAAAGTTTATGCACATTGGATAACAGTTAATTATAGAGAGGCATATAATATTTTCGCATGTAATGGAATATTATTTAATCATGAAAGTCCTGTAAGAGGTGAAACTTTTGTGACCAGAAAGGTAGTTATTGGTCTTTGTAAAATTAAGTTAAAGAAACAAAAAACTTTATATTTAGGTAATTTAAATGCTAAAAGAGACTGGGGACATGCAAGAGATTACGTTGAGGCTATGTGGAAAATGATGCAAAAAAAAACTCCATCTGATTATGTTATTTCTACAGGAAAACAATATACAGTTAAACAATTTGTAAATTTAGTTTTAAAAGAACTTAAAATTAATTTTAAATGGAAGGGAAAAGGAATTAATGAAAAATGTTTTGATGAAAAAGGCAATTGTATTGTTGCATGTGATAAGGAATATTTTAGACCATTAGAGGTTGATACGTTGCTGGGAAACTCTAGAAAAGCAAAAAAAGAGTTAAAATGGCAACCCAAAACATCAATTAAAAAACTTGTAAATGAAATGGTCAATTTTGATATGAAAAAATTGATGAATGATTAATCATAAAGATAAGATTTTTGTAGCAGGTCATAAAGGTTTAGTAGGAAGTGCTATAGTAAGAAAATTAAAATCTAAAGGTTATAAAAATATTTTATTATCAGAAAAATCAAAATTAGATTTAACAAGTCAAAATAAAGTATTTAATTTTTTAAAAAAGAATAAACCTAAATTTATATTTATTGCTGCTGCAAAAGTAGGAGGAATTTATTCTAATAATAAATATCGAGCTGAATTTATTCAAAGTAATCTATCAATTCAAACAAATATTATTCATTCTGCATATTTGTGTGGAATAAACGATTTAATTTTTCTTGGGTCTAGTTGTGTTTATCCTAGAATGTGTAAACAGCCTATTAAGGAAAAATATTTATTAAATGGTGAACTTGAAAAAACTAATGAAGCATATGCTGTTGCAAAAATTGCAGGTATCAAAATGTGTGAAAGCTACAATCATCAATATAATACAAATTATAAATCTTTAATGCCAACTAATACATTTGGACCAAATGACAATTATGATCAGCTTAATTCACATTTTTTTCCATCATTAATAAGAAAAATCCATAAAATTAAAAAAAAGAACAAAAAAGAATTAGTCCTTTGGGGAGATGGTTCACCTAAAAGAGAAGTTATTTACGTCGATGATATTGCAGATGCTTGTGTTTATTTTATGAATAAAAAATTCAAAGGCAGTATGATAAATATTGGAACTGGTAAAGATTATTCAATTAGACAGTATGCAAAAATAATCTTAAAATTAATTATACCTAATAGAAAAATTAAAATTAAATATGATAAATCTAAACCAAATGGAACTCCCAGAAAGGTTATGGATGTTTCTTTAGCAAAAAAATATGGATGGAAATCAAAAATTGATTTAAAGAAAGCTATAGCATTAACTTATAATGATTATTTGTTAAAAAAAGGTAGATCAAATTAGTTTTTCTTTTACTTTACAATTCTAAGTTTCTTGAGTATAAAAACTCGCCGGTAATTATTGCGAAGGGGTAATACCCGATCCCATTCCGAACTCGGAAGTCAAGCCCTTCAGCGCCAATGGTACTTTGTCTTAAGGCATGGAAGAGTAGGACATTGCCGGCTAAAAACTTAATTATGAAAATAAAAAGCTCACTAAAATCTTTAAAAAAAAGAGATCTTAATTCTAAATTAGTTAGAAGAAGAGGTAGAGTTTATATTATAAATAAAACTAATCCAAAATTTAAAGCAAGACAAAAGTAATTTTTATGGACTATATAAAGACCGTAAAGATTTTTTTTATAAATTTGTGTTGTGAGGAACTGTCGCGGCAATAGTAGTTTTAGTTCTAATGTCATTATTCTTATTATAAGGTTAATATATGAAAATTGGTTCAGTTTCAGAGGAAAAAAAAATCGAAAAGAGAATTGCAATTACACCTGAGATTGCAAAAAAATATATAGATCTTGGTTTAGAAGTATCTTTATCAGAAAATTACGGTGAACATTTAGGTTTTGCTGATAAAAATTATAAAGAATTCGGGGTAAAAATTTTTAAAGATGAAAAAGAAATTATAAATAGTTCAGATATAATTGTTCAGTTAGGACTATTATCTAATGATAAAATTTCTTTTTTAAAAAAAAATCAGTCATTAATTGGTGTTTTAAATCCATATGATAATAAGGAAATAATAAATGATTTAATAAAAAATAATATTAATATTTTTTCTCTAGAGTTGTTACCAAGAATAACAAGGGCGCAATCTATGGATATTCTTTCTTCTCAAGCTAATTTAGCAGGTTATAAAGCAGTAATAGATTCATTTGCAAACTTTGAAAAAGCAATACCAATGATGATGACTGCAGCCGGTACAGTTCCGGCAGCAAAAGTTTTAGTTATTGGTGCTGGAGTTGCTGGTTTACAAGCAATTGCTACTGCTAAAAGAATGGGAGCAATAGTTTTTGCTACTGATGTTAGAATTGCGTCCAAGGAACAAGTTGAAAGTTTAGGAGGTAAATTTTTAACAGTAGAAGGTGCAGAAAATCTTGAAACTGAGGGAGGATATGCAAAAGAAGCCTCCGAAGATTTTAAAAAGAAACAAGAGGAACTTTTAGCCGAAACTTTAAAAAAAATAGATATTGTAATTTGTACAGCTTTAATACCTGGTAAAAAAGCACCATTAATAATTAAAGAAAATATGATTACAAATATGCAAAATGGTTCTGTTATTTATGATTTAGCTGCAGTTCAGGGTGGGAATACTGCTTTCTCGGAAGTAGACAAAATAGTTGTTAAAAATGGTGTGAGAATAATCGGTGAAACAAATATTCTTAATAAATTACCAACTTCAGCATCTAATTTATATGCTAAAAATGTATATAATTTTGTTTCAAATTTGTATGATAAAAAAAATAATAAAATTAATATTAATTTAGAGGATGAGATAATTGAAAAAACATTAATAAAATAAAATTATGGAAATAGATCCTTTTATATTCAGATTAAGTATTTTTATCCTTTCAATTTTTATTGGATATTATGTGGTATGGAGCGTTACTCCATCTTTACATACTCCTTTAATGTCTGTAACAAATGCTATTTCTTCCGTAATTATAGTTGGAGCTATAATTGCTGGATTAGCTGGAAATTCTGAAAGTATTTTTAATATTTCGAGTATTTTTGGATTTTTGGCAATATTTTTAGCAGCAATAAATATCTTTGGTGGATTTTTAGTAACACAAAGAATGTTAGCGATGTACAAAAAAAAGAAGAAAGATAAATAATGATATCAGCAAATTTATCCGCAATATTTTATTTAGTTTCAGGTGTATTATTTATTTTAGCGTTAAGAGGATTGTCTTCACCAGAAACATCAAGACAAGGAAATTTTTTTGGTATTATAGGAATGGTAATTGCAATAACAGTTACATTTTTGTCTTTAGGAAATTTCTCAAGTGGTTTTGTTTTTGTTTTAATTTTTCTTTTAATAGGTGGTTTAATAGGCGCATTCATTGCTTATAAAATACCTATGACTGCTATGCCTGAATTGGTAGCTGGTTTTCATAGTCTTGTAGGTCTAGCAGCAGTTTTTGTAGCTATATCAGCCTTTTTGAATCCCGAAGCTTTTAATCTTGGATTTCCAGGAAATATTAAACTTTTAAGTTTAATTGAAATGTCAATAGGTGCTGCAGTTGGTGCAATAACATTTTCAGGTTCAATAATTGCTTTTTTAAAACTTCAAGGAATAATGTCAGGCTCTCCAATAACATTTAAGGGTCAACATCCACTTAATGCTTTAATACTAATTTCTATAATTGTTATAACTTATTTCTTGTGCTCAACTCAATCTTCAAATTTATTTTGGATTTTATTAATTATTTCTTTTTTAATTGGTTTCCTATTAATCATTCCTATTGGAGGTGCTGATATGCCAGTAGTTATATCTATGTTAAATTCATATTCTGGTTGGGCAGCAGCAGGAATTGGATTTACATTAGAGAACAGTGCTTTAATTATCACTGGTGCATTAGTTGGATCCTCAGGGGCTATTTTATCTTACATAATGTGTAAAGGAATGAACCGATCTTTCTTTAATGTTATACTAGGAGGTTTTGGAGCCACAGAACAATCTTCTTCCTCAAAAAATAGTGAACAAAGACCTGTTAAAAGTGGTAATGCTGATGATGCAGCTTTTCTGATGAAAAATGCTTCTTCAGTAATAATTGTTCCTGGTTATGGAATGGCAGTAGCACAAGCACAGCATGCCCTCAGGGAAATGGTTGATACACTAAAAAAAAATGACATCAAGGTTTCCTATGCAATACACCCTGTAGCCGGAAGGATGCCAGGACACATGAATGTATTATTAGCAGAAGCAAATGTTCCTTACGATGAAGTTTTTGAATTAGAGGAAATAAATAATGATTTTGCTAATGCCGATGTTGCATTTGTCATAGGAGCAAACGATGTAACAAATCCAGTTGCAAAAACAGACCCTCAAAGCCCAATTTATGGAATGCCAATTTTAGATGTTGAAAAATGTAAATCTGTATTATTTGTAAAAAGAAGTCTATCACCTGGATATGCAGGAATAGACAACGATTTATTTTATAAAGAAAATACTTTAATGTTATTTGCAGATGCAAAAAAAATGACAGAAGAAATAACGAAAAACCTTTAAAAATTAAAATATTTCTCAATTTCAAGAAAGAATAGTTTTAAAAAACTTTAATTTAATTTATCAGTTATTAAGAAATATGAAATGAATATAAAATTTTATATAATATATGGATTTGTAAGCTTTTTCCCTTTATGGATATTTAGGGCAAATTTATCAATTTTAGATATTATAATTTTATTATTTTTATTTTTATTTTTTCCAATATTAATTCATATACAACTATTCAAAATTTTTTTTAAGAGTAAGTCAAAAATTATTTTTTTTTGGTTGAGTTTGATAACCTTTAATTCACTAGATCAAAATCTCGGTTTATGGAGTCCAACAAAAAATGGATTTTTATTTATAAATTTTAATTCTCCATATGTGAATACATTATTGATCTCAATTTTATTGATCATTGGTTTAAATTTAATATTATTTTATAAAAAACAAGATGCATTAAAAATTATTTTTTCTTTTATTTTAGTTATTTTTGTTTTTAATGTATTTGATACAGCTAAGTATTATTCAAACTTTCCAAAAGTAAATTTGATAGAAAAAAAACAAGAAGTAAAAAATGATTTTAATAAAAAAATGGTGATGATTTTTGATGAAATGTCAGGTTTCAATAGCATTGATACAGAAGTTATTAATGGAAAAATTACCAATCAAAAAATAAAAGAATTTTTTCAAAATAATAATTTTGATATTTATGAAAATGCCTATGCTTTATTTAGAGACACAGATCAGTCTCTGGGTTCGACATTAAATTTTATAAGAACTAAAGAAGAATACATTAATATTGATAGAAAAGTTGAAGTTCATTTTTTAAAAAAATCAAATAATTATTTTATTACTAATAATTTAGAAAAAAATAAATTTTTCGATCTTAGTGGCCATAATAATATTATAGTAAATCAATCTATGTATATTAATTACTGCAATCACTCTAAAGTTATAGTTTGCAATCAATTTAATCCCTTTGATGAAAATTTAACTTTTTTAGAGGGTTTTAAAAATACTAAATTTACAAGATATGTATCAGCCTATAGAAATAATGGAGCAATTTTTAGTTATTATATATGGAGAGTTAGTTCACAATTCAGATTAGTTGACACTTTGTTAGACCCAGATGGAGAAAAAGCATCTATAAAGTATATATTTAATCAGATTTTTGAAAATATTAGAGATAATAAAGATTCAAGTTTATTTTTCTCTCATATTATGGTTCCCCATATACCTTTTGCGTTTAATTCTAAATGTGAATATGATGGTGATAGGTCTATTAATTATAACAGAACTTCATTGGATAAAAAAAGAATTCAACACAATTTAGAAAAGTTATGTTTAACTGAGTATCTAGATCAATTTTTCAATAAATTAAAAAAAATTAATGAATTTGAAAATTTGGAAATAATTATTTTTTCCGATCATGACTCAAGAATAGTAGATGATGATGATATTAAAAATAGTGTAATGTTTTTACATAAAAAGAAAAATTCTCAAATCTCAACAATAAATTCCGATAATTTATCAATTAATAATATAATGTATAATTTAAATTTTAATTGATTTGTAATATTTGTAAATACTTTACTAAAAAATACTAATTTGGTTGCGGGGGACGGATTTGAACCGCCGACCTTCAGGTTATGAGCCTGACGAGCTACCAGACTGCTCCACCCCGCGGTATACTCAAATTCTATTTTTTAGTTTATTTAGCTTTTTTACTCTTTTAATATTTTCTTGAAGTATTCTTTTTTTCTTTTCTGAGGGTTTTTCATAAACACTTTTTAATTTGACCACCTTAAAGAACCCATCCCTTTGTAGCTTTCTTTTAAGAACTCTAAGGGCTTGCTCAATGTTATTATCTTTAACTTCTATTTTCGTAATTACCTCCAAAAAAATGATTAACTATCATTTTAAAATTTTGATGTCTATTATATTTATGCATTATTTGATTTTTCATTAACTTTTTTTGTTTTTTCTTTTTCCTTTTTCTCTCTCTTTATTCTTCTTTCAGCTTTTTCTATAGCTTTTACCAGATCATTTTGAGAAAAAAGCCCTAATGCAACAGGATCTTTCGGATTTAGGTTATTATAATTCCAATAGCTCTTATTTTTAATTGAGGTTACAGAGGCTTTAGTTACACCTACTAATTTTGCTATTTGAGAGTCTTTTAATAAATTGTGATGTTTTATTAACCATAATACTGAGTCTGGTTTGTCTTGTCTTTTAGACAATGGTATGTATTTTTTAATTTTCTTATCTTCTGCTGATATTTCAATATCATTACTCTTTATATGAATATCTTTATTTTCATCTTTGGAAGCTAACTCAATTTCTTCTCTAGTAAGTTGACCAGATATAATTGGGTTGTAAGCTTTTATTCCTTTAGCTACCTCACCGTCCGCAATACCTTGGACTTCAACTTCATGTAAATTACAAAATTTTGCAATTTGTCTAAATGTAAGAGTTGTGTTTTCTACAAGCCATACAGCTGTCGCCATAGGCATTAAGGGTACGTTTGACATTTAATCTTTTTTTGTTGATCTAAAATTTTGAAATTTTTTATTAAATTTACTTACTCTACCTTTATCCAAAAGTTTTTGTTTTCCACCTGTCCAAGCAGCATGAGATTTTGGATCAATTTCTAGTTTTAAGGTCTCGCCTTCTTTACCCCAAGTTGATCTTGTTTCAAATTGAGTTCCATCAGTCATTTCTACTTTTATTGTATGGTAGTTTGGATGTATGTCTTTTTTCATATCGAGACTTATAACAAAAGAATTCTATAAAACAATTAAAAGTTGTTTAATTTTTCAAGCATTTTTTCATTAATTGCTATGCTTGAGGCTTTTATTTTGATATTTTTATTTTGAGAAAGGTTTATTTCATTAATTATACCTCCTGCTTCTTTTAAAATAATTATTCCTGCAGCTATATCCCATAAATTAAGGTTGTTTTGAAAATAGCCATCATATCTGCCGGCAGCAACATAAGCTATATCAAGTGCTGCACTTCCAGATTTTCTAATAGATAGATCAATCTCTTTTTTTATTGAACCTCCGGTAGCAAATAAGCAACTACCAATTTCTTTTCTTTTTGAAACTTTTATTCTTTTGTTGTTAAAAAAAGCTCCACTTTCCTTTTCTGCATAAAACATCTCATCTTTAATTGGATCGTAGATTACTCCCGAAATTATTTCATTATTTGATTTTAAACCAATAGAAATTGCAAAATGGGGAATCCCATGTAAGAAGTTTGAGGTACCATCGATAGGATCAATAATCCAGGTATTATTTTCATCTTCATTTATTTCTGAACCCTCTTCTTCACTGATAATAGAATATAAAGGTCTTGCTTTCTTTAATTCTTCAATAATTATTTTTTCTGCTTTCATATCAGCATTAGAAACAAAATCAGTTGGTCCTTTGATTGAGACTTGTAATTTTTCAATTTCTCCAAAATCTCTAATTAGAGCTTTAGATGCTTTTTCAGCTGCCTTTATCATTATATTTAGATTAGCTGATATGGATCGCATAAAGTTTTATATTTTTTTTATATATTCCATAGTTCTAGTATCCACTATGATTTTGTCTCCACTATCAATAAAGGGAGGTACTTGAATATTAATTCCATTATCTAATGTTGCTGGTTTATAAGAGGAAGAAACTGTTTGACCTTTTAGAGCGACATCTGTTGTTTCAATTGTACATGTAATTTGATTTGGTAGTTCTATGGTTAATGGTTTTTCATTATAAAAGCTTATATTTACTTCTAAATTTTCTTTAAGCATTTTACCTTTTTCGCCAACAATTTCTTTTTTTATATTAATTTGTTCATAAGATTTAGGCTCAATAAAATAATAATCTGTATCATCTTCATAGAGATAATTATATTTTATTTCATCCAGTGAGGCTTTTTCTACAGACTCACTTGATCTGAATCTTTCGTTTAATTTTGTATACTTATTAACACTTTTCATCTCCACTTGTGCAAATGCTCCGCCTTTACCAGGTTTTACGTGCTGGATTTTTAGCACTTGCCAAAGATCATCTTTGTATTCGATAAGCATTCCAACTCTAATTTCACTTGCGTATATTTTCACTTTAATTTTTTAATAGCATCAACTGGTTTATATTTTTTATTATTCCAAATGTAGCTTGAAATAGCTAAAAAGTTAGCTTTATTCAATAAGAGTTTTTTATAATTATTTAGTTTCAAACCTCCAATTGCTACAATTGGCTTATTTGTTATTTTGATAGCTAATTTTAATATTTTTATATTAGCTCTATACCTAACTTTTTTAGTTATTGATGAATAAAAAGCTCCAAAAGCTATGTAATCTGCTCCATTTTCAATTGCTTTTTTTGCTAATTTTATAGAATTATGACATGTAACGCCGATTATTTTATTTTTAAGTATTTTTCTAGCTTTAATAATATGCATATCTTTTTGGCCTAAATGACAACCATCTGCCCGGACCTTTTTTGCAAGTTTAGGATCATCATTAATTATAAATTTAACTTTATATTTTTTACAAATTTTTTTTATTTTTTTTCCAATAATTAATTTATTTTTAGCAGTTTCTTTTTTTAATCTTAATTGGAAAAAACTTACTTTGTTCGATTTTAATACTAAAGATAAATCGGTATAGAAATTTTTATTTGCAATTTTATTTGGAGAAATTAAATAAACAAATTTCTTAATTCTTTTATTTTTTTTCAAGCTCTGCAGACCATTTTCCTACCGCCGCTAATGAATTCATATTAGCTCTGTGGTTAAAGATTTTTTTTGTGCCTTCTAAATCTTTAATATCTTTTGACCAATATTTAAGTGCACTTTGTTGAAGTGCTCTTCCATATGAAAAAGTCATAATAAAATTTGTTTTATTATATTTATTGATTAAATTTAAATTTTCAGTTGCTTGAATTTCAGTTTGACCCCCTGATAAAAAAGCTATACCAGGCACATTTTTTGGCACATTCTCTTCAAGACATTTTAAAGTTAATTTAGCTACCTTTTCATTTGATATTTTTTTATCTGAGTTAGTTCCAGATAAAATCATATTTGGTTTTAAGATTATTCCACTTAAATCAATGTTATAAAGCATTAGTTCTTCAAAACATTTTTTAATAACGTTGGATGTTTTTTTATAACAGTCCTCTGCTGAATGATTTCCATCCATCAATACTTCTGGTTCGACTATTGGTACCATTTTACATTCTTGAACTAAGGCAGAATATCTTGCTAGTGCATGAGAGTTAGCATCGATAGATAATTTACTTGGATATTCACCCGATATATTAAATACACTTCTCCATTTTGTAAATCTTGCACCAAGTTCGTAGTATTCTTTTAGTCTTTCTCTCAAACCATCTAAGCCCTCTGTAATTTTTTCTTTAGGTGAACTAGCAAAAACTTTTGCACCAGTATCTACTTTTATTCCAGGAATTGCACCAGATGAAGAAATTATTTCAGATATAGTTTTGCCCGAACTTGTTTTTTGTTTAATTGTTTCATCATATAAAATGACCCCACCAATACAATTTTTCATACTTTCTGAAGAAAAAAGAGTTTCTCTAAATAAAAGTCTATTATCAGATGTTGATGGAACATTTACACTTTCAAGTCTTTTAGACATTGTTCCGGTACTTTCGTCGGCTGCTAGAATACCTTTGCCATTAGATACAATTTTTAATGCAATTTTATTTAACTCTGACATTTTAGTTTAAAGCTCTTATACCAGGTAGCTTTTTTCCTTCAAGATATTCTAAAAAAGCTCCACCAGCAGTTGAAACAAAATCAAAATTATTGTTTAGATTTATACTATTCAAAAAAGCAACTGTATCTCCTCCACCTACAACAGAATAAATTGTATTAGCTTTATTTTTTTCATTTATCTTTTTATAAATTTCAAAACTTCCTTTAGCAAAATTTTGATTTTCAAAATAACCTGCAGGCCCATTCCATAAAATGGTACTACTTTTATCAATGATTTTATTTATGTTTTTTATTGATTTAATTCCAATATCTAAAATCATTTCATCATTCAATATATCTTTTAAATCTTTTATTTCACCTGATCCATTAAGTTTTTTTCCAACATTAACATCTTCAGGATAAATAATTTTACAGCTTTCTTTTTCTGATAAATAAAATATTTCTTCAATTATTTTATCACAATTATCTTCCCTAATAGATTTTCCAATATTATAACCTTTATATTTAAGTATATTATTTGCCATTCCTCCAACAAAAATAATATTATCAAATTTAGGAATTAAATTTTTTATAATATTAATTTTAGTTGATATTTTTGAGCCTCCAATAATACAAGTTATGGGCCTATTAATCTTTGATGTAATTTTATTTAAAGCGTTTACTTCTAAATTCAATTGAATACCTGCATAAGATGGAAGAAATTGTGTAATTTTATCAATTGAAGCGTGAGCTCTATGTGAACATGAAAATGCATCATTTACAAATAAGTCAGCAAAACTTGCTAAATGTTTAGAAAAATCTAAATCATTTTTTTCTTCTTCTTCATAAAATCTAATATTTTCTAGAAAAATTATTTGATCTTCAGAACTTTTAAATAAATCTTCTTTTTTTAATTCTAAAATATTATTACTTATAAGTTTAATCTTTTGATTAATCTTTTTTTCTAAATATTTACAAATAGGTTTGAGTGATAGTTCTTTTTTTACCTTTCCTTTTGGTCTACCTACATGTGAAATAACTAAAATCTTAGAATCTTTTTTAATTAAAAATTTAATTATAGGTAATATCTTATCTATTCTAGTTTGATCACTAATTATTCCATTTTTTATTGGAACATTTAAGTCTAATCTTAATAAAACTCTTTTTTGATAAAGATTTTCTTGATCTTTTATATTTTTCATTAAGAAATTTTATGAAGATACTTTACTATATCACACATTCTATTTGAAAAACCCCACTCATTATCGTACCAAGCAGAAATTTTTCCCATATTTTTTCCCACAACATTTGTTAAATTTGCATCAACAATTGATGAAGCAGGATTATGATTAAAATCAATAGATACAAGCTTTTCTAGAGTTATATCTAGAATCTTATTTTTATGTTTTTTACTAAAATTCTTAAAAGCAGAGTTTATCTTTTCAATACTTAAATCTTTTTTTGTACAAAAAACTAACTCAACTAGAGAAACATTTGGGGTTGGGACTCTCATTGCGATACCTTCCAATTTACCTTTTAGAGAAGGTATAATTTCACCTATTGTTTTTGATGCACCAGTCGAGGTCGGTACTATAGATTGGCTCGCAGCTCGAGCTCTTCTTGGGTCTTTGTGTGAATTATCCAATATTCTTTGATCACTTGTAAATGCATGTATTGTGGTCATAAAACCTTTTTCAATTTCAAAATTTTTATTTAAAACATAAGCCACAGGTGCAAGACAATTAGTAGTACATGATGCAGCAGAAATAATTTTATCTTCTTTTTTTAAATTTGTTTCATTGACTCCAAATACAATAGTTTTGTCTGCATTTTTACATGGCGCAGAAACAATGATTTTTTTTGCTCCATTATTCAAATGAGGTAACAATTTGTCTTTAGAGTTAAATTTACCGGTGCATTCAAAAACATAATCAACATCAAACTTTTTCCAATTAATATTTTTCAAGTCTGTTTCTTGACTAAAAGTAATTTTATTTCTGTTTATTATTAAATGTTTTTTATCAAAACCTATTTCTGCTTTAAATCTTCCATGAATAGAATCATATTTTAAAAGATTAGAACAGACTTCAGAATTCGTTCTATTATTAATATGTTTTATTATTATGTTCTTATTGTTATTTTCAGTAATAGATCGAATAATCATTCTTCCTATTCTACCCATTCCATTAATACCAACCTTTATTTTCATAATTTTTCTTTAATTTTATTTATGATATTTTCTGAATTTAAATTAAAGTGATCATATATTTCTTTATATGGAGCACTTTTTCCAAAATCATTTATACCAAAGTTTAATCCATTAAGACCTGTATATTTTTTCCAATAGCTTGTTTCAGAAGCCTCTATTGATACAATCAGATCAGTCTCAGCTAAAATCTTGTTTTTATAACTTTCAATTTGTTGATCAAATAATTCTTGACAAGGCATTGATATTACTTTGGAGTAAATATTTTCTGTGGCCAATTTATGACTAACATCGCATGCTAAATTAGTTTCTGAGCCAGTTGATATTATCGTTACTTTAATATTATCTGAAGTTCTTAGAATTTCATAAGCACCAAAGGAAGATTTGTTTTTTGAAGAATCTTTAGTTCTTACTGGACTAACCACTTGTCTTGTTAAGGCAATGACACTTGGAGTATCTTTATCTTCAATAGCTAATTTCCAGCATTCAAAAGTTTCTATTAAATCTGCTGGTCTAAAAACATTTAAGTTTGGAATTGCTCTTAAACTTGTTAGTTGCTCAATTGGTTGATGTGTCGGTCCATCCTCTCCAAGACCAATTGAGTCATGACTAAAAACATATATCACTCTCTGTTTCATCATAGCTGCTAGTCTTATTGATGGTTTACAATAATCACTAAATATTAAAAAAGTACCACCATAGGGAATCAGGTTACTATGTAATGCAATTCCATTCATTATACCGCACATCGCGTGTTCTCTAACTCCGTAATGAATATAATTTCCTGAAAATTTACCTGGCTTTATTATTTTATGATTTTTAGTTTTGGTATTATTAGAACCAGTTAAGTCTGCAGAGCCACCAATTAGACCTGGTAATTTGAATATTATGTCTAAAAACATTTCAGACGATTTTCTTGTAGCAAGTGGTTTCGAGCTTTTTAAATAGTCATTTTTTGTTTTTTGAATTAAGTCATTCAATGAATTTTGAAAAATTTTATTAGGAAAGATTCTTTTAAATTTACTTTCATGTTTTTTTGCTTTTAGAGAAGCTTTCTTTCCAATTTTTTTCCATTCATTTAATAAATTATTTGGAATTTCAAAAGGTTCATATTTCCAGTTTAGTTTTTTTCTCACTAATTTTATTTCCTCTTCGCCTAAAGGACTCCCATGAGAAGATGCTTTGCCAGATTTATTTGGTGAACCATAACCAATTGTTGTTTTACATGAAATGGCTATTGGTTTTTTTGATTTTTGAGCTTTTTTAAAGCTTTATATATTTCTTCATAATTATGACCATCAATATCTAAATAATCCCAACCATAACTTTTGAATCTTTTTTCATAATTATCTGAAACTGCTAGACTTGTAGGTCCATCAATAGAAATTGAATTATTATCAAAAAGTAAAATAAGATTCTTTAATTTTAGATGTCCTGCTAAACTTAATGCTTCATGACTAATTCCTTCCATCAAACATCCATCACCAACTAGAACATATGTTTTATGATTAATTTTATTTTTCCCAGCTTGTTTTTTTAAAATTTCCTCAGCTATTGCAAACCCAACTGCATTTGATATGCCTTGTCCCAAAGGACCAGTTGTAGTTTCAATTCCAGAATTTGGATGATATTCTGGGTGTCCTGCACAAATAGAGTTTAATTGTCTAAAATTTTTAATATCGTTTAATGAAATACTTTTGTAACCTGTTAAATATAAAAGAGAGTATAGCAACATAGATCCATGACCTGCTGATAGCACAAACCTATCTCTATTTATCCAGCTCGGATTCTTTGGGTTAAAATTTAAAAAGTCTTTAAAAAGGACTGTAGCTACATCTGCCATACCCATAGGCATCCCTGGATGACCTGAGTTAGCTTTTTGGACAGCATCTATTGACAAAAATCTTATGGCGTTTGATAAATCTTTATGTAGTTTGTTCAAAAAATATCCTATCTAGACTTAGAAGACTCAATTTTATAATATAAATATATATATATGAAAACAGACAGTGAAAAAGAAAAAAAATTAAGTTTTGCACTTAATAAATTAAAAAATTTAAATTTACAAAATCCAGCATTAAAAAGTAGCTTGCAAAATTTAAGCTCGCAAAAAAATCAATTAGAAATTGAAAAAAAAGAAATTGAGGAAAAGTATCAAAATTTAATGAATGAACATGAGGCTTTAAATCAAAAATTAGAAGACATTCGTCAAAAAAAAGTGGATGAGCAAAAAAAAGAAATAGAATTTTCAGATAAAATAGATGAATTAAATCAAGAAACAGATACTTTATTAGAGGAAATAGATAAATGGCAAATGTAAATATAAAATTTAATGGTAAAAATTTTCTATTATCATGTGAAGATGGACAAGAGGAACATTTAGAGGAATTATTAGTTCATATTGATCAAAAGTTTAGTAATTTAAAAGATGAACTAGGAAATATAGGTGAGAATAAACTTTTGTTAATTACATCTGTCAAAATAATGGATGAATATTTTGAAACTAAAAAAAAAGTAGAACAAAAAAAAATAGAGTTAAAAAATCTATCTGAAAGATTTAAAGAATTAAAATCTTTGGTTTATAAATATAAAGATAAAAAAGAAGAGGAAATGAAGCAATTAGTACAAGATTATCAAGATTTTGAAAAAGAAATAAAAAAAAATAAGGAAAATT
>CACHIV010000011.1 GCA_902579985.1 uncultured Pelagibacteraceae bacterium | reverse complement strand
AAGATTTAATTTTTTCGAAACTAAATTACCAATAGATGATTTTCCAGACCCCATCATGCCTAAAAAAACCAGGTTTTTATTTGAATACATAAGCTTTCTTTATTGAAAAAACACAAATATGTCTTAATTTGAAATTAATGAGAGGATATATGCAATTTTCAAAAAATACAAGTAGAGGTAAAAGTAAATCTTTTTTAATTAAGTTGATTTTAATTTTAATTATTATTGCCGGATCTGTATTTTTATTAGGCAGTATTGATTTTCCGTCACCTAATAAAGAAATTGAAAAAATTATTTCAAATGAAAAACTTAAAATTGTTAAATAATTTTAGATTATTAATTATATTATTTTTTTTCTTTTCAACATTTGGATTACAATCAGAAGAGGAGCCCGCAGATATTTGGAATATTGAAATGCAAGAAGAAACTAAAAAAGAAGTTGAAAATCAAAATATTGAAAATGAAAATATAACTCAAAATAGTATTTATGGAATGCAATCTCAAAATATAAATGAATTGGTTATTGAAGAGAGCCAAACTTTAAGTTCTAATGAAACAAAAATTGTTGGGCTTTATGATCCAGCTGAAAACGGACTAGATATAAACATGTGGTCTAATTCAAATGGAGATCAAATTTTAAAAATTTTTAAAAGAATTAATAAAATAGATCTTTCTCCTGATGCCACAGAAATTTTAGATATTTTGCTTGTTACGAATGCTTATTACCCAGAGCTAAATATAACAAAAAAACAATTTTTAAAGATAAAATCTGATTGGCTTATTAAAAATTCTAATCTCGAATTAATAGAAGATTATTTATTAAAAAATCAAATAGTAAATGAAAATCCAAAACTTACTAGGTATTTAGTAGATTATTATTTATCTAGATCTGAGATTAATAAATCTTGTGAAATATTTTCCAAAATTTTAGATCCTATCGAAGATGAATATTTGTCAAAATTTAACATATATTGTTTGATTAATAGTGAAAAAAAAGAAGAAGCCCAGCTTTTAATAGATTTAAAAAAAGAATTAGGGTTTGAGGATGAATTTTATGAAAAAAAGATTAATTATTTATTGGGTTATGAAAAAGAACCAGAAATTTCTATATCTGAAAAGACAATTTTAGATTTTCATTTATCACATAAAACAAACCCTGAATTTAAATTTGATCCTAAAGACTCTACATCAAAACAAATTTGGAAATATTTGTCTACATCAAATTTACTAGATGATATCCAAGATATTGAAATTTCTAGTTTAGATAAAATTGCTATTATAGAAAAGGCTACTCATGAGAAAAATTATACAGAAAAGGAATTATTTGAATTATATAAAAGATTTCAATTTAGTATTAATCAACTTTTAAATATAAAAGAATCCTCTAAATTACTCTCACAAATAGAAGCAAGAGCTTTGATATATCAAGGAATTTTAATTACTACTAAAGTAGAAAAAAAATTAGAATTGCTTAATGCATTAAAAAAATCTTTTCAAAAAGATGGTTTAGAAAATGCATTTGATAAAGAATTAACAAAGTTTTTAAATGAAATTGATTTAGATACTGTGCCTCCTAATTATGTTTCATTTTATGAAAAATATATAAAAGAAGATATGAGTGAATTAACAAAAATAAAAATAAATAACAAAATTCTTCATCAATCAAAATTAATTAATTATTTTAAAGAGGATAAAATCTCAAAAAATATAGAAAAAGATTTAAAAGATTTATTAAAAAAAATAAAAAAAAATAAAAAATATTTCTTTTCGAAAAAAGATGTCATTTTAATTGAGGCATTTAAATCAGATGGAATTAATGTTCCAAAAAAATATGATGATTTTTACGAGATCAATGAAAATGAAATGCCTTCGGACATTCAATTATTAATAAATAATCAAGATATGGGTGTTGCTATGCTAAGAATAGTAGAGGCTATAGGACAAGATGAATTAAAAGATATTGATCCTGATACTATATATTTCATAATAAGTACTTTAAATCAGCTTGATATTGACCCTATAAGGAACAAAATTTTACTTAAAGTTCTACCTTTAAAAGTTTAAATTTTAGAATAAAATATATTTAGTATGTCAGTTAAAAAAATTTTAACAGAACCAAATAAATTATTGAGAAAAGTATCAATACCAGTTGAAAAAGTTGGTAAAGAAGAGCAAAAATTGATGGATGATATGCTTGATACTATGTATGCTGCAAATGGAATTGGTCTTGCAGCGGTTCAAATCGGTGTCCCAAAAAGAATTATAGTTATGGATATTAGTAGAGATGAGAATAAAAAAGAACCAATGTATTTTGTAAATCCTGTAATTAAAAATAAAAACTCTGAAAATTCAAAATACGAAGAGGGCTGTTTGTCTGTTCCAAATCAATTTGCAGAAATTGAAAGACCAAATGGATGTGATGTAGAATTTTTAGATTATTATGGAAAAAAAAAATTGTTAAAAGCATATGGATTATTAGCAACTTGTATTCAACATGAAATGGATCACTTAGAGGGAATTTTATTTATTGATTATTTATCTAAATTAAAAAAATCAATGATTATTAAAAAACTTTCTAAAAGTAAGTTAAGCAGAATAGTTGTTTAATTAATGTCAAAAAAAATAGTTTTTATGGGTACACCATTTTTTGCTGTACCAATACTTAAATCACTTTACCAAAACGGTTATCAAATCTTAGAAGTTTATACACAACCAGCTCAAAAATCTCATAGAGGTCAAAAAATTAATAAATCTCCTATTCAAGGAATTTCTGAAACATTAAATATAAATTATAGAACACCTCATTCATTGAAAGATAATAATGTTGAGTATCAGTACTTAAAGAAATTAGAACCAGATATAGTTATTGTTGTTGCTTATGGTCAAATTATACCAAAGAATTTTTTAAATTTATCAAAAAAAGGATTTATTAATATTCATGCATCACTTCTACCTAAATTGAGAGGAGCAGCTCCAATTCAAAGATCTATAATGAATTTAGAAAAAGAAACTGGGATAAGTATTATGAAAATTAATGAAAAATTAGACTCTGGTCCAGTATTTAATTCTTATAAAATACAAATTTCAGATCAGGATAATACAGAAACATTATCTGAAAAACTTTCATTGTTGGCTGCAGAAAAAATTGTAAATGATTTAGATGATATATTGGAAGATAAAATTGATTTTAAAGAACAAGTGCATAGTGAAGCAACTTATGCGCCAAAAATTGAAAAATCTGAAGGGTTGATAGATTGGAACGAGCCTGCAGAAAATATTATTGGTAAAATAAATGGTTTATATCAAAATCCTGGTGCGTTTTTTATTTTTAAAGGTGAAAGATTTAAAATACTTAAAGCAGAGATAGCCTCCAATATTGGAAACAGTGGTGAAGTGTTAAATGACTATTTAGAAATTGGTTGTGGTAATAAAAAATCTATTAAAGTTTTAGAAATTCAAAGACAAGGAAAAAGAGCTCAAAAAATAAATGAATTTGTACTTGGATCTCAAATAAAAAAAGGCTTAAATTTGAATAATGTATAGATATCAAATTTTGATTGAATATGTTGGGACTAATTTTATTGGATGGCAAATTCAACCTAAAGGAAAATCAGTTCAAAAGTTAGTTCAAAATAAAATATCTCAACTTTTAAAAGAAAAAATATCTTTAGTAGGTGCTGGAAGATTGGATCGAGGAGTACATGCACTTGAACAGTCAGCACATTTTGATTGTAAAAAAAAAATTCAAAATTTGAGTAAATTTTTGAATTCAATTAATTATTTTGTTAATATTAAACAAGTTTCAATAATTAGTGTAAAAAAAAAAAATTTAAAATTTCATGCAAGATTTTCAGCAAAACAAAGAATTTATAAATATATAATATTAAATCGACTTAGTAGGCCTTCAATAGATAAAGAAAGAGGATGGCATATTATCAACAAATTAGATATCAATTTATTAAAAAAGGGAGCAAAAAAACTTTTAGGAAAAAAAGATTTCTCAACATTCAGATCGTCAAGTTGTAATGCTAAAAGCCCCATTAGAACTATGAAATCAATTAAGATTAAATCAACTAAAGAAAAAATTGAAATACAATTTAAATCACAATCATTTTTACAACAACAAGTTAGATCAATGGTTGGATGTCTAAAATATTTAGCAGAAAAAAAATGGGATTTGAAAAAATTTGATTCAGCTTTAAAATCAAAAAAAAGAGCATTATGTGCCCCACCTGCTCCAGCTGAGGGTTTATTTTTAGAGAAAGTTATTTATTGACTTTCTCTTATTACTCATAGCAAATTTTTTATTTAGTCGCCATCTTGACTCTTCTCTGATGATGTATCCACAACAATTTTTTGCACGACATTTACAAGGAAACTGTCTGTAATCTTCTTTATCAAAACTAAAACCGTAATCGCAAGTAATTTCTTCCCCTTTTTTAATATCCCTTTGAGCTGTTATCCAAACTTTAAGACCTTTTCCTTCATATTGAGCATTTGCTTCGCAACTATGATTTACCAATCCTGCAATATTCCAAGAAAAATCACCATCAAGAGTATATTTATTATTTAAAGTAAATAGATAAATTGGTTTTTTGTTATCATATTTGTTAGATTGTTCGACTTGTTTATTAGTAATAATTTTTCCTATGTAGTCTATTATTTTTGTACCTTCTTTAATATTCATGGTTGCATATAGACCACGTCCTTTATTATCTATATTTGATTTTTTTATACGATAAAGTTTCATTAAACTTTCTATATAAATAATTTTAAAAATATCAATTAAATTCTATTAATGCATCAACATGTCTCTTAGTATCATCTTGAAGTGCCTTTAAATCATATCCACCTTCTAAAATTGAAACAACTTTACCATTACAAAAATTTTTTGAAGTTTCTAATATTCTTTTTGTAATATTATAGAAATCTTCAGTTTCAAGTTTGAAGCTAGCTAATGGATCCCTAAAATCTGAATCGAATCCTGCACTAATTAAAACAAATTCTGGTTTAAATTCTTTTAATCTTTTTAAGGCAAATTCAAATGCATTTAAATATTCCTCAGAATTTGTACCAGCTGGTAATGGTATATTACAAATATTATTAAACTTCCCTTTTTCTTTTTCAGAACCTGTACCAGGATAAAAAGGGTACTGGTGAGTTGATATAAATAAAACATTTTCATTATCATAAAATATATCTTGTGTACCATTTCCATGATGTACATCAAAATCAACTATAGCGATTTTTTTATATTTATATTTATTAAGTAAATATTTACCACCAATTGCGATATTATTAAAAATACAGAATCCCGCCGCTTTGTTCTGATTACTGTGGTGGCCAGGGGGACGCACACAACAAAAAGCATTTTTAAAATCTTTATTTTGAATACCATCTATAGCTGAAATAATCGAACCTGCAGCATCAAATGTTGCTTTTTTACTTCCAGGCGAAATAATAGTATCACCATCTAATGATGAAAAACCTTTAGATGGAAAAGAATTTTTTACTAAATTAATATAATTGGAGTCATGCACATCTTTGATTATATCATCAGTAATAATAGATGGTTTTCTCCACAAAATATTTTTGTTATTTAATTTTTTAAAATTTTCAATAATTACAGATACTCTTGCTATTTGTTCAGGATGTCCAGGTCCTGTATTGTGATTTTGATAAGCATCAGAGGTAATTAATCCAGTTTTCACTTAAAATAATTTTGTAAAATATTTTGATAGATTATAGTTAGATTTTTCAAATCTTTTAAAGATACTGCTTCATCGACTTTATGCATAGTTTTTCCAACTAGACCAAATTCTAAACCTGGTGCCATTGTTTTTATAAATCTTAAATCCGATGTTCCGCCAGTAGTGGATAGTTTTGGTTTAATTTTGGTAATTTTTTTTATTATTCTCTGTATCATAAAAGTAGTCTTATTAGGCTTAGTTAAAAAAGCTTCACCTGAAACCTTATATTCAATTTTAAATTTGGATTTATGTTTTTTATTTATTCTAATAAAAATTTTATTAAGTTTTTTCTTAATAGAGCTTGATGAATGTTTGTTATTAAATCTTATGTTGAAAGTTGCTTCAGCATTTTTAGGAATAATATTATCAGCAGTATTATTGATATTTATTTTTGTAATTTCTAGGTTTGTTGGTTGAAAATCTTTTGTTCCCTTATCAAACTTTATATCTTTAAGTTTTTTTAAAATCTTAACAATTATTGTTGAAGGATTATTTGCGCGATTTGGATAAGCAACATGACCTTGAATACCTTTAATTCTAAGTTTTCCTGTTAAGCTACCTCTACGACCTATTTTAATCATTTCTCCCAATTTATTAGGGTTGGTTGGCTCTCCTACTAGGCAGAAATTAATTTTTTCTTTTTTCTTTTTTAGATAATCTACAACTTTTTTTGTACCATTAACTGCATCACCCTCTTCATCTCCAGTAATTAAAAAACTAATTGATCCGTTGAATTTTTTATTTTTTGATAAATAAATACTTACAGCTGAAGTAAAAGCTGCAATTGAACTCTTCATATCATTAGCACCTCTTCCAATTAAATGACCTTTTTTAATAGATGGTTTAAAAGGATTAACTGTCCAATCATTTAAGTTACCTGGAGGAACAACATCTAAATGTCCTGCATAACAAAAATTAGGTGCTTTATTTCCAAATTTTGCGTATAGATTCTTTACAGGCAGATGTCCCTTTTCAGTAAATTCAAGTATTTTTGTTTTAAATCCTAATTTTTTAAGTTTTTTTTCTAAGAACTTTATTACTCCAGCATCTAATGGGGTTATCGATTTAAATTTTATTAGCTCCTTAGCTAATTGAAGTTCATTTAAAATTTTCATTAGTTTATTCTCTTAAAAGTTCATTTACTGATGTTTTTGATCTTGTTTTTTCATCAACTTGTTTGATTATTACTGCACAATATAATGATGGTGCTGATGAATTGTTTTTATCTGGTAAAGAACCAGGAACAACTACTGAATAAGGTGGTATTTTGCCATAAGTAATTTTTCCATTTTTTCGGTTTACTATTTTGGTTGATTGACCGATATACATCCCCATACTTATCACAGATCCTTCCTCTACTATTACTCCTTCTACTATTTCAGACATTGCACCAACAAAAACATTATCTTCAATAATTGTCGGTAACGCTTGAGCAGGTTCTAGGACGCCTCCTATTCCTGAACCAGCAGAAATATGACAATTTTTTCCTATCTGACAACAACTGCCTGCACGACTAAAAGTATCCATCATTGTTCCTTCATCAATGTAAGCTCCGATATTTACATAACATGGCATGAGAACAGAATTTTTTCCAATGAAAGAACCAGGACGCACTGGACTATTGGGTGTCATTCTAAAACCAGCTGCCTCATGTTGTTCTTTAGTCCAGTTAGCAGTTTTACCTTTTAATAAATGTGCTTTATCATACCAGCTACTATATGGCCCACTTAAGTTTTCCATTGGATAAATTCTAAAACTTAACATAATTGCTTTTTTTATATGTTGATGAGTAATCCATTTACCATTTAGTTTTTCAGCTACTCTTACTTTTCCTTCATCTAAATCAGCAATAATTTGGTTAATTGCATCTTTAAGTTTTTGATCAGAATTTTGATTAACTTGGTCTTTGTTTTTCCAAGCTTCATTTATTATATTTTCTATACTCATAATTTACTTACTTTTTAATAACCTTATTTCTTTTAGAAATAAAGATAGATTTTCAATTTTGTGAGAAATATAATCTTTATCAGAGTCCATCTTTCCAAAATGTTCATCATTAATTAACCAAACAGTTGTACAGCCTCTTTCATGTCCAATACTAAGATTTTTAGCAATATCCTCTATATAAATAGTTTCTTTAGGATTAATGTTGAATTTTTTAATCATTAAATCAAAAGTTTTTGCCTCTGGTTTAGGTACATATCCACCATCTTGAATATCAAAGACTCTTTCTCTTCCAAACAAATCATATATACCTAGATGAGTTAAAATATTTTTAGCATGTTCTGCACTACCATTAGTAAAGATAAATTTTTCCATATCTAATTTTTCTAATTCATTTCTCATAACTTTGTCTTCTTTCATAAATGATAGATCGATTGAATGCACATAGGTTAAGAATTCCTCAGGAGGTATATCATGATGTATCATAAGACCATTTAAACTTGTATTATATTTGTAAAAATAATCTGTCTGTAATTTTTTAGCTGCTTCAAGATTTATTTTGAGTCTTTCAGATATAAACTTTGTCATGCGTTTTGATACTTGTCCAAATACTTTTTCTAGAGAGTAGTTATTATGTTTGCCGTAGCACACTCCATCGAGGTCTAAAAGAAGATATTTCTTATCTTTTAAAATTTTCATTTTCTTATTAAAGTTCCAGAGCCTTTATCAGAGAATATTTCAAACAATATCGAATGTTTTTTTCTACCATCTATAATACCAACAGCAGTAACTCCATTATTAACAGCATCTAGGCAAGTATTAATTTTAGGAATCATGCCCTCTGTGATAGTTTCGTTTTTGATCATTTCTAAAATTTCTGCTGAAGAAATTTCTTCTATTAATTTTTTTTCTTTATTTAAAACTCCTTCTACATTTGTCATTAAAAGTAATCTTCTAGACTTTAAAGATTTTGCAATCGCTCCAGCAGCAATGTCTCCATTGATATTATATGTTTGATTATTCTCTCCCAAACCTAAAGGCGAGATAATGGGTATTTTATTTTCCTTTACTATATTTAATACTATTTCATTATTAATTTTATTTGGTATTCCAACGAACCCAAGCTCTTCACCTTCTGGAATAATTTCAATTATATTATTATTTTTTGTATGTATTGAAATTGCTTCAGAATTATTTTTTTTTAAAGACTTAACAATATCTTCATTGAAATCAATTAATACTGACTCAACTATGTTAATAACTTTTTCATTTGTTACTCTGAGTCCTCTAATGAATTTTGATTGAATATTTGATTTCTCTAATTCTCTTTGTATTCTAGGTCCTCCTCCATGTACTACAACAATTGAAAGTCCTAGTTTATTTAATATGCTAATATCTATTATAAAATTATTAAATATATTTCTATCGATAAAAACATTGCCACCATATTTTATAACTATTAGGTCATTTTTATATTTCTCAATATATTTATAAACTTGTTCTATTGGAGGTCCATTGTCAGGTAAAATATTAATCAAGTCTTCTTCTTTTAATAATGACATCTAAGTTGTCTTAACAGTCATTTTCTTCTGAACAATATATTGTTGAATCATTGTGAAAATGTTATTGAAGCTCCAATAGATCACTAAGCCAGCCGCAAAAGGTGCTAAAATTATAACGAGAAACAAAGGAAAAAATGCAAAAATTTTAGCTTGTATAGGATCTGGTGGTGTTGGATTAAGTTTTTGTTGAAGATACATAGTGACACCCATAATAATAGGCCAAGCACCGATTATTAAAAATGAAGGTGGATCCCAAGGAATTAATCCAAAAAGGTTAAATATTGAAGTAGGATCTCGATCACTTAGATCCTTTATCCAGCCATAAAAAGGCATATGACGCATCTCTAAAGTGACAAACAAAATTTTATAAATTGCAAAGAAAACTGGAATTTGAACTAGAATAGGCAGACATCCACTCATGGGATTAACTTTTTCTTTCTTATATAGAGCCATCATGGCTTGTTGTAATTTCATTTTATCATCTTTATGAAGCTCCTTTAATCTGGCCATTTCAGGAGCCAATAGTTTCATTTTGCCCATACTTTTAAAGCTGAAATTTGCAAGTGGAAAAAAAGCCAATCTGATACATATAGTAACTGCAATAATTGCTAAACCATAATTACCAAGTAATTTAAAGAAATAATCTAGCGCAAAGAATAATGGCTTAGTGATGAAATACATAAAACCCCAATCGATCACTAGATCAAATTTATTAATCTTTAAATTTTCAGCATAGTTATCAATAATGTCTACTTTTTTTGCAGCACTTATAATCAGGATTTTTTCCTCTAATGTACTATTGGGTCCAACCTCTGTACCTTGAGTAGATATGTAATTGGCTCTGAACTTATTTTTATAATCAAAAGTAGTTTTAAATTCTTTGTCTCTTTGGGGCACAATAGATGTTATCCAATATTTATCTGAAATACCCACAAATCCTTCTTGAGCAATACGAGTAAACTTTTTTTCTTGAATATCATCATAATCTTCTTCTATTAATTCATTATCAAGAACAGATAAAAATCCTTCATGCAAAATATAAAAACCAGATATTTCTGGCATTTTATTTCTAATAATTTGTCCATATGAATAAAAATTGTAAGTTTTATCTGATCTATTAATTATCTTCTCTTTTATTGTAAATAAAAATTGTTCATCTAGGCTTATATGTTTTTCAAAGGTAATATCTTGAGAATTACTCCATGTTAATTTTATTGGATTATTACTAGTTAATTTTTTGTTATTAGAAACTTTCCAGATAGTAGACGCATCTGGAACATCTATATTTTTATTAGTTGTAACAAATCCACTTTCAATTAAATAACCATTTTCTACTTTTCTTGGATTTAATAAAATTACTTTTTCATTACTATTGAGTTCGACATTATATTTTTTAAATGTTAAATCATCTATCATTGCACCTTTCAAGGAAATAGATCCAATTATATTATCATTTTCAAACTGAACTCTATTATTTTCTTTTAAAGCATCTTGTCTTGAAATTTTTTCAAAACTTTCATTTTTATCTATGCTAGGTGTATCTGAATTTTTTTGAACTTGTTCTTTTTTTATTTGATTTTGATTTACATCTTCTGCACTTGGCATAAAAAACAGCGAATAAAGAATTATAACTGCAGCACTTAATGAAATAGCCGCTATGACGTTTCGACTATCCATTATTTCTTAACCTTTATATCTTTAATTACTGGATCGAAGCTGTCTCTTTTAGAAAAAGGTTGGCAAGATAAAATTCTTTTTGTTGCTTTAAAAAGGCCTTTGATCAAACCATAATTTTTTAGAGACTCAATTGTGTACTCTGAGCAAGTTGGAGTATATCTACAAGAAGGTGCCAGGTAAGGACTTATAACCAATTTATAAATTTTTATTATACCAATTAAAATGTTTGTTATAGTTTTCATTATTTAATTTTTTTAAAATCTTGAAATAAAGTTTCTTTTATTACCTGATATTCATTGTTTAGCATAGTAGTTTTCGCTATTACAAGATAAGATAAATTTAAGTTTAGTGATATTTTTTTAACTAAATCGTTCATAATATTTCTTAATCTTCGCTTAACTTTATTTCTTTTTACAGCATTTTTGATTTGTTTTTTTTTAGTTACAAAGCTGATATTCAATTTTTTATTATTTTTATTTTTAAGCACTCCAAAAAAAAGAGTTATATATTGATTAGATATTTTTTTCTTTTTGAGTAAATATTTGAAATCTTCTTTTCTAGAAAGAGCAACAATTTTGCTTTTCATTAGTTAGTATCTATTTTTTCTTTTTTACTTTTGGTGTTAAGATCTTTCTACCTTTTGCTCTTCTTCTAGCTAATAATTTTCTTCCACCTTTAGTTGACATTTTTTTACGAAAACCAGTTTTTCGTTTTCTTTTAATATTACTAGGAGAATAAGTACGTTTCATAGGCTTTATTTAAATTTAATTTAAATTTTATTCTTTATAATATTATAATTATAAATAGCAAATAGAAGATTTTATATTACCATCAACAAATTATGGAAAAATCAAAAAAAATTAAGATAACATTAGGTTTATTTTACCTGATAGTTCTCGCAACGTTTTTATACTTTTTTCTTTCAAAATTTACTTTTGATGAGATAACCAATTATGATTTCATAAAAAATAATAGAGATTATTTTTTGCAATTTAAGCAAGCCAATTTACTTTTAATATCTTTAATTTTTTTATTATTCACAATTATTTGGGTTGTTATGGCTGGATTCGGTTTGCCTCTTGGACTATTAGCTGGATTTATTTTTGGGAAATGGTTTGGGATATTGATTTTAGTTATTGGAATGGCAACTGGAGCAACAATTTTATATATAATTGGAAAATATTTCTTTTTAGAATTGATAAAAGAAAATTTTTTAGAAAAATTTAAAAATTTAGAAGCAAAATTTAAAAAATCAGAATTTATTTATCTTTTAATTTACAGATTTATAGGAGGAATTCCTTTTGGTATTTCAAATGTTTTACCTTGTATTTTTAATGTTAAAGTAAGTAATTTTTTTTGGGCAACTTTAATTGGAATTTTACCACAGTTGTTTTTAATAGTTTCGATTGGAAGTGGACTTGAAAAAATTATAGATGAAAATTTAGAAACACCAAGTATGACTGATTTATTATATTCGCCAGATATATATATTCCTATAATAGCTTTTGCTGTATTAGTATTAATCACAATTATAGCTAGAAACATATTTTATAAAAAATAGTTATTGATACCATTCTAATATAATTAAACATGAGGGTTATAATGTTATTTTATTGGAGTATTTTGGTATAAATCATTTTTTTCAAATTATTGCCTTAATTTTTTTCATATAATGAATTATATCTATCTAAAGAAAATTTTATGGGAATTCATTACGATTATAAATCTACCAAAGGTATTAAGCTGATGGAAAAGCAAGCTAAGAGAGAAAGAAAGCTTGCAGAAAAAAAAGCTAAGCGTGAAGCTAAAGAAGGTCCGAAAAAAGAAAAGGATCGAGAAAAAGCCTTGGATACATCTAAGCCTATCACTTTAGATTTTCTAACTAATCCAGATAAATAATGAGTGACAAAAAAAAAGAAGAAAGATTAATTTTGGCACTTAAAAAAAATTTAAAAAAAAGAAAAATCTTTCAAAAAAAAAATAAAAAGAAAAATAAATAATGTCAATACTCTCTGATAAATCTATAAGGAAACTTGCGCTTGAAAATGAAATGATTTCTCCTTTTGTTGATAAACAAGTTAGAGAAGGCAAAATTTCTTATGGCTTAAGTTCTTTTGGTTATGATGCAAGAGTAGCTGATGAATTTAAGATATTTCATAATGTAAATTCCTCTATCGTTGACCCAAAAAAATTTTCTTCAGATAATTTTGTTACGAAAAAAAATTCTGAATATATTGTTATACCTCCAAATTCATTTGCATTAGGGACTACTATAGAAGTTTTTAAAATACCAAGAGATATTATGTGTGTTGTTGTTGGCAAAAGCACTTATGCTAGAACTGGAATAATCGTCAATGTTACACCAATCGAGTCAGAATTTTTTGGTACAGTCACTCTTGAATTTTCAAATACTACTCCGCTACCAGCTAAAATATATGCAAATGAAGGTGTTGCTCAATTTTTATTTTTAAAAGGTGATCAAGCACCAGATACTTCATACGCAGACCGAAAAGGCAAATATATGGGTCAAACTGGAGTAACTTTACCAAAAGTGTAAGCATGAAAAAATTAGAAGTCTTTGGAGTATCAAAGCTCAAAGGACAAATTAAAATTTCAGGTTCTAAGAATGCGTCTTTACCCATTTTAGCAGCAACTTTATTATCAGAAAAAAAAATATCATTGACCAACGTACCTCAAGTTAAAGATGTGGAAACTATGATTAAACTTTTAGAATCAATGGGGTCTAAAGTAAAAAAAATAAGAAATGAAAATTCTTTAACAATTCAAAATAATAAAAATATGAAAACTAAAGCAGGTTATAATCTGATGTCAACAATGAGAGCTGGGATTATTGTATTAGGTCCTCTTCTTGCAAGGTTTGGCAAAGCAAAAGTTAGCACACCAGGAGGATGCAGTATAGGTGTTAGACCGATTGATATTCACTTAGAAGCATTAAAGTGTATGGGTGTTCAATATAAGATTATTGATGGTTATGTGCACGCTAATGCTAAAAGTGGTTTGATTGGAGCTAAAATTAGATTTCCTAAAATTTCAGTTGGAGCAACAGAAAATTTATTAATTGCATCATGTTTAGCTAAAGGCCAAACTATTTTATCTAATTGTGCGATAGAACCAGAGATTAAAGATTTGACAAAATTTTTAAACAGTATGGGAGCTAAAATTACATGGATAGGAAAAAGGCAAGTAAAAATTGTTGGTGTAAAAAAATTTAAAGAAGTTAAATATAAGATTATGTTTGATAGAATTGAAGCTGGCACAATGTTAATAGCAGGAGCAATTAATCAAAATAATTTAAAGATTAAAGCTATAGAACCAAATATTCTTAAAACAGAAATAAATATTTTAAAAAAAGTTGGTGCAAAAGTAATAAAAAAAAAAAATGAAATTAATATTCAAGGTAGAGTAAAAATTAAAAATATAAATTTAAAAACATCACCTTTTCCTGGTTTTGCAACTGATCTACAAGCTCAAATGATGGTATTATTATGTAAAGCTAATAAGAAATCTGTAATTAAGGAAGATATTTTCGAGAATCGTTTTCAGAGTGTTTCTGAATTAAGAAGAATGAATGCCAATATAAATGTAAAGGGAAATAAAGCAACAATTGAAGGTAATACGATTTTTAAAGGGGCACAAGTAATGGCAACTGATTTAAGGGCTTCCGCCTCTCTTGTTTTGGCAGCTTTGAGCGCAAAAGGAAAAACTACAATTAGTAGGATTTACCATCTTGATAGAGGATATGAAGATTTAGAAAAAAAATTAAAAAAAGTAGGTGCAAAAATTAGAAGAATTAATTAATGGATAAAAAATATTTTTCAAAAATTATTGCAAATGACAATGAAGGTTTACAAGTGATATCAGCATACTGCTCTGGTGCAGAAATAAAGATAGCGGACATTAAATATTTACAAAAAAGTAAAGTTTTTTTGTTATCTTTAAAAAGGTCTAAAATTGAAACTGCTAATCAGGATAAAAAAGTTATAAGTATTTGTAAATTTGAATTTGTAGATCACGTTAAATCAAAAAATATCAATCAAAATAATCCTGAGCAAAAATTGAAGCTAATTGGTATGGATTATTTAAAAAAAGATGAAAATTATGAAATAAGCTTAATTTTTAGCAATAAAGAATATATTACTTTATTGACGGAAATAATTGAAGTATCCCTAGACGACCAAAATGAAATTAATGAATGATTAAGATATTAGACAGTAAAATTAAAAATTTTGATATGATTTTAGATAATAAATTATCTAAAAGAAAAAATGAAGTTAAATTAAAATCAGTTTCAGTTATAAAAATCATAAAAGATGTCAAAAAAAATGGTGATAAAGCAATTTTAAAATATGAAAAAAAATTTAATAAAAATAAGATTATTAAACCTAATCTTAAGCAAATAAATAAATCTATTCAATCACTAGATAAAAATATTAAAAAGGCTATAGATTTTGCTTATAATAGAATTTACAAATTTCACTCTTTACAAAAATTTAATGATATTTCTTATACAGATAAGTTTAAAAACAAATTAGAATATAAGTATGTTCCAATTGAGTCTGTAGCTATTTATGTTCCAGGATCTACAGTCTCATATCCATCAAGTGTTTTAATGAATACAATACCTGCTCTCATTGCTGGAGTTAAAAGACTGGTCATGATTAGTCCAGGCAATAAAGGGAAACTGAATCCTGCAGTTCTATATGCTGCAAAAAAATGCAAAATAAAAGAGATATATTCAATTGGAGGACCATCAGCAATTGCCGCAGTGTCTTATGGTACAAAAATAATAAAAAAGGTTGATAAAATTGTAGGTCCAGGAAATTCTTTTGTAACAGCAGCTAAGAAAGAAGTTTTTGGAGATGTTGGTATTGAATCAATGATTGCTGGTCCCTCAGAGATTACAATAGTATGTGATAAATTTTCAAATCCAGAATGGCTTGCTAGTGACCTTTTAGCTCAAGCAGAACATGATAATCTTGCTCAGTGTATTTTAATATCAAAAGATAAGTTGATTTTACAAAAAGTTAACAATGAAATTAATAATCAACTCAAAGATTTATTAAGAACAAAAATAGCAAAAAATAGTTTAAAAAATAATGGAATTCTTATTAAAATATCTTCTAATAAAAAAATTATTGAAATTGTAAATAAAATTGCTCCAGAACACTTAGAGCTTAATATTAAGAATTACAAAAATATAGTTAGAAAAATTAAAAATGCAGGATCTATTTGTTTAGGTAAGTATGCAGCGATGGCTATGACAGATTACAATGTAGGCTCTAATCATGTATTACCAACTAATTCGTCAGCAAGATATTCTAGTGGAATTAGTGTTAATGAATTTTATAAAAGAATTTCTTATATAAATCTATCAAAAAAAGGGATTGAAACCCTCGGTCCATCAGTTATAACACTTTCAAATTACGAAGGTTTAAATGGGCACGCTAAATCAGTAGAAAAAAGAATTAGGAGAAAATAAATTTGTCAAAACAAGAAATGCTATCGTTCTCAGGAATTGTTGAGGATTTATTGCCTAACGCAATGTTTAGAGTTAAATTAGAAAATGGCCATATTGTTACAGCTCACGCTGCAGGCAAATTACGTAAGAATAGAATAAGAGTGCTTCAAGGTGATAAGGTTCAAGTAGAAATGACACCTTACGATCTTACCAAAGGTCGTATCACTTTTAGAGGGTAAAATGCCTCGGTAGCTCAGGAGTAGAGCAGAGCCCTGAAAAGGCTTGTGTCGCATGTGCGAATCATGCTCGAGGCACCACTATAAATTACATCTTGAAATAAATTTAAAAGAAATTACCTTCAGAGAATAATAAAAAACAAAAGGAATAAGAATAAGATGACTACATTGACGGGAAAAATAAAATGGTATAACTCAAAAAAAGGGTACGGTTTTATTGAGAGGGACGATAAAGAAAAAGATGCATTTGTCCATGCCTCTGCTGTTAAATCTGCAGGTATGCGATATTTAAATGAAAATGATAAGCTAGAATTTGAGATGGAAGATGGACCTAAAGGCCCTTCTGCTGTTAATTTAAAAAAAATAGATTAGTCTCTAAATTTAAGTGTTGAATAATATTTTTAATTGTCTAAAAGGCAATTAATGATTATAAATATTATATTCAGAAATACAAATACAGTTTATTTCCATAGCCTGTAGGCTATTTATTTATAATATAATTTTAAATCCACATAAAAATAATATAAAAAAGGAGTATGCCTGGGTGGTGTAACGGTTAGCACGAAAGTTTGTGGAACTTTAAGTTTGAGTTCGATTCTCAGCCCGGGTACCAAAAAATGAATAAAGAAAATAAATTAATTCCTGGGTTGCCCTCAGGATTTGAAGATAGATGGAATAAAAAATTAATTCTCAAGAAAAAATTAATTAATATTATTGAGAATAATTTTATAAATTTTGGTTTTGAAGCACTTGAAACTCCATCTTTTGAAATCAGTGAAAACATAGGATCATTTCTTGCAGATGATAACAGTAATCCTATGTCTGATGTATTTTCATTTAAAGATGGTGAAAAAGATATTACTCTTAGATACGACTTATCAAGTCCATTAGCTAGATTTGTAGCACAGAATAATCAAGAACTTCCTTCAGTATATAAAAGATATGCTATTCAAAATGTATTTAGAAATGAAAAAGGGGGAAATGCACGTTACAGAGAGTTTACTCAAGCAGATTGTGATGTAGTTGGAAATGTAAATCCTGCCCAAGCTAATGCAGAACTATGTAATTTAATTGCAAGCACATTGAAAGAATGTGGTTTAAAAAAAAATCAGTTTATTATTAATGTAAGTAACAGAAAAATTATTCAAGGCTTAATGGACGATTTAAAAATTATCCAAAAATTACAACAATTGAAGGTAATGAGAGCAATAGATAAACTTGATAAACCTGGATTTGGATTAAAGGGAGTCGAAGATTTATTAAGAAAGGAAAGAAAAGATAAAAGTGGAGCAATCACTAAAGGAGCTAATTTAAATGAAAATCAAGTTTCTCAGATTATTAATTTTCTTAAAATAAAAGATTTGAACGAATTAAAAAGAAATTATAAAAATCCATTAGCACAAGAAGGCATTAGCGAACTAGAAGATTTATTTAAAATTTTAAATTTTGGAGATTTTGCAGGTCAAGTCAAAACTAATTTCACAATTGTTAGAGGACTTGCTTATTATGATGGTTTTTGTGTTGAAACTAATCTAAATTTTAAAACTACTAACAATAAAGGTAAAGAAGTCGACATTGGTAGCATTTGCTCTGGAGGACAATATAATAAATTAATTTCAAGATTTAAGGGAGTAGATATTCCGGGAACAGGAATTAGTATTGGGGTGGATCGATTATTGTTTGCCATGTTGCAATTAGATCAAGTTAAAGTTGATAATCAAAAACCAGCAATAGTTTGTGTAATGGACGAGAAGTTCTTAAAAAATTATTATGAGATTTTAAATAAATTAAGAGATAACAATATAAATTCTGAAATTTTTTTAGATAGTAAAAAAAATCTTGGAAAACAATTGGCCTACGCTAATAAAAAGGGATGCCCTGTAGCAGTTATTTGTGGAGAAAATGAATTTAATGAAAATAAAATAACTCTAAAAAATTTATTAGGGATAAAAGGCGAAAATAATCAAATTACTTTTCCTAAAGAAAATTTAATTAATGAAATCAAAAAATTTATCTGAAAAAATACTTAGATTAATCAAATCTAAGGGGTTCAATAATATCGAATTAGAACCATTATTAGAAACAAAATATATTCTGCAAAGATCAGGAGAAAATTTTAAAAGATTATTATTTACATTTTATGATTTAGATGGAAAAGAGTGGTGTCTTAGACCGGATCTAACAATTTCTTCTGTTTTAAGATTTGTACAAAATAAATCAAATATAAAACAAAAAGTTTTTTATAGTGGGGAAGCATTTAGAAAAACCTATAAAAAAAAAGATTCTATAATAAAAAATCAAATTGGCTTTGAAATACTAGGTTCAAAAGATAAACAAAAAGAAGACAAAGAAATCATTAATACATCAATAAAAATTTTAAAAAGCAGTGGTTTTAAAAAAGGTGTTCTAAAAATTGGAAATGTTGAATTATTTAATTTATTAATTAACAAACTAGATATCCCAAGAAGATGGAAAAATAGATTAAAAAGATATCATTGGAACAAAAGTTATTTCAATGAACTTTTGAAAAGATTAGAAACAAATTTAGATATTGACCCAGTTTTTGTAGAAATTGATAAGTCAAGATATTTAAAAATGAGAAAACTCGATAATATAAAGGAAGTTGCTGGTAGAAGTTATAAAGAAATATTAGATCGATTTAATATGAAGATAAAAGATCCTAGAAGATCTTCTTCTGGCAAAGTTAATACAAAAATTATTAAAGAATTTTTAAAAATAAAGTGTGAACTAAAAAATGCACCAAATGTATTGAATAAATTTTTTAAAAAGTATGAACTAAATATATTAGTTGGTAAAGAGTTTTTCCCAATAAATAAAACAAATAATAAAAATTTAAAAGCAGTATTTTCTGCATCAAGTGGAAAAGATGTTGAGCTTTATAGTTCCATGATTTTTTCTATTGAGGTTAAAAAAGGAAAGAAATTTAAAAATTTTATTTCGGGTGGCAGATATGATGAATTAACAAGCAACTTAGGTTTTAAAAAAGTTTCAGCAGCTGGAGCCGCTGTCAATATGAATGTTTATGAATAAGAATATTATTAATATTGGAGTCCCATCTAAAGGTAGATTGAAAATTGATACTTTAAATATTTTTAAGAAAAAGAATTTAAAAATTTATTCTGAAAGAGGAGAAAGAGATTTATTTGGATTTATTAAAAAATCTAATATAAAAATTATATATCTTCATGCAAGAGAATGTATTGAACAGTTGTCTTTAGGTAATATTGATATTGGTTTTTCAGGTATAGATTTATTAAAAGAAAGTGAAATTAATATTCAAAAAAAAATTAAAATTTTTAAAAAATATGAATTTGGTAAAGCTAATCTTGTTCTTGCTATACCTGATCCTTGGATAGATGTTCAGACTTTACTTGATTTAGACGAAGTAGCAGATGAATTTAAAAAAAAGAAAAAAAAACTTTTAAGAGTTGCAACAAAATATCCTAACTTAACAAGACAATTTTTATATTCAAAAGGTGTAACTCAATTTCAATTAGTAAAAAGTTTAGGAAGTACTGAGGTAGCTCCTTTTACTGGCACTGCAGAAATTATATCAGATATAACAAGCACAGGAACAACTTTAAAAGCGAATAATTTAAGAGTATTGAAGGATGGTGAAATTTTAAAATCACAAGCGTGCTTGATGATATCAAAATTATCTTCAAGAAAATCAGGTATTAAAAAAATTATAAACTTGCTTTCTAAGAAATAAAAAATGATCTGGAATAATAAATTTAACTATCCAAAATCTTCAAGATCTATTGAAAATGGGTTAAGAAAATATCTATTTGATGGTGAAAAATTACCAAGTGTTACTTCTATTTTGCAAGTAACTAAATCAGAAGAGGATAAAGCTTCTTTAGAAAATTGGAAACAAAGAGTAGGTTATACTGAAGCTAATAAAATAAAAAATGAAGCCTCAAATAGAGGCACATCACTGCATTCTTATATAGAAGATTTTTTAAGAGGACGAATTAATGAGAGTTTTTTTGAAAGTAATGAAAAATATAAAAATATGGCTAAAGAAATAATAGACAAAGGCATTAAAGGAAAATTAGAAGAAATATTTGGAATGGAAACAACTTTACGTTATCCACAGAAATATGGTGGTACAGCAGACCTCGTAGGTGTTTATCAAGGAAAAGAAGCCATTATAGATTTTAAACAAGCAAATAAACCAAAAAAAGTTGACTATATTCAAGATTATTTTTTACAACTAGGCGCATATACTTTGGCACATAATGTAGTTTATAAAACAAATATTACTTCAGGAGTAATTTTATTATGTACAGTAGATAATTTATTTCAAGATTTTAAAATTGAGGGAAAAGAATTAATTATGTATCAAAACTTATTTCTTGGAAGGGTAAAAAAATTTAATGAACTAAAAAATTTACCTTGACATTATAATATTAATGTTTATGTTAAAATTACTAAATTAAAGTTACTTGTTTAGACACGGCGATTTAGTTTCTTTTAAGAAATTATTCCCAAATCACACTAAACACTAAACTTTTTAAAAAAGGAGTTATTGATGTTGGAATATATAATTATTGGGTTTCTAGGAGTTCTTTTAGTTTTAATTTTTTTAATTTATCAAAAAATTAATAGTGGCGACAGTCTTGGGGTAGAAAGAGCAGTAAATACAGGACTTGGAGAAATAAGAACAAAACTTACAACAATCGCAGAAACAAAAGAAAAAATTGAAAATTTACAAGGTGATATGGTCGATTTTAAAAATCTTTTTAATAACAAAACTGAAAGAGGTAAATTTGGAGAAGAATATCTTGAAGATATTGTAAAAGATTCAATTAATAAAAAACACTATAAATTTCAACATACATTAAGCAATGGTAAAAGACCCGACTGCTTTTTAACTTTTGGTTCTGCAGAGGAGTCAATATGTATTGATTCAAAGTTTAGCTGGGAAAATTATAAAAAAATGCATGAAGAAAAGGATGAACAAATTAAGAAAAGCTTAGCAAAATCATTTAGAGAAGATATTGAAAAACACATCAAAGATATTTCAGAAAGATATATAATTACAGGAGAGACTGCCCCTTTGGCTTTAATGTTTGTTGCATCAGAGGGGGTTTTTAGAGATATTGCAAAACATCCTGAAAATTTTATAAAAAAAGCCAGAGAAAAAAATGTAGTCATCGTATCTCCTGATACAATTTTTGGTTTTTTAAGAACTTATAGATTATTAATACAAAATAGAGAAATGTACATGTTATCGGGTATTATTCAAAAACAAGTTGCAGCATTGGACGATGATGTAGCAAGGTTATCAAAAAGAATTACTGATGCTGATATTAAACATAGTCAAATTTCAGAACTTTTTAGACAAGCAAGAACATCTGTAGAGAAAATTCAAAAGCATACATCAAAAATTGCCGAATTAGATTTAGAAGAAAAAAAAACTAAAGAAATCGAAACAGAAGATTCAAACAAATTTCATTAAACTAGGAGATTATGAATTTAGCTATTTGGGATATAGAAAGCTCATCAGCATCAACAGATTTTGGAAGCATAATTGAAATTGGTGGAATATTAGTCGATGAAAACTTTAAAGAAAAAGATAGATTTAATTTTAGATGTAGATTACCAGAGGGTGAAATCCCACAAGCAATGGCCTTAATTGTTAATAAAACAAGCATTAAACAATTAACTCAAGGAAATTTAAGTCACTATCAAATGCTTAGTGAAGTTGAAAAAACTTTCAAGAAATGGAGCCCAGCAATCTTCATGGGATGGTCGAATATAGGATTTGATGATGAAATGATTAGGAAGGAATTTTTTAAAGGTATTAGATATCCTTATATTACCAATGCATCTCCAAATAAAAGACATGATGGTATTAATATAGCTAGGGCTGCTTACGCTGTAGATTCTTCTGTTTTAGAAACAGAGATAAACGAAAAAAATAATCCAGTATTTAAACTCGAATCTCTTTCAAGAATGCAAGGTTTAGACTCAAGCGATGCTCATAGTGCATTAACAGATGCAACTTTGACTGCAAAAATTTTAAGTATAATTAAAAAGAGACAACCAAGTACTTGGGATATGTTT
>CACHIV010000010.1 GCA_902579985.1 uncultured Pelagibacteraceae bacterium | reverse complement strand
GGAATTAAAATGGGTGAGCCTTACTTTAAAGCAAAAGATATTATTATTAAAAATAAAGTTGAAATTTTTTCATCGAATTATTCATTATACGGAGACTTATCTAGAAGAGTAATGAGAACTCTGAAAAGATTTAATACTGAAATAGAGGTTTATTCAATTGATGAAGCATTTATAGATTTATCTAATTTTCCAGATTCAGAGATTGAAAAAGTAGGGAAAGAAATTAGAGAAACAGTTCTACAATGGACTGGTATCCCAACTAGTATTGGTATTGCTAAAACTAAAACCTTAAGCAAAGTAGCAAATCATATCGCGAAAAAAAAGCAATCAGGCGTTACTAGCTTGATTGGTATTAAAAATTTGGACCCAATTTTAGAAAAAGTTGAAATTAATGATATATGGGGTGTCGGTAGACAACTTACAAAATTTTATCAAAAAAACGGAATTTATAATGCTAAGCAACTTAAAAATAAATCCAACACGTGGATCAAAAAAAGCTCTAATGTTTTAAGTTCGAGAACGGCTATGGAACTTAGAGGAATTCCTTGTATAGATTTAGAGACTACTCAAACAAAAAGAAAAAGTTGTGTGGTTTCAAGATCATTTGGAAAAAGAATTGAAAAGTTTCAAGAATTAAAAGAAGCAGTTGCAAATTATTGCTTGAATGCATCTGAAAAAATTAGATCAGAATCTTTAGTTGCAAAAGCAATTACAGTATTTGTTAGAACTAGTCCTTTTCAAAGAGATTATAGTTGTTATTCAAAAGCAAAGACAGTTGATTTTCCAATTGCAACAAATAACAGTATTGAAACTGTTAAAACTGCAGTTTCAATCTTAGAAAATATTTTTAAAAATGGTTATCGTTATCAAAAAGCAGGTGTTATGTTAACAGGACTACGGAACGATAATGGAAGAAAAAATTTATTTTCATCAGAAAAAGATGAAAAAATAAAAAGTTTAATGCGATCAATTGATAATACTAATTATAGGTATGGAAGATCAACTTTAAGTCTTGCAAGTGCGGGAATTCAAAAAAAATGGAATATGCGAAGACAATATTCTTCTAAAATAGATACTGCTGATTTTTATTCTCTGCCAAGAATAAAAGTTTAAAAATCTAATTTTAATTTTTAATTTCTTCAACACTATCAATGTTTTCAAGAGATTTTTCAAACTCTTCCATATTTTCTCTTAATGCTAAATTTGAAATTGAATAAACAGCTATTAACAAAAATACTAATGGTATTGCAGTTATGATAGAGGCATTACTCTTGATCAATAAAATATATAAAACTATGAATAAAGCAGAACGAATTAAAACTGTTTTTCTAAATACACTAATAATAGATAAAGAGTGTTTTAATAAATTAGAAAAACTCATTTTAGAAGGACCAAAATATCTTATTCCTCTAGTGGAAGGTATTGATATTAAATCTTTTTCTATTTTAACTAAAGAGCCAGAAAAACTATTCCATGTTGCTTTTTCAGTTATCATTTTTTTTACTGTAGTTTTTGTCAGACAAGAAAAGTTTCCAAATCTAATTAACTTACCAGCGAATGTTAAAGTGATTAATTTATGAAGTTGGTAACAAATTTTGAAAATTAAATTTTCTGATCTTTTTATTCTCACACCAATTATAGATTTATTATTTGACTCTTTAATTTGAGAAATAAAATTTTTTATTTCTTGAGGTCTATCTTCACCATCACCATCCATTGGTATAACATAATCAAAATCTTCTTTTTCAAATATATATTTTAATCCTGTAGCAATACATCTCGCGTGCCCCTGATTAATTTTCATTTTCAAAATTTTAATTGAATGAATATTATTAAAATCTTTATTTTCATCTTGGCGATCGTGTTTTGATGCGTCATCAACTATAATAATTGAAATTTGAAATTCTGAACTTATTAAAAGTTTATCAATCTCATCTATAAGTTTAGAAACTGATTGCCAATCGTTATATACAGGAATTAAAATTTTAATTTTCATAAATAAAATCTTTATATATTAATACCTTCCAATGCACACATCATCTATACAAATAAATTGAGATGCATTATCTAAGATTTCTTTATTTGTAAATCCTTCCCATTTAGGCCTAGATTTAATATGATAAGAAAGATTTCCTGCTTTCCATTCATCACCAATAACAAATTCAATTTCGTTATCGAAGTCTTGATCCCAAGTAATTTGAACTTTAGTAGCAATTTCTTTACCTGGATAATCTGTTCGTTTATCTATTTGTGTAATTGAAATATATGAATAGAGTATAGGTGATAAAAGAAAAAAAAATAAAAATCCATATAAAAATGAATTAATTTTTTTTAATTTTATTTCAAATTTAAATAAATAAACAAAAAATACACCAAAGAATAAATAAAAAGGTGTCATCCACATAGTTCTAATTTTAGATCCGGTCAAAACAGAAGTTAGAAAAATTAGAATTAAAGGTAAGATATTTATAAAAATTAAAAAAATCAATTTTTTATCTTTATAGTTAATTTTAAATTTAATTTTTCTTACTAAAAGATAAATTAAAAAGAAAAAAGGAATTAATATTACTATTTGTTTAAATAAAAATAATATAGGATATTTGAAGTGATCTAAAATATTTGATCCTTCCAATCCAGTTCTTTTAACCCCATAAGAGAATGTTACAAAATCATTATTACTTAGCCAGATTAAGTGAGGCATTAAAAAAATAAAAAATACTCCAATAATAATTAAATATATAAAATTAAATTTTTTAGTTTTTTTAATAAAAATCAGGTAAAAAAATAAAATAAAAATTGATAATAGAAGATAAATAAATAAATATTTCGATAAAAAACCCATTGAGGCAAAAAATCCAATTAAAAAACAATCTAAAAATTTTATTTTTTTTGTTTCATAAATTTTCCAAGAATAATAAGTTACTAATGACCAAAATGGTAATTGACAAACATTCACATTAAATTCTGTAGTGGTAAAATTATAAAAATAAATAGACTCAATTAGTAGTACTGAAATTAAACTTAATTTAAGATTTTCTAAAATTTCATAAGAAAATTGAAATACATAATAAAAAGCAATTAAAACAAAAATCTGACTTAATAAATAATATGCCCAATCTTGTGTTCCAAAGATCTGATAAAATATTTCAAGAAAAAAGGCACTTGCTGGAGGATGTTTGTTAAAGCCCCATTCTAAATTGCTACTCCACGCTAATGCTTCAATTGTATCGAGTGGTAAATTATTATTTGTTAAAGATGGAACTAAAGTCCACAAAAATAAATGTATTGTAATGAAAATATAAAATAAATTTTTTGTATTAATTTTATTAAGAGTCATTAGTTAGATTTTATATTAATTAAGCTTGCTTGACACGTATTAATTGCTGATTATACTCCCTCACGTTTAAAATTATATTGATGCCTAAAATCTCTAAAAAATCAAAAAAAAAAACTGTTATAAAAAAAATTAACACAAAATCCTTAGTAAAAAAAGCGAAAGTAAAAGAGAAAAATATTAAAGGACAAATTAAAATTTCTAAAACCTATATTCCAAAAGATACAGAAAAATATATGTGTGATAAACATTTATCATTTTTCAAAGCAAAACTCATTGATTGGAAAAAAGAATTAGTAAAGGCCAACAATGAAGCACTTTATCATGGATCAATGGATGACAATAGTGTATCTGCAGATATTGTAGACCAAGCAAGTTCGTACACAGATAAAACTGTTGAAATGAAAGCAATTAATAGACAAATAAAATTAATTTCTAAAATTGATAAAGCTCTTTTAAGAGTAAAAAATAAAACTTATGGATTTTGTGCAGAAACAGCAGAACCAATAGGTTTAAAAAGATTGATGGCAAGACCTGTTGCAGAGCTTTGTATAGCTGCTCAGGAAAAACATGAGAAGGAAGAAAAAGTTTACGCTGACGATTAATATTTTTTTAATTTATTTATCCTAAATAGAAAAAAATTAAATTAAGGTTTTGGAATTTTGGATCCATCTTTTGAAAAATCATATCCTTTTATTACAGCATCTCTACTAGCAATATCTAAATACCAACTGGTTAAATTTTTATAATTCTTAAGACCAATATCATGCCACTCATGTCTTGCAATCCAAGGCCAAGTTGCAATATCAGCAATTGTATAATCCTCACCAGCTAAATATTTTGATGAAGATAATCTTTTTTCAAGATCCTCATAAAGTCTTATAGCAATTTTAAAATATCTTTCTTCACCAAATTTACTTTTACCAGGATTATAATGATGAAACTGATGATGCTGACCAAGCATTGGTCCAATTAATCCCATTTGTGCCATTAACCATTGATTTATTACAGTACGATCTTTTGACTTATAGAACTTATTATATTTTTCAGCTAAATATATTAGAATTGCTCCTGACTCAAATATAGATTGATTATTTTCGTGATCTATGATTACGGGAATTTTACTAAAAGGACTTATCTTTTTAAATTCAGTCTTGAATTGTTCATCTTTTGATAGATCTACTTTTGTAATTTTAAAATCACAACCTATTTCTTCACACATTATTGTAATTTTTTTCCCGTTTGGAGTATCTGAACTAAAAAGCTCTATCACTTTTTAATTCCAAGCCTTTCTTGTGCCACTTTAGAAGTTGTTGTGAACTCAAATCTTAATTTTTCATCAGGTCTTGCATATTTAAAACAACCCCTAGCAGCCAATGCGCCCTCATGAAATCCAGAAAGTATTAGCTTTAGTTTTCCTGGATAAGTACAAATATCACCAATTGCAAAAATGCCTTCTTTGTTAGTTTCAAAATTTTCTGTGTTAACTGGTATATTCTTTTTATCTAAATTTAATCCCCACTCAGCAATTGGACCTAGCTGCATTATCAAGCCAAAAAAACCTAAAATATGATCAGTTTTAATTTCTTTAAAACTATTATCATCATGTTTGATAACGATTTTATCAATTTTTTCATTGCCTTTAACAGATGCTAATTGATACTTAGTGAGAATCTCTATTTTACCTTCTTTATTTAAATTATTTACTTTATCAATACTTGCTTGCATCCCCCTAAATTCATCTCTTCTATGAACCAATATAACTCTTGATTTATTTGATAATTCAATTGCCCAATCTAATGCGGAGTCACCTCCACCAAATATAGTAACCGTTTTTTCCTCAAATATTTTTTTATCTTTTATTGAATAAAATATTTGTTTTTCTTCATACTTTTGAAGTTCTTTAATTGGAAATTTTCTAGGTTCAAATGCTCCTACTCCACCTGCAATAATTATACTTGATACTTCAAATTCTGTTCCTTTGTTAGTTTTAACTATCCATTTTTTTTCAATTTTTTTTATTTCTTCCACTCTTTCATTTAAATGAAAATTTGTTTTAAATGGCTTTATTTGTTTTATCAATTTATCTGTTAAGTCTTTTCCAGTACATTCAGGAACAGCAGGTATATCATAAATAGGTTTATCGGGGTAAAGCTCAATACATTGTCCACCAATTTTATCTAGATTATCAACCACTTCGCATTTTAATCCAATGATTCCTAATTGATGGACACAAAATAACCCAACTGGTCCTGCTCCTATAATTAAAGTATCAGTTTTAATCATCTAAACTTGCTTGGATGGAATGCTAACAACTAATCCATCTAATTCTTCTGTAACTAAAATCTGACAACTTAATCTGCTAAATTTATTCGGTTCATAAGCCATATCTATCATATCTTCTTCACCATCTTCTTTTTTTGGTAATCTATTAAACCATTCTTCTTTGACATAAACATGGCAAGTAGCGCAAGCCATTCCTCCTCCACAATCAGCGTCAATACCAGGTATATTATTTTGAACCGCTCCTTCCATTACAGTAAGTCCATTGGCAACTTCAATTGTATTTGATTTTCCATCATCCTGAATATACGTAATTTTTGGCATAAATATTTATAGAACACAAAAAAAATAGGGCAAGTAAATAAATACTTGCCCTATTTAAATAACTTTTTTTTTACTTATTTTCTTCTTCCACTAGCTTGCGTTGCTGCAGCCCAAATTACTAGACCAAACGCAATTTTATTTATGAAGTCAGCTAAGTTATATATCACGTTAAGTGAGTTAGCATCTACACCACCTGTTAAGTAACCAAATACATAACCTAATGGGTAAATCGCCCAACCAACTGTAACGATCATTCTCATTGCTCCGAATGCAGTAACAAGAGCTTTGTTTCCACTTTTTGCTGCTGCTCTTCCTGATTCTCCTGAGAATACTTCATAAAGAATATAGAACCATCCTGCTATACCAATTACAAAACCAAGTGTAGCATTAATGTATCCTGCTTCTCCTAAGTATCCACCTACAAGCATTACTACTGAACCAATTAGCAATCTCCAGAACATTCCAGAATTTGCTTTACCTACAGCTTTAAGAATTAAATAAAATTCTACCATCTGTAATGGAACAGTGATTAACCAATCAATATATCTGTAAACTGTTGGTGAGTCTCCAGTTTGTACCCATACACCTCTCATGTACATGTAGTGTATAAATGCAATACCAGTAACTAGTCCCGCAACAGTAACTGACGTTCTCCACGCAGTTGAAACGCTTCCTACTTCTAAGAAAAAGAAAGCAGTAGCTGCTAACATACCCATTGAAATTACCCAGAAGGAAATTCCAACAAAGTCATCCGTAGATAACAATACAGTTTCTGCGTTTGCTACACCTGAAGCACCTAATAGGGCTAAAGCTGTAAGAGCAAACAATTTTAGTTTTTTCATAAAAAACTCCCTCTTATGTTAGTTTTTATAGTTTATATAAACTAGGTTTGAACTAATGTACAAACCAAGTTGGGGCCTTAATTATCAAATATATATAGTTTTTAGAAGGGTTAATTAGGTCTAATTTGTATTGATTTTACTTGCTTTTTAAATTTAAATACAATTTTTAATTTAATTACTGCAAAAAAACTTAAAAATAGAATCAAATTTAATGACTAAAAAATTCAATGAAATTTATCAAAATTCTATCAAAAACCCTGAGGAATTCTGGTTAGAAGCATCTGATAATATTTTCTGGTTTAAAAAACCTTCAAAAATTTTAAATAAATCAAACCCTCCTTTTTATAAATGGTTTGAAGATGGGGTCACAAATACTTGTTATAATGCTTTGGATATACATATAGATCAAGGAAATGGAAAAAGAACTGCTCTACTATACGACAGTCCCATTACTGGTAACAAAAATAAGTTCAGTTATGAGCAATTAAAATCAAAAGTTTCAAAATTTGCAGGAGCTTTAAATTCTCAAGGGGTTAGTAAGGGTGATAGAGTTATAATTTATATGCCAATGATACCAGAAGCAGTAATTGCTATGCTTGCTTGTGCAAGGATAGGTGCAATTCATTCTGTTGTCTTTGGGGGATTTGCGTCTAATGAACTTGCTAGCAGAATAGATGATAGTAAAGCAAAAATATTAGTCACTGCCTCATGTGGTTTTGAACCAGGAAGAACAGTTGAATATAAACCTTTGGTTGATGAAGCTATCAAACAAGCAAAGCATAAGATTGATAAAATGATTTTATTTCAAAGGCCTGGCCACGAAGTTACTTTAAATGCTCCTAAGGAAGTTTCTTGGGAAGAAATAGTATCAAATGCAAAAGAAACAGATTGTGTTGAAATGAATTCGAATGAGTTTGCTTATATACTTTACACTTCTGGAACTACAGGAACACCCAAGGGTATAGTAAGAGATATTGGAGGTCATATTGTTGCTTTAAAATGGACTATGAAAAATATTTATAACATCAATGAGGGAGATATTTGGTGGTCTGCAAGTGATATTGGTTGGATTGTTGGACATTCATATATCGTATACGCTCCTTTATTTAAAGGTTGCACAACAGTACTATTTGAAGGTAAGCCTGTAGGCACTCCTGATGCGGGTGCTTTTTGGAAAATAATTTCTGACTACAAAGTTAAGTCTCTGTTCACGGCACCAACTGCCTTTAGAGCAATTAAAAAGGAGGATCCCGAAGGTAAATTTTTTTCTAAATATGATCTCTCTAAATTTGAAAGTCTTTTTCTCGCTGGCGAAAGAGCTGATCCTGATACAATCAAATGGGCTGAAAATTTATTAAAAGTACCAGTTATTGATCATTGGTGGCAAACTGAAACTAGTTGGGCTATTAGTTCCAACTGTACAGGAATTGAAATGATGAAAACAAAATATGGCTCTGCATGTAAAGCTGTTCCTGGATATGATGTTAAAGTTATTAAATCTGATAAAACTTTAGCTAAACCAAATGAAATGGGAGATATAGTTGTTAAACTTCCTTTACCTCCAGGAACTTTTCCAACGCTTTGGCGTGCTGATCAAAGATATAAAGAAAATTACATGAGTAGCTACGAAGGATATTATCAAACTTATGATGCTGGTCACATAGATGAGGATGGTTATATCTGGATCATGTCGCGAACTGATGATATTATAAATGTAGCTGGTCATAGATTGTCTACTGGAGCAATTGAAGAGGTTTTATCTGAACATCAGTCTGTTGCTGAATGTGCAGTTCTTGGAATAGCAGATAAATTAAAGGGACAACTACCCATTGGATTAGTAGTTTTAAAAGCAGGTGTTGATAAAGATAATAAGATCATATCTAAAGAATGTGTAAAAATGGTTAGAGATAAGATAGGTCCTGTTGCTGCATTTAAAGTTGTAATAGTTATAAAAAGACTTCCAAAAACTAGATCAGGTAAAATATTAAGAGGAACTATAAGAAAAATTGCTGATAATGTTGAATATAAAATGCCTCCAACAATTGACGACCCAACAATCTTAAGTGAAATTAAACAAGATCTTATTAAAAATAATATTTTAAAAAATGAATAAAATTTATATTATTTTTGGGGTTGGTATATGTGTAATAAACTTCCCACCTTTTTTAATAAATTTTTTTTCTTTTTTAAAAATCTCATCTTTAAAATTCCAAGCTCCTAAAAAAATATAATCGATATCATCTAGTAAACTTTTTCTATAATTTTTGATATAAATATGAGTTCCAGGCATATACTTACATGTTTTATTTGGAGTAGTATCAACAAAATAGTCCAACGTTTCACTTTTAATTTTACAATAATTTAAAACAGTAACTGATTTTGCAGTAGAACCATATCCAATTATTTTTTTATTTTTTTTCTTAATATTATTGAAAATAGAAATTAAATTTTTTTTTGATTTTTTAACCTTTTCTCCAAATTTTATATAAGTTTTAAAATTATTCATTTTATAATTTAATTCATCTTTTAAGTGTTTTTTTACACTATTATGAATTTTAATATTCAAATTTAAATTTTTCTTAATAAAATATCTAATTGATCCTCCATGAGTTTTTAGTTTTTCAACTTTGAATACTTGAAGATTATGTTTTTTAATTTTATTAATAATGCCTAATAAAGAAAATACATAAATATGTTCATTATAAAATTGATCATAAGCTACTCTTTTAAGACATTCTAACAATGAAGGGTCTTCAATTATTAAAATTCCATTATCAGATAACAGATAACTAATGGATTTAAAAACTGAATCAAGATTAGCTATGTGACTTAATGTGTTAGCAGAATAGATCAAATCAACATTATGATATTTTGATTTTATTTTTTTTGCCAATTTTAAATCCCAATATTCAGCATAAGTTTTAAAACCTTTTTTTTTAGTAATTTTTGCCAAGTTTTTACATGGTTCTACACAGATAGCATTTTTTTTATTAAAATTTTTGATTAAAGAACCATCGTTGCTCCCAATTTCTAAAATAAGTTTTGGTTTATAAGTTTTGATTATTTCTTTTGATAATTTTTTAAATGATTCAGTCATTGTTTTTGACATAGAAGATCTATAAGGATAATTATTATCAAACATTTTCTGTGAAGATACTTTATTTAAAATTGAAACAAGTTTAGTTTTATTGTCAAATCCAACCTCTAGATGGTAAAATTGCTCCTTTCTTTTAATTATTAAATCTTTTCTAGTTAAATATTTATTTGCTAATGGTTGTAATCCAAGATCTAAAAATTTTTTCATAAATCTTATTATTTAAATAACAGTGCCGTTCCCTCTGGATTGCCTATGATTTTACCATCTTTCATTTTAATTTTTCCTGATATAATTGTTGAAACTGGTATTCCTTTAAATTCATATCCATCAAAAGGTGACCATCCACATTTACTCTCAATATTTTTATTTTGAATTAAAATTTTTTTATTCATATCTACAATTGTAAAATCAGCGTCGTAGCCTTTTTTAATAAAGCCCTTGTCTTTGATTCCAAAAATTTTTACTGGGTTTTCACATACTGAATTTATAAATTGCTCAAGAGTTAATTTTCCATCATTAACATGGTTTAACATTACTGGTACTAGAGTTTGAACTCCCGGCATTCCCGATGGTGAGTTTGGATAAATTTTTTCTTTATTTTTTTTTAAATGTGGAGCATGATCAGAACCAATTGTATCATGTAAATTATTCTTGACTGCATACCACAGTCTATCATAATGAGATTTATCTCTTATTGGAGGATTCATTTGAGCGTATGTACCTAGTTTATTATAACAATCAGGCGCATAGATAGTTAAGTGTTGAGGAGTAATTTCAAAAGTAATATTCCCCTTATGTTGTGATAAAAAATCAATCTCTTGCTTTGTAGTAATATGAAGAACATGAGCTTTTTTTTTATACCTTTCAGCTATTTTTACAATTCTTCTGGTCGATGAAATAGCACATTCCTCACTTCTCCAAATTGGATGAGAATGCACATCTCCGTTTTTAATCAATTTTTTATTAATATTTAAAATTGTTTCATCTTCCGAATGGACTGCAACAACTTTTGAACTGCTTTGAAATACTTTTTCAATTTCTTCTTCCTCTGCAACAAGTAAGTTACCAGTGGAAGAGCCTGCAAAAAGTTTAATTCCACAACAACCTTCCAAATTTTTAAGATTTGCTAATTGATTTGAATTATCAGCTGTCGCACCAAAGTAAAAAGCATAATTGCAATACATTCTATTTTTTGCAAGGTCTAATTTTTTTTGAAATTCTTTTTTGTTTGAAGTAGGAGGATTAGTATTTGGCATTTCAAAAACACTTGTTATTCCACCTACAATTGCAGCTTTACTACCTGAATTAAGATCTTCGGTATCTGTAGATCCTGGTTCTCTAAAATGAGTTTGAGTATCAATGCAACCTGGTAAAACTGTTAATCCTTTAGCATCAAATATTTCTTTTGCTTTTGTATCGATTTTACCAATTTCAATAATTTTACCATCTTTGATAGCAATATCTTGATCTTTAAGATCTTTATCTATGTAACAAGAGCCATTTTTAATTATTAGATCTAACATTTATAAAAAAAGTAATTATATTATATTTATATATCAATCAATTATGAATAATAAAAATGTATATATTTTGGAAGATAGGGGAATTCTATATATAAGTGGATCAGACGCTAAAGAATTTTTACAAAATCTAATTAGTAATGATATTAACAAAGTAAATGAAACTAATAGCTGTTTTGCATCACTTTTAACTCCTCAAGGAAAGTTTTTATTCGCATTTATTGTTATAAAACATAAATCGGGATACTTTATAGACTGTGAAAAATCTCAAGCGGAGGCTCTCTTTAAACAACTTAGTATTTATAAGCTTAGATCCAATATAGAAATTATTAACTTAAGTAATGAATTTGTAATTGCAGTCTTTAATAAAAAAAAATTTTTAAAATTTGACGGTGCTAAAAATGAACTTGGAAATACAATCAAATATAGAGAGGATCCAATTTTACTTGATCCAAGAAATCAAAATTTAGGAGCAAGACTTATTATAAATTTAGAAAAACTATATCTGTCTTTAAAAAAACTAGAGTTAAAGGACTCAGATGTTAATGAATATTATAAATTAAGTCATAAATTAGGAATAGCTCAAAATAATATGAATAAATTACAAAATAAATTATTTGGTATTGAATGTAATTTTGAAGAGCTTAATGCAATTGATTTTAAGAAAGGCTGTTATGTTGGTCAAGAAAATACTGCTAGAATTAAGCTTAAAAATAAACTTTCAAAGAGATTATTACCAATCCAACTAATTAGTGGAAAATTGAATGAAGGTGACTCAATTTATGCTAATAGTTCCGAAATAGGCAGAGTATTGATTAATGACGAATATCCTTTTGCTTTAATTAAATACCTAGATGAGAATTTTAAAAAAAGTAATCAATTAAAAAGTAAAAATGCAGTTTTAAGAATAAAAATACCTGATTGGATTAAGTAGTGTGGCATAATAAGTGAATGACAAGTAATAAGCAAATTGATAAGTTTTTTATATGGAATATACAACTGAAATAAGAATAGCAACTGATCCTATTTATCAAAAAATATCTAAGGTTATGCCTGAAATTGAATGGTCTGTCCATGCTCCTTATATCCATAGAATTAATCAATTAAAAAAAGAAAAGAATGCAATTATACTGGCACATAATTATCAAACTCCTGAGATTTATCATGGTGTAGCAGATGTTGCAGCAGACTCTCTAGCTTTAGCAATGGAAGCTGCTAAAACTCGGGCAGATATAATTGTTATGGCTGGAGTACATTTCATGGCTGAAACCTCAAAATTGATGAACCCAGAAAAAAAAGTTTTACTACCAGATATGGATGCTGGCTGTTCTTTATCATCATCTATAACTGGTAAAGATGTAAGATTGTTAAAAGAAAAATATCCAGGAGTTCCTGTAGTGTCTTATGTTAATACTTCTGCTGATGTAAAAGCAGAAACTGATATTTGTTGTACATCTGCTAATGCAGTAAAAATTGTTGAGTCTCTTGGGGTAAAAAAAGTAATTTTTTTACCTGACGACTATTTAGCTAAGTATGTCGCTTCTAAAACAGACGTCGAAATTATTGCTTGGAAAGGTATTTGCATAGTTCACGAACAATTTAATGAAAAAGAAATAAATGATATTAGAAAAAAAAATCCTGGAATTAAAATAATAGCACATCCTGAATGTCCACCTGATGTTATTAAAGCTAGTGATTTTGCTGGTTCAACTGGAGGTATGATTAAGTACGTTGAAAATAATCAACCTAAAAAAGTAATGATGGTAACTGAATGCTCGATGAGCGATAACATACAAGTAGAAAACCCAAATGTTGAATTTATTAGACCATGCAATCTTTGTCCTCATATGAAAAAAATTACTCTGCCAAAAATTTTAGATTGTTTAAAAAATGAGACTGGCGAAATAATTATGGATAAAAAGACAATAGAAAAAGCAAAAATTCCTGTAGAAAGAATGGCTAAAATTGGCAGATAAAAAAGTGCCTCAAATAAAATTAAGTAATTATTATATTAAAAATACTGTTAAACGAGCGTTAAACGAAGATCTTTATCCATATGGTGATATTACATCGAGCTTAGTTAAAAATTCAAAGTTTATAAAAGCTAAATTATTTTCTAATCAACAAGCAATAGTTGCTGGAATAGAATTTGCAAAACAAACTTTTAAATTAATAGATAATAAGATTAAATTCAAAATTAAGAAAAAAGAAGGTTCATTGGTTGAAAAAAATGAATTAATTGCAATTATTGAAGGAAAATCTGAAAATATCTTAATTGGAGAAAGAGTTGCTTTAAATTTTATGAGTCATTTATCAGGTATAGCCACCAAAACAAATAATTTTGTTAAATTGGTTAATAAAAAATGTAAAATATGCTGTACTAGAAAAACTATTCCAACTTTAAGAACTTTACAAAAATATGCTGTTAAATTAGGTGGAGGAATTAATCATAGATTTAACCTTAGTGATGAGTTTTTAATTAAAGATAATCACATAGCAAGTTCAAATATCAAATCTTTAGTATCTCTTGCAATTGAAAAAAAGGGGGGAAGAAAAATTACTGTTGAGATTGATAATTTAAAACAACTTAAACAGATAATTGGTTTAAAATTTAATACAGTTTTATTTGATAATATGAACATTAAAAATCTTCAAGCAGGAATAAAAATAGCCAAAAAATATTATGAAACAGAAGCCTCTGGAAATATTAATCTCAAATCAGTTAAAAAAATTGCAGCTACGGGAGTAAATAGAATTTCAATTGGTAGCATAACTCACAGTGCTCCAGCGATTGATTTTAAATTAGAGATTTAATCTTTTTTCGATAGTTCTGCTTGAGCTGCAGCCAATCTTGCAACGGGAACTCTGTAAGGTGAACAAGAAACATAATCTAAGCCAGTTTTTGCACAGAATTTAATACTTCTGGGATCGCCTCCATGCTCTCCACAAATTCCAAGTTTAATTTTTTTATTTTGTTTTTTTCCTTTTTCTACAGCAATTTGAATTAAATCTTCTACTCCATCATCAATTGAAACAAAAGGATCAATAGAGAAAATTTTATTCTCAATATAATCGTTTAAAAATTTTCCACTATCATCCCGACTGAGGCCAAAAGTTGTCTGCGTTAAGTCGTTAGTTCCAAAACTAAAAAAATCTGCGTGTTTTGAAATTTCTTTTGCTTTTAAGGCAGCTCTTGGCAATTCAATCATTGTACCTACTATATAATCAATTTTAACGTTTTTGTTTTTTTGCACTTCTTTTGCTATTCTTATAACTAAATCTTTCATAATTTTAATTTCAGCTTCAGTTGAAACTAATGGAATCATGATTTCTGGAAACGCAGATTTTAATTTTTTTAATTTTATTTCTGATAGTGCCTCAAAAATTGCTCTACATTGCATTTCATAAATTTCTGGAAATGAGATGCCCAATCTACATCCTCTATGACCTAACATCGGATTTTGTTCATGAAGTTCATTAATTCTTGATTTAATTTCTTTCAAAGGAAGACCAACTACTTTTGTGATATCATCAATTTCTTTTTCTGTTTTAGGAAGAAATTCATGTAATGGTGGATCTAATAATCTAACAGTTACTGGTAATCCATTCATAATTTTAAATATTTCTATAAAATCATCTCTTTGATGAGGTAAAAGTTTTTCTAAAGCTTTACTTCTATCTTCTTTTGTTTTTGATAAAATCATTTCTCTAACTGATAAAATTCTTTCTTCATCAAAAAACATATGCTCTGTTCTGCAAAGTCCTATACCTTCAGCTCCAAAATCTCTTGCTATTTTTGTATCTATAGGGGTCTCAGAGTTACTTCTTACATTTAATTTTCTATATTCATCAGCCCAACTCATCAATTTTGAGAAGTTTCCTGATATTTCAGGTTTAACTGTTGGTATTTCTCCTAAAATAATTCTTCCAGTTGAACCATCAATTGTAATTATATCCCCTTCTTTAATTTCAATTGAAGTTGTTTTAAAAGTTTTAGCTTCATAATTAATATCAATTTCACTTGATCCAGAAACACATGGTCTTCCCATTCCTCTTGCTACAACAGCTGCGTGACTAGTCATTCCGCCTCTTGCTGTTAAAATACCCTTGGCAGCATGCATTCCATGAATATCTTCGGGCGATGTTTCAACTCTAACTAAAATTGTATCTTGCATCATTCCATTTAATCTCTCAGCTTCATCAGATGAAAAAACTACTTTTCCACTAGCAGCCCCTGGAGATGCAGGTAATCCATTTGCAATTACATTCATCTGACTTTTTTCATCTAAGGTGGGATGTAAAAGTGTATCTAATGAATTTGGATCTACTCTTAATACAGCTTCTTTTTTTGAAATTAATTTTTCTTTAACCATATCTACTGCAATCTTAACAGCAGATTTTGAAGTTCTTTTTCCCGATCTAGTTTGTAACATCCATAATTTATTGTTTTCCACAGTAAATTCTACATCTTGCATATCTTTATAATGTTTTTCTAAAACTTTTAAGATTTTATCCAATTGTTTAAATACTTTAGGCATAGATTCTTCCATCGAGTCCTCTTTGGAATTAGCATTTTTTCTAGCTTTTTTAGTTATATACTGTGGGGTTCTTGTTCCAGCAACAACATCCTCACCTTGGGCATTTATCAAATATTCTCCATAAACTTCTTTAGCTCCATCAGATGGATTTCTTGTAAAAACAACTCCTGTAGCACAATTATCCCCCATATTACCAAATACCATTGATTGAACATTCACTGCGGTTCCCCATTGATTGGGAATTTGATTTAATTTTCTATAAATTTTAGCTCTATTGCTCTCCCAAGATAAAAACACAGCACTGATTGCTCCTAATAATTGATCATAAACATTTTGCGGAAAGTTTTTATTTGTTTTATTTTTAACAACTTTTTTAAAATCATTTATTAAACCATCCCAATCTTTCTGATCTAAATCAGTATCTAAAAGAACACCCTTAGTTAATTTATAATTTTCAATCAATTCTTCAAAATGATAGTTTTCAACTCCCATCACTACATTTGCATACATTTGGATAAATCTTCTATAGCTGTCTTTTGCAAATCTCATATTTGAAGTTTTGTTTGCAAGCGCTATAACTGTTTTATCATTTAACCCTAGATTCAAAATTGTATCCATCATACCTGGCATTGATACTCTTGCACCTGATCTTACAGATAATAATAATGGGTTTTTTAAATCTCCAAATTTTTTTTTTACTTCATTTTCAATGTTATTTAATTCCTTCTTAATTAATCTAATTATTTTTGAATTTAGTTTTTTTTTATCTTTATAAAATAAATCACATACTTTAGTTGAAATTATAAATCCTGGAGGGACTGGTAAGCCCATTCGTCCCATTTCAGAAAGGTTAGCTCCCTTTCCTCCCAAAAAATTTTTTGGATTTTTTATCTTTTTTAAATCTTTCGATTTAAAATTTAAAATTAATTTTTTCACTATTTAGCCTCGATATTTGAAAAATTTATATAATTATCAAATGTTTTACATAACATTTGCAAAAGTTCCAATCTGTTTTTTTTTATATTTTTGTCTTCATCATTAACTTTTATGTTGTCAAAGAAATTAGAAATAGTTACCTTTGCTTCAGCTAAATTAGATAAAGACTTAGTATAATTTTCATCTTTATCTATTCCGGTAAAATACTTTTTTAATTCATTAATTTTTTTTAATAAATTAACCTCATGATCATTCTTAAAAATACCTGGATCAGTCTTATTAGAAAGTTCTATATTTTCATTTTTTAATTCATTTTCTAAAATATTATAAGCTCTTTTATAGGTTGAAATTATATCTACTCCAATTTGTTTATTAATAAAATTATTTAATGTTAACCCTTTTTTAAATATTTGATTAATATTATTTAAAGTATATGAGCTCATACCCGCATTAATTATATCATTACGAATTCCTTTTTCTTTCATATAATATTTTAATCTTTCCATTAAAAAATCTTTTAAATCTTTTTGTAAAAACTCATTTGATAGCTTAAAACCTTGATCTCTATAAAATATTATTGAACTATCTATAAGATGTTTAACATTAAACTCTTTATTATTATCAATTAAAATTTTTATTAAACCCAATGCTGATCTTCTAAGTGCATAAGGATCTTTTGAGCTTGTTGGCTTTTGATTAATTCCAAAAAAACCTACTAAGGAATCTACCTTGTCAGTTAAAGCCAAAGCTATACTGAATGGTTTTTTAGGTATCCTGCTATCTAGTCCAGTTGGTAAATAATGTTCTCTTATTGCTAATGCAATCTCTTTATCAAAGCCTTGCACTTCAGCAAAATATCCTCCCATCACTCCTTGTAATTCAGGAAATTCATCTACTAAATCTGAGATTAAATCTACCTTACAAATAGAAGCTGACAACTCTACTTTATCTTTACTGATTAACAGTTCATCTGAAATTATACCACCAAGCTTTCTCATCCTTTGAATTTTATCAAAGTAAGATCCCAGTCCATCAAAATAATTAATAGATTTAAGTTTAGTTACTTGTTTAACTAGATTTTGTGATTTATTTTTTTCCCAGAAAAATTTAGCATCACTTAATCTTGCTTCTACAACTCTTTCATTACCCATCTTTATATAACTATTTTTGTCCTTTTGATTAACAACAACTAAAAATTTATTAGTAATTTTTTCTTTTTTATCAAATGTTGGAAAATATTTTTGATGATATTGCATTGTAATAATCAAAATTTCTTTTGGTATACTCAAGAATTTTTCATCAAATTTACAAATCAAAATATTAGGTTGATCAACTATATTAGTAACTTCATCTAAAAGTTTATCATTTAATTCCACAATAAAACCTTTCTTTTTTGATATTTTCTCCAATTTTTTTTTAATAAATTCTTTTCTTGAAACATGATCAATTATAATTCCTGATTTACTAAAAAAATTTTTGTAATTTTGAAAATTCTTGAAAACTTTTTTTTTATCTTCAAATTCTTTATCAATGTAAGAAGTATTTGAAGCTATCAAATGATGAAATTTAAAATTCAATTTTTTATTATCAAAAACTGCTAATATTGATTTTAATGGTCTTCCCCAACTAAGAGTATAATTCCCCCATTTCATTGACTTTTTCCATTGTAATGAGTCAAGGATCAATGGAATATGTTCTTCAAGTAAATTAATTGTATTTATTTTTTGAGAAGATTTTTTAAAAAAATAAAAATCTCCCTTTTCCAATTTTTTTTTATATAAATCTTCTGTTGTTATTTGATTAGATCTCAAAAAACCCTGTATTGCTTTTTCTGGAGCATTAATATTAGGTCCTTTTATCTCTTCAGCTTTTTGAATTACTTCTTTGGATAAACCATCAAATACGATAACAAGTCTATTTGGAGTTGAGTTAGATACACTTTTCTTAAAAGATATATTTTTCTCTTCAAACAAGTTTCGAAATTTTTCCAATAAACTTATTCGAGAATTACACTGTAAATTTGAAGGAATTTCTTCAGTAAATAATTCTAAAAAAAATTCTGACATTATTCTTTTTGAGTATTTAGCCAAACTTCTGCAACTGCTTTAGTAATATCTCGAATACGTCCAATATATCCTGCTCTTTGAGCAACACTAATTACTCCTCTAGCATCTAAAATATTGAAAACATGACTTGCTTTTAAACATTGATCATATGCAGGTAAAGATATTTTTTTGTCTACTAATGATTTTGCTTCCATTTCCAACATGTCAAAAATTTTAAATAAACTTTCTGTATTTGCATGTTCAAAATTATATGCTGAAAATTCTTTTTCGGCTTGAAGAAATACATCTCCATACTTCACATCGTCATTATTCCATACAAGATCATAAACATTTTTCTTTTGCTGAGTAAACATGCAGATTCTCTCTAAACCATATGTTATTTCGACCGAAACTGGTTTACATTCTATAGCTGCCATTTGTTGAAAATAGGTAAATTGTGTAATTTCCATTCCATCACACCAAACTTCCCATCCTAGTCCAGCAGCACCCAATGTTGGACTCTCCCAATCATCTTCAACAAATCTAATATCGTGCTCTTTATGATTAATACCAATTACAGACAAACTATTTAAATAAAGTTTTTTAATATTATCTGGTGATGGTTTAATCAAAACTTGAAACTGGTAATAATGTTGTAGTCTATTAGGATTGTCTCCATATCTCCCGTCCGTAGGTCTTCTTGAAGGTTGTACATAAGCTGCTTTCCATGGTTTAGGTCCAAGAGATCTTAAAGTAGTTGCAGGATGAAATGTTCCTGCACCAACTTCAATGTCATAAGGCTGTAAAATTATACAACCATTTTTACTCCAAAACTTTTGTAGATTTAAAATCGTATCTTGAAAGGTTTGAAATATAAGTTTATTTTTTTTTTTTATCTTTTTTATTTTTTTTGGCATTTATAAACCAAATTTTTGCCACAAGGCTCTTTCTTCTATGACATTAGCTATATTATCAATTTGATTATCTATAGATGATGACAGTTTTTTCGCTAAAAAACTTTTTTGCTTTTCTAGTTTTTTAATAACTATATCTTCTCCAAATTTTTCTCTTAAAATTTGCTCTGCATTACCAATGCCATCTATTAACCCTAATTTCATTGCTGCTGAACCTGACCAAAATTCTCCTGTAAAAGTATTATTTTTTTCGGGCTCTATAAGTTTTGAACCTCTGCTTTTTTTAACTACTTCAATAAAATCTGAATGTAACTCTAATTGTAATTTCTTTATTCTTTCAATATCTTCTTCTTTTTCTTCCTTAAAAGGATCTAAAGTACTTTTATTTTTTCCAGCAGTATAAACCCTTCTTTGAATTCCAACTTTTTTAATGGCTTCTTGAAAACCAAATGAAGCTGATATAACTCCAATTGAACCTACTATTGAACTTGAATTAGCATATATTTCATCTCCTGCACAAGCTATTAAATACCCTCCAGATGCAGCTACGTCTTCAGCAAAAACTATAACTTTTTTTTTATTTTTTTTTACCAATTGCCTTATATAATCATGAATTAAATGAGACTGGACAGGAGAGCCTCCTGGAGAATTAATTGATATGGCTATGTTTTTTGCTCTTTTAAATGAAAAAGCCTTTTTTATAATTTCTTGTTGACCTGAAAAATCAATACCTTGTTTAAATCTGCCAGCAGATCCAATAACACCCGTCAGTCTTATATGTGGAATAATTTTTTTTTTTTTAAAAAAAGAGAACATTATTAATCCTTATAGAATTTTCAATTAATATAAAGCCTACTTATAGTTGAAGATTAGGGTGCGTCAATTGATAAGTAATAAATATAACTTAATTATATTAACTTATTCTAATGGGTATAGTAGTCCAACTTAAAAACCAAATAAATAACTCTTATTTTCAGCTTAGGAATTCCGTAGATGAAAAATTAGTTTTAGTTGAAGAAAAGATAAAATCAAAACTTGTAAGTGATGTAAATTTAGTAAAAAAAATGACTGAATATCACATTAAGACTGGTGGAAAAAGATTAAGAGCACTTTTAACACTTGGGTCTGCTAAACTTTGTGGATATACAAAAGGAGGTCGAGATATAAATCTAGCAGCATGTATAGAAATGATTCATAGTGCTACATTAATGCATGATGATGTAATTGACTCTGGTGGCATAAGAAGAGGGAAAGAAACACTTAATTCAATTTGGGGAAATCAATCTTCAGTATTAATTGGAGATTATCTTTTAAGTAGATGTTTTGAAATGATGGTTGAAGATGGAAATCAAGAAGTTCTAAAACTCTTGTCTTCCACTTCTTCAAAAATTGCGCAGGGTGAAGTTCTACAACTTCAACATAAAGGTGAAATAGATATGTTAGAAGAAACTTACCTTAAAATTATTACTGCTAAAACTGCTGAGCTGTTTTCTGCTGCGACTAAAGTTGGTGCAATTTTATCTAATAAAGAACAAAAAGAAAAAGATGCTTTAAAATTTTATGGAAAAAATTTAGGTTTAACGTTTCAAATTGCAGATGATACTCTCGACTATAATTCAAATTTAAAATTTTTTGGTAAAAAAATCGGGAAGGATTTTTTTGAAGGTAAAATTACTTTACCAGTAATTCTTTTATTTCAAAAAATATCTTCTTTTGAAAAAAAAAAACTTAATGATATTTTTAAAAAAACAGTTAGATCAGATGAAGATTTAGATTTTACTTTAACTCTCATAAAAAAGTATAAAATCATCAAAGAATGTTATAAAAAAGCTGAACATTTTGTTAATCTTGCCTCAAATTCTTTAATTGTTTTTGACGATAGTGAAGAAAAAAAAATTTTAGAAAATCTTACTTCATTTAGTTTGGAAAGAAATTTTTAAGGACTCAATAAAAATTTATCCCAACCACCGTTTTTATTTTTAGTGTATTTAAGTCTCTCATGAATTCTATTTTCTCCATCTAGCCAAAATTCAATTTCATTGGGCGATAAATTCCAACCTGACCAATATTCTGGTCTCGGTACATTATTTTCATCAGAATACTTTTTTTTATAACTATCTATTGCCTGGTATAACTGATCCCTACTATTTAAAATAGTACTTTGCTTAGAAGCCCAAGCTCCAATACGACTACCATAACCTCTGCTATTATAATATTCGTTAGCTTCTTTATTAGAGACACTGTTAATTTTTCCAACTATTCTTATTTGCCTTAATAAACTTTTCCAATGAAAACACATCGAAACATGAGGATTACTTTTTATGTCTCCACTTTTTTTACTATTTAAATTTGTATAAAATACAAATCCTTTTTCACTAAAACCTTTAAGCAATACCATTCTAACTGATGGTACCCCCTCTTTATTTGATGTAGCAAGAGCAAGTGCATTTGGATCGTTCAATTCGGACTTTTTTGCTTCATCAAACCATTCTTCAAACAATTTAAAAGGGTTTTCTAATTCCCCGAAGCATTTATTTAATCCTAAAGAGTTTTTTTGATTCATAATTTAAACAAAATAATCTATATACTATATTTAATGTCATTTAATACATTTGGAAAGATATTTCGTTTCACTACTTGGGGAGAATCACATGGTCCTGCTATAGGCTGCGTAGTAGATGGTTGTCCACCAAATATAAGTATTAATGAAACAGATTTACAAAAAGAGTTAAATAAAAGAAAACCAGGTCAATCTAAATTTACTACCCAAAGAAAAGAAGATGACAAGGTAACGATACTATCAGGTATTTTTGAGGGTAAAACTACGGGTACACCTATCTCGATGATTATATACAATAAAGATATGAGATCTAGAGATTATGAAACTATAAAAAATAAATTCAGACCGGGTCATGCTGATTTTACATATTTAAAAAAATATGGAATACGAGATTATAGAGGTGGTGGTAGACAGTCAGCTAGAGAAACGGCATCAAGAGTTGCTGCAGGTGCTATTGCTAAGAAAGTTTTAGAAAAAAAAATTGGAAAAAAATTCAATGTGAAAGGAGCTGTAACACAGCTAGGTATTCTAGGATGTGATACAAACAAATGGAATGATAATTTTATATCTAAAAATCCTTTTTTCTGTCCTGATAGATCAATGGTAAAACTTTGGGAAAAATATTTGTTAAGTATCAGAAAAGCTGGATCTTCATGTGGAGCTGTAATAGAAGTAAGAGCTAGAGGAATTCCAATCGGACTCGGTGCACCTATTTATTCAAAATTAGATATGGATATAGCATCAGCTATGATGAGTATTAATGCTGTCAAAGGTGTAAATATTGGATCTGGAATGAACTCTGCTCAATTAACTGGTGAACAAAACTCCGATGAGATTGCGCAAAAAGGAAAAAAAACAAAATTTAACTCTAATAATGCCGGAGGTATTTTAGGAGGTATATCATCTGGACAAGAAATTATTGTTTCATTTGCAGTAAAACCCACATCATCAATTTTAACTACTAGAAAAACAATAGATAAATATGGAAAAAATACTTCTATATCAGTTAAAGGAAGACATGATCCCTGCGTAGGTATTCGTGCAGTGCCTATTGGAGAAGCAATGATGAATTGTGTTTTATTAGATCATTATCTTATGAATAAAGCTCAATGTAGCTAAAATTCTATAAATTTAATTTTTTACTACTTTAATAGAATCTTTAACAAACAGAATATCTAAAATTTTTTTTGAAATTTGAGAAGCATTTAAACCAGCAATATCATACATCTTCTTTGGATTATCTTGTTCAATAAAAATATCTGGCAAAGTCATAGATCTAAATTTTAAACCTTTGTCAAATACACCATTTTCAGCTAATAAATTTTTAACATGAGAGCCAAATCCGCCAATAGATCCTTCCTCAATAGTAATCATTACTTCATGATTTCTTGCACATCTAATAATAAGCTCTTTATCAAGTGGTTTGGCAAACCTTGCATCAATAATAGATATTGTAATTCCTTTACTTTTTAGTTCTTCAGCAGCTATTTTACATTCATTTAGTCTTGTTCCTAAAGATATAATGCATACCTTTTTACCCTCTTGAATTATTCTTCCTTTTCCTATTTCGACTTTTTCATCAATTGAAGGTAGCTCTAATCCCGCTCCTGTTCCTCTTGGATATCTTATTGCACAAGGTCTATCATTTATATCGACTGAAGTATTAATCATTTTTACTAATTCTCTTTCATCGCTTGCAGCCATAACTATAAAATTAGGAAGAGTTGATAAATATGTAATATCAAACGATCCGGCATGAGTTGATCCATCAGCTCCAACTAATCCTGCTCTATCAATTGCAAATCTTACAGGTAAACTTTGTATTGCTACATCGTGAACAACTTGATCGTAAGCCCTTTGTAAAAAAGTAGAATAAATAGCGGCATAAGGTTTATATCCTTCAGTCGCTAAACCTGCAGAAAAAGTAACTGCATGTTGTTCAGCTATTCCTACATCAAACATTCTTTTAGGAAATTCTTTTCCAAATATATCCATTCCAGTTCCAGCTGGCATTGCAGCTGTAACGCCAACAATTTTACTATCTTTTTGGGCATGTTTTATTAATGTATTTGCAAAAACTTTTGTATAAGTAGGTAGATTAGTAGCACTTTTTATCTGTTCTCCAGTTTTTACATCAAATTTTGAAACTCCATGATAATTATCGCTTGCTTTTTCAGCATACGAATAACCTTTTCCTTTTTGAGTTTTAATATGTATCATGATAGGTCCTTCATGTTTTGAGTCTCTCGCATTTCTTAAAATTGGTAAAAGGACATTTAAATCATGTCCATCAATAGGTCCAACATAATAAAAGCCCATAGAATTGAACATAGTTCCACCTGTAAACGCTGAACGTAAAAAATCTTCAGCTTTTCCAGCTTTTGCACTAAATCTTTTTGAAAAGGCAGAAGTAATTAATTTGAAAGTTTCTCTTAAACTAAAATAAATCTTTCCAGATAACAGTTTTGCTAGATAAGTTCTCATAGCTCCAACTGGTTTAGCTATCGACATATCGTTATCATTTAAAATTACAATCATCTTTGTTTTAGAAGCTCCTGCATTATTCATTGCTTCATATGCCATCCCTGCACTTATTGCTCCATCTCCTATAACTGCTATTACATTGTTTAATTTATTTGATAATTTATTTGCTTCTGCAATTCCAAACGCTGAAGATATAGATGTTGAACTATGAGCAGCACCAAATGGATCATATTCACTCTCAGATCTTTTAGTAAATCCAGAAAGACCATTTCCTTGTCTCAAAGTTCTAATTTTATTTTTTCTTCCTGTTAAAATCTTATGGGGATAAGTTTGATGACCAACATCCCAAATTAATTTATCATTAGGTGTATCAAAAATATAATGAAGAGCCACAGTTAATTCTACTACACCCAATCCTGCACCCAAATGTCCTCCAGTTTTAGATACAGCATCGATCATCTCTCTTCTAACTTCATCAGCTACCTCTTGAAGATTGCTTTCCGGTAACTTTCTTAAGTCAGATGGAAAATTAATATCTTTTAAAAATTTATAAATTTGCATTATTTATTTCTAGTCAAAATATAATTTAAAGTTTCATTAAGATTATTTGAATTTAAACCATATTTATTTAAATCATTAATTATTTTAAATTTAATTTTATTACTATACTTAATAGCATTTTTATATCCAAGTAAACTAATTAGCGTAGCTTTACCTTTTTTTTTATCTTTACCAGTTTTTTTTCCAACTATCTTAGATGAGCCTTTAAAATCAATAAGATCATCTGCTATTTGAAATAAAAGACCAATATTTGCACCAATTTTCTCAAAAAATTTTATATCTTTATTTTTTTTCTTTTTAATAATGGCAGGAGCAGCACAACAAAAACTAAATAATTTACCAGTTTTTTTAATCTCCATATCCACAATTTTATTTTTAGAAATTTTTTTCTTTTCAAAATATAAATCTAGATACTGTCCGCCTGCAATCCCTTGATGTCCAGAAGTCTCTGATAATTTTTTAACCAAATCTACTTTTATTTTTTTATCAATTTTTAAATTTGAGCTAGTTAAAATTTCAAAAGCCATGGTTAAAAGTGAGTTTCCTGCAAGAACTGCTGTGGACTCTCCAAATTTTATATGAGTAGATGGTTTTCCTCTTCTTAATTTATCATTATCCATACAAGGTAAGTCATCATGAATCAGTGAGTAAGCATGAATACATTCCACAGCTGCACCTATTACAATTATAGTTTTATATTTAATTTTGAATAAAGCTCCTATATCTAATAAAATTTTTGATCTAATCTTTTTTCCTCCTGGAAACAAGCCATACTTCATAGCCAAAACTAATTCAGTTTTTTTTTGTTTTTGTATAAATTGTTTTAAGAACAAATTAGTATCTTTGGCTATTCTAAGAAGTTTATTTTTCATTTTTTTTAGTCATTATATCGTTAATTTTTTTTTTAGTTTCCTCATTAATTTTTTTAGTAATTTTTTGGAATTTTTTTTCAATAATGCTGTTTAATTTTAAAAGTTCCTTATATGTCTCTATAGAATCATTTAAATCTTTTTTACCCTCTAAAGATTCAACAATATTATTTGCTTCTTTTGTCAACTCTTCAAGAGACTGCGGAATATTATCAAGTGGTAAATTTTTATCTTTCATATAATAATAATTATTAATACATGAAATCCATTCAATCAAATATCAAAAAAGCGAAAAAATATCTTAATAAAAATTGTTGTATAGGCGTACCAACTGAAACTGTTTATGGATTAGCTGCTAATGCATATATAGATTCGGCAGTAAATAAAATTTTTCAATTAAAAAAAAGACCAAAAACAAACCCCTTAATTGTTCATTACATAAATATCAATTCTTTAAAAAAAGATTGCATAATAAATGACAATTTTATTAAACTTTACAAAAAATTTTCCCCTGGCCCAATTACTTACATTTTGAAATTAAGGAAAAACTCTAGAATTTCTAAAAATGTAACTAATAAAGGAAAAAGTTTAGCAGTACGATTTCCAAAACACAAAATATTAAAAAAATTACTTACAGAACTAAATTATCCGTTAGCAGCGCCAAGTGCCAATATTTCTTCAAGATTGAGTGCAGTCAAAGCATCAGACGTAAAAGAAGAATTTGGATCAAAAGTAAAATTTATATTAGATGGTGGTAGGTGCAATATCGGAGTTGAATCAACTATAATCAAACTTACTGAAAATCCAAAAATATTAAGGTTAGGTGGATTAAATATTTCAAAAATAGAAAAAGTTTTAGGTAGAAAGATAAATATTGATATTAATCCAAAAAATAAGATCTCCCCAGGCCAATATCCTCTGCATTATTCACCAGGTATACCCTTAAAAATGAACGTAAAAAAAGCAAAAAACAATGAAGCTTTTATCTTAATAAAAAAAAGAAAAATTACATTAAAAAACTATTTTTATTTAAGTAAAAAAAATAATCTTAATGAAGCTGCAAAAAACTTATATTCTTGTTTAAGAAAAATTAAAAATAAAGGTTATAAATCAATTGTAGTTGAAAAAATATCTGATAAAGGAATGGGTAGTGTAATTAATGATAGATTAGTAAGAGCTTCGAAATATTAAATGATAAATTCAATTGAAGTAATTAATCTATCGAAATCTTATAAAGATAAACTAGCCGTAAATAATATTAATTTTAAAGTTAAAGAAAATCAAATTATTGGATTATTAGGTCCAAATGGTTGTGGTAAAACAACAACAATAGCAATGATACTTGGATTACTAAAACCATCTAGTGGAAAAGTATTAATAAATAAAAAAGATATAGAAAATAATAGAATTAATTTATTACATAAAATGAATTTTATCTCTCCTTACATAGAATTACCAAAAAAATTAACTGTAAAACAAAATTTAATTGTTTATGGAAAACTTTATAGTGTAAAAAATTTATCCGAAAGAATTGAATATTTATCAGAAAAACTAAGATTAAAAAATTTTTTAAATAATATAACTGGTGAACTTTCTTCTGGACAGAAAAATAGAGTTAGTCTAGCTAAATCGTTAATTAATGATCCAAAAATTTTATTATTAGATGAACCTACGGCATCATTAGATCCTGAAACAGGAGATTTTATTAGAACTTTTTTAGAAAAATATAAAAAAGAAAAAAAGATATCTATACTTCTGGCATCTCATAATATGGACGAGGTCAAAAGATTATGTTCATCGGTATTAATGATGAAAAATGGAATGATAATTGATCAAGGCAATCCTGAAGAACTAATTAGCAAACATGGAAGAAAAAATTTGGAAGAAGTTTTTTTAAAACTAGCAAGGAATGAAGATGAATTTTAATAGAATGTATGGTCTTTTTTTAAGACATTTTTTTTTAATAAAAGGTTCATTTCCTAGAATACTTGACCTCATATATTGGCCATCAATACAAATAATACTTTGGGGTTTTATTTCAAAATTTTTTTCAACTTATAGTGATTATTATAATAATACAGTTGGGGTTATTCTTACCTGTGCAATTCTTTATGATTTTTTATTTCGATCAAGTATCAGTTTCAACATGCTCTTCTTAGAAGAGATTTGGAGTAGAAATTTTTCCAATCTTTTTATCGCTCCAATGAGAATTAGTGAAATAATTACTTCACTTGTTTTTACGGCACTTGTTAGAACTTTAATTGGCTTAGTCCCAGCAATTTTATTAACTTCTCCACTTTTTGGTATATCCATTTTAAATCTAGGCCTTCCACTATTTTTATTATTTTTAAGCCTTTACATTTTTGGAATAACTCTTGGATTATTCGTTTCAGCAGGATTGCTAAGGTTTGGCCCATCATTCGAAAATATAGCATGGTCTTCATTATTTTTACTAGCTCCACTTGGATGCATTTATTATCCTATTGAAATATTGCCTGAATTGTTTCAGAATTTAGCAAAAGCTTTGCCTTTGGTTTTTATTTTTGATGAGGCTAGAAATATACTTGTAAATAATACTTTTGATTTAAAAAATATTTTGTACGCATTTTATTTAAATGCTATTTATTTAATTATAGGAGTTCTCTTATTTTATTATTCTTTTTTCCAAGCTAGAAAAAAAGGATCATTAATAAATATAGGTGAGTAAAAAATACTAAATATTATTTATTTTTTTTAGAATATTAAAAATTCTGTTAGACACATCTCCATTTCCAAAAATTTTTGAAGGTTTTATTTTATGTTTATTAAAATAGATAATTGCTTTTAAAATTTTATTGTAATTATAACCAGTTAAAATATTACTCTTATTTTTTATACTTAATTGTCTTTCTGTTGAAGTTCTTATTGTAATACATGGGACTCCCATTAAAGATGATTCTTCTTGAATTCCTCCAGAATCAGTAAAAATAATTCTACTATGTTTCATAATTTTTAAAAAATCAATAAATTCAAGTGGTTTAGTAAACTTAATAAAATTCAATTTTTTAATATTCAATTTTTTTATTATATTTTGTGTACGTGGATGAACAGGAAACAAAAATTTTGTATTAAATCTTCTACCTATTTTTTCAAAATTATGAATAAGTTTATTTAACTTTTCTGGATTATCAACAGATTCTGGTCTATGCAAAGTAATTAGAAAATAATTTTTTTTGAAAAGACTAAAACGTTCTAAGATATTATTTTTTTTTATATGAGGAGTATATTGTTTTATTACATCCGAAATAGTATTTCCTACAGTAAATATTTTTTTTTTAAAAGTTAATCTCTCTTTTTTTAAATTTTCTAAATCAAATTTTGTAGGTATAAATAGTATATTTGATAACTGATCTATAAGTTTCCTATTTATCTCTTCTGGCATCTTTTCATCAAAAGATCTCAAACCTGCTTCTACATGAACAATATTTATTTTCTTTCTATCATTTAAATGTTTTCTATTAAAAATTGATGCGGCCAGACATCCTGCTAAAGCAGTATTTGTATCTCCTTGAACAATCAAATAATTTGGTTTTTCTTTATATAAGATTTTTTCTATACCTTTAATAGTTTTAGAGAAAAAAATTCCATATCTATTTTTTGATGCCTTTATATTATATCTTGGTTTTGGTATTTTAAAAAAATTAAAAAAAACTTTACTCATTATATTCATATAGTGTTGATTAGTATTTACTAAAAAAAAATTTATTTTCTTTTTTTTTAAAATTGCAATTAGAGATGCTAATTTAATGATTTCTGGTCTTGTTGATAAAACAATACAAATTTTCATATTTAGTTAAATTTTGATAAAATAATTTAATCTTATATAATTTATTAATAAACTAAAAAAATAATTTATTAAATCCTGAATGAAAAAAAATATCAAAAATAATATAAATTTAATATTATTATCAAGTATACCTGTTTTTTCAATTTTTTTAGGTTTTATTTTAAATGAGGATTTATCTACAGGTGGTGCTAAGTGGGATTTTAATTTAACTTGGCCAATAATTGTTAATTATACTAATTTTAATTTTATTACTGACATTACTAGGCATATGCCATTGCATTATGCTTTATTGTCTATACTAAATGGAATTCTTAACGATCAATACTTTATAAGAATTTTTTATTTATTTTTAAGTTTTTTATTCCCAATTTTTCTTTATTTAAATCTAACTAAAATTTATAAAAATAATAAAACTATATTAATAATTTTTACCTCGAGTTTTTTATTTATTCCTTTGTTTAGAGCTTCAGCAATATGGCCAAATGCTCATTTGTCAGCAACAATTTTTTTTTTAATCGGTAATTACTTTTATTTAAAATCAAAGGAAAATAATATTTTTTTTTATAAAATAATTAATTTATTATTTCTATCTTTTGCAATTTATTGCATACAAACTTACTTATTACTATTTTTATATTACCTTTATAATTATTTTTCATCTGAGAAATTTAAAAATTTTATTAAACTTTTTTTATTTAGTGTTCTACTAAGTTTGCCAGGATTAATATTTATAATTTTAAATCCAAGAATTGTAGGTTTTGGAGATATAATAACTAGAGATATCTTGTACACACTTTCTTCAAATTTTTCATTAATTTTTTTCTTTTTAATTTTTTTATTATTAAATAAAGAAAATTTAAAAATAATTTTAAATGAAATTAAAACCTTAAAAATTTATGAAGTTATTACTATACTTTTAATCACTTTTTGTATTTTTTATTTTCATGAACTCTTTGCTTTAGATCCTAGACTTAGAGGTGGTGGTTTTTTTTATAAACTATCTTTTTTAATTTTAAGTAATAATTTTATTTTTATAACTTCTTCTCTTCTTGGATTAATCATTTCTTATATTTTAATTAAAAAAGAAACAAAATTTTTTTATATCTTTTTAATAATGAATTTAATGAGTCTTAATTTTATAGTTTATCAAAAATATTTTGAACCATTATTTTTAATTATGATGTGTATATTATTTAAGAATTTTTTAATTAATAATGTCTTATTAAATTTCAGAAATACTTTGCTTTTTTATAGTTTAATCTTTTTATATTTTTTAATTGCTTACATTAATCATCTATATAAAATTTCTTATAATCTAGTAATTTAATCTATTTATGATTTCTGAAAAAGATTAATCGAAGAGTTAATAAAATAGTTTTTGTTAATTTCATTTTACTTTGACCAATTTTATTATCATAACTTAAAACAAAAGGAACTTCGAATATCCTTAGAGTATTATGTTTATTTATCAAAAAAAGTAAAATTTTAGCCGCAATGTTAAAATCTTCGTTTTTAAAAAATTTTTTATTTTTTAAAATATCTTTTATTAACCGAAAATTATATGCTCTAAAATTACAAGTATAATCATTTAAATTATTGTAAGGATAAAATAATTTAAACAAAAATTTTGCTCCTATACTCAAAATATGCCTCCTAAAAGTCAATCCTTTTACTTTTGACGATTTAACAAATCTAGATGCTATTACTATATCGTTTCCGACTTGTATTTTTTTTATCATTCTTGGAATTATCTCAACAGGATGTGTATTATCACTATCCAAAGTAATTACTGTATCTTTTACTTTAATTTTTTTAGAAATTAAATTAAATCCTGTTTCCATAGTTATACTAAGTCCCATATTTTTTTTATGTTTAGTATAAATTAATTTAAAATCGTATTTCTTATTTTTGATAGAACTAGTATTATCAGTTGAACAATCATCGATGAGAACAACAGTAATATTTTTGTTTTTTTTACAAATCTTATTAATTTTTTGAAATATTTTTACAAGATTTTTTTTTTCATTAAAAGCTGGTAATAAAATATAGTTCATAAATTATATTTATTTTATTTATATGTCATAAATGAACAATGGTAGCAAATTAATGTTAGATTCTATTTACAATTGAAAAGACAATTATATGGTGCGCCTGCTAGGAGTCGAACCCAGAACCTCCTGATCCGAAGTCAGGCGCTCTATCCAGTTGAGCTACAAGCGCATATAGTATTAATATTACATTTTATGGAAAAAGACATTAATTTAATAGTTGGAGAAGATGAAGATAGTCTAAGAGTTGATATATTTATTAATAGAAAGAAAGAATTAATTAGTAGGACTAGAATTAAAAGTTTAATTCTTAAACAAAAATTAAAACTAAACAATAAAATAATTAATAACCCTTCTAAAAAAGTTTTTAAAGGAGATAAAATAAATCTTAAAATTCCAGAGCCAAAAAAAACTTCTCTTAAACCTTTTAATTTTAATTTAGAAATAGTTTATGAAGATAAAGATTTATTGGTTATAAACAAACCTGCAGGTATAATAATGCATCCAGGAGCTGGAAACTATGAAAAAACAATTGTTAATGCTTTGATTTACTATAAAAAAGATATCCTATCCAACATTGGTGATGAACTAAGACCTGGTATAGTACATAGAATTGATAAAGATACATCTGGATTGGTAGTCATAGCAAAAAATAATAGAACACATGAAAACTTATCTCTTCAATTTAGTAAACATACTATAAGAAGAGTTTATCAACTTTTAATCTGGGGTAAGCTTAGACCTTCCTCAGGTAAAATTGATACTTTTATAACCAGAAGTTCAAAAAATAGACAAATGATGGAAGTAAGTATTTCAAAAGGAAAAAGAGCAATAACAAATTATAAAACTATAGAAATATTTGAAAATGATAAAATACCAACTCTTAGTTTAATTGAATGTAGATTGGAAACAGGAAGAACACATCAGATAAGAGTCCACATGACTCATATGGGTAATAATATCATGGGCGATAAAAAGTATAAAAAAAAATATAAAAAAATTAAAAATATTGATCCTAATTTAGAAAAACTAATTTATAAATTAGATAGACAGTTTCTACATGCGCAAACTTTAGGTTTTATTCATCCAACAACAAACAATGAGATGATTTTTAAGTCAAATTTGCCCAATGAACTTAAAAATATACTAATATCCTTAAGAAATACTGGTAAATAAACTCTTGAAATATTACTATATTTAATTAAATAAATACAACTTATGAGCACTACGTTTAATAATAACTTGCCCACACTTTCAAACGAAGGTGGTTTGTCAGCTTATCTTGAACAAATTAAAAAGTTTCCAATGTTAGCCGCAGAAGAAGAGTACATGCTAGCAAAAAATTGGAAAACTACAGGAAATGTTAAAGCAGCAGAAAAACTTGTCACCAGTCATCTTAGGCTTGTTGCAAAAATTGCAATGGGTTATAGAGGCTATGGACTTCCAGTAAATGAAATGATTTCAGAGGGAAATGTTGGACTAATGCAAGCAGTTAAAAAATTTGAACCTGAAAAAGGCTTTAGATTAGCTACATATGCAATGTGGTGGATTAAAGCCTCTATACAAGAATATATATTAAGATCTTGGAGTTTAGTTAAGATAGGAACAACTACAGCTCAAAAAAAATTATTCTTCAACTTAAAAAAAATTAAAAATCAAATTTCACCCGAGACTGAAGGAGACTTACGACCAGAGCATGTAAATGAAATAGCTGATAAACTAGATGTTAGTGAAAACGAAGTAGTTTCAATGAATAGAAGACTTTCTGGTAAAGAATTTTCTCTAAATACACAAGTCGGTGAGGATGGAGATGAATGGCAAGACTGGTTGACAGATAAAGAGCTCGATCAAGATCTTAAATTTGCACACCAAGAAGAAATGAAACAAAGACAAGATTTATTAAAGAATTCTATAAAAATTCTTAATGATAGAGAAAGGGAAATTTTATACTCTAGAAGATTAAATGATGAACCCACAACTCTAGAGGATTTAAGTAAGAAATATAAAATTAGTAGAGAAAGAATTAGACAGATAGAAAATAAAGCTTTTGAAAAACTTCAAAAACACATGCTATTATCTGCTAAATCTAAAAATTTACTTCCAGTTAATTAATTAAATTTCAAAAGGATTTTCTAAAAGAATAGTATCATTTCTTTCAGGACTTGTTGATATACTCGAAATCTTAGTACCTATAAAATCTTCTAAAGCGTAAATATAATTTTTTGCATTTTGAGGTAAAGCCTCAATATCTTTAATACCTTGAGTGGAGCTCTTCCAACCAGCAAAAGTTTTATAAATTGGTTTTATCTTTAATTGATCTTCAACAGCAGCTGGAAGATAATCTATCTTTTTTTCATTTAATTCATATTTTATGCACATCTTAATTTCATCTAGTTCATCTAAAACATCGAGCTTAGTTAATGCAATTCCATCAATACCTGAAATTTTAATTGATTGTCTAACTAACACTCCATCAAACCAGCCACATCTTCTTTTTCTACTAGTCACAGTTCCAAATTCTTTTCCTCTTGAGCCAAGTAATGTTCCTATATCATCTTTTAATTCTGTTGGGAAAGGACCTTCTCCAACTCTGGTAGTATAAGCTTTTGTTATTCCAAGCACATAATTAATTGAGTTAGGCCCACATCCAGTTCCAGTAGAAGCACTAGACGCGACTGTATTAGATGATGTTACAAAAGGATAAGTACCATGATCAACATCTAATAAAATTCCTTGAGCACCTTCAAATAATATCTTTTTTCCTTTTTTTTTGAATTCATCAATTTTAAGCCAAACTGGTTGTGAAAATTCAAGTATCTTTGGCGCTATTTTTAACAATTCTTCTTTAAGTTTTTGTTTTTCAAAAACTTTTTTACCCAAGCCTTTTCTTATTGCATTATGATGAAGAAGGACAGTCTCTAATCTTTTATCAAGATTAGTTTCAGATCTTAAGTCCATAACTCGTATAGACCTTCTTCCAACTTTATCCTCGTAAGCAGGCCCAATACCACGTCTAGTTGTTCCAATTTTACCTTTTCCAGCTGCCTCCTCTCTTATTTCATCAATTTCTCTATGAAAAGGTAAAATTAAATTTGCAGATTCTGAAATCATAAAGTTATTTTTATTTACCTGAACTCCTTTTGATCTTATTTCTTTAATTTCATCAAGTAATGCCCAAGGATCAACAACTACTCCATTGCCAATAATAGATATTTTATTTTTTCTTACTATTCCTGAAGGAAGTAATCTCAATTTATAAGTAATACCATTTATTACTAAAGTGTGACCAGCGTTATGTCCTCCTTGAAATCTAATAACAATATCCGCTTGGTCCGACAACCAATCAACTATTTTGCCTTTCCCTTCGTCTCCCCACTGTGAACCAACTACAACTACATTTTTCATTATCTAAACTTTTTATCTATAATTATAGAACTTAAATGATTTATTGGACCATGACCTTTGCCATAACTAAGGTTAAATCTTATAGAATTATTTACATACTTAGTGGCGAGCTCACAAGATTTCTTTAGGCTTTTTCCACATGAAAAATAAGATGAAATTGCTGATGAAAGAGTACATCCTGTTCCATGCGTATTATTAGTTGTATGTCTTCTATTTTTAATAATTTTAATTTCTTTTTTATTTACAAAAATGTCTTCAACAAATCTACCTGAATTTAAATGACCTCCTTTTACTAAAACATTTTTTGCTTTTAAACTAAGTAGTTTTCTTGCAGCAAAAATCATATCATTTTTTGTTCTAATTTGAATATTAGTTAATATTTCAGCCTCTGGGATATTTGGAGTTATTAAACTGACTCTTTGTATCAATTCATTTCTTAATAATTTTATAGCATTATTATCAATTAATTTTGCACCTCCCTTTGCAATCATAACTGGATCTAAAATAATTTTTTTAACTTTAATTAAATCTATTGAACGAATTACAGAATTTATAACATTTGTTGAATGTAGCATTCCAATCTTTATAGCATCAGGTTTAATGTCTTTACATGTAAATTCAATTTGATTTGAAATTTGTTTAGAATTAATAGGAACAATTGATTTAACACCTGTAGTATTTTGAATTGTTACAGCCGTTATAGCTGTCATTGCGTAACATCCTAAAGCTGTAGCAGTTTTAATATCTGCTTGAATGCCAGCTCCACCAGATGAATCTGAACCAGCAATAATTAATATTTTAGATTTTGGTTTCAATTTAATTAATTGTTTTTTTTATAATATTTATACATTTTTGAAGTAATTTTTTGTTTTCACTTTCTCCCATTATTCTAATTTTTAATTCTGTTCCTGATTTTCTAACTAGTATTCTTCCTTGCCTCTTCATAAGTTTTTCTGAAAATTTGATAGATTTCTTTACTTTTGTATTATTAATTATACTTTTATCTTTTACTTCAATATTTTCTAATATTTGAGGTGTCTTTTTAAAAGTATTAAAAAAACTACTGGCTTTTTTTCCTTTTCTTAAAGAGAATAAAACTTCTAAAGCTACTAATAAACCATCTCCAGTAGTTGCAAATTTACCCAATATGATATGTCCTGACTGCTCTCCACCAAGATTGAAATTATTTTTTTGCATTTTTTCTTTTACAAATCGATCCCCTACATTTGCTCTTATAAAATTTATTCTTTTTGATTTAAAAAATTTCTCTAAACCATAATTTGACATTAAAGTTCCAATTACACCGCCTCTAAGCATCTTTTTATTTTTCCATCTAATCGCTAATGCAGCAATTATTTGATCCCCATCAATTATATTGCCTTTTTCATCACACATTATTATTCTATCTGCATCTCCATCAAGAGAAATACCTAAGTGAGCTTTATATTTCTTTACTGCAAATTTTATTTTATTGGGAAACATTGATCCACAATTTTTATTAATATTTATGCCATTTGGTTTTATTCCAATAGCATATACTTTTGCTCCTAAAGACTCTAATAATTTTGGACCCGATTTATATCCAGCACCATTAGCACAATCAATTACAATTCTTAAACCTCTAAGATTAAAATCTTTAGGAAAGTTTTTTTTTAATATTTGAATATAGTCATCATTAGCAGTTTCTAACCTTTTTACTCTGCCTAATTTTCTTGGCTTAGAAAGGTTATTTTGAATTTTTTTATCAATTAAACTCTCTATTTTTTTTTCTATTCTATCTGATAACTTTAAACCATCTGGACCGAACAACTTCAATCCATTGTCATAAAAGGGGTTATGAGACGCAGTTATCATTATTCCCATATTTGCTTTCATAACTTTTGTTAACATCGCCAAACCATTTGTTGGTAAAGGCCCTAACGTATAAACATGCATTCCAGCTGAAGCAAGTCCAGATACTAAAGCTGGTTCTAAAGTATAACCAGATAATCTTGTATCTTTAGCAATTATTGCAATTTGCTTTTTTTTTTTTTGAGTTTTAAAAAAAGTTCCAGATGCTAATCCAAATTTAAAAAACATATCTCCATTAATATTTTTACTATTAACAAAGCCTCTAATTCCATCTGTTCCAAAATATTTTTTTGCCATTATTTTTTTATCAATTCTTTATAAACTTTAATTCCTTGAATAATTTCATGTACGTTATGTACTCTTAAAATTTCTACTCCTTGCATAATAGCAAATATACTTGCACTTAAACTCCCTCCTAATCTTTCTTTGCTATCATTTTTTCCAGAAATATCTTTAATGAATCTTTTTCTAGATATTCCAAGCAATATAGGAAATCCAAGACTATGAAAAATAGAAATATTACTTAACAACTTCATATTATGTTTCAAATTTTTTCCAAATCCTATTCCAGGATCTACAATTATTTTATTATGTTTTATTCCTTTTTTTCTTAAATATAGTATTTTTTTTTCAAAAAAATCATAAATATCAAGTAGCACATTTTTATATTTTGGGTTTAATTGCATATTCTTTGGAACGCCCTGAATATGATGAATTACAAAAGGTATATTACTTTTTTTTAAAACTCCTATAGTTTGTTTATCATGTTGTAATCCAGAAATATCATTAATTAACTTAACGCCATTTTTTATACCTTTTTCCATAATCTTCGCTTTTTTTGTATCCAAAGATAAAGAATATTTTTTTCCAAATCTCTTTACAAGAAAACAAATTCTTTTCCACTCTAAATTTTCATTAATGTCTGATGATCCGGGTCTTGAAGACTCTCCACCAACATCAATAATATTGGACCCCGATTTTACTAAGTCAATTATTCTTTTGCTTGCTTTATCATTTTTATAAAACTTTCCACCATCAGAAAAACTATCTGGTGTTTTGTTCAATATACCCATTATATTAGGATTTTTATTAAATCTAAAATTAGAGAAATTTTTATTCTTCTTTGTAATTATTTTTAGATCTTTTTTAATTTTTTTTTTTAAATTTTTAGATAAATCTTTAATTTTTTTTATATGTATAACCTTTGAGGATTTTCTTGTTAAAATTTCAATTTTATCAAAAGAAATCTCTAAATTACCTTTTAGTGGAAAACTTTTTTTTTGTTTAACTAGTTTTTTTGAATTGTTTCCATAATAAAAATTACACACTCGAGTGTAATATTTTTTCATTATCGATTAATGAACTATTTTAGGTTTTAATCCTATCGCGCCAAGGGCAGATGAATCTTTATTCTCTTCGACCTTTAAATCGTCTTTGTTTGTTGGATATTTGTTTTTATTGATTATATTTTCTATTTCTTCCCCAGTTAAAGTTTCATAAGTAAGCAAAGCTTTAGCTATTTTATGTAAATCATCTATTTTACTTGATAAAATTTGTTTCGCTTGATTATAACCTTCGTCTACTAACTTCCTTATTTCCTTATCTATTTTTTGAGCTATTGCTTCAGAAACACTCTGTGTTTGTGTTACTGACCTTCCTAAAAATACCTCTTCTTGATTTTCTCCATATTCTACAGGTCCTAATTCTTCACTCATTCCATACTTTGTCACCATAGCTCTAGCAAGTTGAGTAGCTTGATTTATATCTGATCCACTTCCTCCACCCGCTCCTGTAGATATATTGTCTTTACCAAATATGATTTCTTCGGCAACTCTTCCGCCAAAGCAAACAGCTAATCTAGCCTTAAGATATTTAATAGAGTGCCCGTGTTTATCTCTTTCAGGTAAATTCATAACCATACCAAGTGCTCTTCCTCTTGGTATTATTGTAGCTTTATGAATTGGATCGTAATTAGGCATATTAAAAGATACTAAAGCATGTCCTCCTTCGTGATATGCTGTTAATTTTTTTTCATCTTCAGTCATAACCATTGATCTTCTTTCAGCTCCCATCATAACTTTATCTTTTGCTTCCTCAAACTCAGCATAGGTAACAATTCTTTTATTTTTTCTAGCTGCGAGTAAAGCAGCTTCATTAACTAAATTTGCCAAGTCAGCACCAGAAAAACCAGGCGTTCCTCTCGCTACAGTCCTTAAATTTACATCAGGAGCCATTTTTATTTTTTTAACGTGAACTTTTAAAATTTTTTCCCTACCAATTATATCTGGATTAGATACTACAACTTGTCTATCAAATCTACCTGGCCTCAATAAAGCAGGATCTAAAACATCGGGTCTATTAGTTGCTGCAATAATTATAACTCCTTCATTTGTATCAAAACCATCCATTTCCACTAATAATTGGTTTAATGTTTGCTCTCTTTCATCATTTCCACCGCCAAGACCAGCACCTCTACTTCTACCTACTGCATCTATTTCATCAATAAAAATAATACATGGTGAATGTTTTTTTCCTTGTTCAAACATATCTCTAACTCTAGACGCACCAACACCAACAAACATTTCTACAAAATCAGATCCTGAAATTGTAAAAAAAGGAACTCCAGCTTCTCCAGCAATAGCTCTAGCTAATAAAGTTTTACCAGTACCCGGAGGACCGACTAATAAACAACCTCTAGGTATTTTTCCACCTAGTCTACTAAATTTTTTTGGGTCTTTTAAAAATTCTACTACTTCTTCAACTTCTTCTTTTGCTTCTTCAACACCAGCAACATCATCAAACGTAACTTTACCTTTTAATTCG
>CACHIV010000009.1 GCA_902579985.1 uncultured Pelagibacteraceae bacterium | reverse complement strand
AAATAGATTGATTTATGTGGCAAGCTAAAATTTTTACACTTTATCCAGAAGTTTTTCCTGGTCCTTTGGGAAAAGGACTTTATGGAAAAGCATTGAAAAAAAAACTTTGGGATTTAAAAGTAGTAAATATTAGAGACTCAGCAAAGGATAAGCATAAAACAGTAGATGATACACCGTTTGGAGGTGGATCTGGCATGTTAATAAAAGCAGATGTTTTAGCAAAATCATTAGATCAAAATAAAAATGAGAATGAAAGGATTTTTTATTTATCACCAAAAGGAAAAAAATTTGATCATAAATTAGCTTATGAATTATCTCAAGAAAGATCGATTAGTTTAATATGTGGTCATTTTGAAGGTGTAGATGAAAGGATATTATTAACAAGAAATATAGAAGAGATTAGTATTGGAGATTTTATTTTATCTGGGGGAGAGACAGCATCTTTTGTAGTTTTAGACAGCATCTTAAGGTTATTACCTGGAGTTCTAGGAAATGAGCAGTCTAAAAAAGATGAGAGTTTTATAAATGGTTTATTAGAATATCCTCAATACACAAAACCACAGATTTGGGAGGAAAAAAGTGTGCCAGAGGTACTATTATCGGGTGACCATAGAAAAATTAAAGACTGGCGTTTATCTCAATCAGAGGCTATAACACGCGTCCGAAGACCAGATTTATGGGAAAAATATAAGAAGAATTAACTTGATAAACATTAAAATGAAAACGATAGAAGAAATAAACCAATATAATGTAAAAAAAATATTAACTGAAAAAAAAATACCTAATTTTTTTACAGGAGATGTTATAAAGGTTGGTGTGAGAATTACTGAAGGAAAAAAAGAAAGAGTCCAGTATTTTGAAGGCGTTTGTATTGCCAAAAAGAATAGAAGCCTAAACTCTTCTTTTACAGTAAGAAAAATTTCATTTGGTGAAGGCGTAGAAAGAACTTTTCCGTTATATGGTACAGTAATTGATTCAATTAAAGTTATCAGACATGGTAAAGTTAGAAGAGCAAAATTATATTACCTTAGAGATAGAACCGGTAAATCTGCTAGAATTGCAGAGAAAATTAGAAAAAAAATTGGTATTGATATTGGTGTAAATCCAGAAACAGTAACAGAGGAAACATTAGCCCCTATTACTGAAGCTCCTAAACCTGAGGCTCCTAAAGCAGAAGTAGCTCCTAAAGCAGAAGCGGCTAAAGTAGAACTTAAAAAAAAAGCTGAAACTAAAAAAGAAACAAAAATAGAAAGCTCTAAAGAAAAAAAATAATTTTTTTTTAATGTCTTTAACTCTTTACGATAAAATTTGGAATGATCATTTAGTAGATCAACAAAAAGATGGAACAGCTTTACTTTTCGTTGATCGTCATTTAGTTCATGAAGTAACGAGCCCACAAGCATTTGAAGGTTTAAGAAATTCAAAAAGAAAAGTAAGACAACCAAGTTTGACTTTAGCTGTTGCTGACCACAATGTACCAACGACCGATAGATCAAAAGGTATCGCTGATGAAGAGTCTAAAATTCAAGTAGATACATTAGAAAAAAATTGTAAAGAATTTGGAGTACAATATTTAGGAATGAATGACAAAAGGCAAGGAATAGTTCATATAATTGGACCAGAACAAGGATTTACTCAACCAGGTACTGTTATTGTTTGTGGAGATAGTCACACAGCAACTCATGGTGCATTTGGTGCATTAGCTTTTGGTATCGGGACATCAGAAGTAGAACATGTTTTGGCAACGCAGACACTTGTACAAAAGAAAGCAAAAAATTTTAGAATTAATGTAAATGGAAAACTTCCTATAGGTGTTACTTCAAAAGATGTAATATTACAAATTATTGGAAAGATTGGAACAGCAGGAGGAACAGGATCTGTGATTGAGTATGCAGGAACTTTAATATCATCTTTAAGTGTAGAAAAAAGAATGACGATTTGTAATATGACTATCGAAGGAGGCGCTAGAGCAGGATTAATAGCTCCAGATGAAAAAATTTTTGAATATTTAAAAGGAAGGCCTATGTCACCGAAAAAAGAAAATTGGGATAAAGCAATTAATTATTGGGAAAGTTTAAAAACTGATGAGGGAGCTAAATTTGATAAAGAGATCCACTTAGCAGCTGAAGAAATTTTACCTATGGTGACTTGGGGCACATCACCTCAAGATGTTATTACTATTGATGGAAAAGTACCAAATCCAGAAAAAGAGAAAGATTTGGATAAAAAAAGTTCAATAGAGAGATCGTTAAAATACATGGGTTTAAAACCAGACACGCTGGCAAAAGATATTAAAATAGATAAAGTTTTTATTGGAAGCTGTACTAATGGCAGAATTGAAGATTTAAGAGAGGCTGCAAAAATATTAAAAGATAAAAAAAAAGCGTCTCATGTATACGCTATGGTAGTTCCAGGATCCGGTTTAGTTAAAGAACAAGCAGAACAAGAAGGACTTGATAAAATTTTTATTGAGTCTGGTTTTGAATGGAGAGAACCAGGATGTTCAATGTGTCTTGCTATGAATGCTGATAAATTAAAACCAGAAGAAAGATGTGCTTCTACTTCAAATAGAAATTTTGAAGGAAGACAAGGAAGAGGTGGAAGAACTCATTTAGTAAGTCCAGGAATGGCAGCTGCAGCAGCTATATCAGGTACATTAGATGATGTAAGAAAGTATAAAAACTAAAATGCAAAAGTTTAATTCATTAAAAAGTATTCCAGCATATTTGCCTATTGTAAATGTAGATACAGACATGATTATCCCAAAGCAGTTTCTTAAAACAATTAAAAGAACAGGACTTGGAAAAAGTTTATTTTTTGAAATGAGATATGATAATCAAGGGAATGAAATTAAAGATTTTATTCTTAATCAAAAACCTTATGATCAATCAAAAATTTTAATTACTGGTAAGAATTTTGGTTGTGGTTCATCAAGGGAGCATGCACCATGGGCACTATTAGATTTTGGAGTTACTTGTATAATAAGTTCAAGTTACGCTGATATTTTTTATAACAATTGTTTTAAAAATGGTATTTTACCAATTGTTTTAGAAGAAAAGAAAATTAAAGAACTATCAGAATATTCAAAAAGAAAGGAAGAAATCTCAATAGATTTATTAGAGGAAAAAATTATTTTTGGAAACAATGAAATAAAATTTAAAATTGATCCTTTCAAAAAAAAGTGTTTGTTAGAAGGCCTTGATGATATTGCACTTTCATTAGCTAAAGAAGAAAAAATTATCAATTTTGAAGAAAATTTAAAAAATAAAAAACCGTGGGTATTTAATGATTAAAGTTAAAAAAAGAAAAATTTTACTTTTACCAGGTGATGGAATTGGGCCTGAAGTCATAGAGGAAGTAAAAAAAATTATTTTATGGTTTAATTCAAATAAGTCATTAGATTTTGAAATTGATCAAGATTTAGCAGGCGGCTGCTCTTACGATAAGCATGGAACTCCAATTACTGACGAAGTTTTTTATAAAGCTTTAGAAAGTGAAGTTGTAATGCTTGGGGCCGTAGGTGGGCCTAAATGGGATAGTTTAGATTTTTCAAAAAAACCAGAAAGAGCATTATTAAAATTGAGAAAAGAATTAAAATTATTTGCAAATTTAAGACCTGCAATTTGTTTTAAACAATTAGTAGATGCATCAACACTTAAACCAGAAATAGTTTCTGGTTTAGATATTATGATAGTAAGAGAATTAACTGGCGGAATTTATTTTGGAGAACCTAGAGGAATTCAACCAATAGAAAATGGAGAAAGAAAGGGAATAAATACTCACACTTACACAAGTAGTGAAATAGTTAGAGTCGCCAGGATAGCTTTTGATTTAGCAAAGAAAAGATCAAATAAAGTTACATCATGTGAAAAATCAAATGTAATGGAAGCAGGGCAACTTTGGAGAGAAGAAGTTCAAGAACTGCATGATAAAGAATTTAAAGATGTGAAGCTAGATCATATGTTAGCTGATAATTGTGCTATGCAACTATTAAGAAATCCAAAACAATTTGATGTAATAGTCACAGACAATTTATTTGGAGATATGCTTTCAGATCAGGCTTCAATGTTAACCGGATCTTTAGGTCTTTTGCCATCAGCATCACTTGGCGCAAAAAATAAAGATGGAGAAATGAGAGCAATGTATGAGCCTATTCATGGGTCAGCTCCAGATATTGAAGGAAAAGGAGTTGCAAATCCAATAGCAACTATTTTAAGTTTTGCTATGGCACTAAGATATTCTTTGGATCTAGATAATGAAGCAGATATTCTAGAAAAAGCGGTTCAGGATGTATTAAATGATGGTATTAGAACTAAAGATATAGCCTCTAAAGGAAAGAAAGAAGTTTCAACATCTGAAATGGGTGCTGCGATAATTTCAAAATTGCAATAATTAAACATTTATTCTAAGCTCCCTAAATGCCAAATTACACTGCACCAGTCGAAGATATGATGTTTCTTTTTGATAAATTAAGAAACAATAGAAATTATAATGAAATTGAAAAATATAAAGATGTAAATACAGAACTTGTGAAAGATATTTTAGTTGAAGCAGCTAAAATTAATGAAAATATTATATTACCATTAGCAAAAATAGGAGATGAAAATCCTACAGTTTTAGAAAATGGAATAGTTAGAACACCTCCAGGTTATAAAGAAGCTTATTCAAAATATATTGAAGATGGCTGGACATCCCTTTCTTGTGATCCTAAGTATGGTGGTCAAGGAATGCCAAAAACTGTAAGTGCTTTTTTTGATGAGATGTTATCTTCGGCAAGTTTATCATTTAAACTTTATAGCGAATTAAGTATTGGAGCATATAATTGCATTTTTCATCATGCAACTGATGAAATAAAGAATAAGTATCTACCCAAAATGGTAGAAGGCAAATGGAGTGGTACCATGTGTCTTACAGAGCCAGTTTGTGGGACTGACTTAGGTCTATTAAAAACTAAGGCAAAGGAACAATCAGATGGAACTTTTAAATTAACTGGGCAAAAAATTTTTATTACTTCTGGAGATCATGATTTAACAGAAAATATTATTCATTTAGTTATAGCGAGAGCTACTGACTCTCCTAATGGAACTAAGGGAATAAGTTTATTTTTAGTTCCAAAATTTATTGTAAATGAAGATGGGTCAATTGGTGCTAGGAATGGTGTTTCAACTGGTTCTATTGAGAGTAAAATGGGTATTAAAGGATCAGCTACTTGTGTACTAAATTTTGATGATGCAGTTGGATATATGATTGGATCAAAGAATAAGGGATTAAATGCGATGTTTACAATGATGAATTTAGAAAGAATTGTTGTAGGGATACAAGGTCTTGGTATTTCCGAAATTGCGTATCAAAATTCTTTAAGTTATGCGAAGGAGCGAAAACAAGGAAAAACAAATAATACTAAATCAACTAATGGAGCAGATTGTATAATAGAGCATGCAGATATAAGAAAATCTTTACTTAATATGAAATCTATAATTGAGGGAGAACGAGCATTATGTTTTTGGCTGTCACAGCAGACTGAAGTAAGTCTTTATCATTCAGATGAAAAAATTAAAAAAGAGGCCTCAGATTTTGTTTCTTTAATGACTCCAGTGGTAAAAACAATGTTTACTGATATGGGAATGGAAATTACAAGTGATGCAATGCAGGTTCATGGCGGCTATGGATATACAAAAGATCAAGGTATTGAGCAATTATATAGAGATAACAGAATTACCCCAATTTATGAAGGAACTAATTCTATTCAAGCAGCAGATTTAGTTTTTAGAAAATTGGTTAATAAAAATGGTGATATTATAAATAGATATTTAGATATGATTAAGAATGACATTAATATAGAAGATGAGAAGTTAAAACCGTTTGTTGAAGATTTTAACTCAAATATAAAAATTTTATCTCATTTTACCACTTGGATGAAAGAAAAAATACAAAAATCAAAAGATGATGCTAGTGCAGCTTGTAATGATTATTTAAAAGCTTTGGGTTTTGTTGCAATAGCACATTCATGGATTAAAGTATTAGAAGTAAGTTTTAAAGATCATAATAATAATAAAAATTTTTATGAAGATAAAATCCAAACTGCAAAGTTCTATTTTAAAAGGGTATTACCACGAGTAGAAAATCATTTTAAAACTGCTATCACTGGAAGTGATTATATAATGAATTTTAATTTTAAATGATATGAGCCACTACGAAAAAAATCTTGATAAAAATGATGCTAACTTTGTTCCATTAACTCCATTGAGTTTTTTAGAAAGAGCAAAAGATATTTATCCAAATTATGAAGCTCTAGTTTATGAAAGTAGAAGTTATACTTGGAATGATATATATAAAAGATGTATAAAATTCGCTAGTGCTCTAGAAAAAATTGGTGTAGCAGAAGGAGATACAGTTTCTGTGATGGCATTTAATACTCCAGAAATTTTTGAAGCTCATTATTCAATTCCTATGACTGGAGCAATTTTAAATACAATTAATACAAGATTAGATGCTAAAACAGTTAGTTATATTTTAGATCATAGCGAGGCAAAAGTTTTAATTATCGACAGACAACTTCATTCAATAATTGAAAAAGCACTGAGTCAATCTAAAACTAAACCAATAATAATAGATATTCAGGATGATTTTGCTGATCAATCTTTATTAAAAAAAATTGGTAATAAAGAGTATGAGGAATTCTTAAATACAGGAGATGATAATTATATTTGGAAAAGACCAAAAGATGAATGGCAATCACTTTCTTTAAGTTATACGTCTGGAACAACAGGAAACCCTAAAGGAGTTGTATATCATCATAGAGGAGCATACTTAATGTCTACCGGTAGTGCAGTTGCGTGGAATATGCCTAACAGATTAAATTTTTTAACAGTTGTGCCGATGTTTCATTGTAATGGATGGTGTTATCCTTGGACAATTCCAATGCTAAATGGAAAAACAATTTGTTTAAGGGCAGTTGATATAAAAAAAATATTTGAATTAATAGAAAAATATAAAATTACTCATTTTGGTGGAGCTCCAATTGTTTTAAATATGATAACAGGAGCAGCTGAGTCTGATAGAAAAAAATTGAATCATAAAGTTTACGTTTTGACTGCTGGTGCGCCGCCTCCAAGTATAATATTTAAAAAAATGGAAGCTTTAGGCTTTGAGGTTATGCATGTTTATGGACTTACGGAAACTTATGGACATATTTTGCAATGTGCTTGGAATGATGAATGGAATTCTTATGATGACGATAAAAAAAATGAAATAAAAGCTAGACAAGGAGTGAGATATCCCAATACAGAGGACACTATGGTTATGGATCCTGAGACAATGAAACCCGTTCCAAGAGATGGAAACACAATAGGAGAAATAATGATAAGAGGAAATATTGTAATGAAAGGTTACTTTAAAGATAAAGAGGCGACAGAAAAAGCAATGTCTCACGGGTGGTTTCATTCGGGAGATTTAGCCGTTACTAATCCAGATGGCTATATAAAGATAAAAGATAGATCTAAAGATATAATTATATCTGGTGGAGAAAATATTTCTTCAATTGAAATAGAAAATACTTTAGCCAAACATCCAAGTGTCTCTATCGCTGCTGTTGTTGCAAAACCAGATGAAAAATGGGGAGAAGTTCCTTGTGCATTTATTGAAAAAAATAAAGATAAAGATGTTACAGAAAAAGAATTAATTGATTTTTGCAAAGAGACTTTAGCAGGGTTTAAAATTCCAAAAAAAGTTGAATTTTGTGAATTACCAAAAACATCTACTGGAAAAATACAAAAGTTTGAATTAAGAAATAAAGCTAAAAATATTTCTTAAAAAATCATTATACATGAAAAAAATTCCAATTATTAAATCAAGAAGATTAAGAAGTACTCCTTATACAGATAGGATAGAATCTAACGGAGTTAGTGGTTATACAGTTTATAATCATATGTTACTGCCAGTTTCATTTAAGTCTTTAGAGTCAGATTACCAACATTTGAAAAAATTTGTTCAAGTTTGGGATGTTGCGGCAGAAAGGCAAGTTGAAATTTCAGGAAAAGACTCAGCAAAATTAGTTCAATTGATGACTTGTCGAGATTTATCAAAATCCAAAATTGGAAAATGTTATTACTCACCATTAATTGATGATAAAGGTTTCTTAGTAAATGATCCAATTATCAATAAATTAGCAGAAGATAAATGGTGGCTTTCTATTGCTGACTCAGATGTAATTTTTTTTGCAAAAGGTCTTGCGGCAGGAAATAAATTTGAAGTGGATATTAAAGAGCCAAATGTAAATATTCTAGCTGTTCAAGGACCACTCTCTGATGATTTAATGGCTAAATTATTTGGAGAAGAAATTAAGCAATTAAAATTTTTTAATTTTAAATACTTTGATTTTAAAGGTAAAAAATATTTTATTGCTAGATCTGGTTGGTCAAAACAAGGTGGGTTTGAGGTTTATGTTGAAGATAATGCTGCCGGTCAAGACTTGTTTGATTATTTATTTGAACTTGGAAAAGAATTTAATGTCCGTGCAGGATGTCCAAATCTTATAGAGAGAATTGAGTCTGCATTATTATCTTACGGAAGTGATTTTGATAATAGAGATAATCCTTTCGAGGCAAACTTTGACAAGTTTGTAAATTTAGATTCTGAAGTAAATTTTTTAGGTAAGGAAAGGTTAAAAAAAATCAAGCAAGTTGGAATTAAGAGAAAATTAATGGGTATTAAAATAAATCATAATAAAATTGATATGTACTGTGAAAAAACATTATTTGATGATAATAATAATATCGTGGGTTATGTTAGATCAGCCACGTATTCTCCAACTTTCAATCAAGTTATTGGAATAGCTATGATCAATAAACCGTATTGGTACTCTAAAGATCAATTTAAAATAGAAATTGATGAAAAAATATTTGTAGGAACAGTTTGCGATTTACCCTTCATTTAGTATAAAAATATAATACTATTATGAATATAGCAATTGTAGGAGCAACAGGTAACGTAGGTAGAAAAATAATTGAAGTATTAGAAAATTCAAAAATTTCAATTAATAATCTACATTTAGTGGCATCATCAAAAAGTGCTGGATCAAAACTAAGATTTAAAGATAAAGAAATTGAAATTGAACAATTAGAAACTTTTGATTTTAAAAAAGTTAATATTACATTTTTTTCAGCGGGAGGAAAAATTTCACAAAAATATGTTCCAATTGCAGCAAATTATTCGATAGTAATTGATAATTCAAGTTTTTTTAGAATGGATCCAGAAGTTCCTTTAATTGTTCCTCAAGTTAATTCGAGCGATCTAAAAAATATAAAGAAAAATATAATTGCAAATCCAAATTGTTCAACTGCTCAGCTTGTTATAATCTTGAAACCATTGCATGATTTATTTAATATTAAAAGAGTTATCATTTCAACTTATCAATCTACATCAGGTGCTGGAAAAGCGCCTATGGATGAATTAGTAGAACAAACAAAACTTTTATTAGAAAATAAAAAAATAATTTCAAAAAATTTCACTAAACAGATAGCTTTTAATGCAATTCCTCATATTGATGCTTTTACAGATGAAGGCTATACAAAAGAAGAATTAAAAATGGTAAATGAAACTAAAAAAATTTTAGATAAAAATATAGAATTAACTGCGACATGTGTAAGAATTCCTGTGCTTGTTTCACATGCAGAATCAATTAATGTAGAATTTGAAAAAAATTTTACTTTAGGAAAAATTAGTGAAGCTCTAAATGCAGCTAATGGATGTAAAGTTATAGATGATAGAAAAGATGGTGGATATATGACTCCAGTGGAGGCAGAAGGAAAAAATGAAACATTTATCTCGAGAATTAGAAAAGATAATAGTAATAAAAAAGCTGTTAATCTTTGGTGTGTATCCGACAATTTATTAAGAGGTGCAGCATTAAATGCAGTTGAAATAGCTGAAGCATATATTAAATATAAATAATGAAAGATAACAATCCTCTATCACCTCATATACAAATTTATAATTGGCATATATCATCTTTAGTTTCAATTTGTCATAGAATAACTGGAATTATTAATATAACTATTATAACTTTAATTTGTTTTTGGGTTTCAGTTTTACTTTTAGGAAATTCAAATTATGAAGTGATACAAAATTTTTTTCAAACATTTTTAGGTAAATTTATAATCATTTTTACTATTTGGTCTTTTTCTTTTCAAATTTTAAGTGAAATTAGACATTTATTTTGGGATTTAGGTTTCGGATTTGAATTAAAAATTTCAAATATAACTGGTCTTCTAGTTATTTTTGGATCTTTTATTTTAACAGTTTTTATTTTTATTTTAGGTAGAAGTTAGTTTTATGATTAATGCAACAAAAAAATGGATATTTTTAAAAATAAGTGCAGTTATATTAATTCCATTGATGTTATGGTTTTTAATTAATTTAACATCAATCTATGATCAATCTTATAATGATGTATTATTATTTTTTGTGAGCCAGCCAACAAAGTTTTTATTTTCATTATTTATTATTTTCGCTTATTTTCATTCTTCTCTTAGTATTAGTGAGGTTTTTGAAGACTATTTAAAGAATGAAAAATTAAAAAATGTCGCAAACAAATTACTTTATTTATTTGCTATAATAATTTCATTTTTAACAATAATTTTAATTTTTAATTTAAGTATATGAGTTCGTATAAAATTATAGATCATGAATATGATGTAGTTGTGCTTGGAGCAGGTGGAGCAGGTTTGAGAGCCGCAGTTGGTCTTAGCGAGGCAGGTTTAAAAACAGCTTGTATATCTAAAGTTTTTCCAACTAGAAGCCACACTTCAGCTGCACAGGGAGGTATTTCAGCAGCTCTTGGAAATATGGGAGAAGATGATTGGAGATGGCATATGTATGACACTGTTAAAGGAGCTGATTGGTTAGGCGATCAAGACAGTATAGAATATTTATGTAAAGAGGCGCCTCGTGCAGTCTTAGAATTAGAAAGATATGGAGTTCCATTTAGTCGTACTGAGGATGGAAAAATATATCAAAGACCTTTTGGTGGAATGACTAAAAATTATGGAAATGAAACAGTTCAAAGAACTTGTGCAGCTGCAGATAGAACTGGGCATGCAATATTACATACTATGTATGGTCAAGCTCTAAAACATAAAACAGAATTTTTTATAGAATATTTTGCTTTAGATTTATTGATGAAAGATGGTGAGTGCAAAGGTTTAATAGCTTGGAACTTAAATGATGGAACTATTCATAGATTTAGATCTCATATAACAATTATCGCAACTGGTGGATATGGAAAAACATATTATTCATCTACTTCCGCTCATACTTGTACTGGAGATGGTAATGCTATGGTTTTAAGAGCTGGTTTACCTTTACAAGATATGGAATTTGTTCAATTTCATCCCACAGGCATCTATGGACATGGAACTTTAATTTCTGAAGGAGTTAGAGGTGAAGGAGGATATTTATTGAATTCAAAAGGTGAAAGATTTATGGAAAAATATGCTCCAAAAGCTAAAGACCTTGCATCTAGAGATGTTGTAAGCAGATCTATAGCACTAGAAATAAATGAAGGAAGAGGTGTGGGAAAAGAAAAAGATCATGTTCATCTTCATTTAGATCATTTAGATCCAGAAGTAATTGAAAAAAGACTTCCAGGAATTTCAGAATCTTCAAAATTATTTGCTGACGTTGACGTTACAAAAGAACCAATTCCAGTTGTTCCTACGGTTCATTATAATATGGGAGGTATTCCAACAAATTATAAGGCTGAAGTTTTAACAGTAAATGGCTCAGAAAAAATTGTACCAGGTCTTATGGCAATAGGTGAAGCAGCATGTGTTTCAGTTCACGGAGCCAATAGATTAGGTTCAAATTCTTTAATAGATTTGGTTGTCTTCGGAAGAGCTGCTGCAAAAAGAGCCGCAGAAATAGTGAAGCCAGGAACTCCTCATGAAGAAATATCAAATTCAGAGACAGATAAATGTTTGGACAGGTTTGAAAAATTAAGAAATGGCAATGGATCTAATAGAACTGCTGATCTAAGATTAGCAATGCAAAAAACTATGCAGTCAAAATGTGCTGTATTTAGAACTGAAAAAACTTTAAAAGAAGGAGTAGAAGAGATTAGGAAACCATTTGAAGGAATGGAGTCAATATCTGTAAAAGATAAATCTTTAATTTTCAATACTGATTTAGTTGAAACTTTAGAGTTTGATAACTTAATTAGACAAGCAATAGTTACTTTAGACTCTGCATATGAAAGAAAGGAAAGTAGAGGAGCTCATGCAAGAGAAGATCACCCTAAAAGAGATGATAATAACTTTATGAAACATACATTATCTTGGTGTAAAGGTAGTAAAACAAAAATTTCTTATAGAGATGTCCATAGATCAACTTTAACAAATGATGTACAATATTTTCCACCTCAAGAAAGAGTTTATTAATGGTTCAAATAAATTTACCTCAGAATTCTAAAATTCAAAAAGGTAAATATTATAAAGATAAAACTGGTTCAAAAAATATAAGGAAAGTAAACATTTATAGATGGGACCCTTCTAATCAAGAAAATCCTCGTATAGATACTTATGAAGTAGATATGGACAATTGCCCATCGAAGGTACTAGATCTTTTGAATAAAATTAAAAATGAAATAGATCCATCAATTGCTTACAGAAGATCCTGTGCCCACGGTGTCTGTGGATCATGTGCTATGAATATGGATGGAAAAAACGGTTTAGCATGCACTAAACCCCATAAAGAAATTGACGGCGATATAAATATTTATCCTCTACCTCATTTAAAAGTTCAAAAAGATTTAATTGGAGATTTAAGTACTTTGTATAAGCAGTACGAATCTGTTGAGCCATGGCTTAAAATTTCTAAAAAAGACGATACTAAAGAAAACTTACAATCAATTGAAGATCGGTCTAAATTAGATGGTCTATATGAATGTATAATGTGTGCATGTTGTTCAACTTCTTGCCCTAGCTATTGGTGGAATGGAGATAAATATTTAGGTCCAGCAGTTTTATTGCAGGCATATAGATGGATTATAGATAGTAGAGATGAAGATAGAAAAGATAGATTAAAAAAAGTCGCTGATGAATTAAAACTTTATAGATGTCACACTATAATGAATTGTACTAACGCATGTCCTAAAGGTTTAAATCCTGCAAAAGCAATTGCCGAGATAAAAAAGATGTTAATTACAAATTAACTATTTGAATTAAGATAAAACAGGGATAGTAAATTCTGGACCAGCATTATCTTCATTCCAGGTAATAGTGGCTGTTTTTAATTTTGTATAAAATCTAACCCCATCAGGACCATGGATTGAATGATCTCCAAACAATGATCTTTTCCAGCCACCAAAACTATGATAAGCGACTGGAACTGGTATAGGGACGTTTACTCCAATCATCCCTATTTTTGCATTTTCAGTAAAATGTTTTGCTATATTTCCACTTCTTGTAAAAACTGCAGCACCATTACCCAATTCATGATCGTTAACTAGCTCAAGGGCATCTTCATATTTTTCGGTTGTCATCATACTTAATACTGGGCCAAATATTTCTTCTTTATAGATCTTCATATTTGGTTTTACATCATCAAAAATTGTTGGCCCAACAAAATAACCATTTTCATATCCTTGTTTTTTAAAATTTCTTCCATCAGTAAGTAATTTTGCCCCTTCTTTTTCTCCTTCATCAATATATCCTAAAACTTTTTTATAATGTGCTTCACTGCTAAGTGGACCAAAATCAGATTTATCATCTGTATAAGGACCCACATTTAGTTTTGAGGTTTTTTCTAATAAATTACTTTTTATTTTTTCATTTGTTTGTTTTCCTACGCATACTGCAACTGAAATAGCCATACATCTTTCACCAGCAGAACCAAAAGCTGAACCAATAATTGCATCTGTAGTTTTATCTATATCTGCATCTGGCATAATGACCATATGATTCTTTGCTCCACCAAGAGCTTGAATTCTTTTGTTATTTTTTGTCCCTGTATGGTAAACGTATTCAGCAATAGGAGTTGAACCAACAAAACTTATTGCTTGAACAGATTTATCTTCTAATAATGTATCTACTGCCTCTTTATCTCCGTTAACACAATTCAAAACCCCTGAAGGAAAACCTGCTTCAATTGCAAGTTCTGCAAGTTTTAATGGACAACTAGGGTCTTTTTCTGATGGTTTTAAAACGAAAGTATTACCACAAGCTATTGCCACAGGAAACATCCACATTGGAACCATAGCTGGAAAATTAAAAGGAGTTATCCCCGCGCAAACTCCAAGAGGTTGACGCAGTGTATGAGAGTCAACATTTGTTCCAACATTAGATGAATGCTCACCTTTTAAAGAAGATGTTATTCCAGTTACATATTCAACAACCTCAATTCCTCTTTGTATGGAACCTTTTGCATCTGGAATAGTTTTGCCATGTTGTTTTGAAACTAGTTCAGCTAATTCATTCATGTTTTTAACCAACAAGTCTTTATATTTTGAAAAAATTCTTGCTCTTGTTATGGGAGTAGTTTTTGACCATTTTAAAAAAGCTTGGTTAGAATTTTCTACAGCCATTTTAACAACTTCTTTACTCGCTAATTCAACTTCAGCGATTTGTTCTCCTGTAGCTGGATTAAATACTTTACCTTTTCTAGACTTATTATCTGAGAATATTTTTCCATCAATAAAGTGGCTTATTTTTTCCATGAAATTTTTTTTATTAAATAAACTTATAGTAAGTTTTTTTTTGTTTCAACACCTTTTATTTTCAACAACTTTTATAGTGTTGACTCTTAATTTTACATACGTTTTAATAATGTGGGTAGAAAAGTTTTTCGAAGGGAGATAAGTTTTGAGAGATAATGTAAGAGTTTGTGTACCTAGATATCTTCAAGTAGGAAAAGGAAGTTTAAACCAACTACCTGAAATTATAAAAATCTTAGGATCAATAAATTCATTATTAATTGTTACTGACAAACAAATGGTGCAGTTTGGATATGTTAAAAAATTGCAAAATGTTTTAAATAAAGCCGGGTTTAATTCTAATATTTTTGAAGATACGATTCCTGACCCAACAGATAAAGTTGTTTTAAAAGGTATTGAGGAATTAGAAAAAAATAAAAATGATGCTGTAATAGGTTTTGGAGGCGGAAGTCCTATCGACACAGCTAAAGCTATAGCAGTTCTTTCTCAGTATAGTAGAGACATACAAGATTATAAACCACCAGGAACTTTTGATAAAAAGGGCTTACCAATTATTGCAATACCAACAACTGCAGGAACAGGATCAGAAGTCACTCATCATTCTGTTATAATTGATACTAGAACTAACAATTTAGAGAAAATATCATGCAGAGGGGAAGGGTTTGTTCCTATAGTTTCCATTATTGATTATGAGCTAACTCTATCTAAGCCTCGAAGATTAACAATTGATAGTGCGATTGACACTTTAACGCATGGTATAGAGGCTTATGTTAGTAAGAAGGCAACTTTATTTTCAGATAGAATGGCCCTAGATACAATAAGACTTGTTACTGAAAATATATATGCAGTAGATAAAAACCCTAAAGATATAAAAGCTAGAGAAGGTTTAATGTTAGCAGCAACTTTAGGAGGTTTAGCTTTTTCAAATGCATCAATATGCTTAGTTCATGGAATGAGTAGACCACTTGGAAGTAATTTTAAAGTTCCTCATGGATTAAGTAACGCAATGTTATTACCAACAATTACAGAATTTTCTGTAGAGTATGCTAAAAAACGATATGCGGATTGTAGCCGAGCTGGAAGATTTGCCTTGGACAACGATGATGATGATACTGCGTGTAAGAAATTACTTAGTGGGCTTTACAAAATAAATAAAGACTTTGAAGTACCGTCTATGAAGAATTTTGGAATCAATCAAAAGAATTTTGAGGAACAACTGGAAAATATGGCAACTGATGCAGAAGTATCAGGTGCTCCTAGCCTCAATCCAAGAGTGCCCTCTGTAAAAGAAATGGTTAATCTTTACGGAGAAGCATGGAGAGCATCTTAATATGAGTTGGAGATGCTCTTTATATAAAACAAACAGCTCAATACAAAAAAAGAGAGGGGAAAAATGAGAAAAATAATAAACAAATCTATTAGTATTTTTGCTGTCTTTGCTTTAATGATAACTTTTTCATTTCAGCAGATTAATGCAGCAGAAAAAATTAGATGGAAAGTACAGTCAACTTTTAATACTGGTTGGCCAGCACTAGGAGATCCAGTTGCTCGATTATCTGATACTTTAGATAGAGCTACAGATGGAAGAATAAAATTAAAGGTTTACGAACCTGGAAAAATACTTCCTCCATTAGAGATCTCTCCATCAATTAGTAAAGGTGATTTACCTGCAGCCTATAACTACATGGCTTATGACCAAGGTAGAATTCCAGCAGCTGTTTTATTTGCAGCAGTACCGTTTGGAATGGAACCATGGGAATATGCAGCTTGGTGGTTTGAAGGAGAAGGTGCAAAATTAGCAAATGAAATATATAATAAACAAAATATACAAGTTTTATTATGTAGTACAATCGGACCTGAAACTGCTGGTTGGTATAGAAATCCAATTAAAAGTTTAGATGATCTTAAAGGTTTAAAAATTCGTTTTTCTGGTTTAGGAGGAATGGTTTTAAATGAAATAGGAGCATCTGCTACCTTGATGGCTGGCGGAGAAATTTTCGCAGCTCTAGAAAAAGGAACTCTAGATGCTACAGAATATTCTATGCCTGCTATTGATGAGGTCTTAGGTTTTCATAAAATCACTAAGTTCAACCTGTTTCCAGGTTGGCACCAAGTATCAACTTCAACTCATTTCATGATTAATTTAGATCTATGGAAAAAAATGGGTGCAGCTGACCAAGCTTTATTCGAAATGGCTTGTACAGCAGCAGCTATGAGAGCAATTACAACTGGAGAGTTTTTACAAGGTAAACAAATTCAGAGTTTTCCTGGTAAAGGCGTAACAGCTGCTAGATTGCCTGATAGTGTATTAAGAGAACTTCAAAAAGTTAGCGCAAGAGTAATGAAAGAAGAATCTGCTAAAGATGCTGACTTTGCTAAAGTGTGGGCTTCTCAACAAGCATTCATGAAAGAGTATGATGTTTGGCAAAAATGGGGATATTTACCTCGAAACTTTTAGTATTTAATACTAAAAATTTGATTATAATAGTAAAAGCAGCCGGTTTCACCGGCTGCTTTTATTTTTAAGGATTAGAATATATGTCTAAAGATTTTACATCAGTTGAAAGTTCTCTTGATAAAAAACTCCAGCTTAGACATTTACCAATTACAAGGATTATTGATAATTTTGTATTAAGAATTGGAGAGGTTTTTAATTGGTTATGGGTAATTTTAGTAGCAGTAATAATTTTAAACGTAGTTTTAAGATATGTATTTAAAAATGGAATGATAGAGTTAGAAGAGCTGCAGTGGCATCTTTACTGCATTGGTTGGTTAGTCGGTTTATCTTCAACATATATAGTTGACTCCCATGTAAGAGTTGATGTTTTAAGTGAAAGATTAAGTTATAGAAAAAAGTTATGGTTTGAATTATTTGGAATATTAATATTATTTTTACCATTTGTAGTTCTTGTCCTATATTATGCAGTTCCTTTTTTTGAACTTTCTTGGGCTACCAGTGAGAGATCAACTTCAGCCAATGGTTTACCAGCTAGATGGTTTGTTAAAGGTTTTTTAGTAATTAGTTTTTTCCTATTATTAATTTCTGGTTTTTCTAGAATTACAAGAATAATAGCAACACTTCGATTTGGATTAGAGGATAAAAAATGATTTCATTAGTTACAGAATATTTTTTAGCAATTGCCCTTTTTTTTAGTTTTATAACATTAATATTTTATGGATTTCCTGTGGCTTGGACTATGGGTGGCTTAGGTGTTCTGTTTATATTTATTTCGATGCTTTCTGATAACGTATTTGACACATTTTATGGTGTCGATTTTGGATTTGCATCGATGGTCGTTTACAGGCTCTACGGCGTTATGGCAAACTGGGTTTTAGTTGCATTACCAATGTTTATTTTTATGGGAATCATGATGGACAAGTCAGGTATCGCTGAAGATTTAATGACTGATTTGTCTAAATTGTTTGGTAAAACTAGAGGTGGACTTGCGATATCAATTGTATTTATTGGAGTTTTACTTGCTGCTTCTACGGGAATTATTGGTGCAGCTGTAGTTTTACTAACTATTTTAGGTGTCCCTTTAATGTTAAAAAATAATTACAATCCAAATTTAGCTTGTGGGGTTGTTTGTGCGACTGGGACTTTAGGAATTTTAATTCCTCCAAGTATTATGTTGGTAATTATGGGAGACCAAGTAAGAATATCGGTTGGTGATTTATTTATGGGTGCCGTATTTCCAGGACTTTTACTAGGTTTATTATATACAATTTTTATTATTGTTTATGCTTATATGAACCCGAAAGCTGCTCCATTACCGAAGGATGCTGAACCAGTAGATTTTAAAATAATCTTAAGAGTTTTAAAATCTATCATACCTCCAGCTTTATTAATTGTTGCTGTCTTAGGAAGTATATTTATGGGGATTGCTACTCCAACTGAAGCTTCTGGAGTTGGAGCTTTAGGTGCATCTTTATTAGCTATACTTAGGGGAAGATTATCTTTTTCAGATTTAAAAATTGTGATTAGAAAAACGACCCATACTACAGCTTATATTTTTGCACTTTTTGTTGGAGCTACAATGTTTGCATTGATTTTAAGAGGGTTAGGTGGTGATGAATTAATTGAAGGAGCTCTTAAAGCTTTACCATTTGGAACCAACGGAGTTGTAATTGTAGTTTTATTTGTTGCATTTTTATTAGGATTCTTTTTAGATTGGATTGAAATTACATTAATAATTTTACCATTCTTAGCTCCCGTAATGCTTGACTTGGGTGTTGATTTGGTCTGGTTTATAGTAATGTTTGCAGTTGTTTTACAAACTTCATTTATAACTCCACCAGTTGGTTTTGCATTATTTTACATGAAAGGTGTCGCTCCTCAAGGGATTTCAATAACAAATATTTATAAAGGAATAATACCTTTTGTTGTTCTTCAAGTAATAGCAGTAGCTATAGTGTTTAATTTTCCAGAAATAGTTACATGGCTACCAAAAGTAGCTTACGGTCCATAGAAAAATATATTCAATATAATGAAAGAAATAAAATCCATAGTTATAATTTTATCTTTATTACTATTACCTAGTTTAATTAAAGCTGACTCTAATGTTCCTTTAAAAGACTACCTAGATAAAAATAATATTGAAGAGGGCTCTACACAAATTTATTTATTAGGTAGATGTAGTGCAGTTTATGCCTATGCTTCAGGAATTATTTTAAAATCAGATGCTATAAGTTCTAAAAATTTTATTGAAATTTCAAATAATCTTTTATTTAAATCTGTTGAACTGATGGTTATAGAAGAAGAAAAAAAACTAGAAGAAGCTCAAAAAAAAGCAGAAAATGAAAGAAAAAAATTATTTAATAACTATATAACTGATGGTAAAAAAAATTGGGAAAAAAATAAATCACATTTTAAAGGCTCATATATATCAAGTGATATGACTATATGTTCTAAACTTATAGAGGATCAGTAAATAATAATCTAAAATTCAGTTGAATAATTATTAATTATCAATAAAAGATAAATTCACTCATGAAAAAAAAAATTTCATTAATTGGAGCGGGTCAAATTGGAGGAACTTTAGCTCACTTAATTGGAACCAAAGAAGTAGCTAATGAAGTTATTTTGTTTGATGTAGCAAGTGGAATAGCAAAAGGTAAAGCCTTAGATATTGCTCAATCTTCTTCAGTTGATGGATTCAATGTAAAATTTTCAGGAACAGATAATTACAACGAAATTAGAGGTTCCGATGTGGTAATTGTAACGGCAGGAGTTCCAAGAAAACCAGGAATGAGTAGGGATGATTTATTAGGTATTAATTTAAAGATTATTAAACAAGTTGCTGAGGGTGTTAAAAAAAATGCACCCGATTCCTTTGTTGTATGTATTACTAATCCATTAGATGTAATGGTAATGGCTTTTCAAAAATTTTCCGGAATGCCAGTAAAAAAAGTTATTGGAATGGCAGGAATTTTAGATAGTTCAAGATTTAAATTATTTTTATCCGAGGAGCTAAATGTTCCTGTAAAAGAGATAGATGCAATGGTAATGGGAGGGCATGGAGATACAATGGTCCCAATGCCAAGATTTACAAAAGTTTCAGGAAAACCTTTATTAGATTTAATTAAAGAAGGAAAAATTACAAAAGAAAGATTAGATGAGATTAATCAAAGAACTAGAGATGGTGGAGCAGAGATTGTTAAATATTTAGAAAAGGGATCAGCATTTTATGCTCCTGCAGCATCAGGAGTTCAAATGGCAGAAGCATATATAAAAGATGAAAAAAAACTATTACCATGTGCTGTACAATTAAATGGAGAGTATGGCGTAAGTGATGTTTATGCTGGTGTTCCAGTAGTAATTGGAAAAAATGGTGTAGAAAAAATTGAAGAGATAGATCTAGATGAAAAAGAGAAAAAAGAATTTATGCATTCCATTAACGCTGTAAAAGCTCTTTGGGATATAGCATCTAAGATAGATCCAGATCTTTCAAAAAAATGAATATTCACGAGCATCAAGCTAAACAAATTTTAAAAAAATATGGCGTAATAGTACCTGAAGGTATTTTTGCCTTTAATGTAGAGGAATTAGTAAAAAAAGCAAAAAGATTAAAAACTAAAAAATTTATATTAAAAGCCCAAATACACGCTGGAGGAAGAGGTAAAGCAGGAGGAGTTAAGATTTTAAATACTTTAGATGAATTAAAAATTGCTGCAAAAGACCTACTAGGTAAAATTCTTATAACTCATCAAACAGGTCCTGAGGGCAAAGAAGTTAAAAGACTTTATGTTGAAGAGTCGTCAAATATAGAAAAAGAATTTTACTTATCCTGTTTAGTTGATAGAGCTAGTTCAAAAATTACTTTTATATCGAGTGATCAAGGTGGAATTGATATTGAGGAAGTAGCAAAAAAAACACCAGAAAAAATCTTAACAACCAAAGTTGAAATAAGTGATCAAATTTCAGATTTAAATTGTGAAAAAATAATTAAAATATTTAATTTAAGCGATGATGTAAAAAAGCAAGCAATTTTGTTAATTAAATCTATTTACAAAATGTTTATTAGTACAGATGCTAGTATGGTTGAAATCAATCCACTGATATTATCTAAAGAAAAAAAAATTATATGCTTAGATGCAAAAGTAAACTTTGACTCAAATGCTTTATTTAAACATCCTGAAATTATGGAGTTAAGAGATTTAAATGAAGAAGATCCAATTGAAATTGAAGCAAGCAAATATGATTTATCTTATATAAAACTAGATGGAAATATTGGCTGCATGGTTAATGGAGCTGGACTAGCAATGGCTACTATGGATATAATAAAATTATACGGAAAAGAGCCAGCTAATTTTTTAGATGTTGGTGGAGGTGCTTCAAAAGAAAAGGTATCAGCTGCACTTAAAATAATTCTTTCTGATAAAAATGTTAAAGGTATTTTAATAAATATTTTTGGCGGCATCATGAGATGTGATGTACTTGCTCAAGGAGTTGTCGATGCAGCAAAAGAAATGAACATTAGTGTTCCTTTAGTGGTTAGACTTGCAGGTACAAAATTTAAAGAAGGAAAAAAAATATTAGATAATTCGGAAATTAAACTAATTTCAGCAGAAAATTTAGATGATGCTGCGAAGAAAATTGTAGAAGCTATTAAATAAGATGTCAGTGTTAATTGATAAAAATACCAAAGTAATATGCCAAGGATTTACAGGTAAACACGGTACCTTCCACTCCGAACAAGCTATAGAATATGGAACAAATTTAGTAGGTGGTATTACACCAAAAAAAGGAGGACAAAAACATCTTGGCCGTCCAGTATTTAATACTGTAGCTGAAGCAAAAAAAGAAGTTGGTGCAGATGCTACAATGATTTATGTTCCAGCAAAATTTGCAGCAGCTGCAATTATTGAAGCAATAGAAGCTTCGGTTGAACTTATAGTATGTATTACAGAAGGTATTCCAATACAAGATATGTTGAGAGTTAAAAAAAGATTAAATGATTCAAAAAGCAGGTTAATCGGTCCTAATTGTCCTGGAATTATTACACCGGATGAATGTAAGATTGGAATTATGCCAGGGAATATTCATAAAAAGGGCTCAGTTGGAATTGTCTCAAGATCTGGAACTCTAACTTATGAAGCAGTTGCTCAAACAACTGAAAATGGTTTAGGTCAATCAACCTGTATTGGAATTGGTGGAGACCCAATAAATGGGACAAATTTTATAGATTGTTTAGATTTGTTTCTTAATGATGAGAAGACCAAATCTATACTTATGATAGGAGAAATTGGTGGTTCAGCCGAAGAAGAAGCTGCAGAATTTGTTAAAAATCATAAAATAAAAAAACCTATAGTTGGATTTGTAGCTGGTATAACTGCACCTCCAGGAAGAAGAATGGGTCATGCAGGAGCAATAATTTCAGGTGGAAAAGGTGGAGCAGAAGATAAAATTAAAAAAATGACAGATTGTGGGATTATTATTGCTAAATCACCTTCAGAGTTAGGTAAAACATTGCTCAATAAATTGTCTAATTGAAAAATAATATTAGAGGGATATATTAAATAAAAAAGATGTCTTCACCAAAAAATCTCGATTTCGAAAAAACTTCATTTTTAAATAAATCTAATAGTACATTCATAGAAGAAATGTATATAAAGTTTGTCAACAAAGATGTTGATCTTCCAGAAAGTTGGACAAATTACTTTGAGGGAATTGGTGAAGAATTAAATGTAATAGCGAAAGAAATTAATGGTCCATCTTGGGGACCTAAAAAAAAAAAGATCAATATTGATGAATTACAAAAAAAAATAGAAGAACAAGATCAAAGTGATTTTGATAATATCAAACTAGATAAGTCAGAAAAATTTAATTTTCAATTACTTTCAGACTCTAACAAGGACTCTATAAGTGCTGTAGCATTAATTAGAGCATATAGATTAAGGGGACATTTATTAGCAGATCTTGATCCTTTAAAAATGAGAGAGTCTGAGTATTTAGATGAATTACATCCAGAGTTTTATGGTTTTAAAAAAGAAAATTATGATAAAAAAATTTTTCTTAACGGAGTAATTAATCGTAAGGATGCAAACATAAGAGAAATACTTAAATTTATGAAGAAAACCTATTGCGGAAATATAGGTTATGAGTTTATGCATATTTCAAATCCAGTTGAGAGAAAATGGTTTAGGGACAGAATAGAACAAGACAAAAATGCACTTCAGTTTACAAAAAATGGGAAAGAAGCAATTTTAAATAAATTGGTACAAGCAGAAGGATTTGAAAAATTTCTAGCCACTAAGTATGTAGGAACAAAAAGATTTGGTTTAGATGGTGGAGAAAGTTTAATACCTGCTCTTGAACAAATAATTAAAATTGGTGGGCAAAATAATATTAAAGAAGTTAAAATAGGCATGTCTCACAGAGGTAGACTTAATGTTTTGGCAAATGTTTTACAAAAATCTTATAAGAGAATTTTTAGTGAATTTGCAGGTGAGTTTAATTATGATGCTGAGGATAGTGCTGGAGATGTAAAATATCATCTCGGAGCATCTTCAGATAGGGAGTTTGATGGAAATTCAGTTCATGTAAGTTTAACAGACAACCCTTCTCACTTAGAGGCTGTTAATCCAGTTGTTTTGGGACAGACAAGAGCTAAACAATTTTTTCACAAAGACCGGGAGAGAAATAAAGTTATACCTATTCTAATTCATGGGGACGCAGCTTTTGCAGGTCAAGGAGTTGTAGCAGAATGTTTTGCTATGTCTGGATTACCAGGACATAATACCGGAGGAACAATTCATATTATCGTAAATAACCAAATCGGATTTACTACAAGTCCTAGATTTGCTAGGTCTTCACCTTATCCATCAGATGTTGCAAAAATGGTAGAAGCACCAATACTTCATGTAAATGGAGATGATCCAGAAGCAGTTGTTTATGCGACCAGAATAGCTACAGAATTTAGATTAAAGTTTAATAGAGACGTAGTAGTAGATTTAATTTGCTACAGAAGATTTGGACATAATGAGGGAGATGAGCCATCATTTACTCAACCTTTAATGTATAAAAAAATTAAATCACATCCAAGTGTATATAAAATTTATGGTAATAAGCTGGTTATCGAAAATTCGATAACACAAGAATTATTAAATCAAAATGTCAAATCTTTTAAAGATTTACTCAATGAACAATACAAAAGTGCAAAAGATTATAAACCTAAAATAGAATGGTTTGAAGGAACTTGGTCGAGATATAAACCAGAAAGAGGTAAAGATAAAAGAGGTATAACAGGTTATGATGAGGACAAATTAAGAGTTATTTCAAATAAAATAAATATTATTCCTGAAGAAAAAAATATTCATAAAACTATCTCCAAAATATTCAATTCTAGAAAAGAAAATATTGAAAAAGGTAAAGGAATTGATTGGTCTTCTGCGGAGTCCCTTGCATTTGGATCTTTACTTGAAGAAGGATATCCAATTAGATTTGTAGGACAAGACTCAGGCAGAGGTACATTCAGCCAAAGACATTCTGTGCTAAGAAATCAAATAGACAATTCTAGATATGTGCCTCTAAACAATATTTCAAATAAACAAAAACAATTTGAAATAGTTGATAGTTTTTTATCTGAACTTGCTGTTCTTGGGTTTGAATATGGCTACAGTCTTGTCGAGCCAAATACTCTTACTCTTTGGGAGGCTCAATTTGGTGATTTTGCAAATGGTGCTCAGGTAGTAATTGATCAGTTTATTGCATCAGGAGAAAGAAAATGGAATAGAGCGTCAGGATTAGTAATGTTGTTGCCCCATGGATATGAAGGACAAGGTCCAGAACATTCATCAGCACGCCTTGAAAGATTTTTACAGTTATGTTCAAACGATAATATGCAGGTAATGAATTGTACAACTCCAGCAAATTATTTTCATGCTTTAAGAAGACAAATGCATAGAAGTTTTAGAAAACCACTTATTATAATGACACCAAAATCTCTATTAAGAAATAAATATTGTGTTTCAAATTTAGAGGATTTTAATAAAAATAATACTTTCCATAGAGTATTGTGGGATCATGCTATTGATCCAAAATCTAAAGGTTTTATAAAGTTAAAGAAAAAAAAGAAAATAAAAAAAGTGATATTATGTTCAGGTAAAATTTATTTTGATTTACTGCATGCTAGAGAGAAATTAAAAAAAGATGATATCGTGTTTTTTAGAATTGAGCAGTTATACCCTTTTCCAGCAAAAATACTTGTTAAAGAGCTTAAACCCTATGCTGAAAAGGCTAAATTTTATTGGTGTCAAGAAGAGCCAAAAAATATGGGCGCATGGTTTTCAGTGAGAGACTATATCCAATGGACATTGGACACTATTAAAGCTAGTAATAATAAGATTTCTTATATAGGAAGAAGTCCAGATGCATCTCCTGCAACAGGATATGCAAAAAGACATATTTCACAACAACAAGAAATTATTGATAAGGTTTTTATAAAAAAAGATGAATGAAAAAATTATAGTACCTGCTTTAGGAGAGAGCATCACAGAAGCAACTGTTTCAAAATGGCTCAAAAATAAAGGTGATATAGTAGAAGCTGACGAAGCAATAGTGGAGCTAGAAACAGATAAAGTAAATTTAGAAGTACCCTCACCTATAGACGGAGTTTTATCAGAAATAAATTCAAAAGATGGAGAAACAGTAGAGGTAGGGGCTTTACTTGGTTCTATTAGTAAAAATGGATCTAATCAGACGTCAGATAAAAAAGCTGTTAAAAAAACTGAAACTAAAAAAATTGAAGAGGCTATTATTAAACCTACGACTGAAGAAAAAGAACCAAATACGACCGAAGAAAAAGAACCAAAAATTTTTGAAGAAAAATCTGAAAAAGAAAAACCCTTAGTACTAACAAAGGAAGTAAAAGAAAATAAATTAGTTTTAAAAAATACTCAGAGTCTTTCTCCTGCTGTCAGAAAAATAATTACTGAAAATAAAATTGATATAGAAAAAATTAAAGGTTCTGGAAAAGAGGGTAGAATACTTAAAGGAGATTTGATTGGAATGATGGGAGCAAACCCACCCCCATCAGAGAGAAAAATTAAATATGGACAAGAAGAAAGAATTAAGATGTCTAGATTAAGACAAACGATTGCAAAAAGATTAAAACAAGCTCAAGAAAATGCTGCATTATTAACAACATTCAATGAAGTTGATATGACAAGTATAGTAGAAATGAGAAAAGAAAACCAAGAAGATTTTCAAAATAGATATGGAGTTAAACTAGGATTCATGTCATTTTTTGTAAAAGCATGTGTTTCTGCTTTAAAAATATTTCCAACTATTAATGCAGAAATTGAAGGTGATGAAATAGTTTATAAGAATTATTATAATATAGGTTTTGCAGTCGGGACAGATAAAGGATTAGTTGTTCCAGTTTTAAGAGATTCAGATGAATTATCATTTGCAGATATAGAAAAAAATATTAAGAAAATTTCTGAAAAAGCAAAAGAGGGAAAATTAACAATTGAAGATCTTCAAGGTGGAACTTTTACTATTAGCAATGGAGGAATTTATGGTTCAATGCTTTCAACTCCTATATTAAATTTACCGCAATCTGGAGTATTGGGTATGCATAATATCGTTGAAAGACCAATGGTAATAAATGGTGAAATTAAGATTAGGCCAATTATGTATCTTGCATTATCTTATGATCATAGAATAATTGATGGAAAAGAATCAGTTTCTTTTTTAAAAATGGTTAAAGAGAATCTAGAAGATCCAAGAAGATTATTTTTAAATATTTAAATGTCAGAAAAATTTCAAGTTGTTGTTATTGGTGGAGGTCCAGGAGGATATGTATGTGCTATTAGATTAGCACAATTAGGTTTAAAGACTGCTTGTATAGAGTCTAGAGGAACATTAGGTGGAACTTGTTTAAATGTTGGATGCATACCATCAAAAAATTTATTAAATAATTCTGAAAATTTTCATAAAGCTAAAAATCTTTCTAAAATTGGAATTGAAATTGGTGAAGTAAAACTAAATTTAGATAAAATGATGCAAAATAAAGATAAAGCAGTTACAGTTTTAACTAAAGGAGTAGAGTTTTTATTTAAAAAAAATAATGTCACTTACTTTAAAGGAACAGGAAGCTTTAAATCAGCAAATAAAATCTCTATTTTAGACGAAAAAAAAAAAGAAATAATTATAGAAACTGAAAAAACAGTAATTAGCACTGGTTCTGAGCCAGCTTCATTGCCTGGAATTAAATTTGATGAAGAAATAATTGTTTCATCTACAGGAGCTTTAAATTTAAAAAAAGTTCCAAAAAAAATGGTTATAGTTGGAGGTGGCTACATAGGTTTAGAGATGGGGTCTGTTTGGTCTAAATTAGGTGCAGAGGTTCATGTTATCGAGTTTTTAGAAAATATTACTCCTGGTATGGATATTGAAGTATCAAAAGAATTTATGAAAATTTTAAAAAAACAAGGAATTAATTTTCATTTGCAAACTAAAGTCGAAAAAATTAAAAAAAGTTCTAAAGTTGCAATAGTTTCTACTTCTGATAAAGATGGAAAAAAATTAAACTTTGACTGTGATGTTGTTTTGATATCTGTTGGAAGAAAACCAAATACTAAAAATTTAAATCTAGATTTAGTTGGTGTAGAATGTGATCAAAAACAAAGAATCAAAACAGATAAAAGCTTTCAAACTAATATAAAAAATATTTATGCTATTGGTGATGTAATCAAAGGACCAATGTTAGCTCATAAAGCGGAAGATGAAGGTATTGCTGTCGCAGAAAATATTGCTGGTCAATCTGGTCATGTCAATTATGATACTATTCCAGGTGTTATTTATACTACACCTGAAGTTGCATCTATTGGTAAAACTGAGGAGCAACTAAAGAAAGCAAATATAAAATATAAAATTGGTAAATTTACATTCATGGCAAACTCAAGAGCAAAAGCTATTGAAGAAGCTGATGGTTTTGTAAAAATTTTAGCTGAAGAAATAACAGATAGGGTTTTAGGAGCACATATTATAGGTCCACACGCAGGTGAATTAATTGCTGAAATTGGAGTAGCTATGGAGTTTGGAGCAAGCGCTGAAGATATAGCCAGAACTTGTCATGCACATCCAACATTCTCTGAAGCAGTAAAAGAAGCAGCTTTATCAGTAGATAAAAGAGCAATACACTCTTAAGATATTTTCATAATATAAAAATATGAAAGTACCGATTCTTATACCAAATATCTTTAATCATCCCTTTACTTATAATTCTGATTTGAAACTTAATGAAGGTGATTATGTGCTTGTACCATTTGGAAAAAAACAAGTTATAGGAGTAGTTTGGGATGATTTTGAAAAAAAAACAAATAAGAACTTTATAATCAAAAAAGTTTTTAAGAAATTAGATATTCCTTCTTTAAAGAAAAATACTATTAAGTTTTTGAACTGGTTTTCTGAATATAACATTATTCCTAAAGGAATGGCTTTAAAATTGTTATTACTTAGTAATAAAGCAATTGAAAAAGTTCCAATTGAGAATTTAGATCAATATAAAACTACTAAAATAGAAAAAAAAATAGAACTTACAAAAGATCAAAAAGTTTGTTTTAAAAAAATGAATAAATTTAATCAAAATTTCAGAGTCCACGTTTTACAAGGAACTACAGGATCAGGAAAAACTATAGTGTATTTTGAGGCTTTGAGAGAACTGTTGAATAAAGGTTTCCAAGGTCTTGTTTTATTACCAGAAATTGGTTTGACAGGACAATTTCAGGCTAAATTTATAGAATTTTTTGGATTTGAGCCAGCAGTTTGGCATTCCGGGATTACTAAAAAAAATAAAGAAATAATTTGGAATGGTGTCGTAAATAATAAAATTAAGGTTGTTATCGGAGCTAGATCATCACTATTTCTTCCATTTAAAAATTTAGGAATAATTATAGTTGATGAAGAACATGATCAATCTTACAAACAAGATGAGGGAGTAATTTATAATGCTAGGGATATGGCAATATCGAGAGCTTATTTTGAAAATATTCCGGTAAATTTAATAACATCTGTCCCATCTATTGAAACTTATAATAATATTAAAAAAGGTAAATATAGTTTATCAAAATTAGATCAAAGATATTTGAATGCATCACTCCCTAATTATGAAATAATTAATTTAAATAAAATTAAGTTAGAAAAAAAATCTTGGATATCAAAAGAGATGATAAAAAAAGTAAATTTTCATCTTAAAAAAGGAGATCAAATTTTATTTTTCTTAAATAGAAGAGGATTTTCACCAAATGTTTTATGTAAAAAATGTTTCAGTGCTTACTCATGTCCAAATTGTTCGGTAAATTTAGTATATCACAAGAATAAACAAAATTTGTTATGTCATTATTGTGGTTATAAAGCTTTATTAAGTAGAAATTGTTCAAAAAAAGGAAAATGTGATTTTATTTTTAGTGGTCCAGGTGTGGAAAGAATTGCAGAAGAGGTAAAAAAAAATTTTCCCACAAAAAAAATAGTAATTTTTTCAAGTGATACTATGAATAAAAAAAGTTCATCAGATATATTAAAAAATATTATTGATAATAAAATTTCAATTTTAATTGGTACACAGTTAATCTCCAAAGGTTTTCATTTTCCAAATTTAAATTGTATTGTTGTTGTTGACATTGATTTATCATCACAAGGACACGACTTAAGAGGAACAGAAAAAAATCTTCAATTATATCATCAACTTTCAGGAAGAGCTGGAAGAACAGGCAAACCAGCGACAGTTTATTTTCAAACTTATAATCCAAATACTCAAATGATTTTTGATATTACTAATAAGGATCCAAATATTTTTTTAGATAAAGAACTTGAAATTAGACGTAAAAATAATCTTCCACCTTTTCAAAGGTTTATAGCTTTATTAATTACAGGAACTAATGAAAAAAAACTTGAAAAAGAAGCTTATAGGTTTAAAGATTTTATCAAAAATTCTTTGGAGGGAAAAATTTTAGGTCCTGTTAATGCTCCTATATTTAGATTAAAAAAGAAATATAGATTTAGACTTTTAATAAGAGCTGCTAAGTCCTTAAAAGTTCAAAATTCATTACAAAAAAATATTCAAAAATTCAAATTATCTGCTGGAATGAAACTAACAGTTGATGTAGATCCAATAAATTTCAATTAATACTAAAAAAATAACACTTTTAGACAATGTGTTACTTGAAGAGACTAGAGCCATATGTTAATTAGGACAGAATTTTTAATAAAACTTCATTTATTTATAAGGACATAAAGTGACTAAAAATAAAGGTTTTTCAGAAACATCTGCAGGAAGATATTCTCTCGCACTTTATGAACTAGCCTTAGAGAATGATGTATTATCCGAAGTAGAAAATCATACTTTATCAATTATAAATATAATTGAAACTTCAGAAGATTTTAAAGCTTTGATTAAAGATCCAACAAATATTCAAGAAGACTTACTTAAAGCATTAAATGAAATTTCAAAACATTATAAAATAAGCCAGTTGTTAAATAAGTTTTTATGTTTTTTAGTTGTGAAAAGAAGATTTTTTTATGTTGAAAAAATATTGAAAGACTTTTTAGAAACCTGTTCAAAAAAAAGAGGTGAAATTAAAGCAGAGTTAACAGCAGCAAAAGAACTTACAGAAAATGAAATAAATGATATTAAAAATGATTTAAGTAAAAATTTTAGCTCAAAAATCAAACTAAATTATAAAAATGATCCCAGTTTGATTGGAGGTTTAATTGTGCAAGTTGGAAGTACAATGGTAGATACTTCTATTAAAGGTAAATTACAAAAAATAGAAAACAAAATGATAAAGGTCTAAATGGAAATAAATCCTTCAGAAGTAACAAAAATATTAAAAGAGCAAATTAAGAAGTTTGGTGACAAGGTAGAAGTAACTGAAGTAGGCCAAGTTTTATCTGTTGGTGATGGTATTGCTAGAATATATGGTTTGGATAATGTTCAGGCTGGAGAAATGGTAGAATTTTCAGATGGATCAAAAGGTATGGCACTTAACCTAGAAAGTGAAAATGTTGGTGTTGTAATTTTTGGAGACGATAGAGCAATTAAAGAAGGAGATACTGTTAAAAGGACAGGAGCTATTGTAGATACACCTGTTGGTAAAGAATTATTAGGTAGGGTAGTAGATGGTTTAGGGAATCCTATTGATGGAAAAGGTGCATTAGATAAAAATATTAAAAAAAGTAGAGTTGAAGTAAAAGCTCCCGGAATCATTCCTAGACAATCGGTTAGTGAACCAATGCAAACAGGACTAAAATCTATTGATAGTCTTGTTCCAATAGGAAGAGGTCAACGGGAATTGATTATTGGTGATAGACAAACAGGAAAAACTGCAGTTGCTATCGATGCAATAATTAATCAAAAAAAAATAAACGAAACAGATGATGAAAAACAAAAACTTTATTGTATTTATGTAGCTATTGGACAAAAAAGATCTACTGTTAGACAAATTCAAAAAACTCTGGAAGAGTCGGGTGCAATGGAATACACAACTATTGTAGCTGCTACAGCATCAGATGCGGCACCACTTCAATTTTTAGCTCCATATACAGGATGTGCGATGGGAGAATACTTTAGAGACAATGGAATGCATGCTTTGATTATATATGATGATTTATCTAAACAAGCAGTTGCTTATAGACAAATGTCACTTCTTTTAAGAAGGCCTCCAGGGAGAGAAGCTTATCCGGGAGATGTATTTTACTTACATAGTAGATTGTTAGAAAGAGCAGCTAAGCTGAGTGATGAGCATGGCGGAGGTTCGTTGACAGCTTTACCAATCATTGAGACACAAGGTGGTGATGTTTCGGCTTTTATTCCAACTAATGTAATATCTATTACTGATGGTCAAATATTTCTTGAAACAGAGTTATTTAATCAAGGAATTAGACCAGCAATTAATGTGGGATTATCAGTTTCTAGAGTTGGATCTTCTGCTCAAACAAAAGCGATGAAAAAAGTTTCTGGATCTATGAAACTAGAGTTAGCACAATATAGAGAAATGGCTGCTTTCGCCCAATTTGGATCGGATCTAGATGCTTCTACACAACAACTATTAAATAGAGGCTCTAAATTAACTGAACTTTTAAAACAAAAACAATATTCCCCTATGACTGTTGCTCAACAAGTAATTTCCGTATTTTGTGGAGTTAAGGGATATTTAGATGATGTAGAGTTGAAAGATATTGCAAAATTTGAGACTCAAATTTTAGACAAATGTAAATCAGATAAACCAGAAATATTTGAGTCTATTACAAGTTCAGGAAAACTTGATGAAGACACTGAAAAAACATTAATAGAACTAATAACCGAACTTAAAAAAAATTTTAATTCATAAAATATGGCAAGCTTAGATGATCTAAAAAAAAGAATTGTGAGTGTAAAATCTACTCAGAAAATAACGAAAGCAATGAAAATGGTAGCTGCAGCTAAACTTAAGAGAGCTCAAGAGAATGCTGAGAAGGGAAGACCATATTCTGAAAAGATGAATAATATAATAATAAACTTGTCTAATGGAATTTCTGATAAAGAAAATGCTCCAAAATTACTTTTGGGTACTGGAGAGGAAAAAGTATATCTATGTGTAGTTATAACCTCTGATAGAGGTCTTTGTGGCGGCTTTAATACTAATATAATTAAGAAAGCAAAAGCATATTTTGAGGAATTATATAATCAAGGAAAGACCTTAAAGATTATAACAGTAGGTTCTAAAGGTCATGATCAATTAAAAAGAGTTTTTAGAGATAATATAATTGAAAATTTATCATTTAAAGACTCAAAAAATACAAATTATTTTGATGCAGAAAAAGTAGGTAAATTAATACTTGATAAGTTTGAAAAAAAAGAATTTGATATATGTACAATTTTTTATAATAAATTTAAAAATGTGATTACTCAAATACCACAAGCACAACAAATAATTCCTTTAAAAGCCTCTGAGGTAGATGGAAATTCTTCTGAAGATAATTATGAATTTGAGCCAGATGAAGATGAAATTTTAAACAATTTGTTACCAAAAAATATTTCTACCCAAATTTTTAAAGCAATGTTAGAAAATTCAGCTAGTGAGCAAGGATCAAGAATGAGTGCAATGGATAATGCTACTCGAAATGCTGGTGAAATGGTTGATAAACTTACTATTGAGTATAATAGAAGTCGACAAGCAGCAATCACAAAAGAATTAATCGAAATTATATCAGGAGCAGAAAGTTTATAATTATGAGAAAAGGATATATTACACAAGTTATTGGAGCAGTAGTAGATGTTAAATTTGATGGGGAATTACCAGAAATTTTAACAGCATTAGAATGTAAAAATGGAAATAACAGGTTAGTACTTGAAGTTGCACAACATTTAGGAGAGTCAAGTGCAAGAACTATAGCAATGGATGCTACAGAAGGTTTAAAAAGAGGAGATGAAGTAATTGATACTGGTGCGCCAATTCAAGTTCCAGTCGGCCCTGAAACTTTAGGAAGAATTATGAATGTAATAGGCGAACCTATTGATGAAAAAGGAGAGGTTAAAACTAAAGAAAATTGGCCAATACATAAACCTGCACCTGAATTTAACGATCAATCGACTGAGACAGAAATACTTGTGACAGGAATTAAAGTAATTGATTTACTTGCCCCTTACGCTAAAGGAGGAAAAATAGGTTTATTTGGGGGAGCAGGAGTAGGTAAGACTGTTTTAATTATGGAATTAATCAACAATGTAGCAAAAGCGCATGGTGGATTCTCTGTCTTTGCAGGGGTAGGTGAAAGAACCAGAGAGGGAAATGATCTTTATCATGAAATGATAGACTCTGGAGTTATTAAACCTGAAGGATCAGGATCAAAGGCTGCACTTGTTTATGGTCAAATGAATGAACCTCCAGGAGCGAGAGCAAGAGTCGCTTTGACTGGCTTGACAGTAGCTGAATATTTTAGAGATCAAGAGGGTCAGGACGTATTATTTTTTGTGGACAACATATTTAGATTTACTCAAGCAGGTTCTGAAGTTTCTGCATTATTGGGAAGAATTCCATCAGCTGTGGGATATCAGCCTACACTTGCAACAGATATGGGTAATCTTCAAGAAAGAATTACAACAACAAACAAAGGATCAATTACGTCAGTACAAGCCATCTATGTACCAGCTGATGATCTAACAGACCCTGCTCCAGCCACATCCTTTGCACATTTAGACGCAACAACTGTGTTGTCAAGACAAATAGCTGAAATTGGAATTTATCCAGCTGTAGATCCATTAGATTCTACTTCAAGAATTTTAGATCCAAGAATAGTCGGAGATGAACATTATAGAGTTGCTAGAGAAGTACAAAAAGTTCTACAAACTTATAAGTCTCTACAGGATATTATTGCAATATTAGGTATGGATGAACTTTCAGAGGAAGATAAATTAACGGTTGCACGAGCTAGGAAAATACAAAGGTTTTTATCACAACCCTTTTTTGTTGCAGAGGTATTTACTGGGTCACCTGGAAAGTTAGTTGATCTAGATTCTACAATTAAGGGATTTGATGCAATTTGCAAAGGTGAATACGATCATTTGCCTGAAGCTGCTTTTTATATGGTTGGCACTATTGAGGAAGCTATAGAAAAAGCTGAAAAAATTTCAAAGGATGCGGCAGCTTAATGAGCGAAGAGTTTAAATTAGAAATAGTAAATCCTGAAAAATCATTTCTTTCAAAAGAAGATGTTACTGAAGTAGTTGTCCCAGCTTTTGAAGGAGAAATAGGGATTTTAAAAGATCATATATCTATTATTTCATTTTTAAAGCCTGGAGCTATCAAGATCATATCTAAATCTGGAGAAGAAAATTATTATGTTGAAGATGGAATTATAGAATTTAAGAACAATAATCTTTCGATCTTAACCAGCTTTATTTCTAATATTAAAGATATGGATAAAAAAAAAGTTGATGAATTATTAAAAAATGCGGAAGAATTTACTCAAAATGCAGAAATTACAGATCAAAATAAATTTTTAGTTGATCAAAAAATTGATTTTTTAAAAAGAATTAACTAATCAATTATTTTTTTTACTTTTTTTTTAACTTCCTCATATACTTGTAATTTAAAATCAACTACTAAGTCAGTTATATTTTCTAATTCAATCCATTTCCACTCACAAAATTCAGGATTTTTCGTCCTAATATTTATTTCATCATCATTTCCTAAAAATCTCATTACAAACCATTTTAGTTTTTGACCTCTGTACTTACCCTTCCAAATAATTCCTAATAAATTTTTAGGTAGCTCATAAGAAAATAGTCCATTAAGTTCTTTCATAAGTTTGACATTTTTAATGCTAGTTTCCTCTTCTAACTCCCTATAAGCTGCATTTAAATAATTTTCACCACTATCAACACCACCCTGAGGCATCTGCCAAAAATTTTTTTGATTATCTATTCTTTTTGCAACAAAAACTTTGTTATTTTTATTTAATAATACAATTCCTACACCACTTCTAAGAGGTAAATTTTTAATCATTATATCAAATTTACCCGTTAAGTAGTTTTAACGCAAAATTTAATTGATTGTCAGTAGCAGAGTTAAATTTAAAATCTTCTGTAGATTCCGAAATTTCTATATCTGGAGTAACACCAACTTCAGAAATAGATTTTCCTGAAGGAAGATAATATTTAGCGATTGTTAATCTAATAGCACCTTTATTTTTTAATGGAATAATTGATTGAACTGAACCTTTTCCATAACTGTTTTCTCCAACTATAATTGCTCTTTTATGATCTTTTAATGCTCCAGCAACTATTTCAGATGCGGAAGCTGATCCATAATTGATAAGTACAATTAATGTTTTACCATTAGTTATATCTCCTTTTTTAGCAAACCATTTTCTATTCTCTGTAATTTGTCGACTTTTAGTAGATACAATTTCACCATTTTCTAGAAAAAAATCTGAAATTTTGATGGCTTGAGAAAGTAAACCTCCAGGATTATTTCTTAAATCTAAAATATATCCTTTTAAATTTTTATTTTTATTTAGCTTTATAATTCTTTCTTTAATTTGTTCGCTACTATTTTCATTAAAGGAAGTTAGTCTAATATAACCAATATTTTTATCAATAAGTTCAGATTTGACAGATTGTACTTGAATAATCTCTCTTGTAATTTCAAAAATTAGAGCTTTTTTAACTCCACTTCTTCTTACAGTTATCTCAATACTAGACCCAATAGGGCCTCTCATTAGATCTACCGCTTCCATCAATGATTTTCCTTGAACCTGTATATCATTAATTTTCACAATATAATCTCCAGCTTTTATTCCTGCTTTTGAAGCTGGTGTATTATCAATTGGAGAAATGACTTTTACTACACCTGATTCCATACTAACTTCAATTCCAAGTCCGCCAAACTCACCACTAGTTTCGGTTTTCATGCCTTTAAAACTTTCGGGAGTCATATAACCAGAATATGGATCTAGAGATTGAAGCAAACCATTAATAGCAGCATCCATACTTTCAGATGGGTTTACTTCATCTACATATTCTCTATTAATTTTTTCTAGAACTTCACCGAATACATCTATTTTTTTATAGATATCACTATTATCAGAAAAGACTTTTTGGGAAAATAATACAAAAATTAAAGAAAAAATTAATATTTTTTTTGTCATAATTATATAATTACTTTTTCCTTAGGTATCATTTCAGACCATATCTTTTCAAGTTCATAAAATTGTCTTTTTTCAGGGTTAAATATATGAACAATTAAATCTATACCATCAATTAGTTTCCATTCATTACTATCTGAGCCTTCAATTTTACAATTTTTTATTCCACTATTTTTAAATTTTTCTAAAACTTGTTCTGACAGAGATTGAATATGTCTTGATGATGTGCCACTTGCTATGATCATATAGTCAGCAATTGAACTTTTATTCGAAAGATCAATACTTACTACATTTAAGGCTTTATTTTTGTCTAGAGTATTTAAAATAGTTTTTTTTAAATCTGAAATTTTATGCATTAATTATTAAAACCTTATCAAATTTTTCTTAATTTTGAAGATGAAATATTAACTTTTTTGAAATTGATAAATCTCAAATTTTTTTGTTTTAAGTCTTTAAAAGCAATAGATTTTAAAGCTTTTAATTTATAGCCTAATCTATCAAAAACTAAAATATTACATTTTTGTGAAATTAATTTCCATTTGTGCCATTTGTGAAATTTTATAAGATTATCTGCACCAATAATTAAAAATATATTAATACTATTTTCTTTTTTAAGGTGATTTATTAAGTCGTTAGTCTTATTAGATTTGATTTTATCTTCATAATAATTAATTTTTATAAATTTTTTAAATTTTGTTATTTTTTTCGATAATTTAATTCTTTGAGTTAAAGTAAGGCTATGTTTTTTTTTGAATGGATTCTTTTTAGTAATAGCCCAAATTATAAAATCTAATTTAAATTTTTCTTTAGCCTTTGTAGATATTGCAACATGTCCTTTATGAGGAGGATCAAAACTGCCACCTAATAACCCAATATTTTTTATTCTTTTTTTATTTTTTATCTTCAAATTTATTTCCTAACGTGACCTCTTCCATGTACTTCATATTTATATGAGATTAATTGTTTTAAACCAACCGGACCTCTTGGTGGAAGATTATTTGTAGAAATGCCCACTTCACCTCCAAATCCAAATTCTCCACCATCTGCAAATTGAGTCGATGTATTATGCATAACTATCGAGCTATTAATATTTTTCAAAAATTTTTGTGCAGTTTTTTTATTTTTTGTAATTATAGCTTCAGTATGCATTGTACCGTATTTGTTAATATGCTTTATTGCTTCATCACAATTTTTAACACACTTAGCTGATATTGTGGCAGATAAATATTCTGTCGACCAATCCTTGTCTCTCGCATGGTATATTTTTCCTCTAAAATATTTCCTTAAAAAATTATCTCCTATAATCTTACAATTATTATCCTGTAAATTTTTTAAAATAATATTACTAAATTTTTTAACAATTTTTTTGTGAAATAAAACAGTTTCTGTTGCACCACATATACTTGTATTTCTAAGTTTAGCATTGTGAAGTACTTTCATAGCCATCTTTAAATCTGCGTCCTTATCAATATACGTGTGACATATTCCTTCTAAATGACCAATCGTAGGTACTTTTGATATAGATTGAATTTTTTTAACTAAACTTTTACCTCCTCTAGGTATAATAACATCAATTTCATTGATCATTTTGGTTAACATAAAGTCTACAATTTTTCTGTTTCTATTATTTATGAATTGGACAAAGTTAGGATTTACTTTATTTACCTTTAAGGCTTTTCTAAATAATAATGCTAATATTTTATTAGTATTTAGAGCCTCTGAACCGCCTCTTAAAATCACTGCATTTCCAGATTTAAAACATAAGCTTGATATGTCTGAAGTAACATTTGGTCTACTTTCATAAATAACCCCAATTACACCAATAGGTGTTGAAACTTTTTTTATATGCAATCCATTTGGCCTTTTCCATTTTTCTAGAACTTTGTCTATAGGATCTTTTAATCTTATAATGTCTTTAACTGATTTTTTAATGGACTCTAATTTCTCTGTATTTAAGATTAATCTATCAATTAAATTTTTTCTAAGTTTCTTTTTTTCAGCAAATCTAATATCTTTTTTATTCTCTTTTAAGATTTTTTTTTTATCTTTTTTTATATAAAATAAAAAACTTTTAAGGACCTTGTTTTTTATGTTGCTGTTAATTTTCTTTTCAACTGTTTTTTTTGCTTTTTCTCCAATTGATTTAATATATTTGCTCATTTTATAATTCCACCATATCATCTTTATGAACTACTTCAGATTTTGAAATATATCCAAGTAATTTCTCAATTTCATTAGAATGGTGACCCATTATTTTTGTTATTTCAAATGATGAAAATGAACTAAGACCTCTTGCACATTCTTTATAATTTTTATCAATTATTTTTATATGGTCACCTTTATTAAATTTTCCAATGACTTTTTTTATTCCAGCAGCTAATAAGCTTTTGCCTTTTTTTAAAGCTTGTTTTGCACCATCATCGATAATGAGTTCTCCCTTTGGTGAAATTGAACTTATTATCCATTTTTTTCTTGCATCTAATTTAGATATTTTAGGTAAAAACCATGTACAATTTTTATCATTAATAATTTTTTTAATAGGTTGAAGAGGCAGTCCATTAGCTATTGCCATCTTGCATCCAGATAATTGACAAATTTTTGCAGCATCAATTTTTGTTTTCATGCCGCCAGTTCCATGCTCACCGATGCTTTTAGTAGCAATATTTTCAATATTTTTATCAATATTTTTAATTTCTTTTATTAGCTCTGCGCTTTTATTTAATTTTGGATTTTTTGTATAAAGACCATCAACATCAGATAATAAAATTAATACATCTGCCCCTGATATTTGAGCTACTCTTGAAGCAAGTCTATCATTATCTCCATATTTAATTTCTGTTGTAGCCGTGCTATCGTTTTCGTTAACAATTGGGACAAAGCCTAATTCAAATAAATTTTCAAAAGTTCTTCTTGCATTTAATGCTCTACGTCTTTGCTCAGTATCTTCTAGGGTTAATAAAATTTGAGATATATTAATCTTATTTTTAAAAAAATTTTTATTGAATAAATTCATTAATTGAATTTGACCAACAGAAGCTACTGCTTGACTTTTTTCTAATTTAAGATTCTTTTTACTTAAATTTAATTTTTTACAACCCATTGCTATAGCTCCAGAACTTACAATTATAATCTTTTTATTTTTATTTAATAAATTTTTTATGTCTTTGGAAAATTCAAACAACCATTTATTTCTAATTTTTTTTTTATCATCAATCAGTAAAGATGACCCAATTTTTATAACAATTATTTTTGAATTATTAAGATACATAAGATAATAATTTGGATTTAATTTTTGATATTAATTTTTTGTCTAATACTGACAAAGACGTAACTTCTGATTTTTTATTTTTTGAAAATTTGTTAATTTTTTTTTTAACTTCATCTTTATCCATTAAATCAATTTTATTCAAAACTATAATTTCTTTTTTTTTCAATAAATCTTTACTGTAATTTTTTAGTTCATTTTTAACCTTCATATAGGTTTTCTCCAAGTCATTTTCAGTAATATCAATTAAATGTAGTAAAGTTTTACATCTCTCTATATGTTTTAAAAATTTAATGCCAAGACCAGTGCCTTTATGAGCACCTTCTACTAATCCGGGTATGTCAGCAATAGTTATCTCTTTATTGTTATATACTGCAACCCCAAGGTTTGGATTTAAAGTTGTGAATTTATAGCTTGCTATTTTAGGTGTTGCGCTTGTAATAGCTGATAATAAACTCGATTTCCCAGCATTTGGCAAGCCGACAATTCCAATGTCTGCTATTGTCTTTAGTTGAAGCCAAATTACAAAATTTTCTCCAATTTTGCCTTTGGTAAATTTTCTAGGAGCTCTATTTGTAGAACTTTTAAATCTTACATTTCCAAGGCCTCCCTTTCCACCATTGGCAACAACAAATTCTTCTCCTTCTTTTTTAAAATCAAAAATTAAAGTTTTATTATCTTCTTCGAAAACTTGAGTGCCTACTGGAACTTTTAGAAAAAGATTTTTACCATATCGTCCTGTACGTTTTTTTCCAGCGCCATCAGAACCTCTCTCAGCTTTATGATGTTGTTGATATCTAAAATCAATAAGGGTATTTAGGTTTCTTTCTGATTTTAAGATAATAGATCCACCTTTACCTCCGTCTCCACCATCAGGACCACCAAATTCTACAAATTTTTCTCTTCTGAAGCTAGGTGAACCGTTTCCACCATCGCCAGCTTTAATATAAATTTTAACTTGATCTAAAAATTTCATAATACAACACTTACTTATTTAGTTGTACTAATTAATTGGGTTTTACGGAAACGAATGTTCTATCTGATCTTCCTTTTTTAAAGACCACTTTTCCTTCAACTATTGAAAAAATTGAATGATCTTTCCCCATTTCTACGTTTTTACCTGGAAAGATTTTCGTTCCTCTTTGTCTAACAATTATATTTCCAGGAATGACTGTTTCACCACCATATTTTTTAACACCAAGTCTTCTACCAGCACTATCTCGTCCGTTTCTTGATGATCCACCTGCTTTTTTTGTTGCCATAATTTATCTGGTTTATTTATTTTTTATTTTATTTTCTGTCTCTTCTTTTTTTTTTAAATTTACTTTTTCATTTTTTTTAGTTGATTTAATTATTTTTTTTTCTTCGGATAAAATTTTACCATCTTTTGAAAAAATTTTGTTAACTTTTATTAATGAATATTTTTGTCTATGTCCATTTTTTCTTCTTGAATTTTGTCTTCTTCTTTTTTTAAAAATTAATATTGTTCTATCTTTTCCATTTTCTATCAGATTAGCTTCGACCTTTGCACCTGAGATTGTAGGTGATCCAACTTCAATTATTTTATCGTCTCCATAAGCAAGGATTTCGTTGAACTCTAATTTTGTATCTGGTTTAGATCTATCTAATTTTTCAATTTTGATAATTTCTCCAGCTTTTACTTTATACTGTTTTCCACCTGTTTGTATAATAGCGTATGACATAGTTTTTTGATTTTTAATAAAAGCAATATAGTCAGGAGCTTATTTTAGTCAAGCATGAATAGTTAAAAATTATCCTTTAAATCTCTCAATTTTGAAAATGTTTCTAAATTATTTGCTCTAAGAAAAATATTACACTCTAATTCATCTTTAATTGTTGAAGGAACAGTAGGTAAATTATTTTTCAGCTTATTATTAATTTCTGAAATTTTTTTTTTTAAATTTAGATTGTTAGAATCATACTTATTACAAAACCTAGAATTTTGTAGTGTATACTCATGTCCACAATAAATTTTTGTATCTTTTGGGAGTTGTTTGATTCTATTTAAAGAGTCAAACATTTCTTTATAAGTACCTTCAAAGATTCTTCCACAACCGAGTGAAAAAAGAGTATCTCCAGTGAATATGAATTTATTTTTAAAAAAATAGAAACTAATATGACCCTTGGTGTGTCCAGGTATATGAAAAATTTTTGCTTCAAAATTATCAGCTTTCCAAATTTGATTGTCTTCAACTAAAATATCAATTTCAGGAATTCTATTAATATCATTTTTGAAACCAACAACGATTGAATTATATTTTTTTTTTAAATCTCGATTTCCCCCGATATGATCAAAATGATGATGAGTATTAAGTATATATTTTAAATAAATATTTTTTTTATTTATAAAATCTATTATTGGTTTAGCTTCACTAGGATCTACTACGCACGCAGTATTGTTAGATTCATCTATAATTATGTAACTATAATTGTCTTGCAGACATGGAATTATTTCAATTTTCATATTATTTTTCGATTAAAAATATACCTAAATCTGAAAAAAAATTTTTAATGCCTAGGTTGGAGTCTTTAATTAACGATATATTTTGATTGTTAAGCGCTAAAGACTTAAAAATTTTAAAGTTTCTAGATTTTGCGAAATAAACAAAATCTTTAATTGTACACATATGTAAATTTGGAGTGTTATGCCATTCATTTGGCAATGTTTTAGTTATAGGCATTGTTCCTTTAAATAGTAAATGCAATCTAACTTTCCAATAACCAAAATTAGGAATTGTAACTATTGCTTTTTTTCCAACTCTTAATATCTCATTAATTACTAGTTCTGGTTCTAAAAACGCTTGAAGTGTTTGACTTAAAACAACATAATCAAAAGAATTATTTGGAAATTGTTTTAAATCTTTTTCAGCATTTCCTTCAATTACAGTTAAACCTTTTTCAATGCATTTCTGAACTTTATTTTTTGAAATTTCCAAACCCCTAATATTTATATTTTTATTATCCTTTAAAAATTTCATAAGTGTGCCATCAGAACAACCTACCTCTAAAACTCTCTTGTTTTTATCAATTAAATTAGCAATAACTTTAAAATCATTTTTCATAATTAATTTTCTGAATAAGATTTGTCTAAAAAATTTTTCATTGCACTTAAAAAATCTGGAACATCTAGTAAAAAAGAGTCATGCCCTTTATCAGATTCAATTTCGGCAAATCCAACATCTGCACCAATAGAGTTTAAAGCAATTACAATATCTTTATTTTCTTGGGTAGGATAGAGCCAATCTGAAGTAAACGATATTACAAAAAATTTAGCTTTTGTTTCTTTAAAAGCATTTGATAAATTTCCATTAAACTTTCTTGGTAAATCGAAGTAATCCATAGCTCTAGTGATATAAAGATAACTATTAGCATCAAATCTATCTACAAAAATAGATCCTTGATATCTTAAATAACTTTCGATCTGAAAATCTGCATCAAAACTAAATTTGAGATCTTCTCTTTCTTGTAATTTTCTTCCAAATTTTTCTTGAAGACCTTTCTTTGAAAGATAAGTGATATGAGCAGCCATTCTAGCAACTGCTAATCCTTTATTTGGATTAGTATTTTTTGATGTATAGTTTCCTTGATACCAATTGTTATCTGCCAAGATCGCTTGTCTACCTAGTTCATTCAATGCAATATTTTGTGCAGAGTGATTAGAAGTACAAGCAATTGGAATTGCTGTTTTAGTTTTATTAGGAAAATTACTTACAAATTGAAGCACCTGCATACCACCCATTGATCCTCCAACAACCGAGAAAAGTTTATTTATCCCAAAATGATCGAGTAAATTATTTTGAGCATTGACCATATCATTAATTGTGATTATTGGAAAATTAATACCAAAAATTTTTTGTGTATTAGGATCTTTATGACTTGGCCCAAAGGATCCCATACATCCACCAATAACATTTGAACAAATTACAAAATATTTTTTAGTATCAATAGCTTTATTAGGTCCTACAGCATAACTCCACCAGCCATCCTTTTTTGTAACTGGATTTAATCCAGTGACAAATTGATCACCTGTTAATGCATGAAAAATTAAAATAGCATTATCTTTTTTTTCATTTAAGGATCCATATGTTTCGTATGCGATCGGATAATTATTAATAGTTTTTCCACAATCTAATTTAAGTGGTTTTTTAATTATTAGAGTTTTTATATTCATCTCAGTATTCATAAAAAGGCCAGTATTTGAATTGAGAGAAAAAAAACAATTTTAGCGGTTTTTTTTATGCGCTCGCAATTCAGTTAAATCAGCGCATAAATTTTGTACAAGAAGTTATTTATTATGTCAATTTTTTTTAAAAAAAATGACTTATTAAGTATGAAAGTTTAATATTTTATTTATAAGGTTAAAAAATGACAGTTCCAAAATTTAAAATATTTAAAATAAAAGCCTATAAACCAGGTAGATCTACTTTGGGTAAATTAAAAGATATTACTAAATTATCTGCAAATGAGTCAGCATTAGGAGTAAGCCCAAAGGTAAAAAAATTTTTAAATGGGAAAAATCTCAATTTTTCAAAATATCCAGATAGTAAGGCAAAATTTTTGAGAAAAGAAATTTCAAAAAAATTTAATTGTGATTTTAATAAGATAATTTGTGGAGCTGGCTCTGATGAAATTATTCAGATGATTTGCCAATTATTTTTAAATCCTAAAGATGAAGTAATTTTACCAGAATATAGTTTTTTGATGTATAGAATTTATTCAAAAATTGTTGGTGCAAAAGTTGTGTTTGCAAACGAATTTAATTTTAAAGTTTCAATTAAAGAGATTTTAAAAAAAGTAAACAAAAAGACCAAAATTGTTTTTATTGCAAATCCAAATAATCCGACTGGAACTTATTTAAATAAAAAAGAAGTGATAGATCTTAGAAAAAGACTGAATAAGAATATTTTACTAGTTATTGATGATGCTTATGCAGAGTATATGAAAAATTCAGATTATTGTTCAGGTTTGGATTTGTTTAAGAGTAAAGATAATGTTTTTATTCTCAGAACTTTTTCTAAAATATTTGGACTAGCTTCATTAAGAGTGGGATGGGGACATGGCTCAAAAAAAATAATAAATGCATTAAATACAATTAAACCACCTTTTAACGTAAATAGCATTGCTCAATTAGCTGCAGTTGAGTCATTAAAAGATAAAAAATTTATAAGTAAATCAATTAAGCATAATTTATTTTATGCTAAGAAAATTAAAATGTTTCTTGAAAATTATAATATTTTTTCTAATCCTGTTACTGCAAATTTTTTATTACTTGATTTTGAAAAATGTAAATATTCAGCAAATTATTTATATAATAGACTTAAAAATAAAGGAATTAT
>CACHIV010000008.1 GCA_902579985.1 uncultured Pelagibacteraceae bacterium | reverse complement strand
TTAAAAGAAGAGAAATATGATTTAATTATCAACTGTTCTTCAAACAATTATTTATCAAAAAAATTTTTTACTCAAAAAATTAGCAAAGATTATGGTAATCTTGCTTTCACGACAATTTTGAAGCATCAAAAAATAAAAAATGAAAATGCAGTTCAAATTTTTACAAGATTTGGTCCTATAGCATATTTACCTATTTCAAATAATGAAACATCAGTGGTATGTTCTTTAGATACTAAAAAAAAGAATTATATTAATCGAGAAGTAATTGATCTTATACATGAGCATAATCCTAAATATAAAATAAAAAAAATATTTGATTTAAATTATTTTAAATTAAGCTTATCTAATTTAAGAAGTTATCGTTACAGAAATATTTTGGCATTTGGAGATTTACTTCATCAAATTCATCCATTAGCTGGTCAGGGTTTTAATATGACTATAAGAGATATAAAAATTTTATCAGGTATTATTCAAAGTAAAATTGATCTTGGCATGAATATAGATACATTAATTTTAGATGAATTTGAAAAAAAAACAAAAAATAAAAATTTTATTTTTTCAAACAGTATAGATTTTATCTATGAAATTTTTAACTTTGATAAACAAATAAGGAACAAAAGTTTTAATAAAATTTTAAAAATTATTGGAAAAAATAAAAATTTAACTAATTATTTTATCAAACTCGCTGATAAAGGATTAAATTACTAATATTATTGAATGGTCGTATTATCAAAATTATCGTAGTTATAAGTATTTAAAATTTCTGCTATTTTATTTTTTCTAATTTCTAAATTTTTGCTTTCTAATAAAATTTGTTTTTCTTCTAATGAAAAAGGAGATGCCATAGCTAATGCATTTATGGTTTCATTTAAATTTTGTTTTTCTAATGATTTCCAATTAATTATATAACCTTTTTTTTCAAATAATAATTTTAAATCTTTAAAAATTAGTTCAAGATCAGAAAATTTCATCTCTTCATTTTTGAGACTTAAATCGTCTTCATAATCTTCAAAATTAATTTCACATTCACGGTATGATTTATTATTTTCAATTTCCTTAACTATTTTAAATCTTGATATACCACTAAGTTCAATTAGGTATCTACCATCTAGTAAATTTTTAAAATTGGTAATTTTTCCTAAACAGCCAGTTTTATGTAATTCTGGGATTGAATTGACATTCTCTTTTTTAGGCTGAACTAAGCCTATCAATTTATTTGTTTTCATGCTGTAATTAATCATCTCAATATACCTTGGTTCAAATATATTTAATGGAACTGTTGTATATGGAAAAATAATAAAATTACTTAAAGGAAAGATGGGTATATTTTTTGGTAAATTTTCTTTTTTCATAACATCTTTTAACAAATTTTTAAAATCATTACAGTATTCAAAAATTTTATTATTGATTGCACTGAAAAAAACGTTTATTTATTGAATTTTTGTAAGCGGGTCTAGCTCATTGGTAGAGCGAATCGTTGCCAACGATTAGGTAGAGGGTTCGATTCCCTTGACCCGCTCCAAAATTTGGAATTTATATATGAGTGATCTTTTAAATAAAAAATGTGTACCATGTGAGGGAGGGGTTATACCTTTTGATATAAGTGAGATTCATAAATATCAAAAAAAAATTGATGGTTGGGATGTTAAAAAAGATGAAAAAGAAAAATACTTTTTAGAAAAAAAGTTCAAATTTAAAGATTTTAAAAGTAGTCAAAATTTTATTAATAAAGTTGGACAAATTTCAGAAAATGAAAATCATCATCCTGATATTTTATTTGGCTGGGGTTATGCAAAAATCATAATCACAACTCATGCAATAGAGGGATTATCCGAAAATGATTTTATTTTAGCAGCTAAAATAGATCAAATTCATTAATGTCTAAAATGTCTAGTTTTTGAAAAAACTAAAACAGTATTAGTTTTATTCGCAAATTTAATTATATCATTATCTCGAATTGATCCAGAGGGCTGAATGATTGCGGATACACCAGATTGAACTAGTTTTTCCACCCCATCTATGAATGGAAAAAAAGCATCAGAAGCTGCTACCACTTCTTCTCCTAAATTTTGGAATTTTTTCATTTTATTAATTGCAATTTGACAACTATCTATTCTACTTGGTTGTCCGGAGCCAATACCAACAGTTGCTTTATTATTAGCTAAAACTATTGCATTTGATTTAACATATCTGCATATATTAAAAGCAAAAATTAAATCTTTGAATTGTGATTGAGATGGTTTCTTTTTTGAAACTATTTTGAAGTCATTAATATTAAATTTTTTAAAGTCTTCACACTGAGATAAAATAAAGTCATTGATAGAGTTTACCTTTATTATATCTTTTATAATAAATTTTGAAGCATCAATAATTCTTAAATTTTTTTTTTTTTTTAAAATTCTTAAAGCACTAGGTTCAAAACCTTTGCCAATAATGACTTCTAAAAAAATTTTATTCATTTCTATAGCCAATTTTTTAGTAATTTTAAAATTACAAGAAACTATTCCTCCAAAAGCACTTATTGGATCGCAAGATAAAGCCATTTGGTAGCTTTTTAGACTATTTTTTTGAATAGATACTCCACAAGGATTTGCGTGTTTTACTATTACTGTTCCTCTATTTATTGGTAAGGATTTTGAAATATTTAAAGCTGAAAATATATCGTTATAATTATTATAACTTAGTTGTTTCCCGTGGATTTTTTTAATATTTAAGTTATTTGTTTTTGAATAGATTGCACTTTCTTGATGAGGATTTTCACCATATCTTAATTTTTCAATTAACTTTCCATAAAATATCCTTTTTTTAGGAAAATCATTTTTTTTTATTTTATTAAAATAATTAGATATTACAGAGTCGTAATAAGCTGTTTCAGAAAAAGCTTCTGAAGACATTTTTTCTCTAAAATTTAAAGATGTGGAGCCTTTATTTTTCTCTATTTCTTTAATAAATTCATTATATTGATTTGTCGAAGTAATAACAGTGACATCATTATAGTTTTTAGCAGCAGCTCTGACCATAGCAGGGCCACCGACATCAATTTTTTCAATAATTTTTAAATGGTTATTGTTATGCCTTAAAGTTTCTTCGAACGGGTAAAAATTTACAATCACTAAATCAATTTCTTCAAAATTTTGTTTATTCAAATCTTTTTTATGAGATTTATTTTTTCTTATGCTTAAAATACCTGCATGTATTTTTGGATGTAATGTTTTAACTCTTCCTCCAAGTATTTCAGGAGAATTAGTATAATCTGAAACTTCATTACATTTGTACTTAAGTTTTTTTATCTCTTTATATGTTCCTCCTGAGCTAATCAATTTTATTTTATATTTAGTAAGAACTTTCAGAATATCCTTTAAATTCTTTTTATCATAAACTGAAATAAGTGCTTTTTTAATTTTGGGCATTATAGTTTTGTTAATTCCCACGTTATAGTTTGATTTTCAGCATTAGTCATGCCCGAAATAAGTATATTTTTATTATCTGTGTAAGAATTTTTTTTTCCAAAGTATAAACCGTTATCAATATCTATACTATTATCTTTTGAGGCAAATTTCCAACCCTCACTGTTAAGGTCTATTAGTATTGATTTATTATCTTGGGTTTTCATTACTTTCACAATTGGTTCAAGATGAAATCTAATTTCAAATTTTAAATTTTTAGTATTATTTTTATTTATTATTTTATCATAACCAATAAACTTCATTTCTTCTGGATAAAATTCTAATTCTCTATCATGAATAATACCATACTGTTTTAAATAACCATCATGAGCAGCACTGATTTTCCAAAAATTTTTTTCAAATATAATGTTTTTTTTTATTATTTTTAGTCCTTGGGAAATTTTAGAATATAAATCTTTACTAAATTTACATGAAGATGTGTCATCTAAAATCAAAGTATTATGCACAGCACTTGATTTTGATAATTTATTAAGTTTATGACTGTAATCTTGGAAATAACCCGAGTTACAAATTAATTTTTTTCCATTAGACAAAATCTCAAATGATAGTGAGCCAGCTTGAAAATCGGATGAAAATTTTTTATCAGGTGTAGGACCAATATCCATTGCTATAGCTATTTTCTTATTATTTAAGATTACGTAACCACCTAATTCATTTATTTGATTTTTAAAATTATAACCTAATCTTTTTAAATAATTTTCAAAGTCTGTATTATTAGTTTCATGATTTCCATTAAATAAAAAATCTTTCTTATTTTTTTTCCAAACAAAAGCATAAGCTTGACCTAGATAATATATATTTTCATTAATATATTCTGGTATTTCATTTTGAGATTCTTTTAACCATTCTCTAATTAAAACAAAATATTTAAGGTAAAAATTTAATTGTCTAAAATTTCTTGATTTAGGAAAACCTTGATTATCAAACGAGAGTTTGATTATTTTCTTTAATAAATTTAGTCCTGTATTTAAGTAATTATCTTTATTTTGATAAGATAATCCAACTAAAATGATTGCAGCACAACCAATCATTTTATCATCAACCCATTCATCTTTTTTTATTTCATTTATTAAATGATTTATTTGTTTTTTTATAATATTGTTAAATTTGTTTCTATAAACTACGCTTCCTTCATCATAAGTAAGTTTAGAATTTGAAATCCAAGCAATTACCCTTTTTGCAAGTATATCAATTTCCCAACTATTAGAGTTATATTTGTTATTATTATCAATCCATTTTGATATTATGTTTTGAGTTCTCTTTTTTGAAGATTTTAAATCAAGACTAAATAACCAAAAAAAACTATTTAAATTGTCATAATCTTTTTTAGTTAGACTTTGATTTACCCAAATCCCATCTAGAGAATATTTATTTATATCGATTTTTTTTTTATTATATTTTACAAGACAATCCAATAAACTAGGACTAGGTCTATAATTTAAATTTCCATCATATACTAAAGAAATTTTCTTATTATAAACATTAGAACTTAAATAAAGTGAACGAATTTTTTTTTTAAAAAATAAAAAATAATTCTCAAAAATCATTATTCTTAGCTTGATTTTAAAAGATCAATATTTTTTTTTATATTTCCATCATTTTTTTTAAAAATTGTAGTACCTGATACTAAAATATTCGCTCCTGCTTCAATAGCTAATTTACTATTATCAAAGTTTATTCCACCATCTATTTCTATATCAAATTCTAATTTTTTTTTATCTTTAATTTTTTTCAATTCTTTTATTTTATCTAATACTTCAGGCATAAACTTTTGACCTCCAAATCCTGGATTTACACTCATAATCAAAATTAAATCAATTTTATCTAAAAAACTTTTTATCAAATCAATTTTACTTTCTGGGTTTAAAGAAATACCAACTTTTTTATTAAGTTTTTTTATAAGGTCGATTGAGTCTTTTAAATTATTTGTTGCTTCTGGATGGATAGTTATAATATTTGCTCCTGCATCAGCATAATCTTTTATATATTTATGAACTGGTGAAATCATTAAATGAACATCAAAAGGTAATTTTGTATTTTGTCTTAAAGCCTTTATTACTGGAGGACCTATAGTTAAATTTGGAACATAATGTCCATCCATGACATCAACATGGATCATATCTGCTCCACCTTGCTCTAATCTTTTGATTTCATTTCCCAATTGGCTAAAATCAGCGGATAGAATAGAGGGTGATATTTGTATTTTTTTCATTGAATACCAGATTTACTAGTATCAATTTTTAAAATTTAATTGAATTAAAAAATTGGTAAATTTGTCTCGAAATTTCACTTTCCAATGGAAAAGATAACATTCCCATCACTGAATATCCTAAAATCCATGGCATTAGATAAAATCTTACCATAAAAAAAAACCAAGCTACATATAGAGGCACCACAGGCCGAATAATGAATGAAGGTGTTATTGGTTTAAATAAAGTAATTAAAGGGTTTGTAAATTTCACAAATGCTTTCATAAAAAAAAATTGAGAGTCTTCTCTTTGAAAAATGTTCATAGCTACTCTCCCTATTAGAGTCCACATTATTATACCTAGTATATAGTCAATTATATAAATTATAGGATGGAAATTAGCTGACATTCAAAATTTATATTGGAAATTTACAGAAATGAAAAGGGGCGAAATTAATCGCCCCTTATTAAGATTATTTATGTTGTTTATTGTTTACCAAGGATTGTTTTTCCTGCTGGTACACGAGCTTCATCAACCATTCTTTGCATAGCTGCATTAGGTGCTGATGTCATTAAACTTACAACTACCATAGCAACTAAACTAACAGCTGATCCGAAGATACCAAATGTTAACTGAGTGATACCTAAGAATCCAGAACCACCGTTACGTACCCAAATTAGGTACCCAGCACCAGATATTAGTCCTAGTAACATACCAGCAACTGCACCTTCTTTGTTAGCTCTCTTCCACCATACACCTAGTACAAGTGGGAAGAATAAGCCAGACATTGCAAAGTCAAAAGCCCAGATAACTGAACCTAAGATACCTTGTATCTCCATAGCTGCGATTGTTGCTCCAGCAAAACCAATTACTACAAGTAGTACCCTTGCAACAACTAGTCTTTTTGCAGTTTCTGCTTTAGGATCAATGATTTTGTAGTAAACATCATGTGATATAGCGTTTGCAATTGCTAGAATTAAACCATCCGCTGTTGACATGGCAGCTGCCATACCACCGGCTGCAACTAGACCTGAGATTACATAAGGTAATCCTGCTATTTCTGGTGTTGCTAACACAACGGCTTTACCACCCATGAAGAACTCGTTTAATTCAACTGTTCCATTTCCGTTAAAGTCGCTGATAAACATCAGATTAGCTTGGTTCCAGTTTTGATACCAATCAATAGCTTGAACTTCTGATATTGATTTACCGATAATACCAGTTGGTAATGTTGGATCAATCAATGCTAATTTAGACAGTGTCGCTAACATTGGTGCAGAAGAATAAAGTAGGAAGATGAAAAATACTGACCAACCTACAGATTTTCTAGCTGCTTTTACACTTGGAGTAGTGAAATATCTCATCATCACGTGAGGTAATGATGCTGTTCCCATCATCATTGCTAGTGCTAATGAAATAAATGCCCAAGGCGTTGCGTTTACCGCTGAGTGAGCCTTAGTTATTCCAGCTAATCCTTTTGGTACTGTTTTAAGATCGGCAGCAGCATTTTTTACAAAACCATACTGTCCTTCTAACTCAGCAATCCTAGCTACTTCATCCGCTAGCATAAAGTGAGGGAAGAACCCTGCTCCAATTTTATTACTGATCCAGAATACTGGAAGCAGATAAGCTATAATTAAAACAATGTACTGTGCAACCTGTGTCCAAGTTACTCCTCTCATACCACCTAACATTGAACATAATAAGATACTTATTAGTCCGACGTAAACTGCGTATTGGAATGGAATATCCAAAGCAACAGAAGCAATAGTTCCAGTAGCATTAATTTGTGCAGTCACATAAGTAAATGAAGCAACAGTTAATACTATTACTGCACTTAGTCTTGCTAAATTACCACCGTATCTTGTACCAATAAAATCTGGAACTGTGTAACATCCAAATTTTCTTAGGTAAGGTGCTAATAATGATGCAACTAACACGTATCCACCAGTCCAACCAACAAGTAGTGCCATATAACCATAACCTTTGAAGTAAATACCACCTGCCATTGCAACGAACGATGCACCAGACATCCAGTCTGCTGCTGTCGCCATTCCATTGAATACAGTTGGCACTTGTCTTCCAGCTACGTAATATGCGTCTGCTTGAGCTGTACGTGATAGATAACCAATTATAGCATAGATAGCCACTGTGAATGCTACAAAAGCGATACCAATCGCTTTAGCTGACATCCCAGCTTGTTCAGCAATTGCCATAATGATTATGAAACCTATGAATCCTCCAGTATAGATTCCATAAACTTTAGGCAAGTTGTCTATAAAATTACCTTTTATCATTAATCTTCTCCTCTCTCACTGAAGCCGAACTCTTCATCGATTTTTTCTTGTCTATTCGCAAACCAAAAAATTAGTATTACGAAAATTCCAAGAGATCCCTGACAAGTGAACCAATATGTCAGAGGATAACCGAATGGTCCTGTAATCGATTCCATTTCTGCTCCAAAAAGGAAGATGCCCATTGAGAATACAAACCAGATTGCTAATGTAGTAAATAACAATGCTCTGGTTTTTCCCCAGTGTTGTTCTTGTTTTGACATTTTTAAGTCTCCCTATAGGTTAAAAATGAAAACATACATATAATGAGATAGAATGAAACCCCTAAAAATTGTACAATTAGACACATTTTTATTATATAATACAACCACAGGTAGTTAAAAATGTTAAAATATAAATTATCATGGAAAGATCTAACTTGGAATGATTTTAAAATTTATCTTTTCTCTTTATTTAAGGCTTTTATACCTAAAAAAAAAATTGAAACCTTAGATGACCTCGAAACTTTTATTCAGACCAAGTCAGCTTGGGTGTCCCAAGTTACACTTTATAGTTATTTAAAAACTAGAATGGGTACTAGGTATGTCCTTCATTTTGATAATGATGAATTTATGTCTTCTGTAAATTTAGCCAAATGGAACATTTATGCTGTTGCACTTCAAGACCTTACTTTTTTTACATTTTCTCATTTAAAAACTAATAATGATTATAATGAAGTTAGTAAAGCAAAAGAAATTTTTTTAAAAATTCTAGATGATGAAATTTCAAATAAAATGCCACTAGATATCATTGATAAAGCAAAAAAAAATTTTGATGAAAGATTGCAAAAATTAAATTGGGAAACTTATTATAAAGATCTACCTTTTAATCCTAGTGCTTTATCTCTTTACAAATGGGCTCCGATAGCGGATGAATTAAAAACTTTAGATCAAAAGATTGTTTTAAATTCGGTAATCCTTAAATGGGATGTTGTTAAAAAAGAATTTAGTGAAAGAATAAATTTTTAAATATTTTTTCTATTATCTATTAGACTTTGAACAACACTTGGATCTGCTAGTGTAGTTGTGTCACCTAATTGATTATGTTCATTAGCTGCAATCTTTCTTAAAATTCTTCTCATAATTTTTCCTGATCTTGTTTTAGGTAGCCCAGGTGAAAAATGAATGATGTCAGGAGTGGCTAGTGGTCCAATTTGTTTTCTTACCCATAGCTTTAGTTCTCTTTCTAGATCTAAATTATCTTCTTCACCAGCATTTAATGTTACATAACAATACAATCCATTTCCCTTAATATCATGTGGATAACCTACGACTGCTGCCTCTGCTACTTTATCATGAGCAACAAAAGCACTTTCTATTTCTGCAGTACCAAGATTGTGCCCCGAGACTATTATTACATCATCAACTCTTCCTGTAATCCAATAATATCCGTCTTTATCTCTTTTCGCACCATCGCCAGTGAAATATTTTCCATTAAACTGTGAAAAGTAAGTATCTATAAATCTTTGATGATCACCGTAAACACTTCTCATTTGACCTGGCCAAGATTGAGAAATACATAGTCTTCCTTCACCAGCTCCTTTTATTTCTTTTCCATCTTTATTTACTATACATGGTTTAATACCGTAAAAAGGTTTGGTTGCTGATCCTGGTTTGAGATTTATAGCTCCAGTTTGAGGGCTAATTAGAATTCCTCCAGTTTCAGTCTGCCACCAGGTGTCAACTATTGGACAATTAGAATTTCCAACAGTATTAAAATACCACATCCAAGCTTCTGGATTTATTGGTTCTCCAACAGTTCCTAATAATTTAAGAGATTTTCTTGAAGTTTTTTTTACAGGTTCATTTCCATCTCTCATTAAAGCTCTAATTGCAGTTGGTGCAGTATAAAAAATATTTACTTTGTACTTGTCTACAATTTGCCACCATCTAGAATTATCTGGATAAGTTGGAATTCCTTCAAACATAATTGTAGTAGCGCCATTTGCTAAAGGTCCATAAATTATATAGCTGTGACCTGTAACCCAACCAATGTCAGCAGTGCACCAATAAATATCTTTTGGTCTATAATTAAAAATATATTGATGAGTCATTGATGCATAAACCATATAGCCCCCTGTTGTATGTAATACTCCTTTTGGTTTACCCGTAGAACCTGAAGTATAAAGAATAAATAAAGGATCTTCCGCATTCATCTCTTCGGGCTCACAACTATTAGAGACATCTTTAATTAAATCTTCATACCAAACATCTCTTTCCTCATTCCAATAAATTGAATTGCCAGTTCTTTTAACAACTATACACTTTTTAACATTTGGACATTTTAATAAAGCTTCATCTGTAATATCTTTTAAAGGAATAGTTTTTCCACCTCTTACTCCCTCGTCTGCTGTTATTATATATTCTGACTCACAATCGTTTATTCTTCCTGAAATAGAGTCTGCTGAAAAACCTCCAAATATAATTGAGTGAATTGCACCAATTCTAGCACAAGCTAGCATCGTTATAGCTAGTTCAGGTATCATTGTTAGATAAATTGTTACTCTATCTCCTTTTTTAATACCTAAATTTTTTAATCCATTAGCAGCTCTTGAAACCTCTTTATATAATTGTTGATAGGATATTTTTCTAGAGTCTTTAGGATCGTCTCCAACCCAAATAATCGCAGTTTTATCTTTTTTATCTTTCAGATGTCGATCGATACAATTTGCTGAAGCGTTTAGTGTTCCATCCTCGTACCATTTAATTCGAACTTCTTTATTACTATATTTTACATCTTTAATTTTTTTATATGGTTTAATCCATGTTATTCTTTTTCCTTCTTTTTTCCAAAATTCGTTGTTATTTTTTATAGATTCTAAATATTTTTTCTGATAACGCGATTTATTTACTAAAGCATTTTTAACCCATTCTGGTCTTGTTTTAAAAACTAATTCTTGATCTTCACTTTTTTTACTTTTGGACTTTATTTTTTTTATAATTTTTTTTCGTTTAGTTTTAGTCTTCCTTGAGACTTTTTTTTTTCTTTTAGATTTTTTTTTATTTTTTTTTGGCATTTTTTAAATACTACCCATCTTATATAAAATTTTCCAGCTTTTAGAATCTATTGGCATAACCGATAATCGGCTTTGTTTTATTAGGGATAAATGACTAAGAAACTTAATTTTCTTGATTTCTTCTAGGGAGATACTTTTTTTCAATTTTTCTTTAAATTTAACTTGGACGGCAACAAAACGTTTATCTTTATCAGTTTTATCTAAGAATGACTCTTCAATTACTTCTATAATACCGACAATTTCTTTCCCAATATTTGAATGATAAAAAAAACAAAGATCACCTTTCTTCATTGATTTTAAATTTTTTGCAGCCTGATAGTTTCTTACACCATCCCATGCGACACCTTTTGATCCAGCTTTTTCTTGTTGATCGATTGACCAAACATTAGGTTCAGACTTTAATAACCAGTACTTCATCTAATTGTTTCTCCAATGTTTACGCCATTTTTGAATCATCAGTGTTTCATTTTCCTTGGTTTTTTTCTAACTCGTACTATGCAAAGTACTATACATTTGGATATTAAATTAAACTACTTAAAATTATTAATAAAATAATATCTAAAATAATTAAGGCTTCCATTTAATTTTTTTTATTTATTTCTTCTTCGTTTAAAAAATAATCCAATGAATCCACTCGATCTACATCATTATTTTTTTTGATATTTATTTGGGAATTTTCTATTGATTTTGTTGCTTTCCCTAAAAAAAAATAAAAATATAAGTAGGAAATAGTTATGATAATAATTAAAAAATTTTTAACAAGAAAAGATAAACCAATATAACTATTTCCAGAACTTTCCTTTAAATCAACATATTTTAAATATTCACTGTGAAAATAAAATATTAGAAAAATTATAACTAGAAAGAAAAATGCTCTACCTAAATTAGATTTTAACCAAAGATAAAATCTGCCATAAAGAAATTGCTTTAGAAAAAACTTAATCATTAAAAGTTAGTTATTCCAAACATAGCCCCAACTGCTACGATGGCTCCTTTCCACCCGGCTCCATGCAAAATCTTTTTTTCTTCGGATAATATAAGTTTTCTAAGTTCCTCTACTGAGTAATCAGAAACTTTTTTTTGTTGATAAGAAATGTGTTCTTCAACATTTTTTATTGCTCTTTTTCTAAGTATTTTTTTTATTTTTGAATAGGGATTTAAATCATTTAATTTCATATCTGTGTCCCTCCCAACTACAAAAACAAGATCCACAACTACAAACTATTCCTTTGCAGCTATCACATACCTCCCATTGCTGGGAATTAATGTTCTTCTTACAATGAAAACAATGCGTTTTTCTTATAGGTTTATTTGTTTCTTCATTATTATTACTTACTAGTTTTAACATTTATTAACCTCCTTTCTTTAATTCAAATGTTTGCTTAGTTCTTTGCTTGCTATCTCAATATATCTAAACCATTCAATGATAAAATCTCTCTCCTTACCTCTTCGTTCTTTCTCAACTTGACGAATAGCCATATCTGTAGCTCTATCTATTATTTTAAGCTGCTTATCTGTTTTAACTTTATTTTTCTTATTCATAATTAACCCGAATATATGAGCTTGAAATAAAATTTAAATTGAAGATATGTTCGGTGAAGTTTCGCCGAACGTTTTAGTATCTAACGAATAGTTGTATAAATTGTCCAAACTTGTTCATCTAGCCAAAACCATTTCATTTCTGGGTTCATTTTTATAAAGAAATTTTGATTGAATTCCTTATCTTTAATGTATGAACAAATTGATTTATAATATTCATTTATTTCTTTTCTTATTTTGTCTTTATTAAGCCGATCCTCTTTTGGTTTACCGATAATATTTTCTCGCATTTCCCAATAAATTGGACTTTTTATTACATTTGATATTGTTTTTTTTTTGGTTTCAATTTTATAAACATGTCTCTTTCCCTTGATTTCAAATCCAATAGCGGCCTTCCCTTTATCTTCTGCATAAAAAATATTTATAGGTAAGCCATCAATACTTTTATCTTTTTTCTTAATACGAATTTCATTGAAATCATTCATATTTTTTATTCTTGGATCTTCTATAGCAAATAAATTTGCTCCTTCTTTGGATTTATGTATTTTTTTAGTTACAAAACCTATTTGTTTTAAACCTTTTCTCCATGATTTTACTCCAGCGTTATATCTATGTATGGCATATTGAAAAACTCTCTCGTTTTTCCAATAAGTATTGGGTCTAATTTTTCTTGTTTTTCTTGTTTTTTTAAATTTTTCGAAAGTTGAAAATAGATTGCCACAAACACAATATCTTTTTCTTTCCACAGTGTTAGTTTTTTTATGAAATTTATCACTTATAATTTTAGTTTGTTTTTTACAAGAAGGACAAATCATATGATTAATTTAGCACAATTTAGAAAGTCGTGCTATGCAACGTACTATGCATTTGTTGATTATAATTAGCTTTAATCAACATTTTTAATTGTAAAGATAAGGTAAAGGTTAGTGGGAGTCGGTAGAGTCTTAACGATGTATCACAAGTGTTGGTTTAAGTAACCAGTATTTCATCAAAGTTTTACTCCAGCCCCTTTTAAAAATATAGCATCTGTATCAAGTTGCCAACGTGGTTTTGCAGGATAATCTAAATTATTAAATTGATTTAGTTTAAATTTCTCTAAACCAACCATAGCAATCATTGCAGCATTATCACCACAAAGATTTATTTTTGGAAATATAGACTCAAACTTTTCCTCTTTACAAAGTTTTTCTAATATTTTTCTGATACTTTTGTTAGCAGCAACTCCACCAGCAACAACAAATTTATTATAATTCTTATTATTGATTTTCTTAAATTCTTCAAAAGCAATTTTGCTCTTTTTATATAAAATATCTTCTATTGTTTTCTGAAATGATGCAGCTAAATCATATTTTTCTTGTTCAGTTTTTATTTGTTTTGAAATTTTTAAAACTGCCGTTTTTAAACCTGCAAAAGATAAATTACATCCGCCTTTATGAAAAATTGGTTTTGGCAATTGATACTTCGTAGGGTTTCCTTTTTTAGCGTATACTTCAATTTGTGGCCCACCTGGAAATTCTATTCCAATTAGTTTAGCAGTTTTATCGAAAGCTTCACCAACAGCATCATCAATTGTTGTACCTAATCTTTTATAACTTCCTAAATTTTTAACACTTAAAAATTGAGTATGTCCACCTGATATTAAAAGTAGAAGATAAGGATAATTTAAGTTTGAATCCAATTTTGGACTTAGTGCGTGACCTTCAAGATGATTGACAGCTATAAAAGGTTTATTAATTGATGAAGCTATTGCTTTTCCAAAACTTAAACCTACTGACAAGCAAACTATAAGACCTGGGCCAGCAGTAGACGCAACTGCATCTAAATCCTCTATTTTAATTCCACTTTCATCTATTGCTTTTTTTGTAATTAAATCAATTTTTTCTAAATGAGATCTTGCCGCAAGCTCAGGAACAACCCCTCCAAATTCTTTATGAACATCAACTTGGCTTGAAACAATATTTGATAAAATTGTTGGAAAACCTTGTTCATTTTCTGTTATTACGGAAGCAGCAGTTTCATCACAGCTTGTTTCAATTCCTAGAATTAAAGGTTTTTTTTTCATTAAATTAGTTTTTATTAATAATACAATCTCAATATAAGTATTAATTATAATGTAATTAAATGAAAAATAAAAAAATTATTATAGGCTCCAGACGAAGTAAATTAGCACTTATTTATGCACATAAAGCAAAGGATAATATTATCCTAAATACAAACTTAGAAGATAATGATATTATAATAAAAAAGATATCTACTGAGGGAGATCAGGCTCAAGATTTAAGATTATCAGAGATTGGTGGCAAGGGATTATTTTCAACTGCTATTGAAAAAGAACTCTTGGAAAAAAAAATTGATATTGCTGTTCATGCTCTAAAAGACATGCCAGCAAAAGAAACAGAAGGTTTGATGGTTAATTCTTTTTTAGAGCGAAATGATCCAAGAGAAATTTTAATTTCTAAAGATAAAAAAAAACTTAAAGAATTAAAAACAAATGCAATAATTGGAACCTCGTCATATAGAAGAGAGTTTCAAATTCAAAGAATTAGGACAGATATTAATTGTAAACTCATAAGAGGAAATGTTGATACTAGAATTAAAAAATTAAATGATGGATTATACGATGCATTGATCTTATCTTATGCAGGCATGAAATTTTTAAAATTTGAAAATCAAATTACAGAAATTTTTTCAACTCAAGAATTAATTCCAAGTGCTGGACAGGGAATTATCGCACTTCAATGTTGTAATGATAATAATGAGATTATTTCTATTTTAGACCAAGTGAATCATAATGAGACTTATCAAAAAGCTCAAGCTGAAAGAAATGTTTTAAAAGTGTTAGAAGGCGATTGTGAAACAGCTGTTGGAGCACATGCTTCAATAAAAGAAGATGAAATAATTTTAGAAGCAGAACTTTTTTCCCTGGATGGAACAAAAAAATTTTATGAAAAAAAATCTTCAAAAGTGAAAAATGCAAAAGAACTTGGTAAAGAAGTAGGTGAGATATTAAAAAAAAAATCAAATAATTCTTATAAGAAATAGTATGCATATTTTATTAACAAGACCATTAGAAGATAGTTCTGAGATGATAATAAAATTTAAGTCATTAGGACATCAAGTTTCTCATTTACCTTTAATAAATATTGTACCATTAAAGTACGAAGAAATTGAACCTTTAGCTTACAAAGGTATTATCTTTACAAGTTCTAATGCTATTAAATATTTGGACTTAAAGAATATTGATAAAAAAATTTTATGCTTTTGTGTAGGAAGTGCCACTGAAAAAAAAGCTAGAAGTGTTGGTTTTCAGAATATAATTGCAGCCGATGGAAATGTTAATAATCTAAAAGAATTAATTTTACAAAATTTTAATAAAGAGTATGGAAAATTAGTTTATGTGAGTGGAGAAATTATTTCAATTGATCTTGATCATCAACTTGTTAGTGCTGGTTATAATATTGAAAGGATAGTGAATTATAAAAGTATTCATAATAAAAATTTTGATGAAAACTTTATTAGAGATCTTAAGCTTAAAATTCCTGATATGGTTTTTATATATTCACAAAATAGTGCTATAAGTTTTTTAGATTTTATCAAGATTCATCGAACAGAAAATCTTTGGATGAACACAAATTTGATGTGTATAGGCGAAAAAACCTCGTCAATATTGAATGAAATTAAGTGGAAAAAAATTTTTCTTTTTAACCCTGGAGAAGAAGAGTTTTTGTTATATAAAATTTAATTATGGAATTATTTAATAATTTTTCTGATATATTTTTATCTGTATGGAATAAGGGAATTCTTGGTGTCGATATTTTTCAAATTTTAATTGGAATTGGAATTTTTTTAATATTTCTTATTTTTAGAGGTCTTATCAGTAAACTTATTATCAAAAAATTAGAAATTATTTCAAAACGAACTACCAATAAATTAGATGATACATTTGTTAACGCATTAGTTGGACCTGCAAGATTTTTGCCGATAGTTTTGGGTTTTTTTATTGCAAGTTATTACATGACATTTTCAACAGAAGGAAGGGAAGTCGTTGATACAATTAACAGAACTCTAATTACCATTCTAATTTTTTGGGTTATTCACCAAATCATTGAACCTGTTTCTTATATTTTGAGTGGACTTGATAAACTTTTAACAAGAGAATTAATTGGTTGGATTATTAAATCATTAAAGATTTTAATATTTATTTTAGGTCTTGCAGCAGTCTTAGAATTATGGGGTATCAAAATTGGACCAATTATTGCTGGATTAGGTTTATTTGGTGTTGCAGTTGCTTTAGGTGCTCAAGATTTATTTAAGAATTTAATTTCAGGAATTTTAGTTCTTGTTGAAAAGAGATTTAAGATAGGAGATTGGATTTTAGTTGATGGAATTATTGAGGGTATAGTTGAAAAAATCGGATTTAGATCAACAACTATAAGAAAATTTGATAAGTCTTTAGCAATTATTCCAAATTTTCAATTCGCTGAAAATGCAGTTGTTAATGTTAGTGAGACTTCAAATTGGTTAATAAGCTGGATTATTACACTTCAATATGACACAACCGTTGAACAATTGAAAACTATTAGAGATCAAATAGAAAATCATATTAAAAAAAGTGAGGATTTTAATAAAAGTGTAGGTCTTGCTGTAAGAGTAGACAAATTTTCTGATAGTTCTATTGATATGTATGTTCGTTGTTTTACTAATTCAGGGAGCTGGAATGAATGGCTTACAATAAAGGAAAAATTAGCTATTGAAATCAAAAAAATTGTTGAAAATAATAAAGCTTCCTTCGCTTTTCCAAGTTCTTCAATTTATATTGAAAAAAAATGATAGCTATTTTTTATTTAATCTTACAAATATTAAAACTTTATTCTTATATCGTAATTGCAAATGTAATTGTTAGTTGGTTAGTTGCGTTTAATGTTTTGAACACTCAAAATAGATTTGTTTATTCTATTTTAGAATTGACTTATCGATTGACAGATCCAATTTTAAATAGAATAAGACGTTTTTTACCTAATCTTGGTAGTTTAGATATATCTCCAGTAATATTACTTTTGTTGATTTGGTTTATAGAAATGTGTATGAAATTATACGTAGCACCAATTATATTTTAACCTAAGTTATGATTTTAATAGATGGAAAAAAAATAGCAGCTGAGATTAGAGATGAATTAAAAAAAGAAATTTCTGAGCTTAAAAAGAAAAAAAATCTAGTTCCAGGCTTGACTGTTATATTAATTGGTGATTTAGCTCCTAGCCAAATTTATGTTAGAATGAAAGAAAAGGCCGCTATAGAAGTTGGCTTAAAATCTGAAATTATTAAGTTTCCAAAAGATATAGATGAGAAAATAGTATTGGATAAGATTGATGAACTAAATAATGATAGCCTAATTTCAGGTATATTAGTTCAGTTACCATTACCAAAACATATTGATAAAAAAAAAGTTATAGAGAGAATTTCTCCTTTAAAAGATGTTGATGGTTTTCATCCAGTAAATGTAGGGAATCTATCTTCAGGTTATAAAAGTATTATACCTTGCACTCCTCTAGGCTGTTATTTGTTAATTAAAAAATATGAACAAAACTTGAATGGTAAAAAAGCAGTTGTGATTGGAAGATCCAATTTAAATGGTAAGCCTATGACACAACTTCTTTTAAGAGAAAATTGTACTGTAACAATTACACATTCAAAAACAAAAGATCTTAAGGCAGAATGTTCAGAGGCCGATATAATAGTAGCTGCAGCTGGAATTCCTGAACTTGTTAGAGGGGATTGGGTTAAAAAAGACGCAATTGTAATTGATGTTGGAATAAATAAAACCGATAAAGGAATTGTAGGAGACGTAGCTTTTGATGAAGTTTCTAAATTTGCAAAAGCTTTAACCCCGGTTCCTGGAGGTGTTGGACCAATGACTATTGCATGCTTATTAAAAAATACTGTTGAGTGTTTTAAAAATTTACTAAAATAAATGAATTAATTTAAAATTTTTTCTAATGAATTAATTTCTCCAATTTTAAATATAATTGCTTCTTCTTTTTTAAATCCATATTTTTCAGAATTATTTTTAAATCTTATAGGTGGCTCCATAATTGGTTCTAAAGATAAAACAAAAGTACCCCAATGAGTTCCTAATACTTTTTTACTTTTTAAATTTTGGGCGACCTGTAGAGCCTCTTCTGGATTAGTATGATAAGCAGACTTATCTTTATAAGGTGATATTGGATAAAAGTTATAAGCACCAATATTAATTAAACTAAGATCTATTGGACCATATTTTTCTCCTAGGTCCTTATAAATATTTCCAACACCAGTATCACATGCAAAAAAAATTTTTTTATTATTATATTCAATTAAAAAATTTCCCCATAAAGTTTTATTAGTATCAGTTAAGCTTCTTTTTGACCAATGAACTGCTGGCAAGAAAGTAATTTTTAATTTTTTATTAATTTCTATTTCATCGTACCAATCCATTTCATTAACGTCATCATAGCCATTTCTTGTAAAGTATTTTCCAAGCTTAAGTGGAAGTAAGACTTTAGCATCTTTGTATGGAAATCTTCTAATTGTCATCATATCTTGATGGTCATAATGATTGTGAGTAAGTAAAAATAAATCAATTTTAGGAATCTCTTTAAGCTTTAGGGCTGGCTCAGTAAATCTTTTTGGACCAAATATTAATGGACCTGCATTTTTTGAAAAAACCGGATCAGTTATAATTGTTGTTTCTCCTAATTTTATTATAAATGTGGCATGACCAATCCAAGCTATATAATCGCTGTCTTTTAACCTTTGTAAATCAGCTAATACTTTTTCTTTACTGACAACATGTTCTTTAGGAACAGTCATATCAAGTTTCTTTTTTTCTTGATTAAAAATTTTATATGACCATTTAAAATTTGTATCTCTTTTAGGTGATCCTTCTGGGTTTCTAAATGTACCGTCAGAAAGGTGGTGAAAAGGTTTTTTTTCCATAGAAATTAATAAAGAGTTATAAATAAAAATAAAAAATATTAAAACTGTTAACTTTGTCATGAAAAGATCATTTTTATAATTTAATGGTAAATAAATTGCAAATTTAAACGAATGGGGATGTGTTCCAGAATATAAAATAGTCTTAGAAAAACAATTAGATTTTGGATCCTTAAAGAAGTTTGATGATGAAGCAAAAGCTAATATGAAAGATATGAGTAAATATTCTAATATTTTATATTCGAAATTTAAGACCAATATTCTTAAAATATAACAAGTAAACCTGCCGCACCAAAAAAAAAATGGTTTGGTGATATATTTTTTAATTACACTATGAAACTTTTTTTAATACTTGGAAATCAACTATTTCCGTCAAAAATTATAGATCAATATAAACATGATCATATTATTTTTATGTCTGAAGATTATGAATTATGTACATATGAAAAGCATCATAAATTAAAAATTCTATTGTTTTTATCTGCTATGAGATCTTATGTAGATCACTTAAAAAAAAATAAATTTAAAGTTGAATATTCAAAAATAGACTCATCAGACTTTAAAAAAGATTATTTTGAAAAAGTTAAGAAAGTTATTAAATCCAAAAAAATTAAGGAGATCATAAGTTTTGAAATTGAAGATAAATTTTTCGAAAAAAAAGCACAAAACTTTATTAAAAAAAATGATTTAGTTTGGCATCAAATTAAATCACCAATGTTTTTAAATTCTAGAGAAGAATTTAACAATTACCTTTCAAAAAATAAAAGGCCATTCATGGCAACTTTTTATAAAGATACAAGAAAAAAGCTAAATATATTAATGAATAAAGATGGAACTCCAGAAGGTGGAAAGTGGAGTTTTGATGATGATAACAGAAAGAAACTTCCTAAAAATACTAAAGTTCCTAAATTTCCAAATATCACTGAAACAAAACATACAAAAAATTTAAAACCAATTGTTGAAAAAATGTTTAAGGACCATCCGGGAAACACTAAAAATTTTTGGCTTGCAACTGAGTATAATGATGTTGTGAAACTTTTAAATTTCTTTCTAAAAGAGAAATCAAATTTATTTGGTGATTATGAAGATGCAGTGGATCAAGGGAACAATATCTTATTTCATAGCGCTTTAAGTCCATATATTAATTTAGGTCTAATAACTCCAGAATTTATTATTGGTAAAACATTAGATTTTCATAAAAAAAATAAAATTAAACTTAATTCTTTAGAGGGTTATGTAAGGCAAGTTATTGGCTGGCGAGAGTTTATGAGAGGGGTTTATCAAAAGTACAGTTATGACATGGAAACAAGAAATTTTTTTAAACAAAACAGAAAAATGAAAGTTTCATGGTATGAAGGAACAACTGGTTTGCCACCATTAGATTATGCAATTAAAAATGCATTAAACTATGGTTGGTCACATCATATTGAAAGACTAATGATACTTTCAAATATTATGAACTTGTGCGAACTAAAACCTAAAATTGTTTACAAATGGTTTATGGAAATGTTTGTGGATTCATCTGATTGGGTGATGGTACCTAATGTTTATGGCATGGGCTTATTTAGTGATGGTGGAATTTTTGCAACCAAGCCATATATTTGTGGATCAAGTTATTTTATGAAAATGATGGATTTTAAAAAAGGAGAGTGGTGTAATACTATGGATGGTTTGTATTGGAGGTTTATAAATAGAAATAGAAATTTTTTTTTAAAAAATCCAAGGCTTTCAATGATGGTACGGATCTTTGACAAAATGAAACCAGAGAGAAAAAAATTAATATTGTCAGAGGCCGAAAAATTTATTAATAAAAATACGTATGGCAATTAAAGTTTTTTTTAACAATTCCTGTAATGTCTGTAGATTAGAGATCAATCACTATAAAAAGATTGCTGATAGTAATTTAGAATGGATTGATATCACTAACAATGAAGCAGCTTTAAAATTAACCTCCAAATCACAGGCGGAATTATTAAGAAGATTACATGTAATTGATGATGGGGAGGTAATAGGGGGTGCAAAAGCTTTTGTTATAATATGGTCAAAAATTCCTAAATATAATTTCCTAGCAAAAATATTTTCAATTAAACCCTTATTTGTTTTATTCCACTACGGTTATGAAATAATCGCATACTTCTTATTTTTAAAAAATAAACACCAATTAAAATGAAAAAACAAAATTTACCCTCTAAAACTTGCCAAAATTGTAAAAGACCTTTTGTTTGGAGAAAAAAATGGAGATTAAATTGGGAGAATATTAAGTATTGTTCAAAAAAATGTGCTTCTAAATAAACACTATTTTATAATTAAATAACCAATTAAGATTATCCAGAAAAATGCGTAATAATAGCGGATATGTTTGCTCGCGAACAAATATGCAATGGAATCTTTATTTCTAATATTTTTTTTCATTAAATCGAAGATCTTCCTCCGTCTACTCCAATGACTTGACCTGTTATCCAGGAGCTTTCTTCAGTTAGTAAAAATTTTGCCATTGCTGCAATATCTTTTCCTTCACCAATTCTTTTCATAGGATGAGCTTTAGCAATACCTTCAGCCATAATATTATTTTTTAATAGCGGTTGAGAAATTTTTGAATTAGTTAAACTAGGGGCGATACAGTTTACTCTAATATTTGGAGCAAACTCTGCTGCAAGTGAAATAGCTAAACCTTTAACAGCTGCTTTCGCTGAGGCAATAATAGAATGATTTGGAAAACCTCTTTGAGCAGCTACGGAAGAAAATAATATAATTGAACCTTTATTTTTTTTTAAACTATCTTGGTATGCTTTTATTGCTTTTACAGCTGAGTAAAGATTTAATTTCATACATTTTTCAAAATCTTCTTCTTTTACTACTTTTAAAGGTTTTAAATCTATTGAACCTACACAATATGCAATTCCTTTAATTTCAGAAATTTCAGATTTTACTTTTTCAATAAAATTATCTTTTAAAACATCAGCTACGGAATAAGTGCACCCTAATTTTTCGGATAAAGATTTTACCTCTTCTTCATTTCTTGCAACAAGATGGATATTTTGTTTAGCGTTACATAGTTCCTTTGCTAAATTTGATCCTATAGAGCCTGTTGCTCCGAAAATTAAATATTTTGGTTCCATTTTTTATTTACGATTTTTCTTTGGTTTAATTCCAAGCTTATCACTATGTCTTAATCTTAAGATCACTATTGCAGCTGCAATAAGAACTATAGCTACAGCTTCATAAACTAACCCTGATGGATCCATTTCTTTACCTTGCAATATAATAAACCGAGATAATGCTGTTATTGCGATAAGTAAAGGCAAAGTGATGCTTATAGATTGTTGAACCCAAAAAATTCTTACCATTGCAATTACTTCTAGATATAGAAACATTAATAGCAAATCAGCTAAAGTAACTGACTGATTTAGAAACATAGTTCTAATTTCAATTCCAACAGCTATAACTGTACTAACAAGAATTATAGATAACAATATTAATTGTAGGTTTTTAGTTACATTTTCCATAAATTATTTGAATATTTTAAATTTGATCTTCATTCTTTGTTATTTTTGTCGCAGATTTAATGAATAATACCATATATATCATCTGCGACAAAAAAAAAATATAATAAATTTTGTATTAAAAAGAAAACACTATAGTCAATATTTTATGCATGTTTAAAATAATTATAATTTACGAAATATTCTTCTTCCTGTTTTGGAATATTATTTATTTTGGAGCAAATTTAAAAGATTTTGCAAGTAGTGAATCTCTAGCATTCATATATTATATTTTATCATCTATGGCTTTGGGTTGGGTAGTAGTTACAGTAATAAGATTATCTTTTGGGAAAATCCCAGATCCTAGAGAAGAAGCTAAAAAAAAAAGATAAATTAATATTTTAAATTATTTTAATTTTTTTTTATGAAAATTAATAAATCTTTCTACATTTAATTTATTAAAAGATTTATTCTCCTCAAATGAAACTTTTTTTATTGAGTATGCATTACTTTTAGTTATTCGTGACTCAATTGTTATGTTGCCTTTATAAAGTTTCAGTTTAACAGTTCCATTAACTTTGTTCTTTTTAAGATCTACTATTTTTTGAAGCTTAAATCTTTCTTTTGAATACCAGTAACCATTATAGATTAGTTCTGCATATCTTGGCATTATAGAATCTTTTTTGTGCATCGTATCTTTATCTAAGGTCACGGATTCCATTGCTCTATGAGCATGAATTAATATTGTTCCTCCGGGAGTTTCGTAAACTCCTCTAGATTTAATTCCTAAAAATCTATTTTCGACTAAGTCAACTCTACCAATTCCATTTTTACCAGCAAGTTTATTTAATTTTTCAAGTAATTTTGCTGGAGATAATTTTTTTCCATTAATTTTAATAGGATCTCCTTTTTTAAAACTAATAGTAATAAAAGTTGCTTTATTAGGGGATTTTTCTGGTGAGATTGTTCTTTCAAATATAAATTCTGGAGCAGAGTTTTTTGGATTTTCTAAAATTTTACCTTCAGTGGAAGTGTGAAATAAATTATCATCAACAGAAAAAGGAGAAGCACCTTTTTTATCTTTTGGAACCGGAATTCCATTTTTTTTTGCATAATTAATTAGATCAGTTCTAGATTTAAGTTTCCATATTCTCCATGGAGCAATTACTTTTATTTTTTTACCAAAATAATGATAACCAAGTTCAAATCTTACTTGATCATTACCTTTTCCTGTTGAACCGTGAGATACTGCAAAAGCTTTATATTTTTTTGCAACTCTAATCTGGTCTTTTGCTATCAATGGTCTTGCAATTGAAGTTCCTAATAGATAAACACCTTCATAAATCGCATGACCTCTTAACATTGGAAAAATATAATTTTTTACAAAAATATTTTTTAAGTCCTTAATGATGATTCTTTTAACACCCAATCTTTTAGCGTTTGTTATAATTTTTTTTCTATCAATCTTTTGGCCTATATCAGCTGTGTAGCAAATAATATCTGCTTCATAGTTTTCTTGAAGCCATTTTAAAATTATAGATGTATCTAGACCTCCCGAATAAGCGAGTACGATTCTCTTTTGTGACTTCATTTATTTAACTGCAGTTAGCTTTAGTAGCTTTATACGCTTTAGTAAAACCTAAAAGTGAATAGTGGTCTATAGTTTGAGATCCTTGTTGATTATATGCTTTTACCATTATTCTAGATCCTTTTTTCATAGTTCTGATCATTTTTTTTTCAAAATTTTTATCTGTAATCCATGCAAAATTTTCTCTAACAATGTCAAAAGTATATTTATTTTTTCCTGATATAGCTTTAATTGAATTTTTTTTGTTATAGTTATATCCACTAGTTATACTAATTTCATTTGTTACATTTTCTCCCGGTCTAAAACTAATAAATAATCTTGCTTCTCGAGAACTTGTCTTAGGAGCTTGCAAAACAGGTTTTGATTGGGCAAAACAAATTTTGCCAGTTTCGTTATTTATAATATAAGTTTCCCAATCTTTATGAGTGCCCATTTTTTTTATCTCATCAGCAATTACCTGATAAGAAAAAATATTTAGTAGTAAAATAAAAATTAATTTTTTAATTATGGACATGGGTTAGGATATGTTTTTTGTATTTCATTTATTTCTTTAATAATTTTATCTGTTAATTTAACATTTACACTTTCTACATCTGTTTTCAACTGCTCCATAGTCGTAGCTCCAATAATTACACTAGTTACAAAGGGTTGAATTTCGCAAAACTTTAAAGCCATTTGTGCAAAATCCAAACGGTGTTTGTTTGCTATTTCATAATATTTTTCTATCGCTAATTGCCCATTTTTCGTTTTATATCTCCCAAATTGATCTCCAAATAATTTCATTCTTGAATTTTGAGGTAATTCTCCATTTCTATATTTTCCGGTCAAATAACCAAATGCTAAAGGTGAGTATGCCAATAAACCACTTTCTTCTCTCACTGAAACTTCAGCAAGTCCAACCTCATAAGTTCTATTTAACAGGCTATACGGATTTTGAACAGACATCATTCTTGGAAGGTTTTTCAATTTTGAAATTTCTAAAAATTTTGATAACCCCCAAGCTGTTTCGTTTGAAAGTCCTATAAATCTTATCTTTCCACTTTTTATTATTTTATCTAAAGAGTTAAGAACATTTTCAAATTTGTTCCAATCATTTTCGTCTTTATGTTGATAACCTAGTTTTCCAAAAAAGTTACTTTTTCTTTCTGGCCAATGCAATTGATATAAATCAATATAATCAGTTTTTAATCTTTTAAGACTTCCCTCTACTGCTTCATTAAGATTTTTTTCATCATATTGATTGCCACCGCCTCTAATCCAACTCAAACCAGGTCCTGAGACTTTGGTAGCTAAGATTATTTTATTTCTTTTTTTGGTTTTTTGGAACCAGTTCCCAATTATTTCTTCAGTTTTTCCATAGGTATTTTTTTTAGGTGGTATCGAATATAATTCTGCTGTATCCCAAAAATTTACGCCTTCATTCATAGCATAATCCATTTGTTTAAAGCCCTCTTCTTGAGTATTTTGCTCACCCCAAGTCATTGTTCCGAGACAAATTGTACTTACATCTAGATCTGTATTTCCCAATTTTTTGTAATTCATTAAGGTTTTATAGAATTAATTTTTTTTATTAATCTTTTAAGGCATCTTGAATAATTAGTAAAAGACTATATATTTCCCTTATTATGGAGTTTAATAAAAAAGGTATCTTAGCCAGAGCAAAGGAAGCACAACAATCAACTGTTGTAATGGATGAAGGTCTAAGAGCCTACATGCTTAAAGTATATAATTATATGGCAACTGGAGTTCTGTTAACGGGAATCATTGCTCTTATGTCATTTAAAATGTCAGTAGTAACTGATGCTAGCGGTACAATAACCGGATTTACAAGTTTAGGAAATGCTCTATTTTTTTCAGGACTTAAATGGGTAGTTATGTTAGCTCCCCTAGGCATAGTTTTTTATATGAGTTTTGGGATTAATAAAATGAGCACATCCAAAGCCCAAACTGTTTTCTGGATATTCGCTGGGTTGATGGGGCTATCATTGTCTTGGATACTTTTAGTTTATACTGGAGCAAGTGTTGCAAGAGTATTTTTTATTACTTCAGCAACTTTTGGAGCAATGAGTATTTATGGTTATACAACTAAAAGAGATCTAACAAAATTTGGTTCTTTTTTAATGATGGGTTTAATTGGAATTATAATTGCTTCATTAGTAAACATATTCTTAAAATCTTCAATGATGTATTTTGTTATTTCTATACTTGGTGTCTTAATATTTGTTGGACTAACAGCTTATGATACCCAAAAAATTAAAAATATGTATGCAGCTTCTGACTCAGGTGAATTAATGGGTAAGAAAGCTGTTATGGGAGCTTTAACTCTTTACTTGGACTTTATAAATCTATTTATAATGTTGCTAAGATTATTTGGTCAAAGAAGATAATAAATTATCTCTTAAGTTTTTTCCAATTTGTATTTTTAATTAAAATTTTTAAAGAAGAAGAATTTCTTAATATTTTACCATTTGTATCCGTAATTAAATATTTTAAATTTTTATCATTTGGATTAAAGTTCTTACAAATTTTATATAAGGCGTTTTCAGTAGAATTTTTAAAAACACTGAAACTAACCTGTTTGCTAGATATATTTAAACCATAATCTTTCCATGAACCTTCAGAAACCATTTTAGCATATAAATCTAATATTACTTTAAGTTCATTTTTTTCAAAAAATTGTTTTTGTTCTATTTGATTGTAAGTATTATTAATTATTAATTTTAGATTTTTACTCATCAACTTTATATTTGTTTATTAAAGGTATTTGTAAACCTGTGAATATAAGAGTAATTGGCAACATACCCCAAACTTTAAAATTGACCCAAAATTCTTCAGATTGTGTCCTCCAGATCAATTCATTTAAAATAGCAAGGCCAAAGAAAAGAAAAATCCACCTTCTATTTAATAATTCCCACCCTATATCAGTTAATGAAATTGCTTTGCCCATTATTATTTTAAGAACAGGCTCCTTTGTAAAGTATTTTCCCAAGAGTAAGGCTAAAGCAAATAATATGTTTATAATTGTTGGTTTAATATAAATAAAAATTGGATCTTTAAAATAAATTGTAAGACCTCCAAAAAAAGTAATTAGAATTCCACTTAAAAGTGGCATCATTGGTATTTTCTTTTCAATAAACCATACAACCAATAATGCTAGTAATGTTGCAACTATTAGTGGTGGAATTGCAACTGATAAGTTTTTGTCATTATTATAATAAAAGAAAAAAAATATTACTAAAGGCCCAAAGTCTGTAATAAATTTAAGAAATGATTTATTCATTTGTGACATATTAACATATTCACAATACATTTATATTTTTTTTATTGATTTTTATTTTTAAAACACCATATTAAACTCAATGGGAATCCAAAAAGCTAAATTTTCTATAGGAGATATAGTTAAGCATAAACACTTTGAGTTTAGGGGTGTAATTTATGATGTAGATTTTGAATTTAATAACTCAGAAGAATGGTATCAATCTATTCCAAAAAATGTCCGTCCTAAAAAAGACCAGCCTTTTTATCATTTACTAGCAGAAAATGATGAAATTACTTATGAAGCCTATGTTTCAGAACAAAATTTATGCATGGATGATTCAGAAGAACCAATTAAACATCCTTTGATTGAAGAGATTTTTTCAGGCAAAAAAGGGTCGAGTTATTTCAAGCCATCAAATTAATTCATTTTTTAAACACAATTGCCTCAAATCTTTGACACAGATTTGAATTATAAATTAATAATTCTGGTCAAGAGTGTTAAAAACATACCCAAAAAACATTATCTCCCTCAACATTCTTGATCGGAATAATTATTCATAATAAAAATTATATTATAATTTTTTTAATATATATAATATAAATATGTTTAAATATTTTGAGCCTAATAAGATTTTTCCTTTAACATCCAAGGCAATTAAGTATGTCTTATTTTTATTTATCATTGTCTTAACTGTAGGTTTAACAGAGGCACTTATTTTATCTCCTGAAGATTATAAGCAAGGTGATGCAGCTAGAATAATGTATGTTCATGTTCCAGCAGCATGGATTTCATTGGGAGTATTTTCAAGCTTAGCTTTATTATCGGTTGGAAGCTTTTTATTTAAAAATAAAAACTTTTCTTTAATTGCTAAAAGTTTGGCACCGTCAGGATTTGTTTTTAGTATTATAGCATTAGTAACTGGATCAATTTGGGGTAAACCCACTTGGGGCACTTGGTGGGCTTGGGACGCAAGAATAACTTCTATGTTAATCTTAGTTATATTTTATGGAATGTATTTATTGGCATGGAGAGTTTATGAAAATAATGAAAAAGCAATTAAAGTAACTTCAATGATTGCAATTATAGGAGCAGTAAATATTCCTATTATTAAATTTTCTGTTGATTGGTGGAATACATTACATCAACCTGCTTCGATTAATATTTTATCGACCAATACTGCGATACATTCATCTATGTTAATTCCTTTAAGCATTATGACTGCGGCATTTGCTCTTTTTTCATTACTCATTTTTTTGATGAAATATAATACTGAACTGATAAAAGTTAAAAATAAAGGATTAAATAGATTATGATTAATGAATTAATATTGATGAATGGATATGGGACTTACGTATGGTCAGCTTTTTTATTTACATTGATGAGTTTTACAGTTTTATATTTTGTAATAAAATTACAACTTTCAAAAGAGCAAAAAAGATTTGCTTTAAAATTTCATTCTCTAAATGAAGGGAAAGCTAGAACTGCAAGATCACAAAAGATTAATAAAGAAATATTATCTAGTACTTCAAATATTTAACTAACAAGCCATGTATGGTAAAAAAGTTAAATTACGATTTATATTTTTAGTTTTAATTTTAGCCTCTGTAATTTTAACAGTTTTTTTAATTTTACAATCATTAAAAGAAAATGTTGTATACTTTCAATCACCATCCGAAATAAAGTCTTTAGAAGAATTAAATAAAAAAAAAATAAGGGTAGGCGGAATGGTTAAAGAGCGATCAGTTTTTATAAATTCTAATGAAATTAACTTCATTATTACTGATTTTAAGAATGAGATTAATGTTATTTATTCTGGAGCTGTTCCAAATTTATTTGCTGAAGGCAAAGGTGTAGTAGCTGAAGGTTTTTTGAAAGATAAAAATTATTTTTCTGCTACTAAAATTTTGGCAAAACATGATGAAAATTATAAGCCTCCAGAGGTTAAAGAAGCCATAGGAGATAAATAAATTGCTTATTAATCAAATAGGTTATTATTCTTTAATTTTAGGTTTAATACTCTCATTAACACTTTGTGTAGTTTCAATTAAAGATTTTAATATTAGTAATCAACAAATAAACCAAAATATATTTTCCTTATCTTTTATCCAATTAGTTTTAATAATTATAAGTTTTTTAAGTTTGATTTTATCTTTTATAAATTCAGATTTTAGCAATGAGACAGTTTTTAATAATTCTCATACAACCAAGCCATTGTTTTATAAAATTTCTGGAACATGGGGAAATCATGAGGGAAGTTTATTGTTATGGTTATTAGTATTAATTTTATTTATTTTTATATTTTTGATCAAATCAAAAGACCAACCAAAAAAGTATAGAATTTTAACTTTAATATTTCAGCAAGTAATAATTATTGGATTTTTTTTATTTGTATTGATGACCTCTAATCCATTTAATTATCTATTTCCTATTCCAAAAGAGGGACTAGGCTTAAATCCAATTTTACAAGATCCTGCTTTAGCAATTCATCCACCAATTCTATATTTAGGTTATGTTGGAGCGTCTATAATATTTTCTGCATCTTTAGCTGCAGTTACTCAGAAATATGTTTCTAAAGAATGGAGTCAGCATATAAAAAAATGGGTTTTAGTTTCTTGGATATTTTTAACATTAGGAATTATGCTTGGTTCAATTTGGGCATATTATGAATTGGGATGGGGAGGTTTTTGGTTTTGGGATCCTGTTGAAAATGTTTCTTTAATGCCATGGTTAACATTAACTGCATTATTGCACTGTATTATAGTATTGGAAAGAAGGTCTGCATTAAAATCTTGGATAATTATATTATCAATTGCAACATTTACTTTAAGCATGTGTGGAACTTTTTTAGTTAGATCTGGAATATTAAACTCTGTACATACATTTGCAAATGATCCTTCAAGAGGGGTTTTTATATTAATTTTTTTATTTGTTTTAATTATTTTATCCTTAGCAATATTTTTTTTATTTCATAAAGAAAGCGATAAAAATTTTAAGAATTTTTTTTGGCTCAGTAGAGAAACTTCTATTTTAATAAATAATTGGTTTATGATGTATTTTCTATCAGTAGTTTTAATTGGTACAATTTATCCAATTTTTTTAGATGTAGTCTCTAATGAAAAAATATCAGTTGGGCCTCCTTTTTATCACAAATTAATGGCTCCATTCTTAGTAATATTTTTACTATTTATGTCTGTTGGGCCTAAATTTAAATGGATTAAATCAAAAATTGAAAATAAAAATTCTCTTATAATTACTTTTTTTGTTTCTGTAATGTTGACATTTTTTATAGTTAAGAATTTAAATACTGACTTATTATTTTACACAGTCTTAATTTCTGCTGCTTTTTTTTTATTCTTTATGACTTTAAAAGAATTATTTATTAAAAAAATTAATGATATTTCCCAAACTATTGCACACTTTGGTTTTAGTCTTTTAATTTTAAGTATTTTATTTAATAGTATTTTATCTTCTGAAGTTATTACAAATATAAAGATTGGTGAAAAATATAGTTATAATAAAAAAGAAATTTTTTTAAAAAAGGCCATAGAAAAAAAAGAAAGCAATTTTAATTCAATAATAGCACATTTTTTGATTAGAGATGAAAATGGGAAAATTGTTGAGCTTAAACCTGAAATAAGAATTTATAATCAGCCTGAAATTGTTACTAGTGAAGCAGCTATAAAAACAACATTATTAAAAGATCAGTTTTTAGTTATGAATATTGTAAAAGGAAATGATTATTTTAATATTAGATATCAAGTAAAGCCATTTATGATTTGGATTTGGATTTCAGTTTTATTATTAAGTTTTGGAGGCATAATAAGTTTATTAAAAAAAAAGATATGAAAAGTAAGTTTAGCTTATTAGTTATAATTATTTTTTTAAGTTTTTGCTTTGTTATTTTTTACAAAGGAATAAATGATTCAAATATTTATTCACCTAAAATTACTGATAAAAAAGATATACCTAATTTTGAAGCAAAAGATTTTGATTCTAGTAAGTATGTAAATTCAGAAAAAATTTTTAAAGATGATATTTTTTATATTGTAAATATTTGGGCTTCTTGGTGTGTTCCCTGTAGAAATGAACATCCTTTATTGATGAGATTAAGTAATAGTCAATTAGTTAAATTGATTGGAGTTAATTATAAAGATAACTTAAATAAAGCCGAAAATTTTATCAATGAATTTGGAAATCCTTATTCCCAAATTATAATAGATAATGATGGAACTTTGAGTGTTGAGTTTGGAGCGTATGGTGTTCCAGAAACTTTTGTAATTGATAAAAATAAAAAGATTATAAGAAAATTTATTGGGCCAATTAATAATGATATATTAGAAGAAATTAAATTGATTATAAAATGAAAATTTTGAAAATATCTATGATTATATTGTTATGCTCAGGTTTTTTTCATTCAAAATCAAATGAAAAAAATGATCAATTGAAAAGTAAGATTTTAAAAAATATTAGGTGTCTAATTTGTCAAGGACAATCTGTATATGATTCTGAATCGGATTTTGCTTCGAGTATTAAATTAATTGTTGATAGAAAAATTAATGAAGGATTAAAAGAAGAGCTAATATACCAATTTTTAAGAGAAAAGTATGGTGATTGGATTATTTATGATCCAAAATTAAAGAAAAATACTTATATTTTATGGTTATTACCGTTATTGTTATTTTTGTTAGGTGGTGCAATAATGTATAAAAAAATAACTGTAAAAAAGTAAAATGAAAATAAAAAACTTATTTATAATTTCTTTTTTTGTAATTATTTCTTTTGTAAATATTTTACAAGCTGAAGAAAACAAGACTATTAGTGAACATCAATATAATTTTTATACTGGAAATTTTGATTTCAGTGATGATAAGCAAAAAGCTATATTATTTGGATTTCAACATCAAAACGAAAGCTTAGAAAGAAATACTTTTTTAGGAAATGCTTCACCTGTGACTGGTGCTTTTATAACAGAAAATTCAGCTGCATATATTTATACAGGTGTAGAATGGAACTATTCGTTAGGAGATAAACTAAATTTAACTCCAAGTTTTACTCCAGGTCTTTATCATGAAGGTGACGGAAAAGATTTAGGTCATACAGTAGAATTTAAAACAGAGCTTCAAGCTAACTATTCTATATCAGAAGGTTCGTATTTTGGCCTTTCATATAACCATTTATCAAATGCTAGTCTGGGTGTAAAAAATCCTGGGGCAAATAGTTATATGTTCAACTTTCTAAAAAACTTTTAATATTAAATTTGTGAGACTAAAAGATTGTTATAATTTTAAAGATTTTAGAAAACTAGCTCAAAAGAAATTACCTTCACCAATATTTCACTATATTGATGGGGCGGCTGATGATGAAATTACTTATGCTAGAAATACGAGTGCATTCGATGATGTTGATTTAGTTCCTAATGTTTTAAGGGGAGTTGAAAATGTTGATTTGTCTACAACAATATTTGGAAAAAAATTAGACTTACCTTTTTATTTATCACCAACAGCGTTGCAAAGACTTTTTCATTATGATGGTGAAAGAGCAGTTGGAAGAGCAGCACAAAAATTTAATACTATGTTTGGTGTTTCAGCTTTGGCTACAGTCAGTGTAGAAGAAATATCTTCTATGATTGACACACCAAAAATGTTTCAGTTTTATTTTCATAAAGATAGAGGTTTAAATGATTCTTGTTTAGAAAGAGCTAAAGCAGCAAAATTTGATGTGATGGCATTAACAGTAGATACAATAACTGGAGGAAATCGTGAAAGAGATTTACATACTGGTTTTACATCACCACCTAAACTCACATTAGCTAGCTTATTTAGTTTTGCTACTAAACCAATGTGGGGAATAAATTATTTAACGAAAGGTAAGTTTGAATTACCTCATTTACAAGATTTTGTGAAAGAAGGCACGAGTACTAATTCTTCGATTGGAAATTATTTTTCTACTATGCTTGACCAATCTATGAATTGGAAAGATGCTGAAAAACTTTGTTCTCAATGGGGTGGACATTTTGCTCTAAAAGGAGTGATGAGTGTTGAAGATGCCAAAAGAGCTGTTGATATAGGATGTACAGGCATAATGGTTTCAAATCATGGTGGGAGACAACTTGATGGATCAAGATCACCTTTTGATCAACTTGCAGAAATAGTTGATGCTGTTGGTGATAAACTTGATGTGATATGCGAAGGTGGAATTCACAGAGGAACTCACATTCTAAAAGCATTATCACTTGGCGCTAAAGCTTGCTCTGGCGGAAGACTATATCTTTATGCTTTAGCAGCTGGAGGACAAGCAGGTGTTGAGAGAGCTTTAGAAAAGTATAAGGAAGAATTAGTTAGAGATATGAAATTAATGGGATGTACCAAGATAAGTGACTTAAATAGAAGTAATTTAAGATTCAGAAGATAGTGAATTTAAAAAATTGTCATAACTTTGAAGACTTTAGAAAATTAGCAAAAAAAAAATTACCTTCCCCGATATTTCATTACATTGATGGTGGAGCAGATGATGAGTCAACTTTAAGAAGAAATACAGATTCATTCAATGATTGTGATCTAGTTCCAAATATTTTAGCTAGTGTTGGTAAGCCTGATTTATCAACTACTTTATTTGGCAGAAAGATTGATATGCCAATATTTCTTTCTCCTGCAGCGATGCAAAGATTATATCATCCTGATGGAGATAAAGCATCGGCACGAGCTGCTGAAAAGTTTAATACTTTTTATAGCATGTCATCTATGGGAAATAATACTATTGAAGAAGTGTCAAATATTTCAAGTGGTCCAAAATTATTTCAGCTTTATGTTCATAAAGATAGATCAATTTCTGATGATTTAATAGACAGATCAAGAAGATCAGGTTTTGATGCAATGTGTTTAACTGTAGATACTTTGGTTGCAGGTAATAGAGAAAAAGATCATAGAACTGGATTTACTACTCCACCAAAACTTACTATTCAAAGTTTAATGAGTTTTGCAATGCGTCCTACATGGGTTTTTAATTATTTAACTGGTAAAAGATTTGAATTATCAAATGTTAAAAAAAAAACAGATAAAGGAACTAATATTTCAAAATCAGTTATAGAATATATTAATGAACAGTATGATCCAGCTATGGGATGGAAGGATGCAGAATATTGTGCAAAAAAATGGAATGGACCATTTGCATTAAAAGGAGTTATGTCTGTTGAGGATGCTAAAAAAGCTATAGATATTGGATGCACGGCAATTATGGTATCAAATCATGGTGGTCGTCAACTTGATGGATCGCGATCACCTTTTGATCAAGTAAAAGCTATTTCAGATGCGGTGGGAGATAAGCTCGAGATCATCTTAGATGGTGGTGTAAGAAGAGGAACTCATGTTTTAAAAGCTTTGGCTGCCGGGGCTAAAGCATGTAGTTTTGGAAAAATGTTTCTGTTCTCTTTGGCCGCAGGCGGTCAACAAGGAGTTGAACATTTATTACAAAATATGCATGATGAAATTAAAAGAAATATGGTATTAATGGGCTGTAAAAGTTTAAATGATTTAGATAGTTCTAAATTAATATACAGAAAATAGAAAGGTACAAATAAATGAAATTAGCAAAAAGTTTAGAAAGATTAGGAACTGAGTCAGCATTTACTGTACTAGCTGAAGCAAAAAAATTAGAAGCTCAAGGAAAATCTATGATCCATTTAGGATTGGGACAACCAGATTTTAAAACACCAAAGCATGTTGTTGAAGCAGCTAAGAAAGCACTTGATGATGGACATCATGGATATGTAATGTCAAATGGTATTCCTGAATGCCGTCAAGCTGTGACTAGATGGATAAAAAAACGTTATAACGTTGATATTGATTTTGAAAGAATTTTAATTATGCCAGGTGGAAAACCTACGATGCATTATGCTATACAATGTTTTGGTGAACCTGGAGCAGAAATTATTCACCCAACACCTGCATTTCCTATTTATGAGTCTATGATAAATTATACAGGATCTACTTCGGTACCTTATGATTTAACAGAAGATAAAGATTTAAAATTTAATCCAGACAAGATATTATCTTTAATTACTGACAAAACTCGATTACTAATATTAATTAATCCAAATAACCCAACAGGAAGTTTTGTTGATAAGTCAGACATTGATTTTTTAGCTGACGGTCTTAAAAAACATCCTCATGTAACAATTTTGAGTGATGAAATTTATAGCAGACAAATTTTTGATGGAAAAGAGATGCCCTCATTTTTTAATTATCCAGAGTTAAGAGAAAGATTAATTGTTTTAGAAGGATGGAGTAAAGCTTATTCAATGACTGGATGGCGGCTAGGCTGGAGTTTTTGGCCTCAACATCTTATTGAACATGTTAATAAACTTTTAATTAATAGTGTTTCATGCGTTAATGCCGCCGCACAGTTTGCAGGAATTGCCGCCTTAGATGGTCCAGACGATTCTATTCATGAAATGATGGAAAAATTTACCCAAAGAAGAGATTTAATTCATAAAGGTTTAAATGAACTTCCAGGAGTAGAATGTAGTCTCCCAGGAGGAGCTTTTTATGCATTTCCCAAAGTTATTGGGACAGGAATGAATGGTGCTGAGTTTGCTAGGAAAGCGATGCATGAAGCTGGAGTCGCAATAGTGCCCGGTTCTGCATTTGGTGAAACTTGCCAAAATTATGTTAGATTTAGTTTTGCTGCTTCTAGAGACAATATCTCTCAAGCTTTAGAGAATATTAAGAAAATGCTCGGTTAGTTTTAAGTTTATTTTTCTTAATAAGATTCTATAATATTTTATTATGAATGAAATACTTCAAAATGAGTTAAAAAAAATTTTTAATGGTAGATTTTCTCAGTCCGAGTCTACTAGAGCAAATTATGCAAGAGGAGAAGATACATATGATCCTGTTCTTTCACAGGCAGTAGTTTTTCCAGAAACTAATGAGGAAGTTTCTCAAATATTAAAATTATGTAATGAAAACAAAGTCCCAGTAGTTCCATTTGGAACTGGAACTTCTTTAGAGGGGAATGCAGTAGGAAATGATAAAGGTATAACAATTTCACTAGAAAAAATGAACAAAGTTTTATCTGTAAATACAGAAGATTTTGATTGTAGAGTTCAGGCTTGTGTGACTAGAGAACAGTTAAATGAATATCTTCGAGAGGAGGGTGTTTTTTTTCCAATAGACCCAGGTGCAAATGCAGCGATCGGAGGAATGGCAGCTACATCTGCTTCAGGGACAATGGCAGTTAAATATGGCACTATGAAATCAGTAATAACAGGATTAACAGTTATTTTACCAAATGGAGATATTATAAATACTGGAGGTCGAGCTAAAAAAACCTCTGCAGGATATAATTTAACAAATTTATTTATCGGATCAGAGGGGACATTGGGAATTATTACAGAAGTTCAATTAAGATTATCGCCTATTCCAGAAAATATAATGAGTGCAGTTTGTCAATTTCAAGAATTAGAAAATGCAGTTAAGACAGCACAGGAAGTAATACAATATGGTATACCCATAGCAAGAATTGAAATGCTTAATAAAGATCAAATGGACATAAGTATTAATTATTCAAAGTTAGAAGACGTAAAACCTTTGCCAACATTATTTTTTGAATTTCATGGTGATGAAATTTCAAATAAAGAACAAATTAAAATAGTAGATGAGCTCTCAAAAAATAATGGTGGTAGTGATTTTAAATGGGCCGATACACTAGAAAAAAGGAATAAGATGTGGAAAGCAAGATGGGACGCTTGGTATTCTGTTAGAGCATTGATTAACAATGGAAGAGTGTATACCACTGATATTTGTGTTCCAATTTCTAAAATCACGGAGTGTGTTAAATTTGCTGAGACAGAAGTTAGTAAACTTGGATTAAGAGGCCCGATGGTTGGTCATTTAGGAGATGGAAATTTTCATGTTATGTTACCATACGATCCATCTAAGAAGGATGCATATCAAAAAATAAAAAAATTTAATGATATTCTGATTAAAAAAAGTCTTGAATCTGAAGGAACAATTACTGGAGAACACGGGATTGGATTACACAAAAAAAAATATTTATTAGAACAACATGCAGATAATTTACCTTTGATGAAATCTATAAAAAGAACAATTGATCCTAATAATATAATGAATCCAGGTAAAATATTTGATTTAAATTAATCATAAAAATGAAAAAAATCCTAATCACTAGAAGACTGCTTAAGACTTGTGAGGAAAAAGCTTCTAAAATTTTTGAGGCAAATTTTAACGATAATGATGAATTATATTCTCAATCAAAAGTAGTTAAAATGAGCCAAGGATGTGATGGAATTCTAACTTCTTTGACAGATAAAATGGACGGTGAAACAATCAATAAGTTACCTAATAGTATAAAAATACTATCAAACTTTGCAGTTGGCTTTGGAAATATTGATTTAGAAGCAGCAAAAAAAAGAAATATTGTAGTAACAAATACACCAGATGTCTTAACTGATGCAACAGCAGAGATAGGAGTATTGCTAATATTAGGTGCATGCCGAAGAGCAGCCGAAGGTATAGAAGGTGCTCGAGAAGGTGGCTGGAAATGGTCAGCAGATTATTTAATTGGTAAACAATTGACAGGAACTAGACTTGGAATTTTAGGAATGGGAAGAATAGGACAAAAAATTGCTAAAGTTGCAAAATCTCTTGGTATGATAATTCATTATCATAATAGATCTAAGCTAGCTAAAGAAAAAGAAAATGATGCTATTTATCATGATAATTTAAAAAGCCTTCTATCTGTATCTGATGTTTTATCAATTTGTTGTCCTGCCTCAAAAGAGACTGTTGATATGATAAATAAAGATACTATTGAATATTTGCCCAAGGGTGCAATAGTTACAAATGTTGCTAGAGGAGATATAGTTGAGGATGAAGCTTTAATTGATGCTCTTAATAGAAGAAAAGTTTATGCAGTTGGTTTAGATGTTTATAAAAATGAACCAAATTTAAATCCCGGTTATTTGAAACATAAAAGTGCTTTTATCCTTCCACATTTAGGTAGTGCTACCAAAGAAACTAGAACTGCTATGGCAAATCTTGCAATTGATAATATTGATGAATTTTTTAAAACTGGAAATTGTAAGAATAAAGTGAATTAAAAATAATATACAACCTAGAATAGTAATATATAAAAAAATATACGTATTGCTTGAATAATAAATACTTGAAGGGTGTGACAATCTGTAATTAAATCTCACCAGAGAATATATTAGTAACTTAATAAAAATGGGAGAGAATAATATGAGAAGAGTAATATTTTTACTTACCTCTGTTTTGTTAATGTCTCTTTGGTCATCAGTTTCTTTTGCTGATGATAGAAATGAGAATATTGATAAACTTAGTAGCTTTAAAAGCACAGGTACAACAGCAGGTATAGTAGTACCCCAAGAAGGCAAGTACATGGATAATATAAAGAAAAATATATTACCAAAAATTAAAATGCCTCCTGGGTTTAAAATAAGTTTGTTTGCTAGAGTTCCCGATGCAAGACATATGGCAGTTGCAAGAAATAAAACAACTGTTTGGATTGGAACTAGAAAAGACAAAGTTTGGCAGGCAACTGACAGAGACATGGATGATATAGCAGATACTGTGGAGCAATTTAGCCCAGCGGTTAATTTTGATATTCCTAATGGTGTATGTTTTAGTACAGACGGACATCTATATGTTGCTGAAAGAAACAGAGTATTATGGTTTCCGGCAGCTGAGTTTTTTATGGAAAGTCCTGATACTGTAGCTATACCGATTATACCTCAAGGTGAATTAATTCCGCCTGAAGAGGAGTCTTACAATCACTCTGCAAGAGTTTGTGCAATTAATCCTAAGGACAACAAACTTTATGTAAGTATGGGACAACCTTTTAACGTTGCACCAGCTGATAAATATCCAATGTACGATCAAGTAGGTATTGGTGGGATGATAAGATTCAACAGATTCCCTGGAAACCTAGAAAGAGAAGTTGTTGGAATTGGTATAAGAAATTCAGTAGGTCACGCGTTTAATCCTAAAGACGGTTCTTTATGGTTTACTGATAACCAGGTAGATGGAATGGGAGATGAGACTCCTCCAGGAGAACTTAATAAAGCTTGCGCTTTAGGTTCCAAAGTTTGGTATGGACACCCTTATACTGGAGGAGGTGAAGTGAGAACTCCTGAGTATAAAGGTCAGACAATCCCAAAAGCATATGCAGACAATTACTGCAAACCTCAAATTGAGACTATTGCACATGCTGCTGACCTTGGAATGATGTTCTATACTGGAAAAATGTTTCCCAAAAAATACCATAATGCAATCTTTAGTGCTCAGCATGGTTCATGGAATGCTATTAAACCAAGAGGTGCTAGAGTCATGGTCACTTACTTAGACAAAAAAGGTAATGCCAAAAAAATGGAACCTTTTGCTGAAGGTTGGATGACGGAAATGGGTACTTATTTAGGAAGACCAGTAGACGTTCAACAATACTTTGATGGTTCTTTACTTGTTTCAGATGATAAAGCTGGAGTAATTTACAGAATCACATACGAAGGATAATTAAAAATTAAATTTAGGGACCGATCAAGGTCGGTCCCTTTTTTGATAACCAATATTTAAGAAAGGATGGAAATGAGAAAAATTTTATTAACAGTTTTATTTTTATTTTTTTCATCTGTTGTTGCAAATGCATCAACTGGGGACACCAAGAAGATATGTAGCGGTTTTGCAAAATGGATGAAGGATGGAACGTTTAAGCAAATAAGAGAAAGTAAATGTATGACTGAAGCAGAATATAAAGCATACCTGAATTCTCCTGAGTATATGTGTAAATACTTAGCTAAATCAATTTGGAAAGAGTCTGAGAGAGCCTATGGAAAAAAACAGTATCAATATACTGAAAAAAATTTAAAAAAAATTAAAGCTTTAAAAGATCAAGGTATTTCGCTTTGTGACGGGGGTAAAAAAGAAGAAGGTGAAGCCAAGCTTAGAGAGGCTTTTAATATTATTAGTCAGACTAGAATGAATTAATGAAATTAATAAAGATTACTTTATTAACTTCATATTTTATATTTTCTCCAGTTTTAGCTGGAGAAATAGATGCATCAAATGAGGCTAATCTTTCTGATTCTTTAAAAGCTGGCAAATTAAAAGCGGCTCAAATTTGTTCAGCATGTCATGGATTAAATGGTACAGCTGCATCTGGAGGCAATTCTCCATTAGTTCCTAATATATCTGGCCAAAGTAAAGATTATTTAGTTGTAAAATTAAAGGAATATAAAACTAATAAAATTGAACATCCACAAATGTCAATGATTGCACAAATGTTAACTGATGAAGATATTGAGAATGTTTCAATTTGGTATTCTAGTATAAAAGTAAAGGTATTTGATCCTGAGAAAGTTTTAGTAATAAATACATTAGATTAAATTAGATTATTTCAAATAAATACAATTTGAGATTGTAAAAACTAAAATTTTTGACCTATTTTGGTTTTTTTTAAATGACTCTAATTAGCTTCTATGCTTAAATTAATTCAAGTTAATTAACTAATGAGGAGTAATAATGATTAAAGAAAAAAAATCATTGAAAGGTGCTAAAACACCTTCAAGACGTAAATTCTTCAAAGCAGCAGCAGCGACAGGTGCAGCAGCAGCAACAGCTGTAGCTATGCCTAATGTAGCTTTTGGTGCTCCATTAACATTAAAGATGCAAGCAGCTTGGCCATCAGGCGCTAACATATTTTTTGAAATGGCAGGAGATTATGCGAAAATGGTTAGCGACATGTCTGGAGGATCATTAAAAATTGATCTTCAGCCTGTTGGTTCAGTTGTAAAAACTTCTGAAATCGGAGCGGCAGTTAGCGATGGAAACCTTGATATGGGTCACTGGGTGACAGCATATTGGTATGGTAAAAATCCTGCAGCTTCTCTTTTTGGAACTGGTCCTTCATACGGAATGTCATCTCAAGAAGTTATGGGATGGATGGAGTATGGTGGAGGAAGAAAGCTATATGAACAAGCTGTATCTTCAGTAGGATTCGATTATATTGGATTCTTTCATATGCCGATGCCAGCACAACCTTTTGGTTGGTTCAAAAAGAACGTAACAAAAGTATCTGATGTTAAAGGAATGAAGTATAGAACTGTTGGTCTAGCGACTAACGTTCTAACTGCTATGGGAATGGTTGTAAGACAGTTACCAGGTGGTGAAATTCAACCAGCAATGAAAACTGGTTTAATTGATGCTGCTGAGTTTAACAACCCAACATCAGACTCACAGTTTGGAATGCAAGATGTATCTAAACACTATCACTTAGGTAGTTTCCACCAGTCTCAAGAAATGTTTGAGATTCCGGTGAACAAGAAAAGATACAATAGCCTTTCACCTGCTCATAAAGCTATCTTGAAAAATGCTGCTTATGCTGCAAATTCAGATAACTACTTTAAAGCTTTAGTTAGATATTCTGCTGACTTAGCTAAATTGATGAATGAGCATAAGGTTAACGTTTACCAAACATCTGATGCTATTTTAGCTGAGCAATTAAAAGGCTGGGATAAAATAGTTGCTGAGTTTTCTGGGAAAGACCCTTTCTTCAAGAAAATTATAGCATCTCAAAAAGCATATGCTAAGAGAACTATGAAGTATCTGTTGATGAATCAACCGAACTACAAATTAGCTTATGAAAATGAGTTTGGTCCAATTGCAAAAGTTAAGATTTAATTAATTTTAAATATTATTAAAAAGGGGGGTTGAAAAACCCCCTTTTTTTTTACTTTAATTTAATATACCTTTTCATAATGAAATCATTCATTAAATTTGCTGATACTCTAAGCACCTCTATGGGAAAAGCCTTCTCTTGGTGCATTGTTATTTTAATGGGTGGTACTGTATACGAAGTTATAATGGCATATGCTTTCAACAAGCCAACTTTATGGAATTTTGATTTTAGTATGCAGATGTATGGTGCAATCCTTATGATGTCTGGCGCTTATTGTTTAGCTACAGAAGCTCATGTAAGAGGAGATGTAATTTACAGATTATTTGAACAAAGAACTCAGGCTTGGATAGATTTAGTGCTTTATTTTATTTTCTTTTTCCCAGGAGTTATTGCTTTAGCTTTTTATGGTTATGAATATGCAGCACAAGCCTGGAAAATAAAAGAAACAAGTTGGAGCAGTCCTGCTCAAATTCAAATTTATATGGTAAAATCTATGATACCTGCTGCAGGTGTTTTATTGGTAATTCAGGGAGTTAGTGAAGTATTTAGATCAATACTATGTATTAAGTCTGGTCAATGGCCTGCAAGGATTGTTGTGGCAGAGGAAACTGAAAAAATATTAATGAGAACATCTCAAGAGGAAGATAAAAAAAATGCTGTTTAGTCTTACTAATCCTGAAGTAGCCATTTTAATGATGGGCGTATTTTTATTTGCAGTGTTATTAGGTTTCCCAATAGCCTTTACTTTAATGGCCATGGGAATAGGTTTTGGTTATTATGCTTATTATGATCCAGTTTTAATGGATCATTTATTTGATAATAGAATATTTTCTTTATTTGTTAAAAATACTTACACCGTTATGGATAATAACGTTCTTACTGCAGTACCACTTTTTTTATTCATGGGATATTTAGTTGAGAGAGCTGGAATCGTAGCTAAATTATTTTTTGCTATAAGACTTGCTGCGCACAGATTACCAGCATCTATGGCAGTAGCAGCTTTAATAACTTGTACTTTATTTTCAACAGCTACAGGAATTATAGGCGCAGTTGTAACTTTGATGGGCTTACTTGCTTGGCCAGCAATGGTTAAGGCTGGATACGATAAAAAATTTTCATCAGGAATAATTTGTGCAGGTGGATGTTTAGGAATTTTAATTCCACCAAGTATTATGTTAATTGTTTATTCTGTAATTGCACAATTATCACCCTTAAGATTATTTGCAGCTGCAATTTTTCCTGGATTAATGTTAGCAGGCCTTTACATTGCCTATGCAGTTATTAGAGCTTGGCTGAATCCGTCAATAGCACCTAGGCCACCCGCAGAAGACATTCCACCAAGAGCAGCAATTTTAAAAGAGGTATTGGTTTCTTTTGTACCTTTATTTGGTTTAATAATGCTAGTGCTTGGAACTATTTTAGCTGGAATTGCCACTCCCGCAGAAGCCGCCGCCGCTGGAGCATTTGGTGCAATAATTCTATCATGGTTTTATAAAACTCTTAAATGGCAAAACTTTAAAGAGTCAGTTTTTCTTACTGCTAAAACTACAGCAATGATTATGTGGTTATTTATTGGATCTTGGACTTTCTCCTCTGTTTTTTCTTATTTAGGGGGACATGAGGTATTTGAACATTTCTTTACATCGATAAATATATCTACTTGGCAATTTTTAGTAATAACACAAATAATAATTTTTCTTTTAGGATGGCCTTTAGAGTGGACTGAAATTTTGATTATATTTGTTCCAATATTTTTACCATTATTAGAAGTTTTTGGTGTAAATCCTTATTTCTTTGCAATGTTAATTGCTTTAAATTTACAGACATCTTTTTTGACGCCACCAATGGCAATGTCTGCCTACTATTTAAAAGGAGTTCAAAAAGCTAATGTTGAATTGCTAGAAATATTTAAAGGGATTATGCCATTTTTAGGTATAGTTATTTTTGGAATGTTTTTAATGTATATGTTTCCAGGAATTGCTTTATGGTTTCCAGACGTACTCTTTGCAGACTAAAAAAAAATGATTGATATATTTTCGCTTAGCGTTGAAGAAATGGCTTCAAAAATAAAAGAAGGTCAATTAACTTCAGTCGAAGTTTGCGAAAAATATATAGAAAGAATAAATAAATTTGAAAAAGATATAAAAGCATGGGCTCACTTCAATAAAAAGATTTTATTAGAAAAAGCTGCTGATGCAGATGAACATAGAAGATCTGGAAAGCCAGTTGGTCCATTACATGGAGTTCCTGTTGCGTTAAAAGATATAATTGGAACAGTAGACATGCCAACTGAATGTGGAACACCAATAAGAAAAGGTAAATCTTATTCTCAAAATGCAGAAATAGTTGAGCTCTTGCATTCCGCAGGAGCAATTATTATGGGAAAAACAAATACATCTGAGTTAGCATATCTTGGCCCAACTAAAACAACTAATCCACATGATTATTCACGTACACCAGGGGGTTCATCGAGTGGATCAGCTGCATCAGTTGCATCATATATGGCTCCACTTTCAATTGGATCTCAAACAGGAGGTTCTGTTATTAGACCAGCTTCTTATTGTGGCGTTGTTGGTTATAAGCCAAGCTATGGCTTGATTTCAAGAAATGGTGTTTTAAAAACTTCTTATTCATTGGACCATATGGGAGTATTTGGTAGAACAGTTGAAGATGTTGCTTTGTTAGCAAAAGTTTTAATTAAAAAAGATCATCATGATCCTGCAACTATTTATTATTCAGCAGAAAATATTTTAGACGAAACAAAAAAAGGACCTTTATTTGAGCCTAAATTTATTTTTTATAAATCAGATTTTTGGAAAATTATTGATAAAAAATCTAGAGAATCATTTGAATATTTTATAAAGTCATTTAAAAATATAGAGGTATTTGATACTCCATCATATTTTAAAGATATTCACAAATATCATCAAATAATTCATGAAACAGATTTAGCTAATAATTTTGCTGTATACTATAAAAAATATAAAAATAAATTATCTAAATATATGCAAACTGCTATAGCTAAAGGGAACAAACATTCGGCTAAAGAATACGCTGAGGCAATAGACTTTAAAAAAAGAAGTTATGAGTCTTATCAAGAAGTTTTTGAAGATTATCATGGGGTATTATCACCATCTAGCCCCGGTGTTGCTCCAAAAGGACTAAAGAGCACTGGTACAGCAGAATTTAACAAAGTGTGGTCTTATCTAGGGACTCCTTCTATTTCTCTCCCTTTATTAGAAGGTGAAAATAATTTGCCTTTAGGGGTTCAGTTAATAGGAGATCGTTATGATGACCACAGGTTTTTAGGGGTTGCTAATTGGCTAGAAAAGGAATGTAATAATTAAATGCAAAAGTTCACAACTTTTTTAGGGTCTTTACTTGCTATAGCTTTTTTGCTTGGTCTAGCAACAACTTTAACTAGATCGCCAATGATAGGTTTTTTTGATGTTCTTCCTGTTTATATTTTAATGGGTTTAGCAATTTTTATGATGATATACGAAGCTTTTTTCGATAAAAAATAATTTTCTATTCAATGTGAATAATTTGTTAAAACTTTTTCTTACTATCTTTTTAATCTATTTTATAATTTTAATTTTTTTATTTTTTTATCAAAGAAATTTATTGTACCATCCAAATGAAAATAATTACTTCGGTGATAAATTAACAGTTGATATAAAAAAAGTGAAAATTACTACTGAAGATAATATTGAATTATTAGCTTGGTATCATGAAAAAAATCTTAAAGACTATAAAACAATACTATATTTTCATGGAAATGCTGGATCACTAGAAAATAGAATTCATAAATTGAATCATTTTCGAGATTTAAATATTAATTTTTTGATAATTGCTTGGAGAGGATTTAGTGGAAATAAAGGTAAACCTTCTGAACAAGGTCTTTACGAAGATGGTAGAAGTGCCGTCCAATGGTTATTAAATAAAGGTATAAAAGAAAAAAACATTATTATTTATGGAGAGTCTTTAGGCACAGGTGTTGCAACACATATATCTCAGAATAAAAATTTTGCTGGAATCATACTTGAAACCCCCTTCACATCAATGATTGATGTAGCTAAAACTTTTTATCCATATATTCCAGTAAGTTTGATTTTAAAAGATAAGTTTGAAAATAAAAAAAAAATGAAAAATATTACATCTCCAGTTTTAGTAATGCATGGAGAGCTAGACCAAATAGTCCCATTTAGAATGGGAGAAAAAATTTATAAAATTGCTAATAGTCCTAAATACTCATATTTTACGAAATATGACAACCATATGATGGAATACGATGAAAATCTAATTATAGTATTAGAGTCTTTTTTAAAAAGTTTAAATTAAGCCACAATCTAAACAAATATAATTCAAAATTTAAATTTAATTTTAAATTATGAAAAATTTTTTTTTACTTATTTTACTTATTTTTATTTTTACAGATAATGCTTTTTCAAAAGATAATTCTTTTTTACCAGACGACTTATTTTATATTGATCATATGAATTCTCATAATGAGAATTTTGCTTTATATTTTAAGGGTAGAGAAAAATCGATATTGGCCAGAGGAGAAGAGAGTAATTATATTAACGATTATCCCAAAGATCTTTATATTTATGATTATAGAACTAAGTCATCAACTCCTTTAATTTCTTATGATTGGTTTCCTTCTCAAGCTAAGTATTTTCTCGAAGAATACGATTTTCCAGTGTTTCCGGATGATTTCGCATATTACCTTTTAAAAGATGATGAAACACTAGTAATGATTAGTGCTGTTAAAAGTTTAAATGCTAATTTTAAATTTAATATTCCAAAAAAAAAATTAGAGTTGTATCCAACAAATGGAAAGTTTGATTTTATAATTTCTTCTTTTTCTAAGAATTGTGGACACTATAAATTTAAAGATAATTATAAATGTAGTATTTATAAACCTCTGATTTCAAGCAATCTAATTAATTAATTTGTGTAAAGGCGTCAGCAAACTGTTGAGCACTAAATATTTGTAAATCGTCTTCCTTTTCTCCTAAGCCTAAAGCAATAATTGGTAGTTTATATTTTCTAGCTAAGGCTAATAATATACCCCCTTTTGCAGTTCCATCTAGTTTTGTCATTATAATTCCAGTGATTGGAATGATTTTATTAAATTCTTCAACTTGATTAATCACATTTTGTCCTGAAGTTGCATCAAGAATTAAGATTACATCATTTGGTGCATCAGGATCTATTTTTTTTGTTACATTTGCAATTTTTTTGTATTCCTCCATTAAATTTTTTTTGTTTTGAAGTCTTCCGGCAGTATCAATTAAGAGTTGATTAAAATTATTTTTTAGTGCTTCTTCTATTGCTTTATAAGCTACAGAGGCTGGATCAGAACCTTGAGAAGATTTTATTATTTTAACGTCAATTTTATTAGCCCAATTTTCTAATTGTTCAATTGCTGCAGCACGAAAAGTATCTGATGCTGCTAATATTACTTTATTACCATTAGATTTTAAGATTTTACTAATTTTGCCAATACTAGTTGTTTTACCGACACCGTTAACTCCTGAAATAAGAGTTGTATTTAGTTTATCTTTTTTTTTAAAAAATTTAGTACTTTCTAAAGGTTTCATTAAAGAAATAATATATTCTTTTAAAATAAAATTTATCTCCATTGACAAATCTTTATTTGGATCAACTTTTTTCTTAGAAATTATATCTCTTATTTCTGAGGCAGCTTCTACTCCGACATCAGATTGAATTAAAAATTCTTCTATTTTATCAAGATTTTTGTCATCTATTTCTTTTTTTACAATTATTTCTTTAAGTCCTTCAGTTAAAGCATAAGCACTTTTTTTAAAACCAAATCTAAATTTATCAAAAATATTCATTTTAATTTAATTTCTATATTTTTAATTTTTGAAACAGGTCCTTTCATATGAACACTGTTTTTTTCATCTATTGAAATTGTTAGTCGCCCAAGTTCAAATTCTATTTCGGTAATTTTTTCCACTAATTCATTAATATTTGCTGCAACAGCTGTTGCGCAAGCAGCAGTTCCACAAGCTTTTGTAAGTCCCGTACCTCTTTCCCATACTTTAACTTTAATTAAATTTTTATTTATAACTTTAGCAAGTGTTACATTACATTTTTCCGGAAAAAGTTCATGGTTTTCAATTTTTGGTCCAATATTTTTTAAGTCAAAATTTTCAATATCATTTACAAAAAATATTATATGAGGATTACCTACATTTACAGATGTTCCACCTACATGTTTGTTATTATTTTTATCTAAAATTTCAATTTTTAGATTCTTTGTATCCATTACTTTATTTAAAGGAATTTCATTCCAATTAGTTTTTGGAATACCAATTTCTGTTTCGACTAAATCATTTCCTAAAATTTTTGATTTTAATATTCCTGCAGAAGTCCAAAGAAGTATTTCTTTTTTATTATTTTCTTTTGATAAAAAATCAGCGACACATCTAGTACCATTTCCACAGGCACTTGATATACTTCCATCTGAATTATAAAATTCTAAGCCAGCATCTATTTTTCTATTTTTTTTAATTAAAATTAGCTGATCACACCCTATGAAGTTTCGATCACATATTTTGATTATTTGATCTTTTTTTAAATTAAGGTTTTGATTTCTTTGATCAATGATTATAAAATCATTACCTAATCCATCCATTTTAAAAGCTTTAATATCCATATATAGTTATTTAACTTATTTATTGACTTTTTGAACCTCTATTATATTTTGTTGTCGTTTCCGCAAAAACGTTAAATTTGCGGTGTCTTTGGAAACAAAGAGATCGACACTAGTCAGCGAGGGTTCGCCCACTAGTGCGATTACTGCTGTGTGTAATAAATATGTTTGAAAACTTAACGAATAAATTTGAAGAAATTTTTTCTTCTTTAAAAAAAACGCCTTCACTTGATGAAAAACAAGTAGATGAAGGATTGAAAGGTATTAGACAAGCTCTTTTAGAGGCTGATGTCTCTCTTAATGTAGCAAAAGATTTTATATCAAGAGTTAAACCTAAACTTATTGGACAGGAAATTATAAGATCAACATCTCCAGGCGATATGGTTATTAAAATCGTCTATGATGAGTTAGTTAGTTTTTTAGGAGAAAGTAATTCAGAAATAAATTTGAATGCAGTACCTCCTGTTCCTATGATGCTAGTGGGGCTTCAAGGTTCTGGTAAAACAACAACCACCGCTAAATTAGCAAAGTATTTAGAAAAAAATAAAAAAAAAAAAATTATGATGGTTAGTCTAGACGTTTATAGACCTGCAGCACAAGAACAATTAAGATCTCTTGGAGAACAAAACAACATTTTAACTTTACCTGTTATTGAGGGACAATTACCAATAGATATTTGTAGGAGAGCAGTTAGTGCAGCAAATTTGAATGGTGCTGAAATAATATTATTTGATACAGCAGGAAGAACACAAATTGATCTTCAAATGATGAGTGAAATAAAACAAATAGAAAGCATAATTAATCCATCAGAAATATTTTTAGTTGCAGACTCTTTAACAGGACAAGTTGCTGCTGAAGTAGCGAAGGAGTTTAAAAATACTGTAAATTTAACTGGAATTGTTTTGACTAGAACTGATGGTGACGCAAGAGGTGGAGCTGCAGTTAGTATGAAATATGTTTCCGAAGTACCTATTAAGTTTTTGGGTGTAGGTGAAAAAATTGACAATTTAGAAGTTTTTCACCCAAAAAGGATAGCGAATAGAATTCTCGGAATGGGAGATATTGTATCTCTTGTTGAAAAGGCTGCAGATGATCTCGGAGAAGAAAATTTAAAAAAAGCAGAAGAAAATTTAAAAAAAGGACAATTCTCTATGGAGGATTATTTAACTCAATTAAAACAAATGAAAAAAATGGGTGGAATTGAAGGAATTATGTCATTTATGCCAGGTGTTTCTAAAATGAAATCTAAAATGGATGCTGCAGGAATTGATGAAAAAATTATTACTATAAATGAAGCTATAATTTTATCTATGACAAAGAAAGAAAGAGAAAATCCTAAAGTTATAGATGGTTCTAGAAAAAAAAGAATTGCTAATGGCTCTGGAACAGATACAGCCACTATCAATAAATTGTTAAAACAATTTAAAATGATGTCTGAAATGATGAAAAAAATGTCTAAAGGAGATATGAAAGGTATATCTGACAAAGGGATACCTCCAGAACTATTAAATCAACTTAAATAAATAATAATAAAAGGAGAAGAAATGTTAAAACTAAGATTATCAAGAGGTGGTACAAAAAAAAGACCAGTATATAAGATGGTTGTTGCAGATAGTCGATTTGCAAGAGATGGAAGATTTATAGAAAAAGTAGGATACTTTAATCCTCTTTTACCTAAAGATAAAAAAGAGAGAATAGGTTTAGAAGAAGAAAGAATTAAATACTGGTTAGATCAAGGTGCTCAACCTACAACTAGGGTCGCTAGAATTTTGGGTGAAAATAAATTAATGGAGATGCCCGCGAACGGCAATAACCCAAGTAAAGCTATTCCTAAAAAAGA
>CACHIV010000007.1:27500-64665 GCA_902579985.1 uncultured Pelagibacteraceae bacterium | reverse complement strand
GGCATTCAACAAGCTATAGAAAATAAACAACCTTTTATAATTTTTACATCTGGTGGTGGAATGAGAATGATGGAGTCATTAATTTCACTTTCTCAAATGACAAGAACAACCTTAGCCATAAATGAGCTTAAAAAAAATAACTTACCATATATAGTTTGTCTAACAGATCCTACGGCTGGTGGAATTACAGCATCCTATGCAATGTTAGGAGATATTCATCTTGCTGAACCAGGCGCATTAATTGCATTCGCTGGAGCAAGAGTAATACAAGGAACTGTTAGAGAAGAATTGCCTGAAGGTTTTCAAAAAAGCGAATATGTTGAAAAAACATCATTTATTTTTATTCCATTTTTAATTGCCCGATAAGCGCTAGTTTGAATTTGACCTCCATCTGCAATAGGAGTGTTATGAGGGAATCCTAATTCACATATATCTGCATACTTTGAAATTGATTTTAATATTTTTAATGATTTTTTTTTTGTATTATCACCAGCCACTGTATAGGTTAGAAGCGCAGGTCTTTTTTCCTCTTTAGCTTTTTTAAATGATAAATTAATTAGGGAATTACTCATTTATATTTTCCTAATTTCTTTTTTAAAATATCTCGATCCTTAATAGCATCTCCACATGAATTAACTATTATAATAGTATCTTTATTTAATTTAGGTGCAATTTTAATTGCTTCAGCAAAAGCATGACATGGCTCTAGGCTAGGATTTATTTTTTCAAATTTAGTAATCATTTTATAGGAATTTAAAGCATCTTCATCTGTTGCATAGGTATATCTTGCTCTTTTAGTATCTTTTAAAAAACAATGAATTGGACTAACTCCTGGATAATCTAATCCAGCACTAATTGACTCAGTTTCTTTAATTTGGCCCTCACTATTTTGACAAACATAGGAAGCTGCTCCATGTAAAATTCCGATTTTAGCATTTCTACTTAAAGGTGCTGCATGGAGTTTTGACTTTTTTGGCCCTCCAGCTTCAACACCAATAAATTCAATTTGTTTTTTATTATAATCGACAAATTCACTCCAAAAACCATAGGCTGAGCTTCCTCCTCCTACACAATTTATTAGTTTAATTTTTTTTGGAATTTTCTTAAACTCTTTTTTTATTTGAACTTTTAATTCTCTTGAAATTTGAGCAGTGCTCCATCCACAAATTTTAACAAAAATATTAGGACCGACTGTAGAGCCTACGCACATATGTGTGTTATCACAGTTTGAGACCCAGTATCTCATACATTCACTAACTGCATCAACTAAAGTTTGACTTCCAGAGTAAACTGGAACAATTTCAGCTCCATTTTTTTTCATTGCATCACAATTAGGTTTTTGCCTTTTAATATCTTTTGCTCCCATGAAGATCTTACATTTCAGACCAAATTTTTTAGCTGCCATACTTAACATTTTTCCTGCATATCCAGCACCAGTATCTCCGACAATGTATTTTTTGCCCATAGCTTTACAGATTAAAGCATGAACAGTAGCATTATAAATTTTATGTGCTCCACCATTAGCTTCAGAAACTACTTTTGCCCATATTTGTGCACCACCTAAGTGATCAGTTAGGTTTTCTAATTTTATGAATGAAGTTGGAGAACCTATATAATTTTTAAAATAAAAATTTCTTTTTTTAATAAATTTTTTATTTTTTCTTAATTTTTGAAATTCTTTAGTTAAGTCCTCTACTGGTTTTTTTAGAGTTTCAGGAATATAACTGCCTCCAAATTTACCACCCCAAAATCCGTATTTATCATGTTGATCAATTAGAGGAATTTTTTTTTTAATTTTCATTTTTCAAATCTTTTACTTTATTTAAGAAAATTTCTATTTTGGAAATATCTTTTAATCCGGAAGTTTCTAAACTACCTGATATATCAATAATATCCGCTATTTTTTTATAATTTTCAAGATTATCATCTATTTGGATATTACCTGCTAACATTACTTCTTTGTCAAATTTTATATTTTCAATCAATGAATGATCAAATGACATACTTTTTTCATAACCTTTGCTATCAAACAAATAAATATCTGCGACTTCTCTGTATAACTTATATTTTTCAACATCATTAATATTATTAATAGTTAAGGCAGCTATTATTTTTCTATTATATTTTTTTTTAATAGATTTAATTTCTAATGGACTACAGTTATAAATTTGATAGTAGTCAAAATTCAAATTCTTAATTTTTTCTAATATTTCATTATCTGGTTTAACTAGAACTGCAACAAATTTACTTTTTTTTTTATAAGTGCTTGTCAATTCTTTCAATTTTTCTAATTTAACAAATCTTGGACTCTTTTTATAATTACAAATAAAACCTATAAATTTAGGAGGGAAGGGATGATTAATAATATAATTTAAAGTTTTGAGGTCTGAAATTCCACAGATTTTGCAACTTTTAATCATTGATTTAAATGATCAATTAAAGTTTGAATATTTTTTCTAATATTACCTTTTGTTATTGGTCTTCCGATTACTAGCCAATCACTTCCATTTTTATATGCTTGCTTTGGAGTTAAAACTCTTTTTTGATCATTAAATTTCGATCCAAATCTAATTCCTGGAGTAATTATTTCTTTTTTAAATACTTTTTTAACAATCTTTGCTTCTTGCGCACTGCATACAATAGCATCTAATTTTGCTTTTTTTGCTAATTTAGCTTGGCGAACAACTAATTTCTTAAGTTCTCTATTAAAACCAATTTCTTTTATTGCTTTGTTGTCAAGTGAAGTAAGTATAGTTACCCCAATTATTTTTGTTTTTCCTGAGTTTTTTTTAGCAGCTTTTAAAGCCTCTAATCCAGAACTTATATGAATTGTTAAATAATTAAATTTTAAATCTTTTACAGCCTTTACTGCTGATGCGCATGTACTAGGCGTATCAGCAAATTTATAATCTCCAAAAGTAATTTTATTTTTTAATTTTGATATAAAGTTTCTTCCTTTTTTTGAATTTAGAAATTCTAATCCAAACTTATATCCAATCTTTATCTTAGAATTTTGTGATTTATTAATGATCTCTTTTATTTTTGAAATATTAGTGCTGTCACAGGCAATAAATATCTTATTTATTTTCATTATTTAATTTTTTAAACATTTCTTTAGCCATTTTAAAGTGAATTGATTTTTTTTCTGGAGTGTTTATTTTTTCGCCAGTTTTAGGATTTCTAGAGATTCTGGCTTTTTGTATATTAGTAGAAAATATACCAAAACCTCTTAATTCAACTCGATCTCCTCTTTTGAGGGCCTGTTTAATCTCATATAATATAATTGAAACAAATTTTTCAAGATCTTTTCTTAGGAAATTAGGATATGATTTTTTTAGTTTGTCTAGAAGCTTAGATTTTACAATTGCCAACTTTTTATTCTTTTTTATTTTTTTTTTTTAAATCATCAGATAAAGATGAAAAAGGTAAATTTTTACCGCTTGACTCGGAACCATAAGTGTCCAAAGCTACTTTTCTCTCAATTTCTTCAAGTAATTTAATACTTAGTATTACTTTTCGCTTATTTAAATCTAATTCTTGTATTGCACAATCTATTCTTTCTCCACCTGTAAATCTTGTAGGTCTGGCGTCAGCTGCATTAATAGCTATCGCAGATTTTTTAATCGTAAAGTCCATTTCGCAGCCTTCAGGTCTTACTACTAACCCTTTACTATCTGTAGAAATTATTTTAACTGTAATAGCTTGTTTAACTTTCTTGTCTCTAAACCAATCAAGAGGATCTGGTTGGGTTTGACGAAGACTAACTCTAATTTTTTGTTCTGTTATTTTAATTTCTATAACTTTAACTTTTAATTTATCACCAATTTTGTATTTTGCTAGCTCCTCCTCACCATTTGTAAGGTAAGTAAGATCATTACAATGCAAGAATGCATCAATTTCAAAATTTTTAATTCTCAAAAAAATAGAATATTCATTTTTACTAGCAACTTCACCCTCTACTTCAGAGCCAATAGGATGTTTTTTTTCAAAGACTTCAAAAGGATTTTTAGTTGCTAAACGATGTGAAATTGCAACTCTCCTTTTTTCTTTATCAATTTCAGTAATTACACAATCAATCTCATCACCAACTTTAAACATTTTTTTTGCTGATACATTTTTTTTAGTCCAGCTTAATTCACTTGAGTGTAATAAAGATGACAATCCTTTTTCAAGTTCACAAAATGCACCAAAGTCCATTAATTTTACAACTTTAACTTTATAGATTTTATTTAGCTCATAATTTGAAATATTTTCAAATGGATCTGGAGAAAGTTGTTTAACTGAACACCCAACTTGTAATTTTTCTTTATCAACAGAAATGACTAACAAGTCGTGTTTCTCACCAATAGTAAATACTTCATCAGGGTGATTTACTCTTGAATAAGAAATTTCTTGAAGATGAACTAATACATCAAGCTCACCGTTAACACTAAAGAAACAACCAAAAGAACTATAACCTTTTACTTCGGCACCTTTGATTACATCTCCCACTTTAAATTTTTCAATTATTTTAATTTTATCTTCTTTTTTGAATGATGAAATTATTTCTTTTCTAGAGACACAAGCATTTCCTCTTACTTTATCTAATTTAATTAAAGCAAATTTTTGTGGTTCGTTCATTAAATGACTAATATCTTTTAATGGTTTGTCAGAGATTTGTGAGCCTGGCAAAAACATTAATGATCCAGTGTCTAGATGTTCCACAATGCACCCGCCTTTTACTCTACCCGTAATCTTACCCATTATAGGTTCATTTTTTTCATAAGCTTCAACTAGTTTATCCCAACCTTGAATTTTTTGTGCCTTAGAAGCGGATACTAATACTTCACCTTTTTTATCTTCTAGTCTTTCTAATAAAACTGAAATTTTCTCTCCTACTTTTGCCTTATCTAGCATACCCATGCTTTTTAACTCATTTATATCAAGGATAGGTTCTGACTTAAGTCCTGGAACTTCTAAAAAAACAAAGTTATTAGTTACTTTATTAACTGTTCCTGTAATAATTTTTCCTTCTTCAATATTTGATGTTTTTGTAAATTGTGTATTAAGTAGTTTTTCGAATTCTTTTGAAGCTGGGTTTGAAAGGTCTTTATAAATTTCCATTAAGCTATAATTTTCTTATCCATAATTTTTTTAATTTTTAAAAAACATGCTCTTTTAGAGAAATTTGTCGTATTAATCAAGATTGAATCTTTGGTTTTCTTAAGAGGCGATATTTTTCTGTTATAGTCACTTTTATCACGTTTTTTAATACTTTTTAATACATCGTTGAGAGTTGTTTTTTTATTTATTCCTTTAAGTTCTTTATATCTTCTTAAAGCTCTAGTTTTTGTACTAGCAGTAATAAAAAATTTAAAATCTGCATCAGGCACGATCTTGTAAGTGATATCTCTACCGTCTAGACAAGAACCATTATATCTTTTTGGAGGATAGTAAGCACATTGAATTTGAAAAGCATGAACAAGTTTTCTTATTTTTTTATCTTTAGATATTATTGATGCTAAATTTCCTACCTCATTCGTTAACAACTTTTTATTTTGTAAATTTTTTATATTCAAATTTTTCATTGTTTTTTCTAAAAAAGAATAGTTGTATTTTTTTGGTCTTTTAATTTTAATATTTGCAATTAATCTATAAATTTTACCTGTATCTAGGTAAAATAGATTGTAATGTTTTGAAATTAGTTTTGCTTGAGTGCCAGCGCCAGCCGCCGCTGGTGAGTCTATTGCAACTTTAATTTTTTTTTTTAGTTTCATAAAGTTTTATTATCTATTTTTTTAATTATTTTCAAAAATGATGGAAATGAAGTATTTACTGAATCCTTATCATAAATTTTCCATTGTCCACCACAAGTCAAAGCAGCAATTGAACTCATCATAAAAATTCTGTGATCTTTTAAGTAATTTTTTATAGTAATTGGTTTAGTAATTTTTAGATTTGGTTGACCATATATTTTAATAGAATTTTTTGTTAGCTTGGTTTTAATACCCATCATATTTAAAATTTTAGAGCCCCAATTTAATCTTGGGCTTTCTTTTTGATTTAGTTCAGCGATATCTTTAAAATAAGAAACTCCTTTTGCTTTTGCTGCAGCTAAAAAAAGAATTAAAAATTCATCTATCGCACTATTATTTAATTCTGATTTACAATTTATTGCTTTTAGATTATTAGAACTTTTTATTAAAATATCAGAAATTTTTTCTCCCCTATAACTTTTTTTGTTTTTTAAAATTATTTTTGCTCCCATCTTCTTTAAGATTTTAATTACCCCAATTCTAGTGTCATTAATATTTACATTTTTTATTAAAAGCTTAGAGTTATTTGCAAGTGTTGTAAGCACTATAAAAAATGCGCTTGAGCTTATATCTCCTGGAATTTTATAATTGAATGGATTAATTTTTTTCGGTTTTTTAACACTTATAAAATCATATTTTTTAGTTTTCTTTATTTTAACAGGTATTTTTAAATACTTAAAAAGTAATTCTGTGTGATTTCTAGACTTTCTAGCTTTTATGACTGTTCTACCCGACGAATTAAGTGCAGCAAGCATAATACTAGTTTTGCACTGCGCTGACCCTTTTTTTTCTAAGTATCTAATACCTTTTGGGGATTGGGAGCCTAGAATGGTAATAGGTAATTTATTTTTTATTATATAATTAAATTTAGCTCCAAATTTTTCTAAAGGTAAAGTTACTCTTGAAAAATCTCTTTTGGATAAACTTTTATCACCTATTAATTTTATTTTTTGAGTCGATTTAATTAGTAAGCCTAGAATTATCCTTCCAAGAGTTCCTGAATTTCCAGCATTTAATACTAAATTTTTTTTATATTTAAAACCATTGATACCATTTCCATGAATCTCACAGTGATTTTTGTTTAATTTTACTTTTATTCCAAGTTTTTTTATAACACCTAAAGTAGAAAGAACATCTTCAGACATCAAGAGATTATGGCATTTTGATTTTCCAGTTGCTTGACTAGCTAGCAGTACCCATCTAATACTTAAACTTTTGTCACCGCTAACATAAATTTTTTTATTAAATTCAGAAATTTTTTTTTTAATTAATAAAAATTTTGACATATTAATTAAATTTGAATGTATCTCCAAAATATTCAGATCTAGCATTTTGGTTGTTTGCTAATTCTGTTGGTGTACCTTTAGCAATAATTTTGCCTTTTGATAGAATCATTGCTCGATCAACCATAGACAACAACTCTCTAGCTTGATGTTCACAAATTATGATAGATATATCTGGTTGTTCTTTTTGAAGATTTATCAAAATCTTTTTTAACATCTGAATTGAGAGCACGTCTAAAGCTGCAAATATCTCATCACAAACTAGAATTTTTGGATTTCCAAGTAAAGCTAGACAGATAACAAGCTTACGTCTTTGTCCACCAGATAAAAATTTAGCTTTTATCTCTCTAACATCATCAAGCTCAAACTTTATCAACAATTCCTCTATTTTAGCATTTCTGGCTCTTTTTTCCTCAATTACTATCTCTGCTATCGCTTTAAAGTTTTCTAACAATGTTAAGTCGTGAAAATAGCCTCCATATTGAGGAACATAGCCTATTTGAAATTTTCTAGTTCTTAAATAAATAGGATAGTTATTTATATTTTTTGAACCAATAAATATTTGACCGGAATCTGGCTTAATTAAACCTAGTAAAAGATAAAATAAAGTTGTTTTACCTACTCCGTTAGGACCCAAAAGTCCTAAAATTTCCCCAGGATATAGATCAAAATTAATATTATTTAATATTTTTCTATTTCCATAAGATAAAGAAATATTTTTAAAAGAAGCTACCTGAACATTTTTTTTAAATTTTTTAATTCTAAATGACTTAATCGCTGACATTTTTATTATAAGTTATATTAATTTTATCATTATTATTCATATAAATTTTTAAATCTTTTGTTAATAAATCTATTTCCGCAATATCAGCTAATAAATTCGTATTTATATTATTATAATTAATGTCATTGTAGATTTTTACTTTGTTATCTTTAAATAGAAGATCAACATTATCGGAGGTAATTTTGTGTTCTGCATATTTTATAACTATATCTTCTTCAAAGTTAGTGTCATAATTTATAGTATTATAAATAGCTTTCTTTGAAGTTATTATAATTTTTTCATTATAGTTAAAAATTATTTCAGCTCTTACATTTTTCATTAAAATAAGATTTTTATTTTCATTTAAAATTTCCCCGTATTCGGATTTAATAATATACTTATTTCCAGTTTCATCATTAGATGTATATTCAATATTTTCAATTATATTAGAGAAATTTTCTTTAGAAATTGAAGAAAAATCATCTTTTTTAACGACAGAGCTATTAAGATTATTTTTCGAAAAATATGTAAAAAAAAATAAACTTACCAATATCAATATTATTAAAAATATTATTAATTGAGTAACTATTCTTTTATTCATTTATTGAATATTTGCATCAAGAATCGTGTGAACATGGACAATCCCAATGGTTCGAGACTTGTTATTTTTTTTGTGAACACATAGTGATGTAATTTTATTAGTATTCATTATTTCCAAAGCTTTTTCACATAAAATATCTTGATCCACACTAATTGGATTTTTTGTCATAACTTTTTTGACAGTTAATTTTTGTAAATTTTCATTTTTTTCGCTTGCACGTCTTATAGTACCGTCAGTTATAATTCCACTTGTAATACCTTTATTATTTTTAACAATTAAAGTTCCTAAATTTTTTTTAGTGATAACCTTTAAAGCTTCTTTCATATTTGCATTTTCTTTAATGAAAGGAATTTTATTTTTTGTTAGCATTAAATCTTCTACAGTTTTAAGTTTTGCACCAAGGCTTCCAGAAGGATGAAATTTTTTAAAATCCTTTTTGCTTACTTTTTTTTTGTTTATAGTAGCAACAGCAAGAGAGTCTCCTATACTTAATTGATTGATAGTACTTGAAGTTGGAACAATACCTAAGCCAGCTTCTTGAACCTCAGGAATGTATAATTTTATATCCGAAGCTTTATATAATAAAGAATTTTTCTTTGATACTATTCCAATCAGAATAATTTTATTTCTATTTGCATATTTTATAATATTTTTTAACTCTTCAGAATTTCCTGAATAACTGATCAAAATTAATACATCTTTTCTTGTAATACTACCTAGGTCTCCATGGGAGCAATCGTTAGCAGATAGACAGAATGAAGGTGTTCCAACCGATGATAATGTTGCTGAAATTTTTGCAGCTATCAAACCACTTTTACCTACACCACACAAAATTACTTTAGATTGACATTTGGTAATCGCATCTACAGCTTGATTAAACGAATTATTAATAGATTTTTTTAAATTTTTTAGCGCTTTAATTTCTAGGTCTATTACATTTTTTGCAACATCTTTATAATTATTTTTTTTCATTTAGTGTGCCCAGATATCTTCCTTAAATAATGCCAAATCAAGGTCAACCCTTGTTTTTAAAAATTTTAAACAATCATTATATAAATCTACTCTTTTTTCTCTTATAAGAATTTTATTTAGCTCTTCATGAATTTTATGTAAATATATTACATCGTTTGCACAATATTTTAGTTGAGCTGGTGTTAATTCACCTCCAAAATCAGAATTTTGAAATTGTTTACTGATATCAATATTAAAGAATTCTTTAATTAGTGTTTTTAAAGAATGGTTATCTGAATAAGATCTTGCTAATTTTGAGGCAATTTTTGTATCTAGTATGTTTATAGTTTCAGTCTTTAAATAGTATTTAATGTGGGCCATATCAGCTCTGCCATAGTGAAATATTTTTGTAATTGATGGATTTGAAAGAATTTTATTTAAATTTGGAGTTTTATAATTTGATCTATCTAACTGAACAATATGAGCATCAGAATTTCCAGTCGATAACTGAATTAGACACAAAGGGTCTCGTTTTACATTTAATCCCATAAACTCTCCATCAACTGCTATAATATTGCCTAAATCTAAATCTTCTGGTAGATCGTTTTTATGAAGTTTAATATCAATACTCATCTATAGTTAATTATATATATATGAAAGCAAAAAATTGTCTAATTTTTGGTGGTAGTGGTCAAATAGGTCGTAATTTAATTAGAAAGCTCACTAAAGGTAATTATAAAGTCACTGTAGTTACTAGGAACTCGCACCAGAAAGGATATATAATAAAAACCCAAGCTAATGCTGGCTATGTAGATATCGTTGAATCTAATATTTTTGATGAAGTAAAAATTAGAAAACTTTTTGAAAAAACTGATATTTGTATCAATTTAGTTGGTATTCTTTATGAAAGTGGAAAAGGAAATACTTTTAAAAATATTCATTCTATTTTTCCTTCTGTATTGGCTAAACTTTGTAAAGAATATAAAGTTCAACAATTTATTCATTTATCTGCATTAGGTATAAATGAGGCTACATCTTCAGAGTATGCAAAAAGCAAGTTAGATGGAGAGATAAATATAAAAAAAAATTTTCCTTTAGCAACAATATTAAGACCATCAATAGTTTATTCAGTTGATGATAATTTTACTACAAATTTTATGACTTTATTGAGTAGACTTCCAATTTTTCCACTTTACTATAATGGAGATACTAAATTTACTCCAATTCATTGTTCTGATTTAAGAGATATTATTTATCATATTATTTCAAATAATATACATTCTAAAATAATTGAGTGTATAGGGCCTGAAGTTTTTTCTTTTAAAGAAATTTTAAAAAAATTATTAAAGTTAATTGATAAGAAAAGATTATTAATTCCTATGCCCTTTTTCTTTGCTAAGCTTTCAGCAAAATTATTTCAAATATTTCCAAAACCTTTATTGACAGTAGATCAACTTATTCTTTTAAAATATGATAATGTGTCTTCAAATAAGTACCAAACTAATTATGATATAGGAGTTCCAAGCACAAGAGAGTTTGTAAAAGAAGTTGAAAAATATTGTTATATGTGGAGAGAAGGTGGACAGTTTTCTATAAGAAAGTATGATATTAGAAATTCTTAATAGAAAATTTTAAATAAAATAATATAATCACTTTTATGATAAAATATATTATTTATTTTTTAGTATTTTTAATTTTTTTATTTTTGATAAATTTAATTATTAAAGCTATTATTAGGGGTATTAAAGCTAAAAATAAAAATAAGCCTAAATAATCCTAAAATTTTTTACTGATGTATTATGCAGTGCTAATTTTTTTTTCAATATATTTTGTACCCTCTTCATCCTTATCAGTATTAGGCTCCTCTTTTTTTCCTTTTGGTTGATAAGCATATAGTAAATGAAGTTTGCAATATGAAAAATCTTTTAAGGATTTTCTTCCACAAAAATAAAATGACTCTTCTTCAGGATGACCTATTGGCCATTTGCAAGAATTTTCATCAAGTTCTTCTAATTTTTTTGGATTTTCGGGCTCGAAATCTTTTTCAATAATTAATGACTGAAATTTACTTCTTCTTATTTTTCTTTTTTTAGAATTATTGTTCTCTATATTCGTATCAAAATTTTGACTGGATACTGTGTTTCTAGTTTTAATTTTAGCTGATAAATTTAATCTATGAGCCTTGCCAATAACTGCATTTCTACTAACATCTCCAATTATTTCACTAATTTGACTAGCAGTTTTTCCTTTACCCCAGAGTTCTTTTAATTTATTAACTTTTTCTTCAGTCCAACTCATAATCTATATTTAGTATGTTATTAATTTAAATAACTAGATATAGATCACATATGATATAAAAAAAACAATAGATATTTTTGTTTTGTACACAATTTTTTCAAGACTTATATATGTTTACTTATGGTTGAATTGAATAAAAAATATCAAATAAGTGTCAGAAAATTTGGCTTAATAAACTGGATTGGTTTTAAAAGTTTATGGCTTAAAGAATGTAATAGATTTATGGTAGTTTGGTCTCAAACACTGTTATCTCCACTTGTTTCAAGTTTACTATTTTTATCAGTTCTATCTTTAGCACTAGGTAATGATAGAGATGATGTACTTGGATACTCTTTTATAAGTTTTTTGGCTCCAGGATTAATTGCAATGAGTATTCTGACACAATCTTTTAGCCATTCTGTTTCATCATTAGTGATTTCGAAGATGCAAGGAAATATTGTTGACATGCTTTATGCTCCTTTATCAGCATTAGAAGTTTCAATGGGAATAATATTCGCAGCAGTAGCCAGAAGTTTTTTGATCGCCATTATCTCAATTATTGTTTTTTCTTTAATAGTTGAAATGCCTTTTAATAATATCTTTTACATTTTTATTTTTAGTTTTTTAAGCTCATTTATATTGGGCAGTTTAGGTTTTATCACCGGTCTATGGGCTGAAAAATTTGATCATACTGCTACAATAACTAATTTTGTTATTACTCCTTTAAGTTTTTTATCTGGATCGTTTTATTCTATAGAAAAATTACCAGAAATTTTTCAAATAATAAGTCATATTAATCCTTTTTTTTATATGATTGATGGTTTCAGATATGGTTTTTTAGGTGTATCTGATGGATCGATAAGTTTTGGAATAATATATTTAACAATATTAACTTTTCTTTTAGGATTCTTATCTTATTATCTTTATAGAATAGGCTATAAAATTAAATCTTAATATATGAGTTTTTTAGCAAAAAATTATAATAGAAGAAAAATTTCATTTAAATATGGAAAAGGAAGTTTTTTATATTCTACAAATGGAAAAAAATATCTAGATTTTGTTCAAGGAATTGCTGTAAATTCTCTCGGTCATGCTAATCCTTATTTAGTAAAAGCAATTAATAAACAATCAAAAAAACTTTGGCATGTTTCTAATGCTTTCATTATCCCTGAAGGTGAAAAATTGGCTAAGAGATTAACTCAAAAAACATTTGCAGACTATGTATTATTCCAAAATAGTGGGACTGAAGCAACGGAGGCAGCAATAAAAATTGCAAGAAAATATTTTTATTCTATAGGTCAAAAAAAAAAGAATAGAATTCTTTGTATTAAAAATTCCTTTCATGGAAGAACACTTGCTGCAATTTTTGCTAGTGGATCAAAAAAAATGACAGAGGGTTTTGGACCTAAAGTTGATGGTTTTGATCATTTTGAATTTGGTGATCATGAAAGTTTAAGAAAAGGAATAAATAGTAGAACAGCAGCAATAATGATTGAAACAGTATTAGGAGAAGGTGGAATTAAAGTGATACCCGACTGGTGTTTAAAAGAATTAAGAAAAATTTGTAATAAAAAAAAGATATTATTAATATTAGACGAAGTACAGTGTGGGATAGGAAGATCAGGACATTTCCTTGCATTTGAAAATTCGAAAGTAAAGCCTGATATAGTTCCAATAGCCAAAGGTATCGGAGGAGGATTTCCAATAGGTGCAGTTTTAATGTCAAAAAAAGTTGCCTCAGGAATGGTAGCAGGATCTCATGGCAGTACATTTGGCGGCAATCCTCTTGCGATGAGCGCTGGTAATGCAGTTTTAGATCAAATTTTTAAAAAAGGATTTCTTAAAAATGTTAAAAAGATGTCAATATATTTTCATACTGAATTAAATAAAATAAAAAATGAATATTCTAAAATTATTAAAGAAGTTAGAGGAGTAGGATTTTTAATTGGTTTACAATTATTTCATGATCAGACAAAATTCATAAAAAGTTTAGAGAATAATAAGCTATTAACAATTAGAGCTGCAGAAAATGTAATTAGAATCCTTCCACCGCTTACGGTAAAAAAAAAAGAAATAGATATAGCTTTAAAAATTATAAGAAAAGTTTGTAAAGAGTATAAAGTATAATGAAACATTTTATTAATCTTAAGGATATTTCTGCTACAGATCTTAGAAAGATACTTTTAGATGCAAAAAAAAGAAAATTGAAAAGAAAAAAATTAAACACTTTAGATATAGATAAAGATAGCCCTCTTAAAGGAAAATTACTCATTCAAATGTTTGAAAAATCAAGCTTGAGAACAAGATTAAGCTTTTATCTTGCAATAAAACAACTAGGAGGTGGAGCATTAACTCTAAGACCAGATGAACTTCATCTAGAAAAAGGTGGAGAAAGTTTAGCAGATACTGCAAAAGTTTTATCTACTTATGGAAATGGCTTTATGTTAAGGACAGATAGCGATTATAAATTGGATGAGTTTAAAAAATACCTTAGAATTCCAATCATTAATGGCCTGAGTCCTTTATCACATCCCACACAAGTATTATCAGATATTTTTACTGTCGAAGAAATAAAAAAGAAACCGATTTCAAAATTGAATATCTGTTGGATAGGTGATTCTAATAATGTTCTTAATAGTTTAATTGCAGCTTCAGTTAAATTTTCTTTTAGTCTTAATATAGGTTGTCCTAAAAAATATGAACCTAAAAAATTCATGATTGATTGGGTTTATAAGAATAAAAAAAAGATCAATATATTTAATGACGCAAAAAAAGCTGCAACAAATGCAGATGTTATTTTTTCAGACAAAGTTGTATCATTAAATGATAAAGTTAATAAAACTAAAAAAATTAAAGATTTCAAAAATTTTAAAATTGACTCAAAGTTAATGAGTGTTGCGAAAAAAAATGCAATTTTTTTACATTGTTTACCAAGGGGATCGGAGGTCTCAGATGATGTTTTTTTAGGTAGACAATCAAAAGTTTGGCAGCAAGCACTTAATAGAATTTACGTTCAGAAAAGTATTTTATTATATTGTTTTGGAAAACTAAGGTAAGTCTCTTGGAGAGTCGCTACTTTGATTTAAATAAAGTATTACAGAAGCTCTATCTTTTTCAGATTTTAAACCTGCGAAACCCATTTTATTGTTAGAAATCCATTTTGATGGTTTAATTAAAAAACCATTCATTTCTTCCCAGCTCCATTCTTTTTTATAATTTGCTAAAGCTTTTGAATATTTATAGTCTGATACTGCACCCACTGGTCTAAACATCACATTCCATAGCTTCGGGCCAATTTTATTATTTCCTCCTTTATTAATACTATGGCAAGCAGCACATTTTTTAAAAACTTTCTTCCCGTGATCAAAATCACCCATTGCCATTAATTTTGAGATATCAACTACTTCAGTTTCATTATTTTCGCTAGTTGAGGATACGGCTATAATTTGAACTTCATACCCAGGTTTTTCTGGTTTTTCAACGTAGAATATTGTTTCAGAAACTTTATCTAGACCAAAAATAACTACTACAACAAGTATAATTGCAGCTATTATTTTATTTATTTCAAACGAATCCATTTTAATAATATTATTTGGACATATAACATGATAATTAAAAAAATACTTATTTTTTAATCTTTAATTTTGCGCCGTTTAGACGCATAAACTTAGTAATTTTATAATGACAAAAACATTAATATTAATTCCATCAAGAATGGGGGCTATCAGGTTACCAGGCAAACCACTTTTAAAGATAAATGATATATCTATAATTTCTCATGTTTTTAAAAATGCTGAAAAAGCAAATGTAGGAGAAGTAGTAGTAGCAACAGAAAACAAAGAAATACTTGAAGACGTAAAAAAAAATGGGGGAAGGGGAATTTTAACTAGTAATGAACATAAAACTGGGACTGATAGGATTTTTGAAGCTTATAAGAAATTAGATTTAAAAGATGTAGATTTCATATTAAATTTACAAGGTGATGAACCAAATATTAATACGAATGATATTATTAATTTAAATAATTTTATGATTAACAATCAGTCTGAAATAGGAACATTAGCTGCAAAAATAAAAGATAATAAAATGCTTAATAATAGGAATGTAGTTAAAGTTATTACCGAAAATAATTTAACAGAAAAAAATTTTCCTTTAGCTTTAAATTTTACAAGAAATGATTTATCAAGAAATTTTAAAAACATTTATCATCATATCGGGATCTATGCGTATAAAATAACTGCTTTACAAAAATTTGTTAATTTAGATCAATCTAAAAATGAAAAAGAAAATAATTTAGAACAATTAAGAGCATTAGATAATAAAATGAAAATTAATGTAGCGCTGGCTAAATCATCTCCGATTGGTGTTGATACTGAAGAAGATTATCTAGCTATAAAAAAAATTATGGAATATAAATCATAATTATGAGTAAAATTTATTTTCAAGGAACTTTTGGAGCTTATTCACATTTAGCTGCACTCAATATTCAGCCTGATGCAGAGGTTATACCTTGTAAGACATTTGATGAGTGTTTTATAAAAGCTTCATCCGAAAAAGGTTCTAAAGTAGTAGTTCCTGAAGCGAATAGAATTACAGGTAATATAGGAATAGAATATTTAATTTTTAAATATAGATTAAATATTCAAGGGGAACATTTTCAAAAAATTGAACATAATTTATTAGGTTTGCCAGAAAGTAATTTGAAAGATATTAAAGATGTCTTTTCCCATGCTCAAGGATTATCTCAATGTTCTGATTTTATAAAAAAAAATAATTTAACAGGACATGTTAGAGCTGATACTGCAGGATCTGCTGAAAAAATTTCTAAGAATAAAATAAAAAGTGCAGCTGCAATAGCTTCTTCTTTGAGTGCTAAAATTTATAATTTAAAAATAATTGAGTCTAATATTGAAAATGAAAATCAGAATGTTACAAGGTTTCTGATTATGGGTAAAGAAGTTTTACAACCAGAGTTTGGTGCTAAAAAATATATAACATCTTTTTTATTCAAATTAAAAAGTAAACCTGCTGCTCTTTATCAGTCATTAGGTGGCTTTGCTATTAACGGAGTTAATCTTACAAAATTACAAAGCTATCCTGAACAAAATTCATTTGAAACGTATTTTTTCTTATGTGATCTTGATGGCCATATAGAAGACCCAAAAGTTCAAAAATCATTAGAAGAATTAGATTTTCATTGTCAAGATTTTCACGTACTGGGTGTTTTTGAAGCAGATGAATTCAGAAATAAATAGCTAAAAAACTTTTCTTGTAGATTAGAAAACATTACTGTTATAATATTTTTTAGGAGGCTAGAGGTGAAAACTGCTTGAACCCGACCAGATCTTAACGGAAGCAGTCGTAGAGACAGTTTTTCAGGTTCTAGTCTCCTTTTAAAATGAATAAAAATACAAAAGTTTTAGCATTAAAATATAGGCCAAAGACATTTGATGACCTTATAGGTCAAGATGTTGTTGCAGAAACAATCAAAAATTCAATTAAATTTGATAAAGTCCCTAATGCTTATCTTTTTACTGGTATTAGAGGAGTGGGAAAAACTACTATTGCAAGAATAGTTGCTAAAGCTCTGAACTGTTTAAACGGAATTAACAATCTTTGTAAAGATAATTTTTGTGAAAATTGTACCTCTATTTCAAACTCTAATCATATAGATATTCTTGAAATGGATGCGGCAAGTAAAACTGGTGTAGATGATGTAAGAGATTTAATAGAATTTTCAAGATATGGACCAACGACTGCTAAATATAAAATATTTATAATTGATGAGGTTCATATGCTTAGTAAACAGGCATTTAACGCATTGTTAAAGACATTAGAAGAGCCTCCACAATATTTAAAATTTATTTTTGCAACAACAGAAATTAAAAAGATACCGATAACTGTTGTATCTCGATGTCAAAGATTTGATTTATCTAGAATTAAATCGTTAGATTTATTTGAATTTATTAAAAAGATTAAGGATCAAGAAAACGGATATGCATCAGATGATGCTCTCAAATTGATAGTTAAAATTTCTGAAGGATCTGTAAGAGACGCTTTGTCTTTATTAGATAGAGCGTTACTTTCTTTATCTAATAATGAAGAGTTAGACTTGAATTCAGCTCAAAAAATATTTGGCTATTTTGACAAATCTCAATTGATTGATTTATTTCAATTTATATTCGAAGGCAAAGAAACGGATGTTTTAAATATTTATAGAAAAATTTATGACCAAGGTGTTGAACCTAAAATTTTTATAAACGATTTTTTAGAACTTTTATATTATTTTAAAAATATTGAATCATTAAGTATAGAAGGTTCAAATTTTTCATTAAATGATGAAGAATTTAAAAGAATAAAAAAAATTTCCAAAATGGTTGATAATGAGACTTTAATATTGTTTTGGCAGTTTACTATCAAAACTCTTGATGAACTTGATATTGTATCCAATCAACATTTATCAATGGAGATGTTTTTAATAAGATTAATGCACTTAAAAAATACAAAAAAAAGATCTGAATTAAATTTTGAAACTTCAAGTGATTTTAATAAAAATATTAATCAAACTTCTTTTTCAAAAAATAAAGATGATAAAGATTTTTTTGAAATAAAAGATAAAGCAGAGGCTATTGGGCAAATAAAAAATATAACTCAAGAAAAAGATATAACATTAAAAGAAAATAACGAAATTAAAGTAAAGCAAAATAATATTAATTCTTTTGATGATTTATTAGAATTATGCTCTATCAAAAAAGAAATAAAATTAAAATATGAATTAGAAAAAAATGTAAATCTAGTGAATTTCGAAAAACAAAGAATTGAAATTTCGTTTAATGAAGATTTAGATAAGGATTTTATAAAAGATTTATCATCAAAACTTTATGACTGGACCAAAGAAAGATGGATAATATCACTTAGTAAAACTAAAGGACATCCATCTAAAAAAGAAACACAAATTAATTTGAAGAAAGAATTAATAGAAAGCATAAAAAATTCTGTAATTCATAAAAGTGTCTTGGATCAATTTCCAGATGCCGAACTTATTGACGTTAAGACTAAGAATAAGGAAAAGTATAATGACTGATTTTAAAAAAATTTTAGATAAAGCTAAAGAATTAGAATCTAGAATGAAAGAAAGTCAGGAAAAAATTAAGAATATTCAAGTTGAAGGAGTGTCAGGTTCAAATTCTGTAAAAGTTACTCTAAATGGTGATAATGAAATGATAAAAATTAATTTATCAGACGAAGTTATTAAAGAAGATAAATGTATAATAGAAGATTTAATTGTAGCTGCTCATAATAATGCAAAATCAGAATTGAAATCTAAAACATCTGAAGAAATTTCTAAGTCAACAAGTGGACTCGGAATTCCAGGTTTTAAATGGCCATTTTGATTAAATGCAAAAAATTAATGAAATAGAAGAGTTGATAAAATTAATTGCTAAACTTCCAGGTTTGGGTCCAAAATCTGCAAAAAGAATTGTATTAAAACTCATCAATAATAGAGATGAACTTGTTAAACCAATGGCTAATACATTGGCTCAAGTTTATAAAAATGTTATTAGATGCCAGTCATGTGGCACATTAAAATCTAATTCTTTAGGATGTAGTAATTGTGGAAATATAAAAAAAGAGCATAATAAAATATGTGTTGTAGAGGATATTGCTGATCAATGGTCGATAGAAAATTCAAATATTTACAAAGGCTATTTCCATATACTTGGTGGAACAATTTCATCTCCTGGACAAAGAAAAGAAGATCTTTTAATCAATTCTTTAGTTGAAAGAGTTATAAAAGATAATATTGAAGAAGTTATAATCGCAACAAGTGCTACAGTTGAAGGACAAACAACTGCCCATTATATTCAGGATAGTCTTAAAAAAACTAAGGCTAAAATTTCTAAGTTAGCTCAAGGTTTGCCAGTTGGAGGGGAAATAGAAAATTTAGATGATGGTACTTTATATTCTGCATTTAAAAATAGGACTGGAGTCAAAAAAAATTCAAATTAATTTTTTTTAATCAATCTATTTAAATGTAAAATTGGCTCTGTATACCCTGATGGTTGATTTCTACCATGGAAAACTAAATCACATGCAGCTTTGAAGGCAATAGATTTATCGAAATTTGGAGACATATTTTGATATAATTTGTCATTTTTATTTTGTTCGTCAACTATTTTTGCCATTTTTTTCATGATTTCCAAAACTTGTTTACTAGTACAAATTCCATGATGTATCCAATTTGCAATATGTTGTGAAGAGATCCTTAAAGTAGCTCTGTCTTCCATTAAACCAATGTTGTTAATATCTGGTACTTTAGAACAACCTACACCTTGATCGATCCATCTTACAACATAACCCAAAAGTGTTTGAGCGGAATTAGAAATTTCTGAATTAATTTCCTCAAGGGACCAATTTGGTCGGTCAGCAACGGGTATAGTTAAAAGATCGTCTAGTTTAGCCTTTTCTCTATTTTGTAATTTTTTTTGTTTTTCAAAAATATTTATTTCATGATAGTGTAAAGCATGTAGCGCTGCGGCTGTAGGTGATGGCACCCAAGCACAATTTGCTCCAGCTTCTAAATGATTAGTTTTTTGTTTCATCATTTCTGCCATTTTATCTGGCATAGCCCACATACCTTTACCAATTTGTGCTTTACCTGAGAAGCCACATTGGAGACCAATATCAACGTTATTATTTTCGTAAGCATCAATCCATTTAGAAGATTTCATATCACCTTTTTTAATCATTGGTCCTGCCTCCATCGAGGTATGCATTTCATCCCCAGTTCGATCAAGAAAACCTGTATTAATAAAAAAAACTCTATTTTCAAGAGTTCTAATGCATTCTTTTAGGTTTGATGAAGTTCTTCTTTCTTCATCCATTATACCGATTTTACAAGTATATTTCTCTAATTTTAGAACCTCTTCAACTTTAGTAAAAATCAGATCTGTAAAAGCAGTTTCATCAGGACCATGCATTTTTGGTTTAACAATATAAATAGATCCTGTTCTAGAATTACCTCTTTTTTTTATATCGTGAAGACATGCTGCAGAGGTAATAAAAGCATCCATGATTCCTTCCGGAATTTCTGAACCATCTTTTAAGGTAATTGCAGGATTTGTCATGAGATGACCAACATTTCTTACTAATAATAAACTTCGTCCATGTAGTTTTAATCCTTTACCATCTTTAGATATATAGCTTCTATCAGGATTTAATTTTCGTTCTAATTTTTTTCCACCTTTAATAAATGTTGTTTTTAAATTACCTTTCATTAACCCTAACCAATTTCTGTAACAGATCACTTTATCTTCTGCATCAACGGCAGCTACACTATCTTCATTATCACATATTGTAGATACGGCAGCTTCTACTATAACATCACTTATACCTGCTATATCATGAGCTGCACTGAATGCTCTTGGGTTAATTATTATTTCTATATGAAGTCCATTATTTTTTAATATTATTCCTGAAGGTTTTTCACTTTCTCCTCTGTGACCAATAAATTTTTGAATGTCTTTTAACTTATATTCTGAATCATTTTTATGAATTATTAAATTTCCATTTTTGACTTTTAAAGCTGATATATTTTTCCAGCTAGTACCATCTATAGGTATATGTTTATCCAAAAATTCTCTAACATATTTTATAACCTCTTGACCTCTGAGAGGGTCATATCTCTCACTTCCTCCTTCTTCCGATTTAATTATATCTGTTCCATATAAACTATCATACAAACTCATCCATCTTGCATTTGCAGCATTTAGAGCATATCTTTCATTCATTATAGGTACGACTAATTGAGGTCCCGCAACACTTGTTATTTCTTTATCTACATTTTTAGTTTTAATCTTAAAGTCGGGACCTACATCTTTTAGATAACCAATCTTTTTTAAAAAATTTTTATATTCTTTAAGATTAATTTCATTTCCTTTATTTTTAATATGCCACGAATCTATTTTCTTTTGTAAATTTTCTCTAATTTGTATTAATTCTTTATTTTTAGGTGCAAGTTCATGTACAGATTTATCAAATTCAAGCCAAAAATTTTTTGGTGATATATCTGTATCTTTTAGAAGCTCCTGATCTACAAAGTTTAATAGTTCATTAGACACAGATAGATTATTTATTTTAGTAAATTTTTTTTTCATACACTTTTTTTGTTTTTAATAATGAGATACTCGACTTGTGAGCTATACTCGCCTATAATCATTATATTTATTGAGTTTTTGTATTGCAAGATAAAATAAGGATTTAAAATATAATTTAGAAATTTCAAGTAATTATTTAAATCATTTTATTGCCTTTTTTGATAATTAATAAATAATCAAATTATAAAAATGAAAAATTATTTAAATTTTGAAAGTGATATTAAAAATTTAGAAGAAAAATTAGAAAAACTTAAAGATCCATATAATGAAGATGGTCTTTCTGAAGTTAATACAAAAAAAATTTCAGAAATTCAGAAAGAAATAGATAATAAATTAACCGAAGTTTATTCCAATCTAGATCCTTGGCAAACAACTTTAGTGGCAAGACATGAAGATAGACCTAAAGCAAAATTTTTTATAGAAAATTTATTTGATAATTTTATAGCTTTATCAGGTGATAGATATTATGGAGAAGATAAATCAGTTTTAGTTGGATTTGCAAAATTTAATGAAAAATCAGTTTTAGTTATAGGACAAGAAAAAGGAGATGATCTTGAGTCTAGAATGGAAAGAAATTTTGGCATGATGAGACCTGAAGGTTACAGAAAAACTATAAGATTGATGAAGCTTGCAAATAAATTTAATATTCCAATTATTTCCTTTATAGATACTCCTGGAGCGTATCCAGGTGTAGGAGCCGAAGAGAGAGGACAGGCAGAGGCAATTGCAAAATCAATAGAATGCTGTATGTCATTAAACGTACCAACAATTTCTATCATTATTGGAGAAGGTGGATCAGGTGGAGCTATAGCATTGGCATCATCCAATAAAGTTATAATGTTAGAAAATGCAATCTATTCCGTAATATCTCCAGAAGGATGTGCCACAATTTTATGGAGAGATCCAAAAAAAATGCTTGATGCTGCTAAAGCAATGAAATTATCATCTAAAGATTTATTAGAATTAAAAGTTATTGATGAAATTATTCCTGAGCCAGTTGGTGGTGCTCATAGAGATAGAGATCTTATTTTATTAAATGTAAAAAACTCAATTGAAAATAGTTTAAATGAGTATTTAAATATGAATGGAGATGAAGTTTTAAATCATAGAAAAAATAAATTTCTAACTATTGGAAGAACAAAAGGATTTATAAATCATTTAGATGATTTGAGTACGTTAAGCATGAAAAAAGATAAGATTAATATTTTAATTGAAAAAATTTTAAAATCTAAAAAGAATTTAGGAATATTTTTGGTTGTAATTATTTTAATTAGTTTATTATTATCTTTTTCATAAAGCTCCACAGCAATTTTTAAATTTTTTACCAGTGGCTTCACATTTTTCATTTCTTGAAACTTTTTTTCCTTTTTTTACAAGTAATAAACATTTAGGATTATTTGAAATCTTTACTTCTTTATTTTTTTTATCTGAATTATTAATTTCTTGTTCGTGAATTATTTTTAGATTAATTAAAATTGTTACGAAATCGATTTTTAATTTATTTAATAAGTTTTCAAATAAATGAAAAGCTTCCTTTTTGTATTCAACTAATGGATCTCTCTGACCGTATGATCTAAGACCTATTACTTGTCTTAATTGTTCAAGGTATTGAATATGGGACTTCCAATTCATATCAATGCATTGTAGAAAAATTCTTTTTTCTATCTCTTTTGCTTTTTCTTCATCTAGTATTTTAATTCTTTCATTTCTTGACTCAGAAAATTTAGAAATTATTTTTTCTTTGAATACTTGATCTTTTGAATTGACTAGGTCAGTATATTCTTTATTAATAATGCTTTTACCAAGTAAAGTTTTTAATTGATTGTTAAATTCATTGTTTCCTGATTTTGATAAATTTTGAGTTCTTGAATTGACTAAATTACTAATAATTTCTGATAAAAATTCATCTGAATAATTAAAAATTTTTTCACTTTCTATTACACTATTTCTTTGAGAAAATATTACATGCCTTTGATCGTTTAAGACATCGTCGAATTTTAATAAATTTTTTCTTATATCAAAGTTTCTGGCTTCAACTTTTTGTTGTGCTCTTTCAAGTGCTTTATTAATCCAAGGATGGTCAATACTTTCTCCATCTTTTAATCCAAGTTTTTGAAGAATATTATTCATAGACTCAGAACCAAAAATTCTCATTAAGTCATCCTCTAAACTTACATAAAAAATAGAGCTTCCTTCATCTCCTTGTCGACCAGCACGTCCTCTAGCTTGATTATCAACTCTTCTAGACTCCATTCTTTCAGTACCAATGACAAATAATCCACCTAGTGTTTTTATTTTGTTTTTATTTATTAAAAGTTCATTATCTGGTTGGCTACCTTTTTTTCCACCTAGTTGAATATCAACACCTCTTCCTGAAATGCTTGTGGTAATTATAACTGAATTTGTTTTTCCTGCATTCGCTATAATTTCTGCTTCATTTTCATGATTTTTTGCATTTAGAACAACATGTTCTATATTTTCTTTATTAAGTAATTTTGAATAAATCTCAGATTTGTTGATACTTGACGTAAATATTAAAATTGGCTGACCTTTTTTGTGGGATTCAAGAATTTTTTCTACAATAGCTTTATTTTTTTCTAATTCAGTTCTAAAAATTTGATCATTCCAATCTTTTCTAATCATTTTTTTATTTGTAGGAATAATTACAACAATTAGTTTATATATTTCATAGAACTCTTCAGATTCTGTTGCTGCTGTTCCAGTACATCCTGAAATTTTATTATAGAGTTTAAAATAATTTTGATAAGTAATGGATGCTAGAGTTTGATTTTCAGCTTGAACATCAATTCTTTCTTTAGCTTCTAATGCTTGATGTAAGCCATCTCCAAACCTTCTTCCCTCCAATATTCTTCCTGTAAGTTCATCAATAATTTTTAAAGTGCCATCTTTCACTATATAGTCTTTTCCTTTTTCAAATAAGTGATTGGCTCGTAACGATTGATTAACATGGTGTACTAAACTCAAATTTTCTGGATCATAAAAATTATTATTTTTTAAAATTCCTGCATCTAAGAATATTTTTTCTACATTATTTATTCCTGAATTTGTAAGTAAAATATTTTTATCTTTTTCATCTATCTCGTAATCTTCAGGTTTTAATTTTTTTACAAGTTTATCGATTGCTAGATATTGTTCTGTTTTATTTTCTTCTGCCCCAGAAATTACTAATGGAGTTCTGGCTTCATCTATCAAACAAGAATCTATTTCATCTACTATTGTATAAGCATGTCCCCTTTGTACCATTTGTTCTTTAGAGTATCTCATGTTATCTCTGAGATAATCAAATCCTAGTTCACTATTTGTAGCGTATGTAATATCATAACTATAATTTTTTTTTCTTTCATGATCGTCTTGATCATTATTTATGAAACCTGAAGTTAATCCTAAGAATTTATAAATTTTTCCCATTTCTTGGGCGTCCCTCTTAGCTAAATAATCATTAACAGTAACAATATGAACACCTTTTCCACCAAGGGCATTAAGATAAGCTGCAAGACAAATGGTTAGTGTTTTACCTTCACCAGTTTTCATCTCAGCAATTTTTCCTTCATGAAGAACTACTCCTCCAATTATTTGAACATCAAAGTGTCTTTCATTTCTTGTTCTTATAGAAGCTTCTCTTACTAGTGCAAAAGCCTCAGGTAATAAATTATTGATATCTTCTCCTTTATTAAGTCTTTTTTTAAATTCTGAGGTTTTTATTGGAAATTCTTCATTTGATATCTTTGTAAAGGAATTTTCGAAAAAGTTAACTTTTTCAACAATCTTAGAAATACGATCAAGTTCTTTTTGATTACTTGATTTAATGAATTTTGATATAAAATTTAAAGGATTAAGCATTTAATTTTTTGATATATAATTAGTTATAACTTTTAATATAATCATTAAATGAATATTTTAAATATATGCCTATAAATTTTAAAAACTTTATAAATTCTCAAGCTTTAAAGTCGAAAATGAATGACTTTCAAGATTTAGACCATATAGAAGGAGTTTCAATATCCACTATTAGTGCAAATTTGTATGAAAAACCAAGAGATGATGTAGTTATGTTTTATTTCAGAGATGGGGCAAATTATGCCTCTGTTTATACAAAATCTAAAATAGTTTCAGAAAATATAAAATGGAACCGTAATATAAAAAGTAAAAAAATTAAATCTCTTTTAATTAATACCAGAAATGCTAACACATTTACTGGACCAGATGGGTATAAAGGTTTAAAGGAAATTGCAGAAGAAATATCTCTAAAATTATCAAAAAAACAAATTGAGGATGAAGCCCATCCTACAAAGGTGTCAGTAGATGAAATTATTTTTGGATGCACAGGTACAATAGGAGAAAAATTCCCAACACAAAAAATTAAGGAGAATATTTCAGAATTAGTAAATAAAATTAATTATATTCAAAATAAATATATTTGGATGAAGGCTGCTTTAGGAATAATGACAACTGACCTAAAGCCAAAACTAGCAATGGAAGAATGTGAAATTGGAAATAAAAAAATTAAAATATATGGTATTGCAAAAGGATCAGGAATGATTTTTCCAAATATGGCAACTACTTTAGGTTACGTTTTTACAGATGCAGATCTTTCTAACGATATTCTAAATAAATTACTAAAAAAAAATATTGAAACAACTTTTAATGCAATCACTTGTGATGGAGACACAAGTACAAATGATATGGTTTCAATTTTTTCGACAGGAAAAGTAAATAACACAAATATTAAAAATATTAATGATAAAAAAATAAAAAGTTTTGATGAAGCTTTGCATTTGGTTTTATTAAATTTAGCAAAAAGGGTAGTAGCCGATGGTGAAGGTGCTAGTAAATTTATTACGATAAACGTTTTAAAATCTAAAACAGAGGAGGGGGCTAAAAAAATTGCTTTTTCAATAGCAAACTCACCTTTAGTTAAAACTGCTGTTGCTGGTAACGATCCGAACTGGGGAAGAATAATAATGGCTATAGGAAAAACAGATATTAACATTGAGATTAATAAACTATCTATCAAGCTTGGACCTATGAAAATTATTGAAAAAGGTCAATTATCAAAAAACTATATTGAGGATGATGCAAAAGTATATATGAAAGAAGAAAAAAATATCAATATTGATATCGATCTTAATCTTGGCAAAAAAAATTTTACAGCATACACTATGGACTTAACTAAAAAGTATATAGAAATAAATGCTGATTATAGAAGTTAGTTTTTAATTATTAAAGATGATAAAATATAAACTTAAATGTAAAAATTGTGAAACCTATTTTGATAGTTGGTTTTCTTCATCTACAGAATATGAAAAATTAAAGAAAAAAAAATTTCTTAATTGTCATTTCTGTAATTCATTAAATATTGAAAAAACCTTAATGTCACCAAGTATTTTTAGATCAAAAAGTAGTGATGAAATTAGTATTCAGAATAAAAAATATAAAAAAATTAAAAATGCTATTTCCGATTATCAAAAATTTATTAAAAAAAACTTCAAATACGTTGGGGAGAATTTTGCTCATGAAGCAAGATCAATCCATTATCAAAATAAAAAAGATTCAAAAGGAATTTATGGAGAAGCCACAAAAGAGGATTTAAACGAATTAAAAGAAGAAGGAATTGAAACCAAAATGATACCTTGGGTGAAAGACAACATGAATTAATTTTTTACAAATTTAGCTATATAATTAACTGAAGTATCATTACTAACTTCCCATTCATTATTTAATATATTAAATTTCATTCCATCTAGTTTTTTTAAAATTAAATTATTTTCTTTAGAAATATTTATCAAATCATTAGGTTTAACAAATTTTTCCCAATCATGAGTTCCAATGGGCAACCATTTTAAAATATATTCAGCACCTATAATTGCAAACAAATATGATTTTAAAGTTTTATTTAATGTTGCAGTGAACATTAAACCATTTTTTTTTAATAATTTTGAACTTTCTTCAATAAAAGAATTCACGTTCTCAACATGTTCAACTATTTCCATATTAAGGATTACATCAAATTTTATTTTTGTCTTTAATTCTTCTGGTGAGCCAATTTTATAATCTATTTTGAGTTTATTTTTTTTTGCGTGAAATTTTGCTACGTTAATATTTTTTTCTGAAGCATCTATTCCTACTACATTAGCTCCAAGTCTGCACATTGGCTCAGATAACAACCCACCACCACAACCAATATCTAGTAAATTAATATTTTTTAAAGGTTTATCAGAATCAGGTATTTTAAAATTATTAATTATATTTTGTTTAATATATTTAATTCTTATAGGGTTGAATTTATGAAGAGGTTTAAACTTACCCTCAGGATTCCACCATTCCTCAGCAATTTTAGAAAATTTTTCTATTTCTTTTTTATTTATTGTGTTATTTTTCATTAGTGATTTGACTTTATATTCAAGATGTATTTTATCAATATATTTTAATTATTTAGAGAATTATTATCATGAAAATTGTAGTATTAAAATTTGGTGGAACATCAGTTGGAACAATTAAAAAAATCAAAAAAATTACTGAAATAATTAAAAACTACAGAAAAAAAAAATATAAAGTAATTGTTGTTTCGTCTGCAATGAAGGGTGTGACAAATGAGTTGATAAAAAAATCAAGAAATATAAGTGAAAATTTTTCAGATGCAGAGCATGATGTCCTTGTTTCTTCTGGAGAACAAGTTGCTTGCTCATTAATCGCTGGTAGTTTGATTCATAAAGGTCTAAAATCCAGATCTTGGATGTCATGGCAAGTACCAATGATAACAAAGGGTTCACACAAAAACTCAAGAATTTATCAAATTAATAAAAATAAAATTATTAAATATCTTAAAGAAGGTGGAATACCTATTATAACTGGTTTTCAAGGAATTAATAATGAAGAGAGAATAACAACAATAGGAAGAGGTGGCTCAGATGCAAGTGCTATTATACTTGCAAAATTTTTTAAAGCACAAAGATGTATAATTTATACAGATGTTGAAGGTGTATATACAACTGATCCAAATAAATTAAAGAAAGCAAAAAAAATAAAAGTAATTTCATATGAAGAGATGTTAGAAATGGCATCATTAGGAGCCAAAGTAATGCAACCAGTTTCAATTCAAGATGCAAGATTAAATAGAATTGATATCGAGGTAAAATCATCATTTATAAACAAACCAGGAACTTTAATAACAAAAAGATCAAATATTATTAATAACAAGATTATTACTGGAATATCATCAACTCATAATGATTCCAAAGTAACTCTTATTGGTGTTAAAGATAAACCTGGTGTAGCAGCGTCAATTTTTAAACCATTATCAATTAATTCAATAAATGTTGATATGGTTGTTCAAAATATTTCATCTAACGGAAAAGAGACTGATTTAACTTTTACAATTAAAAGCGAAGATCTAAATAAAACAAAAAAAATAATTGTAAATAACAAAAATATTAATTTTAGAAAATTAATATTTGAGAAAGGAGTTTCTAAGATTTCTATAATTGGCGTAGGAATGATAACAACTCCTGGTGTAACATTTAGAATGTTTAAAACTTTAGCAAATAAAAAAATTAATATAAAAGTAATTTCTACTTCAGAAATTAAAATTTCAGTTTTAATTGATAAAAAAAATACTAAGAAAGCATTAACAGCTTTACATAATGAATTTAAACTAGATAAATAAAAATGAGTATAAGACCATTTAGAGATATTAAGAGAAAAAAAACAAAAGTTATTAATGTAGGCAAAGTAAAAGTAGGTGGAGATAATCCAATATCTGTTCAATCTATGACCAATACTTTAACTACTGATGTCAAAGCTACAATAAAACAAATTAATGAAATTCAAAGTGAAGGAGCTGACCTTGTAAGAGTTTCTTGCCCAGATGAATCATCATCAAAAGCTTTAAAAGAAATTATTAAACATGTTGATATACCTGTAATTGCGGATATTCATTTTCATTATAAAAGAGCGATTGAAGCTGCAGAAAGTGGTGCTAGCTGTTTAAGAATAAATCCAGGTAATATAGGAGATAAAAAAAAAATTCATGACATTTTACAAGCTGCAAAAGATAATAAATGCTCTATTAGAATTGGGGTTAATTCAGGGTCTCTTGAAAAAGATATTTTGGAAAAATATAAGGAGCCTTGTCCAGAGGCTTTAGTAGAAAGTGCCTTAAGAAATATAAAGATTTTAGAAGATCAGAATTTTTTTAATTTTAAGATAAGCGTTAAATCATCAGATGTATTTTTATCTATCGAAGCTTACAGGCAACTTTCAAGAGTCACTGATTATCCTTTACACCTTGGAATTACTGAAGCAGGAAGCTTTATTTCAGGTAGTATTAAATCTTCAATAGGCTTAGGCTCACTTTTATTGGATGGGATTGGTGATACTATTAGAATTTCTTTATCTGATGACCCAGTTAAAGAGGTCACAATTGGTAATGAAATTTTAAAGTCATTAAATTTAAGGAATAGAGGTGTAAAAATTATATCTTGTCCATCATGCGCAAGACAAGCTTTTCAGGTAATTGATACTGTTAAAATATTAGAAGATAGACTTTCTCATATAAAAACACCTTTAACTTTATCTATTATAGGATGTGTTGTTAACGGGCCTGGAGAAGCAGCAATGACTGACATAGGAATAACAGGCGGTGGAAAAGGCAATAATATGCTTTATTTATCTGGAGTTCAAATTGAAAAAGTTTTATCAGAGGACATAATATCTAAGGTTGTAAGTGAAGTTGAAAAAAAAGCTGCTCAACTTGAAAAAAAATTACAATGATACCCTTAAAAACTATTGAAGAATTAATATCTAAACATTCTACTTTAGAGAAAGAATTGTCAACTGGTGAATTAGATAAAAAACTTTTTGCTGAAAAATCAAAAGAGTATTCAGATTTAAATGATATTATAGATGATGTTAAAAAATACTATTCATTCGAAAATGAAAAAAAAGATTTAGAAAATATTATAGATGACTCCAAAAGTGATGATGAATTTAAAGTAATGGCTGAAACAGAATTAAAGAATCTCAAACTTAAAAATCAAAAAATAGAAAAAAAATTGAAATTATTTTTATTGCCTAAAGACGATGCCGATAAAAAGAATGCAATAATAGAAATTAGGGCTGGTACAGGTGGGCTAGAAGCAAGTTTGTTTGTTTCAGACCTTTTTAAGATGTATGAAAAAGTGAGTCATAAAAAAAAATGGGATTTAGAATTAATAAGTATGTCACAGAGTGAAGCAGGTGGACTTAAAGAAGTCATTGCAACAATTAGAGGAAAAAATATTTATTCAACTTTGAAATATGAAAGTGGTGTTCATCGAGTTCAGAGAGTTCCGGACACAGAAACTCAAGGAAGAGTTCATACTTCTGCAGCTACTGTTGCTGTATTACCTGAAGCAGAAGATGTTGATATAAAAATAAATGATTCAGATTTAAGAATTGATGTTTTTAGAGCGGGGGGGCCAGGTGGACAATCTGTAAATACAACTGATAGTGCTGTAAGAATTACTCATATTCCAACTGGAATATCTGTCTCTCAACAAGATCAAAAATCTCAGCATAAAAATAAAGCAAAAGGAATGTTAATTTTAAGATCGAGACTTTATGAATTAGAGAGATCAAGAATAGAAGGAGAAAGGTCAAAAGATAGAAAAAATAAAATTGGAACAGGTGATAGATCTGAGAGAATTAGAACATATAATTTTCCTCAAGGGAGGGTAACGGATCATCGTATAAATTTAACGTTACATAAACTAGAAGCATTTTTAGAAGGTGAAGCATTTGATGAAATGTTGGAAAGTTTAACTTTACAAGCACAAGAAGAAAAATTAAGTAATCTTAATTAAAATGAATATAGAAAACATTTTAAATGAAGGTACAAGTATTTTACAAAAAAATAGAATATCCAATCCTCATCTTGATAGCGAAATATTATTGTGTAGTTCAATTCAGAGAGATAAAAAGTATATCATATTAAATCCTAAGAAAAATTTAAATACTAATGAATTAGAAATATTTTATAGGTTAATAAATAGAAGACTGAAGGGAGAGCCAATTGCTTATTTAACTAATAAAAAAGAATTCTGGAATGATAATTTTTTTGTGAATAAGGATGTATTAATTCCACGTCCAGATACTGAATTAATAATTGAGCAAGTTTTAAAAATCTATTTAAAAAAATCTCAAGTGCAAGTCTTAGATATAGGAACTGGGTGCGGATGTATACTTTTGTCAATATTAAGAGAAAGACCAAATTTTTATGGAACAGGAATAGACGTATCTAAAGAAAGTATAAATATAAGCAAATTCAATGCAAAACAACTTAACTTGATTGATAGAGTAAAGTTTTTTCATTCTAGTGTTGACAATTTTATTTTTGGGAAATATGATCTAATAGTATCAAATCCTCCTTATATTAAATTGTCAAATTTGAAATATTTGGATAAAGATATTGTTAATTTTGAACCAAAATTGGCCTTAAATGGTGGATATGATGGGTTTTCAGAAATCAGAAAAGTTATTAATAGAGCTAATATTCTGATAAAAAAAAAAGGAAAATTTATTTTAGAAATAGGATTTAACCAAAAAAAAAAAGTGAAAAATTTACTTGAAAAAAATGGTTATTATATAAACAAAGTCATAAAAGACTATGGAAATAATGATCGTTGTATAATTAGTACTAAAATTTAAATTTAAACACTATGGTAACATTTAGAAATAATAATAGAAGATCATCATTTAGAAACAACAATAGAAGATCGTCATTTAGAACGAATAATGATGGTGCAAAATTTTCAAATAATGATAATTTTCAAAGAAGATCACCAGGTAGAAATAATCATAATGCTTTAAAATTAATCGAAAAATATAATGATCTAGCTAGAGAAGCTTTGGCAAATGGAGATAAAATTTTATCTGAGAGCTATTTTCAGCATGCTGATCATTTCACTAGAATTCAAAAAGAACAAGAAAACGCAAAAATAGCAAGAGGAAACTCATCTCCAGTTAATCAGGTCAAATCAGCTGAACTTGAAGTCAAAAATGAAAATCAATTGATTAAAGAAAATGTTCAAGAGCAAGAAGACGAAAAAAATTCAAAAACTATAGAAAAAAAATCTGCTGTAAGTTAATTTAAACCTATAATTAGCTCAGATTTTAAAACATCTAATTTAATTCTATTAACTTCAAACATTTTTCGTTCTTCACCTTTGAGGATTTTTCCAGATGGCAGTTTAAGAGTTTGTGAGTTAATTTTTTTTCCATTTTCTATTACTTCATAGTGTAAATGTGGACCAGTAGATTTTCCTGTTGATCCTACATAACCAATAATCTGTCCTTGTTTAACTCTTGATCCTTCTTTTATACCACGAGCAAAATTTTTCATATGTGCATAGATTGTTTGATAAGTTGAATTATGTCTGATCTTAATACAATTTCCTCCTCCTCCACACCATCTAGCTCTCGTGACTATGCCATCACCTGATGCCATAATAGGCGTACCCATTGGAGCGGCAAAATCAGTTCCTCTATGCATTTTATTATATCCGTCTATAGGATGTTTTCTCATGCCAAAAGAAGAGGAAAGTCTCGCACCATTAATTGGTGTTTTCATTAAAGCTTTTTTAATACTCTTACCACTTTCATCATAGTGACCCTCACTTCCTTTTTTATCAAAATAATATAAAGAATTATTTATTCCACTTAATTTTAAATTTGCATAAATAATATTTCCTGTTTCAAATATTTTACCATTTTCATCTATAAAAACTTCATACATTATTTGAAAATTATCATTCTTTCTAATATCTCTTTGAAAATCAACCTGAAACCCATATATTCTTGCAAATTCAATAATTATGTTTGGTTTAATATCTAGATCGATTGCTGCTTTGTAAAGACTCTGTAAAATTTTTCCTTCTTTGAAAATATTTTTTTTTATTAAGTTTGTAATTATTATTTTTTTTTCAAATAGATCTGTTTCTAAATTTCTTGTTAGTTGAATTTTTTTTGTTCTAGAAATTGGAAGCATGAAAGAAGTAATTTTTTTGTTATTTGATTGGTCAATGGTAAATTTGATATTTAAATTTGTTTTAAGATTATTTAAGTTATATTCGGAAACTAAATTTTTTTTAACCTTCTTTATTTCATTATTTGGAACTAAATAAGAGTTTAATATCTTGTCAAATGTTTCACCAACTGCAACTCTGTGATTTATATTTTTGTATCTAGGAGTTAAATTGTTAAAAATTTCATTAACACTTTTTTGAAAATAAATATTATTTATTACATCTTTATAATTTTCATTAATCAATTTTTTATAACTATTATATAATGTTGTGCTTATAACTGTGATTATTAACAGTAAAAAAATTAATGAAATTTCAATATTTTTCTTAATTATTTTAATATTTTTATTTAAACTAAATATCATCTGGAATTTTCAATTATTAATTTAGTAAAACGAAAAAATCAAAAAAAACCTTGTATTTACTTGAATATTTATCCTTTTTTTAAAGCTAAATGCTTGATTTACTTTCATTTTAGCTTATAAGCAGCACACTTTCTCTATAAAATTATTGTTTATTCAATATATTAGTGAGGATTATTGGGCTTTTTAGCCTAATTAGCTATTTTAAAAGTAAAAATTTAAGAAGAGAAGTGTGGACGGTTAAGGTTACCAAAATTTGTCGTACACACTTCAAAATTATATAAATTTTATTCTTAGAATTTATATAGAAGCTAGTGTGCGCCGTTTTTAAACTTGAGAGTTTGATCATGGCTCAGAACGTACGCTGGCGGCACGCCTAACACATGCAAGTCGAACGAAGTAGCAATACTTAGTGGCAGACGGGTGAGTAACATGTGGGTATCTTCCCTTTGGCCTGGAATAACACGAGGAAACTTGTGCTAATACCGGATAAGTCTTTACGGAGAAAGCTTTATGCACCATTGGATGAGCCCGCACTTGATTAGTTAGTTGGTGGGGTAATGGCCTACCAAGACTTTGATCAATAGCTGATTTGAGAGGATGATCAGCCACATTGGGACTGAGACACGGCCCAAACTCCTACGGGAGGCAGCAGTGGGGAATCTTGCACAATGGAGGAAACTCTGATGCAGCGATGCCGCGTGAGTGAAGAAGGCCCTTGGGTTGTAAAGCTCTTTCGTCGGGGAAGAAAATGACTGTACCCGAATAAGAAGGTCCGGCTAACTTCGTGCCAGCAGCCGCGGTAATACGAAGGGACCTAGCGTAGTTCGGAATTACTGGGCTTAAAGAGTTCGTAGGTGGTTGAAAAAGTTGGTGGTGAAATCCCAGAGCTTAACTCTGGAACTGCCATCAAAACTTTTCAGCTAGAGTTTGATAGAGGAAAGCAGAATTTCTAGTGTAGAGGTGAAATTCGTAGATATTAGAAAGAATACCAATTGCGAAGGCAGCTTTCTGGATCATTACTGACACTGAGGAACGAAAGCATGGGTAGCGAAGAGGATTAGATACCCTCGTAGTCCATGCCGTAAACGATGTGTGTTAGACGTTGGAAATTTATTTTCAGTGTCGCAGCAAAAGCGATAAACACACCGCCTGGGGAGTACGACCGCAAGGTTAAAACTCAAATGAATTGACGGGGACCCGCACAAGTAGTGGAGCATGTGGTTTAATTCGAAGATACGCGCAGAACCTTACCAACACTTGACATGTTCGTCGCGACTTTAAGAGATTAAAGTTTTCGGTTCGGCCGGACGAAACACAGGTGCTGCATGGCTGTCGTCAGCTCGTGTCGTGAGATGTTGGGTTAAGTCCCGCAACGAGCGCAACCCTCACTTTTAGTTGCCATCATTTAGTTGGGCACTCTGAAAGAACTGCCAGTGATAAGCTGGAGGAAGGTGGGGATGACGTCAAGTCCTCATGGCCCTTACGTGTTGGGCTACACACGTGCTACAATGGCATATACAACAGGAAGCGAAACGGCAACGTTAAGCAAATCCCTAAAAAATGCCTCAGTTCGGATTGCACTCTGCAACTCGAGTGCATGAAGCTGGAATTACTAGTAATCGTGGATCAGCGTGCCACGGTGAATGCGTTCCCGGGTCTTGTACACACCGCCCGTCACACCATGGGAGTTGGTTCTACCTTAAGGCAAGGTTTTAAACCCTTGACTACGGTATAGTCAGCGACTGGGGTGAAGTCGTAACAAGGTAGCCGTAGGGGAACCTGCGGCTGGATTACCTCCTTTCTAAGGATGAATAAAAGTAAAGTTTTATTCTAAATAATATACATAGGCAATGTTGACCGTCCTCATTTCTCTTCTTAAAGTAATGTTTCCTTCTTGTAGGGCCGGTAGCTCAGTTGGTTAGAGCACACCCTTGATAAGGGTGGGGTCGAAAGTTCGAGTCTTTCTCGGCCCACCATACTTAACTGGGGGATTAGCTCAGCTGGGAGAGCGCCTGATTTGCATTCAGGAGGTCAGCGGTTCGATCCCGCTATCCTCCACCAGGAAACATTTAGTTATTTAAAAACTGTAAATAAAAATAATTAATATCAATATCTATATCCGATTGTTCGAATAGATGAACAATCAAGAATGTTCTAAATATTAAGAACATTCCAACAAAATTTGATTCAACACAGAATTTTTTTCTGTGCATAAATCAAGCGTTTAAGGGCGTGTAGTGGATGCCTTGGCACTGAAAGAAGATGAAGGACGTGATATACTGCGATAAGTTTCGGGGAGCTGTATGTAAGTTTTGATCCGAAAATTTCCGAATGGGGAAACCCACCACTTTATGTGGTACTTTAAACTGAATAAATAAGTTTAAAGAGATAACCTGGAGAACTGAAACATCTAAGTAACCAGAGGAAAAGAAATCAATTGAGATTCCGTTAGTAGTGGCGAGCGAACGTGGAAGAGGCCAGTAGTTTTGTTAAAAAAATTTGAATAGTTTGGAAATGCTAACCATAGAGGGTGATAGTCCCGTATAAGTAATGTTTAACAAAATTCTTGAGTAAAGCGGGACACGTGAAATCCTGCTCGAATATAGGGGGACCACCCTCTAAGCCTAAATACTCTTCAGTGACCGATAGTGAACTAGTACCGCGAGGGAAAGGTGAAAAGAACCCCTATTAGGGGAGTGAAATAGAACCTGAAACTGCATGCCTACAATCAGTCCGAGCCTTTTTTAGGGTGAGGGCGTACCTTTTGTATAATGGGTCAGTGACTTAATTTATTAAGCAAGCTTAAGCCATCTAGGTGTAGGCGTAGCGAAAGCGAGTCTTAATAGGGCGATTAGTTTTATAAATTAGACCCGAAAACGAATGAGCTTACCAT
>CACHIV010000007.1:0-25000 GCA_902579985.1 uncultured Pelagibacteraceae bacterium | reverse complement strand
TGTTGGTTATTCAAAACCAATTAATATAACAATGGAAAGAGATGAATTGATAAATAATTTATTTTCATTAAAAAAACAACCAAATGCAATCCCTTATATTACTTCTTATTATAAAAAAAGATGGGGATTTTGTATGAGCTATAATCAGCTTAAAAAACTAAAAAATAATTATAAAAAAAAAGACAAGTTCAAAGTTGTAATAAAATCTAGATTTAATAATAAAGGTTTTCTTAATTATGGAGAGTTATTATTAAAAGGCAATTCTACAGATGAAATTTTAGTTTCTACTTATATATGTCATCCATCCATGGCTAATAATGAATTAAGTGGCCCGATAGTATCAATGAGTTTAATTAATTATTTTAAAAAAATTAAAAATTTAAATAAATCTATAAGATTTATTTTTATACCTGAAACAATAGGATCTATAGCATACATATATCTCAACTTTAACAAATTAAAAGATAGAGTAATTGGAGGTTACAATCTAAGTTGTATTGGGGATGAAAGAAATCATTCTTGCATGTTATCAAAATATGAAAATTCTCCGTCTGATGAGTCTCTTATCGAGGCATATAAAAAACTTAAAATTAAGAAATATAAAATTTATTCTTTTTTAAAAAGAGCATCTGATGAAAGACAATTTAATTCACCAGGTATTGACCTTAAAATAACATCTATTTTTAGAACAAAATATGGTGAATTTCCAGAGTACCATACTTCTTTAGATAATTTTAACCTTGTTACTTTGAGAGGTGTAAAAGGTGGTTACAATGTAGTAAAAAAATCTATTACGATTTTACTGAATAAAATTATTCCAAAAAATAAAATTTTATGTGAGCCTCATATGGGAAAAAGAGGGTTGTATCCAACTCTTTCAACTAAAGAAAAAAATAGTACTACTACAAATTATATGAATTTTCTTCAATATGCAGATGGTAACAATTCAATTGAAAAAATTTCAAAAAAAATTAATTTAAGTGTAAATTTAACTAAAAAAATTTTTTTAAAACTTAAATCAAATAATTTAGTTTATTGAGTTTTATTCTTAAATTTATATAAAAAATTTACAATATATTAAAATAATTATTCACACTAAATAATGAAAAATAAATTAACTAACTTAAAAACTCTTGTAAATAAAAATGTATTTGTGCCCACAGGAACTTCTGATCTCTTAATCGAGGCTTCGACTAAAATAATCAGAACTAATAAAACAATTTTAGATTTGGGTTGTGGGAACGGTATAGTTGGTATTTCTATATCAAAAATAAAAAATCTCAAAAGAAAAATATATTTTTCAGATATTTCTATATCAGCCTGTAAAAATGCTATACAAAATTGTAAAAAATTTAAAGTAAATTATGAAATTAAAAATGGGAAAATATTTCATCCCTGGAAGAATTATAAATTTGATTATATTGTTTCAGATATTGCTGCGATTGCAGATCAGGTTGCAAAAGTTTCTCCTTGGTATCAGAATTGCGTAAATAACGCAGGAATTGATGGCACAAAAAACGTAATTAAATTTCTAAATAAAGCAGAATTTTATTTGAATAAAAAAGGCGTAATTTTATTTCCAATAATATCTTTATCGCAAGAAAATAAAATAATTTCAGTCTTAAAAAAAAAATTTAATAAAGTTAAATTAATAAAAACAAAAACATGGCCTTTGCCTAAATCTATGTACAAAAATATAAATTTATTAAATAAACTAAAAAAAAAGAAAATAATATATTTTGAAAATAAATATGGTATATTAACTTTTAAAACAGATATTTACTATGCCCAAAAAAAAAATTAAAAACTCAGAAGATGTATTTATTTCAAAGATCTCAAAAGTTCTGAATATAAGTAAAAATGAACTTTTGAAAAAAGATGATTTTACTGAAATAGAAGGTTATGACTCTTTAAAACATTTGGAAATAATTACTCAGCTAGATAAAGTATATGGTAAAAAAATTAAAAAAATAAGCGATATATCAAAATTGACTAGTATAAAAAAAATAATTAAACAGCTAAATAAATAAGCATTTAAAATGGGGTTAAAAATTGTTTCAATTAAATCCTCCTTTCCATATAAATCTGAGAATTTAAATTTTGATAAATATAAAAAAATTATTCATGCCACAGGTATAAATAAGAGATATTTGTCATCAAAAAATGAAAATGTGATTAGTTTATCTATTAAATCTGCAAAAAAAGTCTTAAATAGTAAATTGAGGAATAAAATAAGCTTTCTATTGTTCGTATCACAAACTTCACCATATAAATTTCCATCTGTGTCTTGCATCCTTCAAAATGAATTAAATCTTCCAAAAGATATTTATGCAGTTGATATTAACATGGGTTGTTCGGGATATATTTATGCATTAAAATTAGCCAGATCATTAGAAAATCTTTATAATAACAGAAAATATGGCCTTATTATTTGTTCAGACACTTATACAAAATATATAGAAAGTAATAATAAAAGTTGTGAGCCAATTTTTTCTGATGCTTCTACAGCAACATTAGTTAAAATTTCTAAAAAAAATCAATTTCAGGCATTCGATTTCGGTGTGGATGGAAGCGGGTATCAAAGCCTGTTATTAAAAGAAAATTCAAAAAATATGTTTATGGATGGTGCTAAGGTTGCAATTTTTACAATTAAAGAAATACCTCAATTTATAAAAAAATTTTTACTTAAAAATAAACTAGGAGAAAGAAATATAAAATACATAGCGCTTCATCAAGCTAGTAAGTATGTATGTGATAAAATAAAAGAAAAATTGAGATTTAATGACAATTATTTTTTAGAAAACTACAATAAGTATGGCAATACTGTCTCCTCAACAATACCTTTACTTCTAAAAGATTGTATTGATAAAAAAAAATTAAAAAAAAACAACATTATCATTGCTTGTGGATTTGGTGTTGGATTATCTTGGGGCATTGTAAAAATAAAATGGTAAAAAAAAACTTAATTCTTTTTTTTGGATCTAGTGGTGGTATCGGCCAAGAACTTGAAAAATTATTGAAAAGAAAATATAAGGTTATTTCTTTTTATAACAAAAATAAAATTTTAAAAAAAAATAATACAATAAGAAAAAGAATAAATTTTCTAAAAACTAAAGATATTAGTCAAATCTCAAAAATAGTAAATCTAAATAAATATAAAATAGTAATTTTAAACTTTGCCTCAATTAAAATTGATAAACTATCTTTATATATCCAAGAAACTGATTATAAAAAAACAATGGAAGTAAATGTTAATGCTTTTCTCAAAATTATAAACAAAGTCATACCTTTCATGATGAAAAATAATTGGGGCAGAATAATAAATGTATCTTCTACAGGCGGAGTATTAGGTGATAAGGGTACAATTTTGTATTCTATGAGCAAGAATGCAACTTTAAGCATGATGAAAGTTATGTCAAAAGAATATGGAAAATTTAATATAACATTTAATACTTTAAAATTAGGTAATTTTAATCATGGCTTATTCAAAAAACTTAATAAAGAGTTTAGAAAAAAACTTTTAGAAAAAGTACCATCCAAAAAAACTGGAAATATAAAAAATATCTTATTTGCAATAGATTTTTTAATTAAAACAGATTATGTAAATGGATCTTCAATTAATATTGATGGAGGTTTAGACAATTAATGTGATTGAAGAAAAGGATTTTAAAATTGCTTTGGATGAAGTTATTAAAGATGAAGATGAAGTAATAGTTTTATATAGTGGAATTTATTCATTTATTCACAATTTAAAATTCAATCTAAAATCAACTAAGCAGCTCTCTAATAAAATTCTGAAATTAATTGAAAAAAAGGTTGGAAAAAAAAGAATGCTTTTTTTACCATCTTTTACTGGAAAGTTTTATAACAAGCATGGTTTTTATGACATTAAAAAAAGTATAGACGATAGCAACGGCGTTTTATCAAAAACGGCGTTGAAAAATAATTATTATAGAACGTTTCAACCAATTCATAGTTATTTAGTCTATGGAAATACCTCAAATATTAAAAAGTTGAAATTAATTTCATCTTGGGGGAAAAAAAGTATATTAGAATTTTTTTCAAAGAAAAATGCTAGAATATGTAATTTAGGATTACCTTGGAATAAAGGGTGTGCTTATTTACATAGATTTGAAGAAATTTATAATGTTCCATGGAGATATAGTAAAAAGTTTTTCTGTGATATCAAAAAAAATGGAAAAAAAATTGGTAAATGTTCTGAAATTAAATTTTGTTCATCGATAAATGTACCCTTAAAATATGATTATTTTCCTTTAATTAAAGAAATAGAAAACTCAAAATCTTTTTGTAAATCTACCAATAAAGATTTTAAATTTGAGTCTATAAAGGCAAGATGTCTAAACAAAATTGGAAAAAAAATATTTTCAAAAAATCCTTGGATGATTATAAAAAATAAAAATCAAACAAAAAAATGGATAAAATTTGAAAAGAAAAATGAAATATTAAAACTTAAGATTTAAATAATTGTAGACTTTGACTTTGAATGTCTAAAATTAGATGTTATACAAAACATAAACAATGCAAAATAAAAATTTAAAATTCAAAGAGAATAAAAAAATAAAAAAGTATTTAAATGCTTTAAATAAAGTTGAAAAAGCACGTAAACAAAATAATGTAAATTGGATGGATATATTAAGAATTGCATTAAAAAATGCCCCAAATGAAACAATAAAATTAATGAGAAAGATTAACAAGAAAGACCAAATTATCACAAACTTGTTTAAAAGTATAAAATAAACTTAATGTCTTCAGTAGTAGCGGTTTTTGGTCTTGGAAAATATCAAAAATCTGGAATTTTAGAACTAAAAAAAAGAAATTTTTTTATAATTGGTTTTGATGAAAAAAATAGTCCTTATTCAAAAAAAAGTGTAGATAAGTTCTTTAATGTTTCATTTAATAATATAAAAAAAATTCAAAAAATTTGTAAAGAAAATAAAGTTAAATATTTGTTTGCTTTTTCTACTGACGCACCTTTAAATTTAATATCTAAATTAAATGAAAATTTAAAATTACAAGGTTACAAAAAAAAAGACGTAAATTTGATATCTGATAAAATTAAATTGAGAAAATTTTTTAAAAAAAAAATGAAAATATCTCAACCAAAATTTAATTATTTTCAAAATTTTGATAAAATATCAAAAAAAAAATTTGATAAATTTAAAAAACCAATTGTATGTAAGCCAAATGTAGGAAGTGGTTCAAAAGGTGTTTTTTTTGCAAATAATTATTCAAATTTTTTAGAATTGTTTAAAGAAAATAAATCTTTTTATAAAAATAAAAAAATTTTAATTGAAAATTTTATTCATGGAACAGAATATGCGATTGAAGGCTGGATATATAATAATAAATTTATTTTAGGATGTCTTTCAAAAAAGAAACGTTCTAATTTGCCTTATTTATTAGATATAAGTTTAATTATTAATTATAAAAACAGTAATATTATCTCTCAAGTAAATAAATTTTTTCATAAATTTATTAAAAAGACTAACATGAATAATTTGCCTATTCATTTTGAATTTTTGATTAGAAATAACAGGATAGTTCCAATTGATTTTGCAATTAGAGGTGCTGGATTTAGTGTTTATTCAAAAATTTTAAGTAAAATTATGCAACAATCAACTAATAACATTTTAGTTAACCTAATTATGAATTTAGATATAGAATTTAATAAACCAAATGATAGAATTTTTTTTCTTCGTTTTTTATTTTCAAACAAAGATGGTATTTTTAAAGGTATAACTAACTTAAAAAAATTAAAAAAACTATCATCATTTAGAGAATTACAAGTTTATAAAAAGAAAGATTCAAAGGTTTCTGCATTGAAAAATGGACAAGATAGAATTGGTCATTTTATCTTAGAAAATTCATCAAAAAATATTTATAAAGATGTTTTAAAAAGCAACAATTTAATTAAGACAAAAATACAATATGAGTGATTTAAAAATCTGCTTAACTTTTGATACAGATGCCGATCCATTAGTTGAAAATCATAAAACTTCTGTTTCATTTAAAAATCTTGATTACTCATTGAATAAAATATCAGACAAACTTTTAAAACTTGAAAATAAATTAAATATTAAATTACCAATAAGTTGGTTCGTGAGAGTTGATAATCAAATTAAGGATGAATTAGGAAGTTATGATTGGATTTTAAATAATTATTCAAAATTTTGGGAAAATGAAAAATCAAAAAAAAATGAAATACATTGGCATTCCCACATTTATGAAAAGATTAATGATAAATGGGTCTTTCCAAAAAATAAAAGTTTTTATCTAAATGAAATAGAAAAGATTTTTAATTTTTTAAAAAAAAATCACTTTAAGCCAGAGTGTATTAGGATGGGCGAAGCTTATATGAATAATGATATAATGAGTCTTTTAAAAACTTTGGGTTTAAAAGCAGATAGTTCGTGTATACCTGGAAGACAAAGAAAAGATAGAGAAAAGTTTTTTGACTGGTCGAGAGCAAAAAATTCTCCATATTTTCCATCTAATTACGATTATCAAGAGGAAGATCAAGTTAAAAAAAATTTTTTAGAGATACCCATGAATACAATCCAAACAAAATGTGCATATGATAAAAAACCTTTATTGAGATATATGAATTTAGCTTTTAAGAGCAATATCACTTATAATGGTTTAGAGAAATTTATTAGAGATAACGACTTATTAATAACAATAAGTCATCCATATGAATTTTTTGATAAATATGAGAATAATAAGATTTTGCTATCTAATGATTTAAATGCTTTAGAAGAAAATATAAATAATATATTTAAATTTTCTAAACAATTTAAAAAGAATATTAAATTTGTTACAATAAGTGAAATTATCAATTTCTATTTAAATGAAAAATAAATTAATTGAAAAAAAAATTGTTTCAAAATTAAGTAAAATTTCATCTAAATCAAAAATAAATTTTTTTGGAAGAGCAAATTCTGCTATTTGGACTATTGCTTCTTATCTAAAAAAAAAAACTAAAAAAAGAACAATAATCTTACCATCAACAATGTGTATTTCACCTTCAATAATTTTTTTGGTAAATGGTTTTAAATTACTTTTTATAGATGTTGAAAAAAAAAATGGTTTATTAGATATTGAAAAAACAAAAAAACAGATAAAAAAAAATAATGATATAGCAGCTATATTTTATGTAAATTTATTTGGAAATAAAGAAGCTAAAACATCTCAATTAAAAAATATCAAAGATATTCTTGTTATACAAGATTTAGCTCAAACATTTTTTAATAAAAAAGATTATAATAATTCTGATGTTTTTGGGGATATGATAATATTATCATTTGGGTATTCAAAAATTTTTGACTTAAATCATGGAGGCATTGTCTTATCAAATAACTATGATTTCTATAATTATGCTCATAAATTTAATAGTAAAATTCGGAATAATAAAGTTTCTGAAATAGCTAAATTGAAATATCTCAAATGGTACCATGAAGTTGTTGAAAAAAAAAAGAAATTGAATAAAAATATTTTACATAAGTTTGCATCAAAACTTTATTTGATTAAATTTAATCGAAATAAAATTAATAGAATATTCGACTCAATCAATAAAATTGATAATGAGTATAAAAAAAGAAAAAAATTATTATATTTTTACAGAAAGTTTTTTAACAACCAAAGAGTAAAATTTTTACATAGCAAAAATACAATGATTCCTTGGAGATTTTCTTTTCTAATAAAAAATAAAAAAAAATTTTTAAAAAATGTTAGAGATAAAGGATACGATGCATCTTCTTATTACCCAAATTTAGGGAGAATTTTTTCAAATAAAAGTAATTTATTTACAAATTCAGATGATATAGAAAAAAAAATTGTTAATTTATGGTTAACAAATGACTATAACATTAAAAAAATTAAAGATCAAAGCAACATATTGAAAGATAGTTTGTGAGTAGAAAACAAAAGACTGAGATTCTTGATTGTACACTAAGAGATGGTTCATATGTTTTGAATTATAATTTTACAGATTTTGAAACATCTTTAATTTCAAAACTTTTATATGAATCAGGAATAAATTTTGTTGAAGTAGGGCATGGCGTTGGTCTTGGTGCTAGTGAAAAAATTTTTTCATCATTTTGTTCAGATGAAAAATACATTGAAGCAGCAAACTTAGCAAAAAAGAATAATCAAAATAAAGTTGGTTCATTTTGTTTTTCAAATTTAGCCTCTAAAGATAAAATAAATTCTGCTTTTAAGGCAGGACTTGATTTTATTAGATTTGGAGTAAATCCAGAAACTTTTAAAAAAGATTTAAACTTAATTAGATATTCAAAAAATTTAGGATTAGAAGTTTATATAAATTTTATAAAATCTTATAATTATTCACCTAAAAAAATATCAAATTTATCAAGAATTTTTGAGCAAGAAGGAACAGATGGTGTTTACATAGTGGATTCAGCTGGTGGTATGATGCCCAACGATATAAAAGAATATGTACTAGCAATAAATAAGAAAATTAGAAATAAAAATTTTCGAATTGGTTTTCATGGTCATAATAATCTAGGTCTAGCTAATGCAAATTGTATCTCAGCTATTGAGGCAGGTGCAACTTTAATTGATTCATCATTAATGGGAATGGGTAGAAGTTCAGGTAATGCTATAACTGAAATGTTAGTTCCTATACTTCAAAGAGAAGGTAAAATAAGAAAAAATATTAATGTAAGTATTTTATTTAATTTAATAAAGAAAGTTGTAAATCCTCTTTATAAAAAGAATTCTTTTGATGAAAATGAAATACTGATTGGTAAAAGCTATTTTCATAGTAGTAATTTCAATGAATTAAAAGATTTAGCAGGTAAACTAAACGTCAAAACAAGCAAAATTCTTCAAAATGTATCATTTAAAAAGAATTCAAATTTAGATGAAAAGTTTAAAAGAAATATTAGATTAAAATTTAAAAATAAAAAAAAAGAGAAAGAAACAAATTTACAAAATATTTATAATAACATTGAGTATATAAATGTTAATTCGATCAAAAATATTAATGACTTAAGAAAAATATTGATTTCAGAAAAATTCAAAAAGAAAAGTGAAATGGCTATTACTATTTGTAGAAATAATAAAAATCATTTAAAAATTAAAAATATATATTCTACTGATAACATTATATTAGGTCATTTAGAAAGCCCTAACAAAATTTTAGATAGACTGATAATTCGAAATTTTTCAGATTATTTTATTTTTTTGGATGAAAAAATAAAATTAGAAAAAGATAACAGATTTAAAAGATTAAATATCTTTAGCTATAGTGAAAAAAAGATTTTTATTGATGCAATATCTGATTTTATAAATACACTTAATTATTCAAGAATTTTTACCAATGTAGAGAAATTTAAATATTTGGAAAATAATTATAAAGGAAATAAAAAAAAAAAAAATCTTGTTATATTTGAAGATAATTTAAAAAGATCTGACATATTTTTGAAAAAAATAAAAACCAAATTTGATATTTTGCTAGTTAATATATTTAAAAGAGATGTATCTGAAATTAAAAGAAAAAATTCTTATCTAGATAAAATATTTAAACCAAACTATGGATTAACCTTATGTCATGATATATTAAGAAAAATTGATAGTATTAAACATTTGCAAAAATCATTTGATATTGAATACATGGATAAAAATACAAAAATTGTAGCAGGAGGCCAGATCGCTGAAAAAAATTCTATAGTTGTAAATAATATTAAGAATCCAACAAAGATTATTGGTATTTCTGATGGAAAAGGTGGTTTATTAGATATTGATTTTGAAAATCAAAAAAAGAAAAAAATTAATAATTGGTTTATTAATAAAATAATTAATTAATGAAAATATCTAATAGAAGTATTGGAAAAAATAATAAGCCTTTTTTTATTGCTGAAATAAGTGGTAATCACAACGGAAAAATTTCAAATGCTATAAAACTAATTGATGCAGCTAAATGGGCAGGAGCTGACGCTGTTAAACTCCAAACTTTTTTACCTGATAAAATGACCTTAAATTCAAATAAAGGTAGATATTTAGTAAAACATGTTAATTCTAAATGGTCCAAAAAAACTTTATATGATCTTTTTACTAAAGCTTACACTCCATGGGAATGGTATCCAAAGCTAAAAAAATATGCAAAAAAAAAAAATATTATATTATTTAGTTCTGTTTTTGATACATCATCTTTAGATTTTTTAGAAAAAATAAATTTTCCAGCCTATAAGATAGCTTCATTTGAAAATAATGATGTTCATTTGATAAATGAAGTCTGTAAAAAAAAGAAACCTATTATAATTTCATCTGGAATGGCTTCATTTAAAGAAATTAAAGATATATATAAAATTTGTAAAAAAAATAATTTAGTTTCAAAATTGGCAATACTTAAATGTAATAGTAGTTATCCGTCTCCATTAAAAGATATCAATTTAACAACAATTTTAAATATGCGAAAAAAATTTGATTGTGAAATTGGTTTATCAGATCATTCAATAGGATCAACAGCTTCAATTTCAGCAATTTCTTTAGGAGCATCAATTATTGAAAAACATATTTCTATAGATAAAAAAACTGGAATAGACTCTTTTTTTTCCTCTAATCCTAACGAATTTAAAGATTTAATAAATAAATCAAATGATTGTTGGAAATCTCTAGGTAATATTTTTTATGGGCCAACTAAATCTGAGATAAAATCTATACAAAATAGGAGATCAATTTTCTCATCAAAAAAAATAATGAAAAATGAAAAAATAAATTTACAAAATATCAAAACATTAAGACCCAGGATTGGTGTGGATGCAAAATATTTCTTTAAGATTTTAGGAAAAAAAGCTAAAGTTAATATAGGTAAAGATAAACCAATTAAATGGAAATCATTAAAATAAATGAAAATTTGGAGACAAAATCAAGCTTTTGATAAAAAATTTGGATCTATAAGGCCACCATCCTATCCTAATGAAATGCTTGTAAAGTTATGTTCTTCAAAAAAATATTCAAAATTATCAAATAGACTATTTACAAAAAGAAAAATAAAAGTTTGTGAGATAGGCTGTTTATCAGGAAACAATATCAGATTTTTTTTAGATAAAGGTTGGGAGCCGTATGGAGTTGAAATAAATGATAATTTAATAAAATTATGTACAAAAAATTTATTAAATTTTAAAATTAATTTTAAGAGACTAAAACTTGGCAATAATGAAGATATTCCATATGATAAAAATTTTTTTGATTTATTAATTTCAATTAATACTATTCATTATTCCTATTTAAAAGGTATTGATAAAGCCATTAATGAGTTTAGTAGAGTTTTAAATAAAGGTGGTATTGCTATTATAGAAACACCATCTGAAAAACATGACGCATTAACCAACAGCATAAAAAAAAAAGATAATCATTGGGTTTGGGAATGGGGTGGTTTTAGACAAAATAGTTTTTTAGGTTTTTTTGATAATAAAAAAAAATTTTATCAAAAATTAAAAGTTAAATTTTCTAAAGTTGAGATATATGATAGATCTGAAGTTTATAAAGATATTAAACTTCACTGGTATGTAGCTGTTTGTGTAAAATAAAAATGAAAGAATATATATAATGAACATTGCAATTATACCCGCAAGGCAAGGTAGTAAAAGAATAAAAGAAAAAAATATTAAAAATTTTTTAGGAAAGCCAATAATAAGTTATGCTATTAAAAAAGCTTTAAGTACAAAACTTTTTAATTATGTTGTAGTTTCAACAGACTCCTTAAAAATTAAAAAAATTTCAGAAAAGTTTGGAGCAAAAGTTTTTTTTTTAAGACCAAAAAAAATTTCAAATGATAAAGCTTCAACACAAGTAGTAATAAAGCATGCCTTAAATTGGTTTAAAAAGAAAAATATACAATTTAATTATGTATGTTGTATTTATCCTACATCAATATTGATTAAACCTAAAGATTTAATCAAATCATATAGACTTATTAAGAATTCTAAATGGTCATTTGTTATGTCAGCTCAAAAATATTCGACTCAAATTGAGAGATCATTCAATTTAAAAAATAATGAGATTAAATTATTTAATAAGAAAAAATTTTATAAAAATTCACAAGATTTTAAAGATTTTTATCATGATGCAGGACAATTTTACTGGGGTTCATCAAAAATATGGTGTTCTAAAAATACTCTAAGTAACAAAAGTACAATTTACCAATTAAAAAAGCATAAGGCTGTGGACATAAATACTATAGAGGATTGGAAATTTGCAGAGAAACTTTATAGGTTGAAATAGGTAATTAATGAAAAAAATTTCTTTTTCAATTTTAGGATTAGGTAGGGTTGTTGATAAAAGAGTTTTTCATATGTTTAAGAATGAAATAAAGAATGGTTATGTAAAAGCAATTTTCGATATAAATAAAAATAAAAAAAATAAGTTTAAAAAACTCTTTAATTGTGCATCAGAAAATTCTTTAGATAAATTTTTAAAAATTAAAAGTGATTTTGTATATATTGCATCTGAGTCAGGCAATCATTATAAACATATTTTGAAATGTTTTTCTTTTGGAAGAAATGTAATAGTCGAAAAACCTCCAGTTCTTAAAGTTAATGAATTAGAAATTTTAAATAAAATAGCAAAAAAAAAGAAGTTAAAATTTTATACAATTTTTCAAAATAGATTAAACAAATCCGTACAGTACGTAAAAAAGAAAATCGAAAAAGAAAATATTATTTTTGTAGATTTATCTTTAATTTGGTCAAGACCACAATCTTATTATCAAGATTGGCATGGCAATTGGAAATTGGATGGAGGAGTGCTGGCCCAACAAGGAATTCACTATGTTGATTTATTGATTTATTTATTTGGAGATCCAAATAAATGTATAAGTTTAATTTCTAATAAGGTTAATAAATTACAGGCTGAAGATACTCATACTTCTTTAATTAGTTTTAAAAAAAAAGGTTTAAGTTGTACTGTGAATATGTCTACAGCATTTAGACCAAGAGATTTTGAAGCTTCAATAAAAATTTATTGTAAAGAGAAAATCATAAATTTAGCTGGATTATGTTGTAATACAGTTTCAGTTGATAAGTTGATTAAAAAAAAAATTTCAAAATCTAATATTCTTAGAAATTTTTCAGAAAAAGTTCCAAGTGGTTACGGTTTATCTCACAGAAAAGTTTTTCAAGAAATTATTGATTATGAATTTAAAAAAAAAACAAAACCTTTAAAAGCTTACCAAACCTTAAGTACAATAAAGTTGGTAAATATGATGTATAAAAGTTTTGATGAAAGAAGATGGGTTTATTTTAAAGAAAAAAAAATAATTTCTAAACTTGGTAAATGAACAATCATAAAGAAAATTTAAATAAATTCATATCAAACAGATTCTATAACAATAATAAAAAATATGCACTCATTATTGGAGAAACACCATCTAATGGGGCAAGATCACCAAAATTATGGAACAGGGTATATAAAAAATTAAAGGATCAAACTAGAATGTATCCTGCAGATGTTAAAAAAAAAAAATTGAAGTATTTAATCAACTATTTAAGATCGGATGATTTGTTTATTGGATCTGCTGTTACTGCACCTTATAAGGAGTTAATAATAAAATATTTAGATTTTATTTCTGTTGAAGCAAAATTAATTGGTTCAATTAATACTATTAAAAAAGTTAATAAAAAACTTTATGGTTTTAATACTGATTATAATGGAATACTAAAATCTTTGGATTTTTATAAAAATAAAAAAAAAATCCTGATTTTAGGATGTGGAGGAGCCGGTAAAGCTGTAATTTTAGCCACAATTAAAAAATTTAAAAATTCCTTTTTTTATTTTTTTAATAGAGATAAAAAAAAATTATCAAATTTCATTAATAAATTAAAGATAAAGAAATTTAAAGTTATAGACGACAAAAATATTTTAAAATTGAATAATATAGATCTTGTTATTAATAGCTCAAGTATTGGCTTTAACTCTTGGATTTATAGAAAGAATCTTTTTTTTAACTTAAGGTATTTTTTACCCGTTTCTAATTTAAGAGGTATAAAAGGAGTAAGAACTTTAAATAAAAAACTTTTTTTAAAAAAAAATAAAATTTTAATAAATAAAAGCTCTTCAGAATTTAGAACATTTCTTAAAAATAATCCAAATAGCGATTACTTTGATATTATATATAATCCACTCAATACTAAGTTATTAAAATTAGCTAAAATCTATAGACACAAAATATTAAATGGTATACAGATGAATTTTGAACAAGCTGTAGAAGCATTTTGCATAGTAAACAATAAAAAATTTGATAAAATCAACAGATATATGAAAAAAAATGAACAATAAGTTTCCCGGAAAAGATATATCTCTAGAGGATATTAAGACAAAATTTCCCCTAGCAGCAAAAAAAAATTCAAAGCACAAAAGTAAGTTTAAAATTTCAGGAGTAGAGTTTGGAGGTAATTCTATACCAATTTTTGCTGGACCAAACATGGTAGAAAGTAAAAATCTAATTTTTGACGTAGCTAAAAATGTTAAATCTATTGGTGCACATTTTTTAAGAGGTGGTGCTTTTAAACCTCTAACATTTCCTTACAGGAATAAAAAATATACTGAAACAAGAGAAGATGGAATAAAATGGTTAGGTTTAGCAAAGGAAAAATTTGATATTCCTATAATAACGGAGGTTATGGAAGAAAAATTCTTACCCTTAATTTGTGAAGTAGCCGATATTTTACAAATAGGTTCTAGGAATATGCAGAATTATCCTCTCATCACTGCATGCGCAAAAACACAAAAGCCTCTGATGATAAAAAGACATTATGGTGCTTCATTGAGAGATTGGCTTGGAGCAGCTGAATATGCTTTAGTAGAAGGAAATAAAAAAATTATTTTATGTGAAAGAGGAGTGTCGACACCACATACGCACAGAGCCACATCCAGATTTTTATTAGATTTACAAGTAATTCCTGCTGCTCAAGAAATAACACATTTACCAATTGTTGTAGATCCTTCTCATGCCACTTTTTGGCGTCCTTGGATAAAAGCAATGTCACTAGCAGCTATTGCTGGAGGAGCACAGGGAATAATGTTGGAGGTTCATCCTGATCCAAGAAATTCTGCCGTAGACCCGCTTCAACCAATAGATTATAAAGAATTTAATCTTTTAATGAAAGATATGCATAAACTTGCCAAGATTTTATTTAATAAAAAAATATTGTAACCATTAGAAAAATGAATAAAGAAATTTTTAACTATTGTTAAATTGAATGCATTTATTTTTGTTTGATTTATATATAAGTATAGATAACCTTGTTCCTATAATAAAAACAATTAATCCAAAAAAAACTATAATTTGTAATATTAATCCAATCCAGAATTATAAAAAAAATAGATTAGTGAATGATATTATAGATAAAGGATCGATATATCATGACTATTTACCATTAGAATTTTCAAAATTAATTCCATTTATAATCTTAAAACTAATTCTTTTTTTACCTTGTAAAATTTTAGGTAAACTCAATTTTATATGGCGTTATGTTTATAAATCTTGTTTTTTTTCTTCAGAAAAAAAAATAGAGAAATTATTAATATTAAATAAAATTAAAACAATTACGTTTGAAGAAAGTGCACCTTCAATGATTGCATCGATTTTTTACAAAATTGCAAAAAAACATAACATCAAAGTAATTAATATGTCGTCAGGTTTAAGAACTATTAAAGGAAGAAAATTGAGTAAAGATAAACTAAAATATTGTGATTATTATATTGCACAAAATAAAGCTAGAGGAGAAAAAAAGAATGAAATTAAATTTGGACAAATAAAATATTTTGGGTCATTAAGATATTCAGATATATGGTTTAAAAATCTTAAATTTTTTTATTCAAAAAAAGCAAAAAAAACACGTAAAACTAAAATAGCCTTATTAAAAAAATTTTCCTCTACAGAAAGACACCATGTCAATAAGTTAGTTGAAATCTTATCTAGCAATAAAGATTACTTAGTTAAGAGCAGAGAAAAACCGAGAGATATAAATCCCCTTAAATGTGCAAAATTTAATAATGATGAATTTACTACTTCGCAGTTAATAGATTGGTGTGATGTTATAATAACAGCTAGATCCTCTTCGGTACTGGTTGAAGCAGCAATTAAAAATAAAAAAATAATTTTACTAGAATATTTAAATAGCACTTTACATACATCAGGTATTTATAAATACCGATTGATTTTAAAAGCTAAAAAATTTTCTGAAATAGATTATTTAATTAAAAAAAAACAAAATAATGACATTCATGAAAAAAGAAAATTTATAAATAAGTATTTAATTGATTACTTCAACTATCAAAAAGTTAAAAAAAATTATGTTAATTTTTATAAAATTAATAGTTAAATTCGTTATAATAAAAAATTATATAAAAATTCAGTTAAAATAGTGAAATATATTATTTTCAACATTGAAGATTGATAAATTTATATTTACAGTTTGATTTCTTTGAAGATTATGCAAAATAAATAGTAATACAAAATGATTAAAAAAAAGATAAAACAATTATTAGTAAATTTGATTAATTTAATAACTTCAAAAATTAAAGTTTTTCCTGATCAATTTAAAAAGGTTTACAATATTGAATTTCAAGGTATTAAAATTTTTTTTATTCCCAAAAATGATATTACTTATCGTAGATGGAAAGTTTTTGAGAGAAATGGAAAAGAAAAGAATACAATTGATTGGATAGAAACATTTGAAAAAAATTCTATTTTTTTCGATATAGGAGCAAATATAGGAGTTTTTTCTATTTACGCAGCTTTAAAAAAAAAAGTAGAAGTTTACGCTTTTGAACCAGAACCAAATTCCTTTATAGATCTATTTAATGCAATTCAAGTTAATAAAGCCAATGTTATACCCATGCTAGTTCCACTTACAGACCAGGCAAATTGTAATTTTTTTAATTTAAGTAAAAATTTTGAGGCAGCATCATCAGGACATAAATTTGGCAATAAAGATAACAAAAAATTAAATTATGCAGTTTGTGCAGACTCAATTGACAACCTCATTCTTAATAAAAAAATTCCACAACCTAATTATATTAAGATTGATGTAGATGGTTTGGAGGAAAAAGTCATCTCAGGTTTAGATACTGTCATTAAAGGAAATACTTTAAAATCTATTTTAATTGAATTTATGTATGAGGAGCAAAAAAACTTTTATAAAGATTATTTGAAAAAAAATGGTTATTTTCTTAAAGATGGGCCTAGTGGTAATAATAGAAACTATATTTTCTTAAAGGAAAAATGAAATTTAAATTAAATAAAACAGATTTTTACAAATCAAAACCATTTACAGTTTTTGAAATAAATAATTTTTGCTCAGATGATTTATATTTCAACTTAAAAAAAGATTTTCCAAATAAAAGTTATTTTACTGATAATATAAAATCTAGTTCAAAAGACATATTTACTTGTCAAGACCCTGAATTTAAAAAATTTATCGAAAAAAATTCATCTTGGAAGTATTTTTATGAAAATATCAAAAGTGAGGATTTTATTAAATCAGCATACTTTTTTTCTTTAATACCTAGTTTAAAATCAAGGGGATTAAAAGCACTTAAAATTTGGACATTGAAAGAGCCAAAGTCTATAATTAAAAAATTATTTTTTAGAAAAGTAGACATATTATTTAATTTTTCTAGAATAACAAAAAATAAAAAAGTAATGCCACATACAGATGCGTCTTCAAAGCTATTTTCAATGATTTATTATTTTGCAAATGATAATTGGACTGAAAAAGAAGGTGGTAATACAAATTTTTGGGATATAAAACAAAATTTTTCCAAATGGTTAAATTGGAAAAATCTACACGTTAGAGATGAAAATTATAATGATTTTATTAATGATAATTATATTTGGCATAAATCTATATTTACTAAGAATAAAATGGTCGGATTTATTAAAAGTGATAGATCTTGGCATTCTGTTGATAATATTAATTTAAAAGAAGGTAGTGCGAGAGAAGTCTTAAATATATTTATAAAACGTGTTGATTAAATCTTTGATATGAAAAAAAAATTATTTACCGATATTAATATAAGTAGAATTGATAATTTTTTGAACAAACATCTTGAAAAAGCTAAAAATTTATCAGGTGGTGTACCCCCATTTTCATCTGTTGAGATAAGTATAAATGGCGCATGTAATAGAAGATGCCATTTTTGCCCAAGAGTAGTTAAAGAGGATTATCCAAATATTTTAGACTCCTTAAATATGCAATTATTTGATGATCTGATAAATGACTTAGTTTCGATAAATTTTGATGGAAGAATAGCTTTTTCGGGATTTTGTGAACCATTATTATCTAAAAATTTAGATGAATATATCTTAAAGTTAAAAAGCAAATTAAAAAAGCTCACAATTGAAGTAGTAAGTAATGGAGATCCATTATTAGCTAAAAATGGAAAAATTAGATTAAAAAAATTATTTGATTGTGGTTTAGATACAATCAAAATAAGCATGTACGACGGCCCACATCAGATAAAAATATTTGAAGATATTAAAGAAGAGCTCAAATTATCTGATGAACAATATATTATAAGAAAAAGATATTTAGGACCTGATCAAAGTTATGGTATAACTATTTCTAATAGGGCTGGATCCGTTAATTTGAAAAATGAAAAATTCGAACTAAAACCATTAAGTGAGCCATTAAGACAACCTTGTTACTATCCTTTTTATAAAGTTTTGATAGATCATAATGGAGATGTTTTAATGTGCTCCAATGATTGGAAAAAGGAGAAGCCGATGGGAAATTTATCAAAAAGTTCACTCCTAGAAATATGGTCAAATAAAAAATTTGTAGAATTAAGAAAAAAGCTTATGAAAAGCGATCGGAATGATAAACCATGTAGTGTATGTGATGTAAATGGTTTATTAAATGGCAAACAAGCATTTGATAGATGGAAAAAATATCTTCAAAAATAGATAAAAATATAAAGATAGGTATTGTTGGTTCTGGAAATATTTCGGAAGATTATATCAAAGTAATTAAATTTTTTAACCATAAAGTCCTTAAGATTGTTACTAAAACGAAATCTAAAAAAAATATTATTTTTTGTAAAAAAAATAGAATTAAACACCATTATTTAAGTTTTAATAAAGCTATTAATTCTTATCCAAGAGTAGATGCCTGGATTATATGTTCAACCTGGAATACTCTAAAAAAAAACTTATCAATAGCAATTAAAAATAACATTTCAATATTGATTGAAAAATCTATAATTATTACCTCTAAAGATCTGATAAAATTAAAATCTAAATTAAAATCAAGCGAACTTAATAGAATATCAATTGCTTATAATAGAAATTATTACGATTTTATTCCATATTTAATTAGGGAAATTAAAAAAGAAAGTTTAGAGGCAATTTATGCTTATTTACCTGAAAGTTATCAGTCAATTATAAACAAGAGGGGTATTAAAATAAAAAATCATTTGACTAAATACATAACCTCACATTGGATAACACTTATTTATAACGTGTTGAAAAATAGTAATGCAAAAATTAATTTAAGTAAAAAATTTAATTATTCTAAGAAAAATATTTTATCTAGTAATTTAGTTGCATTTGAAGTAAATATTAAAAATAAAAAAATTCCTTTAATTATTAATATATTGCCTAATAATCCAATGAATATAAATATTTCATTTTATTCTAAAAAGAAAACTTTTGTTTTATCGCCAGTTGAAAGACTGAAAGTATATGAAAAAATTAGAATTATAAAAAAAAATAATCAGAATCTATATATTCCTATATCTAAAAGTTTAGATGTAAATAAAATATTTAAGCCAGGTTTTAAATTAATGTATCATGATTTTATTAACTCATGTGTTTTAAAAAATAAAAAATCAAATTATATGACTAATATCAATGATTTAATTGATATATATAAAATTTGTGAAACAATCCAAAAATAATTAAGATGAAAAAAAAAATATTAGATATTTTCAACTTTAATACTATTGTACCTATTCCAACACAATTTAATAAAGATTTAACAATCAATTTTAATGCAATTAAAAAACATATACACTTACTTAAAAAAAAAAACGTAAATCTTTTTTACCTAGGTCAATCAGCTAGTGAGTTGGAAAGATTAAGTTTATCTGAAAGAATAAAACTAGCTAATTATGTTGCAAAAATTATTAGACCTAAAGCAAAACTAATATTACAACCATTAGGTTTTACTAGCATAGAGGATCAAATTTTTGAGGCAAAAAAATTAGAAAAAATTGGATGTGATTTTATGGTTGTTGAGCCGATACATATTAAAGGAAAACAATATTTTTATAGCAATCGTTTTAAAAATTCAGAATATTCACCTAATCGACATGATGAATATTATGTTGAGTATATGAAAACTTTTTCCAACAAAATAAAAGTTCCAATATTGTTTCATTTAAAGGAATTTAGTTTTGGAAAAACACTCAGTATTAAAGCTTTGGACAAAATTTTAAAAATTAAAAATATAGTGGGTCTTAAAGAACATAATAATTCTATAAATATTAGAAAAAAACATTTTGTTAGGTATGGGTTGAAAAAAAGAAAAATTTGTTATGATGGATTTAGTAAGGAAGATTTTATAACTACATCAAAATATGGTGTAAAATCTCGACATAGTAATTTTTCATGGTTTGATCCCGAATGGGATCAAATATTTATTAAACTAATTAAAAATAAGAAAGATAAATTGCCGAAAGAAATGGTTAAAATAGAAAGCAGTATTAAAAATGCAATAATTTTGACAGGTTATGCGGGATATAAATATTTGATGAAAATAGTGAAGTTTACAAGTTTACAGGGGTATGTAAAAATGCCAGGTTGTAATTTAAATATTTCACAAAAAAAAATCCTATCAAAAGCTTTTAAAAGATTTAATAAAAAAAAAATAAATTTTATTAAAAATAATAATTTTTAAATGGAAATAAAAATAAAGGATATTGAGATATATTTATTTAAAAATTCGATACAAAAAAAATTTAAATTTCCTGTAGCTGGTTATGTATTAACTGGTTTTGTTTTTTTTAAAGTGAAGACAAACATTGGAATTTATGGTTTTGGTGAACCAAGTCCTTATGGTGGAAATATTAAAAATACACTAAAGGTTTTTAAAAAATATCTTTTTCCTGTAGTAATAAATAAAAAAATTGAAATTATTAATATTAACTTTTTTAAAAAGTTTGATTTTTTTAAGAAAAATGAAATCATTCTAAGACCAATAATCGCTGGTTTAGATCAAGCCATATGGGATATTAAAGCTAAAATTGAAGAAAAGCCTTTATTCAAAATTCTTTCAAAAAGAAAAAAAAAAAATAAAAACCTTAAGTTATACGCAAGCGGTGGAATGATATTTGATTATCAAAATTATGATTATTTAATCAATGAAGCATTAAAATTTAAAAATCTTGGATTTTATGGTTATAAGTTTAGACCAAGTATTTCAAAAAAAAACCAATCCCACTTTTTAAGAAATAAATATCCCCCAGATTTTAACACAAATAAATTTTTGAAATTTTTTTATAAAATACGAAAATCAGTCGGTGATGACTTTAATTTAATGGTAGATTTTGGATGTAGAATAAAAAGTATTAAACAATTTAAATATATTTCAGATTGTATGTCTGAATTAAACTTTTTTTTTATGGAAGAACCGATGAAAAGAAATATTGAGTTATATAAAAGACTAACGAAAAATTCTAAAATAAATATTGCTACAGGCGAAACAATTTCATCAATAAAAAAATTGAGACAATGGAAATCGTCTTGTAATATTATTCAACCAGATAGTAATTTGATATCAATTTCTGAATTGATGGATATTAAAAAAAATTTTAAAAATTATACTCAAAATATTATTTTGCATAATTGGGCCAATCCAATTAGTATGTTATCAAATTTTCATGTCTCTAAAGCATTAGGTTGTGAGCTAATAGAATACAATATAACTTACAATCCTTTTTCAAAGATAATACCTGATAATACTATTAAAATTAAAAAAGGGTTATTTACACATAATTCTTGGAGCGGTTTGGGGATTGAACTTAATGATAATATAATTAATAAATATCGTATAAAAATTTGAAAGATTAAGTATAAGTTACATAATGAATAACACCTTAAAAGAAAATCCACTAGTTTCTATAATTATTAGAACAAAAAATGAGGAAAAATGGATTTCTTTGTGTCTAAATGCCTTAAGTAAGCAATCCTATAAAAATTTTGAAATTATTATAGTTGATAATTACTCTAAAGATAAAACAATTCAAAAGATAAAAAAATATAATGTTAAAACAGTATTTATTAAAAATTTTTTACCAGGAAAAGCAATTAATCAAGGGATAAAAAAATCAAGAGGAAAGATAATAGTATGTCTATCAGCTCACTGTATTCCAGTTAATAATTCATGGTTAAAAAATCTTATAAAACATTTATCAGATAATAAAGTTGCAGGAGTATATGGTAGACAAGAACCTTTGTCTTATAGTTCTGATTTTGACAAAAGAGATTTAATAACTGTTTTTGGATTAGATAAAAAAGTACAAATTAAAGATCCATTTTTTCACAATGCCAATAGTGCATTTTTACGATCAACTTGGAAAAAATTTCCATTTAATGAAAAGGTTACAAATATAGAAGATAGGGTATGGGGCTACCAAGTCATAAAAAAAAAATTACAAATAATCTACGAGCCAGAGGCAAGTGTTTATCATTATCACGGAATTCATCATAGTTTAGATAAGAATAGGGCAGAAAATGTAGTAAAGATTTTAGAGGAATTCAATTCAAAAACTAAAAGTAAAAAATCTTTGATAAATTCAAAAGGACTTAAAGTTGCAGTAATAATTCCTTCAATTGGTTCAAGAAAATTTAAAAATAAGAGTCTTTTAGATTTTACAATTAAATCCGCAAAAGAATCAAAATTGGTTTCAGAAATTTTTATAGCAGCTGATAATACAAATGCTAAAAATAAATATAAGAGAGATAGGAAAATATCAATTATTCAAAGACCTAAAAGTTTATCTGAAGATTATATTAGTGTGATAGATGTTTTGAAATTTAGCGTGGATTATTTGGAGAAAAAAGATAAATATTTTGATTGTATTGTTTGTTTATTAGAAAATTATCCGTATAGACCCAAAGGATTAATCGATAAAATGATCCAGTCTTTAATTAAAAATGGTTTTGAGACCATAATAGCCGGTAAGCCAGAAAAAAGAACAGTTTGGTTAAAAGAAAAATCTAATAAGATGAATTTATTATTTAATGGTTTTATTCCAAGTAATTTAAAAGAGAATTATTTAATAATGAGTTTATTTGGTCTTTGTTCAGTTACTTATGCCAAAAATATTAGAGAGAAAGATTTGTTTTCCGAAAAATTAGGAATCTACGAAATAAAAAATCCAATAAATTCAATTGAATATAAACAGAATATATTAAAATAAATTTTTTATGAAAAAAAAAAAAATTGTTGCAATAGTGCCCGCAAGAGGTGGGTCAAAAGGTATTCCCTATAAAAATATAAAAAAACTCAATGGAAAACCTTTAATTTATTTTGTTATTAATACTTTAAAAAAAATCAAAAAAATTGATCGAATAATTGTTTCCACAGAAGATAAAAAGATAAAAAAAATAGTTAAACAATTTTTTCCTAAAATTGAAATTATTCATAGGTCTCAAAAGCTATCCTCTGATAGTGCTACTTTGACTGAAGTGGTTCAGCATGTTTCAAAATCCATAAAAAATCAAGGTTATTTTCCAGATTTTATACTACAAGTAGCCCCCACATGTCCTTTTATAAAAAAAAAGACTGTTGAGAAAATAATTCATGTATTAGAAAAAAATATATCTAATTGTGCTGTCACTTTAAAAAGAATTGAACATGAGCATCCTTATAGGGCGAAAAAACTTAAGACTAAATCAAAAACATTTAATAGTTTTATTAAAAATGTAAATGTTGAAAAATTTATGTCTAGACAAGACTTACCAGAATTATATTGCACGTCAGGTGCTATATATGGAAGATCATATGATTTATTGCAAACATTTAACAAAAGTAAGAAAAGTTTTTGTTTTGGAGAGTCTCCTTATGGAGTAATTGTAAATGATATTGAGGCAATTAATATTGACAGACCAATTGATTTTGAATTTGCAGATTTTATTTCAAAAAAATTTAAAATATAGAAATAAAAAATCAAATTAATTTTTTGATTTCTCTATCTATTAATTTTTCTATTGAAAGAGAATTATTTTTATAAAAATAAAATTTATTTAAAAATAATTCATATTTCTTTAAATTATTGTTTAAATTTGCAGTTAACTTTTTCTTATTAATTAATATTTTTTTTTCAATATTATGACAAACAAATTTCATTTTTTTGGTATAAAATTCAGCTCTTCTGTTTGCGTGCGATCCCATAGTATTAGATTTTAAATTGATTATTTTTTTTTTTAATAAAATTCCACTAAAAATTGAACTTGAATCATGGAACAGTAAAATATAAGAATTTAAAATATATTTTTCTGTTTGATATTTGTACATTTTAAATCTGTTTAATTCTTTTTTATATAACTTAATATTTGAAGAGGGATGTAAACAAATTACAACTTTCTTTTTAAAAATTTTTTGTAATATTGTGAGATAATTATTTAAAAAATAAAAATAATTTTTTAAAAGCTTTTCATTTAATTTCTGACCTCTTTTAATATAATCAGGGTGAAGAATATTTGAGTCAATAAATGTTATATACTTATTTTTTTCTTTTTTAATTTTTTTTAAAAAAGGTTCTTTAATATTTGTTTTTAAAATCCTTCCATATCTTTTAGGAAAAAAACTTTTTTTATTATAATATTTACTATATCTAGAAAAAACTTTTTTTTGAGAAACGTATAAAATATTTATTTGATTAATAATTTTTAAGATTACTAAAATTCTATAAAAAATTAAAGAAATTCTTTTTGTAAACATAAAATTTA
>CACHIV010000006.1 GCA_902579985.1 uncultured Pelagibacteraceae bacterium | reverse complement strand
TAGAAATTCAATTAAATTCAATTAAAGAAGATCAAACAAGAAAAGATATTGATTTAAAAGTTAGAGAAGATGAGCAAAAAAAGAAAGATCAAAAAGAATTGAGAAAAAAAATAAAAGAACAAAAAATAAAATCTGAAGAAGAACAATTGAGAAAAAATCTTGAAGCCCAAAAAATAAAAGAGTGGGAAGATAAATTTGATGAAGAACAAAAATTAAAAATGGAAGAAGAAAAAATTAAAGAGGAAAGATTAAAACAGAAAGAAATATTAAGAAAAAATAAAGAAGAACAAAAAGATCAAGAGTTAAAAGATGAATTATTTTCTAAACTTCAATCATTTAAAATTGAAAAATCAAAAGAAAATTAATTTATTAAATCATTATTGTTTAGGAAAATAATCCTTTAATTCTCCTTCTCTATGAACATCAGCTGTACAACAATGAAGGCCCCCACCAAAAGCATAAGCATCTCTTAATTCTACAGAAATTACTTCCATACCTAATTTGTCAAGTTGTTCTGCTTGATATTTTTCACTTTTTTCAACACAGACTGTTTTAGGATCCAACACTAAAACATTCATTGAAAGCCAAACTGAAGAGTAACAAAGTGGCGGCGGTTTATTATGAGCTGGTTGAGCAGCATCAATTATTTCCCATCCATTTTTTTCAAATAATTTTCTTTGTTCTTGAGGTAATCTTCTTTGAGGATTATTTATTATGATTCCTTCTTTAATAGGTGAAAAAGTTGCATCTATGTGAATAGGATAAGGATCACCTGGAAAATTAACTGCATGCACTCTATGATCTTTATAATGTCTTTTAAGCCAATCAATTCCTTTTAAATTTGTTGTAAATCCATGTTGAACAATTAAATCTTTACCAAACCTAAGTACATCAGCTGCATCAAATAAAGGTTCTTCCTCAGTTGTTACAAAAAATTTATTTGCTGTCCATTCAAGTCTTTTTTGGTCACCTATTTTATCTGATAAATAATCTTTTCTATAGTCTGCATTAGTTAATCTAGGTTTGGGTGCTGACTCGTGTCTCATATTCGGATCTGAATTATAATATTTTTGAATTAGCGGTCTGTAGTTTAAATATTCAAACCATCTGCATCTGTAACTCATTGTAGCCTCCAACATTTCATTACCTACTGTAAGAATAACATCTCTAGCAGGCATACAACCAAACATAGTTTCTGCTTTCCAATCTGGTGTTGATATTTTCTGATTAAAGTTTAATGGTGAAGGTCTATCTACTTTTATTCCTCTTTTTGATAAAATGTTTGCAAAATTATCTAAAAGTTCATTCGCTTTATCAACGGCATCTTTTGTTCTAGGTCCATACTGCCCTTTCATATCAGAATCTTCAGGCACTTTAGCATCTAGAGCTGGTTCTGGAGCAGGAATGCAGCATCCATCAGCCTTACCAACTATAACATGTTTTAAAGGATCCCATTCATTCCAACTATTGACTATAATTTTTTCGGAACTCATTAAATTAATTTAATGCAATAAATCTTCTGTTAGATTTAATTGTAAGACTATAATAAATTATAGACATAAAAAGAAAGAATCCTCCAATAATAGTGTTTGGACTTGGAATTTCATTAATTCCAAATAAAGGTAACCAAACCCAAAAAATACCTCCTATTACTTCTGTTAATGAAAGTAAAGTTAACTCCGCTGCTGGTATAGCTTTAGATCCTATGGAATACAATATTAAACCCAAACAAACAATTACTCCATGAAGAGAAAATAGTGCACCGTTATAACTTGTTGAAAGTATTGTATACTGATTAGCCGCAATAAATATTAAAGCTACAATTACACAAAATAGTCCAGCTACTGCAACTGTTGTAAATTTTGGAGTTTCTTTTCTCCATCTAAGTGACACAGAAAAAACTGAAAATCCAATTGATGAAGCCATTCCAAAAATTAAGCCAATTATAGAATTTTTTTCAGTGTTGCCCAAAGCTATTATAACAATTCCAATCGTTGCTAAAATAATTGCAAGCCAAACATTAAAAGATATTCTTTCTTTTAAAAATAAAAAACCTAATAATGCTGTAAAAAAAGGCATAGCTGCTAGACAAAGTAAGGTTACTGCTGCAGTGGTGTTAGTTATAGAATATATAAAAGTAATCATTGCTACCCCTAGACCACAACCTCCAACAAAACCTGATATACCAATTTTTAAATAATTTTTATAAAAATTTTTTCCTTCTTCAAAGAATAGATATAAATTTAAGACTATAAAAATAGTTAAACCTCTGGAAAATATATATTGCCAAGGTACTTGACCTGGTTCATCCATATACCTAACAACTAAAGGTCCGAAAGACCATAATAATCCTGCAAAAAGTACTACAGGAATTGCTATTTTTTCATTTTTTAATTCAAACATTATTCTGATGTTTAATCCTTATTGATTAGCACTACAATAAAAAATAAGTTCTATCTGAGGATATTTATAATTAAAGCAAATTAAAAATAGCAATCAATTTAATACTTTTTTTAAATCTATAATTAAAATTTTCTATTAATAGTTGAAGTTTTAAAAAAATTTATATCTTATGTAAATGTTGCTATCTGTTGATATCTTATTTAAATAATCTTGCATGGATCTTGAAATTATAAAAATTGCATCTGACACAAAGAATAATAATGTATTAAAAGATTGTACTCATATTGCTAAACATAAAAATCCTTTGTGTGGTGATGAAATAACAATTTATTTGAAATTAAATAGAGAAAAAATAGATAAATTTAATTATCAGTCTAAATCTTGTATATATTGTCAGGCCTCTGTCAGTTTACTTTCAAAATATGCTACAAATAAATCATTAATAAATATTAAGTTTTTAATAAAAGAAATAGATAAGTATTTTAAAATAGATGAATTTATTTTTCCAAAAAAATTAAATATATTTAAGAAAATATTTAAGAAAAAAAATTTTTCTAGAAAAGAATGTTTATTATTACCTTTTAAAGCATTATCAAAATTATTAAATTAAAAAAATGAAAAATAAAATTATCTATAAAGCATTTTTTTCAGGTTTTTTCTCAGTAATCACAATTGGTATCTTAACTTTTTTAACTTATAAAACAGAATATGGTATTTTTTTAATTGCCTCATTTGGTTCTACAATGGTTTTACTTTATGGATATCCTGAGAGTCCGTTTGCTCAACCAAAAAATATTTTTTTTGGTCATCTAACAACATCATTAGTTGGTTTATTTTTTCTTTATCTTATACCTTTACCTTTATACATAAACTTACCTTTAGCTGTAGGAGCAGGTGTTATGATGATGATTTTATTAAACATAACTCATCCTCCAGCTGGAGGAAATCCAATAATATTAATCATGGGAAGTGTTTCTTTAGATTATATAATAAATCCAATTATTTCAGGTACCATTATTCTTCTAATTTTTGGTATTGTCTTAAATAGATTTGTTCTAAAGAAAAGGTACCCGATAAACTGATATATTTTTTAGTATAAAAATTTTAATTTTTATGATTAGATCCTCAAAAATATAAACCAAAAGGTAGAAAAATTATGAAAATATTATGTGTTTTATACGATGATCCAAAAGGTGGTATGCCAAAATCATATCCATTAGCAGATCTCCCGAAGTTAGAAAAATATCCTGATGGCATGACACTTCCCACTCCTAAAGGTAGAGATTTCACTCCTGGTGAGTTATTGGGTTGTGTATCTGGAGAACTTGGATTAAGAAAATTCTTAGAAAGTAATGGGCATGAATTGGTAGTTACTAATAGTAAAGATGGTGAGGGATGTGTTGCTGATAAACATATTGTTGATGCAGATATAGTTATTTCTCAACCATTTTTTCCTTATTACTTAACAAAAGAAAGAATTGCTAGAGCTAAAAATTTAAAAAATGGCTATAACAGCTGGTATAGGTTCAGATCATGTAGATTTACAAGCTGCTATGGATAACAAAATTGACGTAGTTGAAGTTACTTTCTGTAATTCTAGATCAGTTGCAGAACATATTGTAATGATGATTGTATCTATGGTTAGAGACTACCACAATCAACATAGAATAGTAAATGAAGGTGGTTGGAATATAGCTGATGCAGTTCATAGATCTTATGATGTTGAAGGGATGCATATCGGTACAGTAGCTGCAGGACGTATAGGTTTAGATGCACTTAGAAAAATGAAGCCTTTCGATGTTCATTTACATTATTTTGATAGGCATAGATTACCTGAAAAAATTGAAAAAGAATTAAATCTAACTTTTCATGACTCAGTAGAATCTATGGTTAAAGTTTGTGATGTAGTCACTATAAATTGTCCGTTACATCCTGAAACTGAAAACTTATTTGATGATAAAATGATAAGTAAAATGAAAAAAGGAGCTTATATCGTAAATACCGCGAGAGGAAAAATTTGTAATCGTGATGCAATTGCTAATGCACTTAAAAGCGGGCAATTGAGTGGTTATGCAGGAGATGTGTGGTTTCCTCAACCTGCACCAAATGATCATATATGGAGAAGTATGCCTAATCACGGAATGACTCCTCATACCTCTGGAACTTCATTATCAGCTCAAGCAAGATATGCAGATGGTGTAAGAGAAATTTTAGAGTGTTTCTTTGAGGGAAAAGAAATTAGAAATCAATATTTAATTGTACAAAATGGCCAGTTGGCCGGTATGGGAGCTCACTCTTATAGTAAGGGTTCTGCTACTGGCGGATCAGAAGAAGCAGCTAAATATAAGAAAAAATAAAATTTAAGTATTAAGAAAAGCGGTTTATAATTCTATAAATCGCTTTTTTTATGGATAAACCAAATATAAATACTAATAAAATAAATTGGAATTTTGATAATACTTACTCAAAATTACCAAAAAGCTTTTTATCTGAAACACTACCTGTATCTGTAAAATCACCTCAATTAATAATTTTAAATCATAATCTATCAAAAAAATTAAACTTAAATTTTTCAGACTCAAGTAACGAAGACTTGGCACAAACATTTTCTGGAAATTTATTACCAGAAGGCTCAAAATCTATTTCTCAAGCCTATGCTGGTCATCAATTTGGTCATTTCACTATGTTAGGAGACGGTAGAGCAGTTTTAATAGGTGAACATATTTCAAAGAAAGATGAGAGATTCGATATTCAATTTAAAGGGTCAGGAAAAACTCCTTTTTCTAGAAATGGTGATGGTAGAGCGGCACTAGGTCCAATGCTAAGAGAATATATATTAAGTGAAGCGATGTATAATCTAAATATTCCTACAACAAGAAGTTTAGCAGTAGTCAAGACAGGAGAAAATGTTATTAGAGAAAATATATTACCTGGAGCTATACTTACAAGGGTAGCAAGCAGTCATATTCGTGTTGGTACATTTCAATATATAGCTGCAAAACAAAACAAAAAAGAATTAAAAGCCATATTTGATTACACAATTAATAGACATTACCCAATTATCAAACAATCTAAAAATCAAGCTTTAGATTTATTAAAAACCTTAATAGACAAACAAATTGATCTAGTTATAAATTGGATGCGTATTGGGTTTGTTCACGGTGTTATGAATACAGATAATATGGCTATTTCAGGAGAAACAATTGATTATGGTCCATGTGCTTTTATGGATACTTACGATCCAAAAACTGTGTTTAGCTCAATAGATCAAATGGGTAGATATGCCTTTTGTAATCAACCTATAATAACTAAATGGAATTTAGCTCGATTTGCAGAATGTCTAATACCATTAATTGATGCAAATCAAAATAAAGCTATTGGACTAGCTACAGAAATAATTAATTCTTTTGAAAAGAAATATGAGGAAAAATGGCTTGAAATGATGAGAAATAAATTAGGTTTTATTGGAACAACTGAAAAAGATAGATCATTAATTTTAGACTTACTTACTTTAATGCATCAAAAAAAAATGGATTATACCAACACTTTTTGCCATTTAATGAACTTAGAAATTCAAAAAGATATAATTTATAAGGACAATGATTTTCAAATTTGGAAAAAAAGATGGAGAGAAAGATTATCTGCCAATCAAAATCCTGAAGAACATATGAAATTAATGAGAAGTGTTAATCCAATAGTAATTCCAAGAAATCATAAAGTTGAAGAAGCTCTGAATAAAGCTGATCATGATAATCTAGAATCTATTATTAAATTATTAAAAATTTTAAGCACACCTTACACTAAACAAAAAGATATTATTGAATATCAGTTACCATTAATCTCAAATAAAAAATATCAAACTTTTTGTGGTACTTAATTAAAGCACATAAGGTTCTGGTCTAGCTTTTTTACCTAAGACTCTTTCTACTGCCATATTTGATATATCGATTGATTGATAAGAGCCAGTCGTAATTAATTCTGTTAGTGCTCTACCTATTCCAGGTGCTTGCATTAAGCCTCTACCAGTAAAACCAGTAGCTAAATAAACATTATCAAATTTTGGATGTTTACCAACTACTGCATTATTATCAAGTCTATTACAATCATAATACCCTGCCCAACCACCTGTTAATTTTAACTCTTCAAAGGCTGGTATTCTCTTCGCCAATGCTGGCCACACAAGTTCTTCAAAATCATCCCAAGCTGGTTCAAGATCTTGTGCATTAAAAATAGACTTAGGTGATCCAGCTAAATATTCTTTTCCCTCCGGTCGCCAGTAAACTCCTGTTGTTAAATCACCTGTTAAAGGCATTTCTGGAATATGTTTAGGACATTTAACTCTAAACACAGTGTGTTTTTGAGGTTCAACAGGAATATCTTCAAGTAGTTCCTTTGTCCAACAACCAGCAGCTGAAATTATTGTTTTAGCATTAATTTCTGAAAGAGTTTTAACCTCACCTTTTGTAAATTCTGCTCCAAGTTCAATAGCTTTACTTTTTAATGCTCCATGAAACATAAATGGATCTATCCATCCCTCACTTTTATTATCTGTAAATGTTGCTGTTTCTATGCCTTCATAATTTATATATGGAAAATATTTTGTTAATTCAGAACCTTTAATATTTTTTGTTCCAGCTTCACACGCTTTATGATTTTCTAAAGCTTTGTATTGCTCTTCAGCATGTTCTGGTCCAAACATTAATAAATATCCATTAGCGACCATACTTGCTGTTGGTTTTGGATTTTTTTCAGTCTTAAGTAATTCTGGTATTTGAGATATAAATTCCCTTGCAAATTTGCCGAGTTGAATATTTTCTACTTGAAAAAATTGTCTTCTAAATCCACCTAGTGACAGAGGAAAAGAGGCTGTTTTATATGTTGGATCTCTCTCAATTACTTTTACTTTTCTACCCTCTTTAGATAAAAAATAAGCAGTAGAAGTTCCAATTATGCCTCCACCAACTATAACAACATCATCCATATTTAATTTAAAATTAGTAAGTTAAAATTGAGAAATAGTGCATAGCTAGTCCAAAGTAAATAGGGAATCATTAAATAATAAGATGCTATATTAACACGTTTGAATCTTAGAATAAGAACAATTATCAAAAATATTAGTATCAACAAAATTATTAAAGCTAATAAAATATTATGAAAAGCAAAGAAAACTACACTCCAAGTTGTATTAAAAAGTATATGAATAAAATAAATATAAATTGTGTTCATATCTCTATTTTTGCTATGCCAAAAAAACCAAATTGCTAGAGTCATCATTAAATATAGTGCCGTCCAAACAGGAGCAAAAACCCAATCAGGAGGATTCAAGTTTGATTTTACTAATTGTGAATACCAAGGTTCTTTAAAACTTATTGTCGCTAGTCCACCAATAAATGAAGCAGAATATGTTATAATAAAAAAGAGAACAAATGATAGAAATTTATTTTTTAACATATAAGTATTATACATCACTATAAAATGAATAAAAAAACTATTTGGATAACTGGTGGAAGCACAGGCATTGGTAAAGCTTTAGCAATTAAGTTTGCTAATAAAGGGTGGAATGTTGCAATTTCCGCAAGAAGAGAAAATCTTCTTAAAGAGATAGCAGATAAAAATGAAAATATTCACGGATTTCCACTAGATGTTACTGACAAGTCAAGATGTAATGAAGTTTTTGAGGAGATTAAAAATAAATTTCAAAATGTTGATATTTGTTTTTTTTCAACCGGAACTTGGAACCCCAAGAAAGAAAAAGATATTGATCTTGAACAAATAGAAAATGTTTTTAGAGTAAATTTTTTTGGGACATTAAATAGTATTAAAGCAGTAGAGGAATACTTTAAAAATAAAAAGGATGGGATTATTACAATTGTTTCATCTATCGCAGGTTATAGAGGTTTACCTAATTCAACTGGATACGGACCTTCAAAATCAGCTCTTAATAATCTAGCGGAAAGTCTATATTTTGACTTTAAAAGATCTAATGTGAGGATTTGTTTAGTATCTCCTGGATTTATTAAAACTCCAATGACAGATAAAAATGATTTTAAAATGCCCTTTTTAAAAACGGCTGATTATGCAGCTGAAAAAATTTACGATGGTTTAATAAATAAGAATGTTTTTGAAATACATTTTCCGAAATCATTTACTTTAATACTAAAGATGTTTAGTTTTTTACCAAGCAAAATTTATTTTGGTTTAGTGGGAAAAATGACTAAATATCAAAAGAAAAATTAATCTTTAACAAATACAACTGTTAATTCAGCTACTTTAAATCCAAACTTAGTCATTGTAGCTCTATTTATAGCTACACGATCATCTTGTTTGAAAATCCAATCATCAAATGTAATTTTCATTTCCCTTCCTTTAACAGGCACTAGTAATACGTATTCAAACTTAAAAGCTGAGCCATAAGAATAACCTTTAGCTTTGCCCACAACGTCTTCGGCTGTACCTTCATAATTATTTTCATCAATTTTAGTTATTTGCCATTGTCGCGATTGAACTTCACCATCATCCCAATCAAACTTTTCATCGAGTATTAATAGTTCACCATCCCATTTTCCATTCAGATCAGCAGAAAACTGTCTCGTAACTTTTCCAGATCTATTTTGAAGGACTCCCCAAGCTTTTACATTTCCAGATAAATATTTCTCAATGATTAATCTAGGTTCTTTGTTTTTAAAATCTTCTGGATTCATAGAATTATTCTTTGAACAACTTGTAATTAAGAATAAAGATATAATCAATAAAATTGATTTAATAATTTTTAGTTTGTTCATATTTTTCCTTTTTAATTGTTACTTATTCTGAATTGAAAATTGTATCAAATCGATATTTTTTGATTTAAAACCAGCCTCACAATAACACAAATAAAATTCCCACATTCTTTTGAATGTTAAATCAAATCCTTGATTTTTGATTAAATCCCACTTTTTATTGAATTCATTTCTCCACATAGCTAATGTATTAGAATAATGATCTGCATAAGACTCATATGATTTTATAGTTAACCCATTATTAGAAACATATTTATTTATAGTATTTTTATTTGGAAGAAATCCTCCAGGAAAAATATATTTTTGTATAAAATCTTGTTTATTTTTATATCTGTTAAATAAAGTATCATCTATTGTGATTGCTTGAATAGCAGCTTTTCCATTCTTAGATAAATTATTTTTTATAGTCTTAAAATAACTTTCTAAATAATTTTGACCTACAGCCTCTATCATTTCAATCGATGCTATAGAATTATATTTATCTTTTAAATCTCTGTAATCTTTAATTTCTATATTAACTTTTTCATTTAATCCACATTTATGAATTCTTTCTTTAGCATATTCAAATTGTTTTTTTGAAATTGTAATACAATCAAGTTTGACATCATATTTTTTTCCGAGGTACTCAGCAAACCCGCCCCATCCACATCCTATTTCTAAAACTTTATCTCCATTATTAGGTTTGATTAAGTCAATTAATTTTTGATATTTATTATTTTGAGCATCTGATAAATCTTTATTTTTTTCATCAAAGATTGCACTAGAGTAAGTTAATGTTTTATCAAGCCAAAGTGAAAAAAACTCATTACCTAAGTCATAGTGTTTAGCTATATTTTCTTTACTTCTATTTTTGGTATTTTTAATCAAAATATTTTTAAAAAAGTTAATAAATGGTAAATCAAGTAAACCTGAAAATTTGTGAATTTGCTTTATATTTCTTGCCGTTACTTCTATAAGGTCTGGTAAATTTTTAGTTTCAAATTCATTTCTCATATAGGACTCTGCAAACCCTACGCTTCCTCCTTTAATCAGATTAAAAGTAAAGTTTGAGTTTTTTATCACAAGATTTGCCTTTAGTGGATCTCTTGGATTACCAAATTTTAATAATTCACCATTATGATTAGTGATCTCTAAATATCCAAATTTAATATCTTTTAAAGTATTAAATACAATTTTGTCTGAAATTTTAAATAAATTCATTAACCTTCAAAAGTAATATTATTCTTAATTTTAAGTTTTTTTTTAACAAACTTAATTCCTTTTGCCCATAATTTAAACGCTTCAAAATGTATCGCTGAAATTATCTTAAAAGTCATTAATGGGTGTTTAATATATGAATTCATTAAATTCTTACTTGTCAAATCAGATCTAATACCATCCTGAGATGCAAAAAGAATTTTACCTTCTTTATCATATTGATCAATTATAACTGACAATTTTTCTGCTGGATTTAATACTCTAAAAAAATAATTACAATCCATCTCGATGAATGGCGATACATGAAATTTTTTTGAGCAGTTATTTTGAATTAATTTTTTTTCATTTCCTACCCTAAATACATATGTATGCTGCTCTCCAAATGTATTTTTAACCTCATATAAAATAGAAATAAGCCTTTCATCTTTATCGTAAACAAAAAAAATACTTAAAGGATTAAAAACATAACCAAGTATTCTTGGATAGCACAAAAGTTTAATCTTTATATTTTCTGTAATAATATTGTTAGCTTTTAAATTTTGCTTTACCCAATCAGCTAGAGATGATCCATCACGTGCTCCATGATCTATTTCATAAAAACTAATTATATTAAACCTATTTAAAGAAAAAAAACTTATCTTTTTATCGAGTTCTTCGAGTTCTGATAAATTTATTAATAAAGAAAATACTTTGTATTTAAAATAATGCTCTTTAGGTTTGAATCGTTTATGGATTACAGTTCCGTTATATATATAAGAATTAATCATTAAGGTTTTTTAGCATTTCAATAGATGATTTTATTCCATCTTCATGAAATCCGTAACCAAAATAACTTCCACAAAAAAGCAAATCTTTTTGATTTTGTAATTTAACAAGCTCTGATTGAGCATCTAACGCTTTTTGATCATAATAAGGATGTGTAAATATGACTTTTTTTAAAACTTTTGTTTTATCAATCTCAAAATAAGGATTTAAAGTTAAAAAAATATTTTCATCACACTTTAAGTTCTGAAGTAAATTAAGCCAGTAAGTAATTGAATTTTTTTTAAAATCTTTATTATCAATTGAAGAGTTCCATGAACACCAAGCCTTTTTATTTTTTGGCATAGCTCGATCATCTGTGTGAATGTAAGCTACATTTTTTTTATAACTAAAATTTGATAGAATTTTTTTCTCATTTTCAGTAGGGTTTTCAATCAATTTTAAAGCTTCATCAGCATGGGTTGCTAATATTACTTTATCATAATCAAAAAATTCATTTTCTCCACCATAATATAAATTTAAACCATTAGATTTTCTTTTAATTTTTCTAATATTATAATTTTTAAAATGTTCTCCGCTCATTTTGGAAATAATCTTATTAACATAAGATCTACTTCTATTTGTAACTGTATACCATTGAGGTCTATTGTTTAACTTAAATAGTCCATGATTTTGAAAAAATTTCAAAAAAAAATCAATTGGCATTTTGCTTGCTTCATAAGGAGGCATCGACCAAATTGCAGACACCATTGGTATGACATGATAATTAATAAATGTTTGAGATAATTTATTAATTTTTAAATATTCACCTAAAGTTTTTTTTTCATATAAAATAGACATTTGATCACTTTTTTTGTAAAATCTAATTATATCAAAAAACATCTTTAAGAATTCAATATTAAATAGATTTAACTTATTTGAAAAAATACCACTCAATCCTTTGCCACAATACTCAAAATTTGTATTATCTACTGAAACTGAAAAAGACATATTGCTTTTTTCAATTTGAACACCATTTTCTTTAAAAAAATTAATTAAGTTTGGATATGTTTTAAAATTAAAAACGATAAAACCTATATCAACTGGTATTTTTTTTGATCCAAAAGTGAGATCAATTGTATATGAGTGTCCACCAAAATGATTTTCTTTCTCGAAAAGATCCACACGATGTTTTTTAGATAAATAATAAGCTGCACTTAATCCAGAAATACCTGACCCAACGACTGCAATTTTCATTTATGGTTATGCTGCATCTTCTTTAAATTCATCCATACTAGGACAAGTACAAAAAATATTTTTATCTCCATATACATTATCAACTCTCGCAACTGGAGGCCAAAATTTATTAGCTCGTAGGAATTTTGCTGGATAAGCGGCTTCCTCTCTTGAATAATTATGTGTCCAGTTATCGGAGGCAAGTTCACTATCAGTATGTGGTGCATTTTTTATTGGATTATCTATTTTATCAAATTCACCTGATTTAATTTTTTCAATTTCTTGTTTAATCTTAATTAATGTGTCACAAAATCTATCAAGTTCTGACAAGCCTTCACTTTCAGTTGGCTCTATCATCATAGTTCCAGCCACAGGCCATGACATTGTTGGTGCATGAAATCCAAAATCAATTAATCTTTTTGCAATATCTTCCTCCGTTACTCCTGTTTCTGATTTAATATTTCTAATATCAATTATACATTCGTGTGCAACATTACCGTTTGACCCTTTATACAAAATAGGAAAGTGATCTTTTAGTCTATGAGCAATATAATTGGCGTTTAATATTGCAACTTGAGAAGCAAGTTTTAATCCTGCGGATCCCATCATTTTAATGTACATCCAAGAGATTGATAGAATACTTGAACTGCCCCAAGGAGCTGCCGATACTGCTCCAATTCCAGTTGTTGGGCCACAATCTTTTATCACTGGATGATTAGGTAGATAAACTTGTAAATGTCTCTTACAGGCAATGGGTCCCATTCCAGGTCCGCCGCCACCATGAGGAATACAAAATGTTTTATGCAAATTAATATGACAAACATCCGGGCCAAAATTTCCTGGCTTTGCAACTCCTACCAAGGCGTTTAAATTTGCCCCATCCATATAGACCTGGCCACCATGTTTATGAACTAACTCACATATATCAGTTATTTTTTCCTCAAATACTCCATGGGTAGATGGATAAGTTACCATTAATGCCCCAAGGTTTTCAGAGTGTTGCTCTGCTTTTTTCTTTAAATCATCAAAATCAACATTTCCCTCTTTATCACAATTAACAACAACCACTTTCATTCCAACCATTTGTGCACTAGCTGGATTAGTGCCATGTGCTGAACTTGGAATTAAACAAATATTACGATTAGCCTCACCTCTATCTAAATGATACTTTCGAATAACCATTAATCCTGCATATTCACCCTGAGCACCTGCGTTAGGTTGTAGAGAAACACCTGAAAAACCAGTTATAGATCGCAACCAATTTTTTAGATCAGTAAATAAATCTCTAAATCCTTCCATTTGTTCAATTGGAACAAACGGATGAGGCTCCGCAAATTCTTTCCAAGAAATCGGAATCATTTCAGCAGCAGCATTTAACTTCATTGTACATGAGCCAAGTGCTATCATCGTCCTATTCAATGCTATATCTTTATCCTCTAACCTTTTTAAATATCTAAGCATTTCAGTTTCTGAGTGATATAAGTTGAAAACTGGATGTTCTAAATATTTTGAAGTTCTTAATAAATTTTTTGGTAGATTGGGTAATCTTACTGAAGGATCTTCTTTTTTGATTGATTCTGCTGCATTAAAAATTTTTAATAGTTGATTTACTCTGTAAACATTTTTTCTCTCATCAAAAGAAACTGCAAGCATATTTGAATTTACTTTTCTGATATTCACCTTTTGATCCAAAGCATTTTTATAAATTTGATCAGTCTTTTCTTTAGTGATAATTGTGACAGTATCAAAAAAATAATTAGAGTAAAGTTCATATCCAGACTGTTTTATTTTATCAGCAAAACTTTTTGCTAATTGAGATACTCTTTCAGAAATATTTTTAATTCCATCTGGGCCATGATAAATAGCATATGCTGCTGACACAATTGCTAATAAAGCTTGGGCAGTACAAATATTACTTGTAGCTTTGTCTCTTCTGATATGTTGCTCTCTAGTTTGTAAGGATAATCTGTATGCCTTATTACCATGTCTATCAACTGATACACCAACAATTCTTCCTGGCATTGATCTTTTGTATTCGTTTTTTGTTGCAAAAAAGGCTGCGTGGGGACCTCCGTAACCCATTGGAATTCCGAATCTTTGGGAGCTTCCCACTGCTATATCGGCACCAAGTTCTCTTGGTGTTTTTAATTTTGCTAAAGCTAATAGATCACAAGCTAATACGGCCTTTCCATTCTTTTTATGAATTTTGCTAATTGCTTCACTTGGATTTTTAATATCTCCCAAAGTTCCAGGATATTGTAAAATTCCACAAACTAAATCTTCTTTTAACTGTACTAAAACTTCATCCTCATTTCCAACAAGAACTTTTAAACCCATTGGTTCAGCTCTTGTCTGAATTACATCTATTGTTTGAGGATGACAATCCTCAGATACAAAAACTAAATTACTATCACTTTTATTCAGTCTATGACTTAAACCCATAGCTTCTGCTGCTGCTGTTCCCTCATCTAATAAAGAAGCATTAGCAATATCCATTCCTGTAAAATCAACTATCATTTGTTGAAAGTTCAATAACATCTCAAGTCTTCCTTGAGCTACCTCTGGCTGATAAGGTGTATATGAAGTATACCAACCTGGATTTTCTAATATATTTCTTAAAATTACATACGGTGTATATGTTCCATAATAACCCATGCCAATAAAATTTGAGTAAACTTGATTTTTTTTTGAAATTGCTCTTAATTTTCTTAACGCTTCATATTCTGAATTTGATTCTCCTATATTTAGTTCACCCTTAAACTTTATTTTTTCTGGAACAGTGTTATCAATTAAATCATCTAATGATTGATAATTTAATTCTTTTAACATTTTTAATTGGTCTTCTTTTGAAGGTCCAATGTGTCTTTTTATAAAATCTCTTTCTGAATTTGGCAACATTATGCTGATGTCTCCTTAGCAAACTTATCATAATCATCTTTATTCATTAGAGTATCCATTTCTGATGGATCTTTCATTTTAAGTTTAAAAAACCATGCAGAACCCTCTGGATCTTCATTAATCTTAGAAGGATCATCAACTATCACTTGATTAGTGTCTATCACCTCACCACTTACTGGAGTGTAAACATCGCTAGCAGCTTTTGTTGACTCTACTACTCCTGCTGTCCCATTTTTTTCTACATTAGAGCCTTTTTCAGGAAGTTCAGTAAATACTATGTCTCCTAGCATTTCTGTCGCGTGTTTTGTAATTCCAATAGTGGCTACATCCCCCTCTAATTTAATCCACTCATGTTCCTTTGAATATTTAACTTCACTCATTTATTTACTCCTTTCACATAATTTTTTTTATAAAATGGTAATCCACAAATATTTGCTGGATATTTTTTTCCTCTAACCTCTAAAAAAACTTTTGTATTATTTTGTGAAAATTTATTTTCAACATATCCCATTGCAACTGGTCCGTTTACACTTGGACCAAATGTTCCGCTTGTAACCTCTCCAATGTGTAAGTCTGATTGATTAAATATCTTAGTTTTTTCTCTAGCAATTACTCTTCCCTCAGGTTTTATTCCAACTCTAATTTTATTTACACCATCATTAAGTTGTTTGTTAATTGTATCTGAGCCAATAAAATTTCCTTTTATAACTCTTTCTTTTGAAATTGCCCATTTTAAATTTGCCTCTACAGGTGTTTTATCTTTATCTAGCTCATGTCCATATAAACATAATCCTGCTTCCAATCTAAGAGTATCTCTTGCACCAAGACCAATTAATTTTGCTCCCTTTTCGATCAATTTTTTTGTAAACTTTTCTACTTGATCATTAAATATAGAAATTTCAAATCCATCCTCTCCCGTATAACCAGATCTTGTAATATAAATTTTTTGCTCATAGAACAAAAACCAATTCCCAGACATAAAAGATAAATTTTCTACACCACTAATAATATTATTTAATATTTCTACTGATTTTGGTCCTTGAATTGCGATTAAAGATCTTTTTTCGTCTAAGACCATTTTATATTTATTGTCTAATAATTTACTTAAAATTTTAAAATCATTTTTTTTACAAGCTGCGTTAAGAATTATTAAAAAACCTTGCTCAATTTTGGTTATAATTAAATCATCATATATCCCTGCTTCATCATTCATCAGAAAACTATATTTAGAATGATTCAATTTTAAATCTTTTAAGTTTAATGGAAAAATTTTTTCTAAATCCTCAATTAAATTTTCACTCCCATAAATAAATAATTGACCCATGTGAGAAACATCAAAGATACCTGAATGATTTCTTGTAAATTTATGTTCTTCAACTATTCCATCTGAATATTGAATTGGCATTTGATAACCGGCAAATTCAACAAACTTTGCGTTGCAATCTTGATGTAATTTATATAGCGATGTTTTTTTTGTTTCCATATTAACTCTTTATACCCATCTGTATATTTGCCTGAGAGTTTTGCTCCTTCGGCGAGAATTTAATCTCTTTCCAGAGTTAATACGTACGGTCCTTTTTGCCTGAGAGATTCCTGGGTGGTTGCTCCTTCGGCGCTACAATAATTTGTAGTCTCTCCCGTGAATAGATATTCTTATACCTATCTATAAAAGTCAATGAGAAACACTTTTTTTACTATTATTTAAAAGTGTGTAAAACTGTAATAATACAGCCGAAAGAATTATTACACCTCCAATTAATCCAAAAATTGAGGGTCTTTCACTAACAAACAGAAAAGCCCAGACTGGACCAAGAACAGATTCGGAAAGCATAATTATTCCTACCATCGCTGAAGGTGTTGTCCTTGCACCGATTGTAATAAAAATAAATCCAAAACCAATTTGAAAAAAACCAGCTAAAAATCCCAAAAAAATATCATGAGGTGAAATCATTATTTTAGTAGATAAAATAAATCCTACTAAACAAGAACATATTCCTGCTACAAACTGAGCTGGAATCATATCTACTGTTGGATATTTTCTAACTATCATGATTAAAACTGCAAAAGAAATTGGCATCGTAAAAGCAGCCAAATTTCCAGATAATTCTCCAGGAGTTAAAGAATTTCCAATCATTAGTAAAACACCTGTAATAGCTAAAATTATAGAGATCAAAGTAATTGCTGAAATTTTTTCTTTTAAAAAAAAATATCCAAAAATTGCAAGAAATAGTATTTGAAGTGAAATTATAAAATTAGTATTTGCTACTGTAGTATTATACATGGCAAAAACATAACCACAAAAACCAAATGATAAAATAACTCCGCCAAAAAAACCTGGTACACCAGATTTATAAAAGGCTTTAAAAGTTTCTTTTTTATAGCTAACTATTAGAAAAAGTAGGACAGTCAGAGAAAAAAATAAAGACCTCCAAAATAAAATTTGCCATAGTGATGCTCCTTCAAATGATTTTACGATCAACCCACCAAAACTTAAACTCAAAGCTCCCAAAAAAATTAATAAAGGTCCAGGCAAATTTCGTATTAAATTCATATTATTTGTGAAATTAAATTTTGTGTTTCCATTTCATACAACTTAAACAAAGTTTCTGCATCAGTTAATTCAACTTCTTGAAATTTTAATTTTGAACCTGATGATAATTGAACCAATTTGTCGTAATCGGCACTTATTATAACACCAATTTTAGGATAACCTCCTATCGTCCCATGATCTGATAACATTATTATTGGGTTGCCATCTGCTGGTACTTGAATTACTCCTTTTATCAATCCTTCTGATCTTATATTCGTTTCTGCAATGTTTTCAATATACGGTCCCTCCAATCGCATCCCCATACGGTCAGATAATTTCGAAACAATAAATTCTTTTTCAAAAAAAATCTTTTTTCCTTCATTAGAAAAATAATCAAAATTTGTTCCCTTAATTACTCTAATTTTTTCTATTCTTGTATTAATATAATTTAATTTTTTTTTAATCTGATTTTGATTAATGTTTTGAATTTCAATTTTTTGTGAGCTTTGTAACTTCTGTCCTTTATTTGAACCAATATTAGCCTTAGTGTTAATTGAACAACTTCCCCATTGAAATTTCAAATCAAACTCTCCACTAATTGCTAAATATCCATAAACAGACTTGTTAGTTGATATAATGTCTATTTGATCTCCATCTTCAATGGTATAACTTTCGTAACAATTACCATCAATTTCATTTTTATTTTTAATTAATTTAAATTTTACATCTCCAGTAATAACAAAATTAATTTTGTCACCTCTATATTTAATTAAAGGACCTTGGTAAGCAAATTCAATAACAGGCTTATCAATTCTATTACCTACTAGACTGTTCGCCAATATGTAATTTCTTTTATCCATTGCACCGCTAAAAGGGATACCAATATGATAAAGGTTTTTTCTACCATCATCTTGAAATGTAGTATTAATCCCTGCTCTTATTATTTCAAAATAACTACTCATTATAATTTTTATAATCTTTCAAAGATATTTGTTTAAAAATTACTGTGTCGCCAGGAGAAATTAAATTTGGGCTATCTATTTTTAAACTATCAAAAATTTCTAGTGGCGTATTTCCAATTATATTCCATCCTCCGGGGCTTTCGAAAGTATATATGTTGGTAAATTGTTCAGTTAAACCTACAGATCCTTTTGGAACTTTAACTCTAGGAGTCTCTAATCTATTCGTTCTCATATTTTTATCAAGATCACCAAGAAATGGCATGCCAGCGATAAATCCTGTCATATAACAAAAATATTCTTTATTAAAAAAATTTTCATAAATGTTGTCTCTACTTAAAGAGAGTTTTTTCTCTAATCTTTCAATATCCAATGAAAAAGATTCTATACAACAAACTGGTATTTCAATTTTTTTTGAAAATTCTGATTGAATCTCCTTAACGTCTAAATTTTCAACTATTTTTTTTACCTCTCTATAATTGACTTTTTTTAAATCAAAAGAAATAATCAGCTTATTATATGAGGGGGTCAAATTTATAATTCCTTTAACTTTTTTTTCTTTAAGGGTTTTAAAATATTTAATCACCTTTGAATTTGTTTCTTTATTTACTTCTTTTCCAAAGTCACAATATAAAGCTGCGTCACCAAGATTTGATATATTTTTTATCATGCCATGTTATACTTCAACTATTAATACTATGGAAATTAATATCAATTGTGATTTAGGCGAAAAATCAAAACATCACTCTAACAAGTATGATCCAGATTTATTAGAAATAGTAAATTCAGCAAATATTGCATGTGGATACCATGCTGGTGATGAAGAAACAATGAATAAGATTGTAGAAATTTCAAAAAAGAATGGGGTTAGCATTGGGGCACACCCATCTTTTAAAGATCTAGAAAATTTTGGAAGAGAAAGAATGAACTTGTCTTCTACTGAAATAAAAAAACTTATCATTGACCAATATGAAATACTTCAAAGAATAGCTTCAAATCATAAAGATAAAGTTACCCATATTAAGCCCCACGGTGCTTTAAATAATATGGCTTGCGAAGATATTGAACTTTCAACTACTTTAGCAAAAGCAATAAATGATATTGATAAAAATTTAATTTATCTTGTTCCAACTGGTTCAAAAATGGAGGAAGCAGCAAAAAAACTAAATATGAGAATTGCCTGTGAAATCTTTGCAGATAGAAATTATGAAGATGATGGTAATTTAGTTTCTCGCAAAAAACCTCATGCACTTATAACTGATCCTCAGGAAGCAAAAAAACATGTTTTAAAAATGGTACAAAATCAGGCTCTTAATTGTCATAGTGGAAAACAGATACCTTGTGAAATTGACTCAGTTTGTATTCATGGCGATAATGAAAGTTCTTTAGCAACTGCAAAATCTATAAAAGATAATCTTGTTGAAAATGGACTAATTTTAAAGCCATTAGATAAAATGACAAAATTTATCTAAAAATTATATTCATAATGAAAAAAATAATTCAAAATCATGTTTGGTCTATTTCATCTTTTATAGAAAATAAAAATTATAATTTCGATAAAAAAAAAATATTAATCGATCTTCCAGAGAAATTTATTGATGAAGCTATTTATTCAATAACTAACTGGAATAATTATTTACCTACACCACTAATTAAATTAAATAAATTGAGTAGAGAACTCAATATAAAAGAGATATTTTATAAGGATGAAGATAAAAGATTCAATCTAAAATCTTTTAAAGCACTAGGTGGTGCCTTTGCAGTAAACAAAATAAAAAATAAAAAAGGTAATGTTATAATTGCAACTGCAACAGCTGGAAATCACGGTAGATCAGTTGCATGGGGAGCTAAAAGACTTGGTTTAAAATGTAAAATTTTCATTAGTGAATTTGTTAGTGAAGCAAGGGCTGTGGCAATGAGAAATTTAGAGTCTGAAGTAATCAGAGTCAAAGGAAACTACGAAGATTCTTTAAAAGAATGTATAAAACAATCTACTAAAAATAATTGGGAAATTGTTCAAGATGTCTCCTGGGAGGGTTATGAGGAAACTCCAAAATTTATCATGGCCGGATATACTGTTATGATCAAAGAAATCATAGATCAGATCAAAGATGATAAAATAACTCATGTCTTTTTACAGGCAGGTGTGGGAGGAATGGCAGCTTCTATTATTGCAGGTTTTGCAAAATTTTCAAAAAATATTCCAAAATTTATTATTGTAGAACCTGAAAAAGCAGATTGTGTTCTTAAAAGTATAAAAAATGAAAAACCAACAAGTGTTAAAATTTCTGAAGAAACAATTATGGGAGGAATGTCCTGTGGAGATGTATCAACAGTAGCTTGGAAAATATTAAAAACTTCGACAAATAATTGTCTAACAATTACTGACGATGCAATATCTACTGTTGTAGCAATGTTAGCAAAAGCTAAGCTATCAAATAAAAAAATAATTGGTGGAGAATGTGCTGTTCCTGGCATCATAGCGTTAATTAGCCTATTTAAAAATAAAGATTATATTAATAAATTAGACCTTAACTCAGATTCTAAAATTTTATTATTTGGATGTGAAGGATTAACAGATAAGAAAATGTATAAAAAATTATTAGATGACGGTTTAAAAAAGATCTAACTTATATGACAAAAAAAGCAATTGTTTGGATTAGAGAAGATTTACGAATAGATAATAATCCTGCTTTATCGTATGCTTCTCAAAATCACGATTTTGTAAGTGCTATTTATATTTATAATAATAAATATTTTGACAAAAAAAGAGAAGCTCAAAAATGGTGGTTATCAAAATCTCTTGAAGCTTTTAAAAAAGATTTAGACAAATTTAATATTTCTTTAGAAATTATGACTGGTGACGAAATTGAAATATTTTCTAAGATTAAAAACACAGATGAAATAACTGTCTATTGGAGCAAAGTTTATGAACCAAGTGTAATAGAGAAAGGTAAAAAAATTAGAGATATATTTGTTAAAAATGAAGTCAATTATAAATATTTTAAAGGAAATATTTTAATAGAATTTCAAAATATTCTTAAAGACGATGGTACACCTTTTAAAGTATTCACACCTTTCTGGAAAAATGCTGAAAAAAGATATTTAGAACAAATCCCATCTAAAAATTTAAAAATTAAAAAATTAAATAAAAAAATTATTTTGATGAAGAATTTAATTGATCCAAAAGAAATTTTACCTAAAAAAGATTGGTATAAAAAATTTGAAAAGTATTGGAGTCCTTCTGAAGATGAGGCAAAAAAATTTTTACAAAGATTAATTAATGATAAAATAATAAATTATGGTGAAACGAGAGACTATCCATCTATAGATGGTACTTCAAAATTATCTCCTTTTTTAAAACACGGGCAGATAAATGTCGAAACAATTTGGAATAAATGTCAAAATATTAAGAATAAAGGTAAGGGTTATAGAAAATATATTAATGAGTTGGGTTGGAGAGAATTTTCTCATAGTTTGATTAATTTCTTCCCTGAAATGCTTAAAGGTAATTTAAGAAAAGATTTTGATAATTTTCCGTGGGTTAAAAATGAGAAACATCTTAAACTTTGGAAAAATGGAATGACCGGATATCCAATTGTTGATGCAGGTATGAGAGAACTTTATGAAACTGGCTGGATGCATAATCGTGTAAGAATGGTTGTGGGTTCATTTTTAGTTAAACATTTAAGAATTCATTGGTCAGAGGGAGAAAAACATTTTAGAAATTGCTTAATGGACTTTAATGAAGCAAATAATGTTGCTCAGTGGCAGTGGGTAGCTGGCTGCGGTGCAGATGCAGCTCCTTATTTCAGAATTTTTAATCCTATTCTACAAGGTATAAAGTTTGATAAAGATGGAATTTATACAAAAAAATGGGTTCCAGAACTGCAAAATATGCCAAGTGATTTTTTACATAAACCTTGGGAGTTAGAAAAAAAATACCAAGAACAAATAAAAATTATCATTGGTAAAGATTATCCTGAGCCTATAGTTAATCATGAAAAAGCAAGAAATGATGCTTTAAATGCTTTTCAAAAAATAAAAAAGAATTAATAGAAATCTATTATTATTTAGCTTTTTTAACAAAATAAAGTCCAATTAAAACTGCTGATAATGAAACTAAAATTTTAGATGTTATTATCTCTTTTAAAAAAATATAACTTAAAATTATTCCAAAAATAGGGATCAAGTAAGAAACCTGGGATTGAAATATTAAACCGTTCTTTTTTAAAATTTTAAATCTAAGTAGCCAAGCTATTCCAGTAGAAACTAAACCTAAATAAATTACAGAAATAGTGGAATCCAATCTTGGGACTGTATTCCAAGGTTGTTCAATAAAACATACAAGTGGAATTAAAATGATTGTAGCCCAAATTAGGATAGATCCAGTAACATTTTCATTTTTTTTTCTACTTATTTTTAGAGTTAATACTCCTCCGATTACATAACAAGTTGCACCTAATAAAATTAATAAAGCTGAAAAAATATTACTATTGTCTATCAATAAATTGTCAGAAAATAGGTAAACTATACCTGAAAATCCAATTAAAATTCCAATTGTCTTAATAAAATTAAATTTTTCATTTTTTGTATAGAAATGACCTAACACAGTTGAGCTTAAAGGCGTTGTTGACATCAAAATTGCTGCTAAATTACTTTGGACAGATTTAATTCCATAAGCAATCAAAAAAAATGGAGCAACTAAATTTATAAAACCAATTAAAGCAAACCAATACCAATCTTTCGAAAATGCTTCAATTTTTATTTTTTTTAAATAACACAAAAGTAAAACTGGTACTGATCCTAAAAGTACTCTTAAAAAAGCAATTGTTACAGGACCAAAAGAATAAGTGGCTATTTTAATATTAAAAAAAGCAGAGGCCCAAATTAAAGCCAAAATAGTAAGTAGTGTATAGTCTATAAGTGTTGGTTGTTTCATTCTACAATTTTTTTTACCAAACCTTTTGTTATTTTTTGAAGATACATGAAATTAATTTTGAATACACAGTTTGGATGACCTGCGGCAGCATATAATGAATCAAATCTTTCTAAAGATTCATCTATTAAAATTTCAACTTGATTCAAATGACCTATAGGAGAAACACCACCAATAGTATAACCTGTTACTTTTTTAACTTCCTCAGCTGATGCCATTGAAACATCTTTTAAATTTAATATTTTTTTTAATTTATTGAGTGAAGCTCTTTTATCACCAGATACCAAACAAAGCACAAAACCTTCTTCCGTTTTAAATAATAGACTTTTTATTATAGCTCCTACTTCACAACCTAAAGATGAAGCTGCTTCTGTTGCGGTTCTTGCAGAATTAGTTAAAGAAATAACCCTTAATTTTGCATCAAATGCTTTAAGAGCCATTTCAACTCTTTTGACAGTCTCTTTATCTAATAAAGTCATTTTTCAACTTTTAATTGTTAGTTATTTTATAATAATAATTATACACTTATGTTAAAATTGCATAGGTGTTATTTACTTTAAGTGCATTAATTACAAGTCTATTTTTGCTAAAACACCTGGTCAAAGTTAATAAGGAGAAAAAATGAGTGCTAGCAACTGTTTAAAATTTATAAAAGATAAAAATGCTGAATTTGTAGATTTAAGATTTACTGATCCAAGAGGAAAACTTCAACACCTTACTATGGATGGAAAAGTAGTTGATAACGATATGTTAAATGATGGTGTGTTTTTTGATGGTTCTTCAATAGCGGGTTGGAAAGCTATAAATGAGTCTGACATGATTTTAAAACCGGATACATCAAGAATTTTTTTAGATCCATTTACATCTCATAACACTGCAGTAATATTTTGCGATATTTTAGATGCAGTAAAAAAAACTCCCTATGAAAGAGATCCAAGAGGTGTTGCAAAAAAAGCTGAAAATTATTTAAAAAAATCAGGTATTGGTGATAAAGCATTTTTTGGTCCTGAACCTGAATTTTTTGTATTTGATGATGTAAGAATTAATAACGATATGAACGAATGTGGATTTAAAATCGACAGCAAAGAAGGTCCATATAATTCAGGCAAAGAATACGAAAATGGAAATATGGGTCATAGACCGCCAATTAAAGGAGGTTATTTTCCAGTGCCTCCAGTTGATAGTGAACAAGATATGCGAAGTGAATATCTAAAGAACTTAAAAGAAGTAGGAATAAAAGTAGAAAAACACCATCATGAGGTAGCACCAAGTCAACATGAGTTAGGAATGTACTTTGGGACATTGGTTAATCAGGCCGATAACGTGCAACTATACAAATATATTGTTCAAATGGTAACGCATTCTTTTGGAAAAACAGCAACTTTTATGCCAAAGCCTGTAGCGGGGGACAATGGTTCTGGTATGCATATACACCAGTCAATTTGGAAAGGAAACACTCCTGTCTTTTCTGGCAAGGCCTACGCTGGTCTATCAGAAACAGCTCTTCATTACATTGGTGGAATATTAAAACATGCTAAAGCTATAAATGCTTTTGCTAATTCTACAACAAATAGTTATAAAAGATTAATTCCAGGGTTTGAAGCTCCAGTCTTATTAGCTTACTCTGCAAGAAACAGATCTGCTTCCTGTCGTATACCAATTACTTTAAGTAAGAAAGGTGCAAGATGTGAAATAAGATTTCCTGATGCAGCTGGTAATCCTTATTTAACTTTTGCAGCAATGTTAATGGCAGGAATTGACGGTATTAAAAATAAAATTAATCCAGGAAAATCTTTTGATAAAGATTTATATGAACTACCACCAGAAGAAGTAAAATCTATACCAACTGTATGTGGCTCATTAAGAGAAGCAATGGAAAATTTAGATAAAGACAGAGATTTTTTAACTAAAGGTGGAGTTTTTACTGATGATCAAATAGATGCTTACATTGCCTTAAAATTTGAAGAAATTCATAAATTTGAACATTCACCTCATCCAGTAGAGTTTGAGATGTATTATAGTAGTTAAAGATTATTTACTGTCTTGTTTTTGCAACAGTATTTTTATTAATACCTTTTTTAACTACGTAATTTTGGGTTCCGTTAGCACCCGTGTTTACTTCTTTACGAAGAGTTTTAAAAAATGCTTTTTCTTTTAAAGACTTTTCTAAAGAATTGACAAGATTTTTAAATTCAAATTTATTCATACTTAATAAATATACTAGATATGCATTATTTGCAATGCTGATATGTGTATTAGTAATACTATACTTTAAAAGATTCGCCACACCCACAACGCTCAGATTCATTGGGGTTATTGAATACAAAAGATGAAGAAAGTTCCTCCTTTTTATAGTCCATCTCTGTTCCAAGTAAATACATAACCGCAGCTGAATCAACAAAAACTTTAACACCTTTATCCTCTATCAGTTCATCATTTGGATTTATCTCTTTAGCATACTCCATTACATAAGACATTCCTGCACATCCTCCTGACTTAACTGCCACTCTAACACCAACTGCATCTGACTCGACATTAGACATAATTTCTTTAATACGGTTTGCAGCGTTTTGACTTAATTTTATTATTGGTTCCATTATAAATTTAACTCCAATTTAGCAGCTTCTGACATCATTGATTTATTCCAAGGCGGTTCAAAAACTAAATCAAGATCAACTTTCTCTATACCTTCTACCTGCATAGCAATATCTTTAACTTCTTTGGGTAAGCTTTCTGCAACAGGACAATTTGGCGATGTCAATGTCATTATAATTTTAACAGTATTATTTTTTACTTTAATATCATAAATTAGTCCTAATTCATAAATATTAACGGGTATTTCTGGATCATAAATTTTTCTAATTTCATTTATTATTTTTTCTTTTAAATCCATATTGCTATTCTTCTGTACTAATTTCTTTTCCATCATTCTCCATTGCTGAGATCAATGTGTGCCATGATAGTGTAGCACATTTTACTCTCATTGGATATTGCTTTACTCCAGATAAACACATTAATTTAGTTTTGTCGTCTTCTTTTAAAATATTAGATTTTAATTCAGGGTTCTCTTTTATCATCCCCAAAAAATCTTCAATAATTTCTTTAGCTTCATTGTCACTTTTGCCTTTTATTAAGTCTGTCATAATTGAAGCTGATGCCATCGAAATTGCACAACCACTACCCTCAAAAGATATATCCTCAACCTTTCTTTGATCATTTAATTTTAAATAAACATGTACATTGTCTCCACACAGAGGATTATTACCTTTAGCATCCTTATTAAAATTATTAGTCTTTCTTAAATTTCTTGGATTCTTACCGTGTTCTAGGATTATTTCTTGATATAATTCTTTTAAGTTCATTTTAAATCAAAAATCTTTTTACATTTATTAATTGACTCATTAAGTTGGTCAAAATCCTGTTTGGTGTTATATACACCTACAGAAGCTCTAGCACTTGCAGGTATTTCCAGTTTATCATGTAATATTTGACAGCAATGATGACCTGCCCTTATTGCTACTCCATCTTCATCTAAAATTGTTGCAATATCATGTGGGTGTACCCCATCTATCGTAAAAGATAAAACTCCACCCTTATTTTTCGGATTACCAATTAATTTTACTGAATTATTTTTTCTTAGAACTTCTTGACCATATTCTATTAATTCTTTCTCATGTTTTATTATATTTTGTATTCCAATATTTTCTAAAAACTTAATAGATTGATCAAATGCGATTACTTGTGCGGTAGCCATTGTTCCGGCTTCAAATTTATTTGGTAAATCTCCATAAGTAATTCTATCTTTTTTTACCTCTTTGATCATTCCTCCTCCACCTTGATATGGAGGTAATTCCTCTAGCCATTTTTTTTTACCATATAAAATTCCTAATCCAGTAGGTCCATACATTTTATGACACGAGATTGCATAAAAATCACAATCAAGATCTTGTACATCTATATTTAAATGAGGAGCTCCTTGGCAACCATCAACTACTACAATAATTCCTTTAGAGTGAGCAAGTTCGGTAATTTCTTTGATTGGTAGTATTGCTCCAGTAACATTTGACAAATGATTGATAGCTATAACCTTTGTTTTTGGAGTTATTTTTTTTTCTATATTCTCAATCGGTACTTCTCCTAGTTCATTAATTTCAGCAAAATTAATCTTTATATTTTTTGATTTTCTTAAATAATGCCAGGGCACATAGTTAGAATGGTGTTCTAGCTCAGTTAACATTATATCATCACCTTCCTCTAAATATTTTTGGCCAAGTGTATTTGCAACTAAATTTAAGGCTTCTGTTGCTCCTTTTGTAAATACAATCTCATTTTTATCCTTTGCATTAATATATTTTTGAACTGATGACCTGGTATTCTCATATAAATTAGTCGCAGCAACTGCTAAATAATGAACACTTCTACCAACATTTGAAAATTGTTTTGTATAAAACTCATTAATTCTATCAATAACTACTTTTGGTTTTTGGGAAGAATTAGCACTATCTAAATAAACTAGATCATTATTTTGAATTTTTTCATCAAAAATAGGAAACTCTTTTTTAATATTGTCTATATTCATTCTTTTAATCCAATAATATTTTTAACTAAATTTTTAATTTCAGAGTCCGTAATTTTCTCAATCACATCAAGTAAAAAACCATTAATCAAAAGCTCTTTTGACTGATTATAATCCAATCCTCTAGACATTAGATAAAATATAGAATTTTCATTAAGACTGCCAGAAGATGATCCATGCGAACACTTTACATCATCTGCATAAATCTCTAATTCTGGTTTAGCATTAAATTCAGAAGTTTCGTCTAATAAAATTGCTTTACTTAGCTGATATCCATCTGTTTTTTGCGCCTTTGAATTAACAAAAATCTTACCTTGATAAACAGCTTTTGTATTTTTTCCAAGAACACTTTTTATTAATTGATAACTTTTTGTATTTTCAACTAAATGATTAATTATAGTTCTTATCTCATGATGTTTATCATTATTAAGTGAAAAAATACCATTAACAAACGCTGAAGAATATTTTCCATTTAAATTACAATTAATTTCATTTTTAGAAAAATTTGATCCAGAAGATAAAATAAAAGTTTCTGAAATACTATTTGTAGCTTGCTCAATATTATTAAAAGTATATTTAATATTTTTATTTTGTATCTTATCAATCTTATAGTTTTTTAAAATAGCATTTCGTTCTAAATTAAAATTATAAAAGATATTAATAAAATTCTTTTCTGAATTATCATTAAATAGATCAATTAATTTTAAAGAGCTATTGTTCTTTAATTGAAATTCTAATTTTAAATTGATATTTTTAGAATTTATTTGTTTATTAGTCGTATGATAAACAACAAGTGGCTTATTTAAAGAATAATTTTCCTTTATAGAAATTTTATAGCATTTGTTTGTAAATGCATTGTTTAAAGCCAACAAAGAGTCATTATTATCTAATTTATTCTCATATTTAAAATCATCATTTATTTCAATTTTGTCATTATCTTCATGATTAAAATCAACTTTTTCTATCCTACCATTTATAAAAATAATTTTATTATGTTCCAGGCCATCTACAAAAATTGAGGTATCAACTTTATTAGGTAAAGAATAATCATTATAAAAATTTAATTCACCAATATTTTTCTTTATAATTTGACTTAGATCAGAAAATTTCCAATTTTCTAATTTTCTATTTGGGAAACCATTTTCTATGAACTTATTAAGATTTTTTTGTTTCAACTCTATATCACTTTCAGTAAAGTTTGAAGTTTCAATTATTTTATTAAAATCTATTTTAATTTTTTCTCTCATTTAATTAAAACTTTCATATCCTTTTTTTTCTAACTCTAATGCTAGTTCTGGCCCACCAGATTTAATAATTTTTCCATTCATTAAAACATGAACAAAATCTGGTTTAATATAATCCAACAATCTTTGATAATGTGTAATAATTAAAAAGGAGTTATCTTTATTTCTCAAAGTATTTACTCCATTTGCAACAATTTTTAATGCATCTATGTCTAACCCAGAATCTGTTTCATCTAAAATTGATAATTTAGGTGCTAACATTGACATTTGAAGAATTTCATTTTTCTTTTTTTCTCCACCTGAAAAACCTACATTCAACTGTCTATTTAGTTTTTCCTCATCAAATTTTAAGTCTTTTGCTTTTTTTTTTACAAGTTTTAAAAATTCAATAGCATCAAGTTCTTTTTCACCACGTGCTTTTCTAATAGCATTTAATGAAGTTTTTAAAAAAATATTTGTATTTACGCCTGGTATTTCTAATGGATATTGAAAAGCTAAAAAAATTCCTTTGTGAGCTCTTTCTTCTGTTTCAAATTCAAATAAATTTTTATTTTCGAATAAGATTTCTCCTGAAATCTCATAACCTTTTTTACCAGATAAAATATTAGATAATGTACTTTTACCTGATCCATTTGGACCCATAATAGCGTGGACTTCCCCAGGATTAATATTTAATGAAAAACCTTTTAAAATTGACTTGTTTTCAATATTTGCATTTAAATTATTTATTTTAAGCATTAACCTACGCTCCCCTCTAAACTGATACCTACTAGCTTTTGGGCTTCTACTGCAAATTCCATTGGTAATTGCTGTAAAACCTCTTTACAAAATCCATTTACAATTAATCCAATAGCTTCCTCGGAATTTAATCCTCTTTGTTGACAATAGTGCAATTGTTCTTCACTAATTTTAGAGGTTGTTGCTTCATGAGCTATATTTGATTCAAAATTTTTATTTTTTATATATGGTACAGTATGAGCCCCACATTTATTTCCCATTAATAAAGAATCACATTGAGTATAGTTACTTGAATTTTTTGCTTTTGAATTAATATCAACCAGTCCTCTATAAGTCATGTCAGAAAACCCAGCGCTAATACCTTTGGATATGATCTTACTTTTTGTATTTTTACCCAAATGAATCATTTTTGTTCCAGTATCTGCCTTTTGATAATTGTTTGTTATTGCAATTGAGTAAAATTCTCCTATTGAGTTATCTCCTTTTAAAATACAACTAGGATATTTCCAAGTTATAGCAGAGCCGGTTTCTACTTGTGTCCATGAAATTTTAGAATTTTTACCTTTGCATAATCCTCTTTTAGTTACAAAATTATATATACCACCTTTACCGTTCTCATCTCCAGGATACCAATTTTGAACTGTTGAATATTTAATTTCTGCGTCATCTAGAGCTATTAATTCTACATTAGCTGCATGTAATTGATTCTCATCTCTCATAGGTGCAGTACAACCTTCTAAGTAGCTTACATAACTTCCTTTATCAGCTATAATTAAAGTTCTTTCAAATTGTCCTGTGTCTGATGCGTTAATTCTAAAATAAGTTGATAGTTCCATAGGACATCTAACTCCTTGGGGAATATAAACAAATGATCCATCAGTAAATACAGCAGAATTAAGAGTAGCAAAGAAATGATCAGTAGTAGGAATAACTGTTCCAAGATATTTTCTAACTAATTCTGGATGTTTTTGTATAGCTTCAGATATTGAACAAAAAATAATCCCTTGTTTAGTCAATTCTTCTTTAAAAGTTGTTGCAACAGAAACTGAGTCAAAAACAGCATCAACAGCAATACCATTTAATCGTGCTTGCTCTTGCAAAGGAATACCAAGTTTTTTATAAGTTTCTAGTAGTTTAGGGTCTAACTCATCAAGACTTTTTGGTTTATTTTTCATACTTTTTGGGGCTGAATAATAATATAAGTCTTGATAATCAATTTTTGGATATTTTGGTTTTTGCCAGTTTGGTTCTTTTAATTGTTTAAATCTTTCAAATGCTTTCAATCTAAAATCTAACATCCAATTAGGTTCTTTTTTAATTTCAGAAATAAATTTAATTATACCTTCATTTAAACCTTTAGGAGATTTAATATTTTCAATATCAGTTGAAAAACCGTATTTATAATCTTTTAAATTTTCTATATCTTTTTCTCTTCTATCCATTTTAAGTTCTATTTTCTTTAGAGTTATTACTGAGATCTTTTAAGCTTTTCTGTTCAAAAAATTTATTTATATGAATTTCTAATTCATCCCATAAATTATGCGTTATACATTTTGAAGTTTTACCATTACATCCTTTTTTAGATTCTTTTTTACATTGTACAGTTTTAACTTCTTCATCTACTGCATTCAGTATACTAGTTAACTTAATTTCTTCGGGTAGTTTATTAAGAATATATCCACCATTAGATCCTCTAATACTTTTTACTATGTTGTTTTTTTTTAATTTTGAAAATATTTGTTCTAAGAATAGTAAGGATATTCCCTGCCTTAATGAAATATCTCTTAACGATACTGGTTTAGTACTATTAAACTTCGCCAAATCAGCTAAAGCCATAACAGCGTATCTTCCTTTTGATGTTAATTTCATATTTACCCTTTATTTTTGAGGATTTTTATACAAACTTGACTAAATTAGTCAAGTATTCAATTTATAAAAAAAATTAACATATTGTCACTGAGTTGTGATAAACGTATTTTTTTTTGAGAATAATAATCATTAACGATTATGGATAATAAAATTAAAGAAGTTTTTATACCTGGTCCTGCAGGAAGAATGGAAGCTAAATATTACAAAAGTAATAAGATTACATCTCCAATTGCTTTAGTCTTACAGCCACATCCTCAATATGGAGGTACAATGAATAATAAAGTTGTTGTTGATACATTTCATGCATTTATGGAAAATGAATTTTCAGTTTGTAGAGTTAATTTTAGAGGAGTTGGTAAAAGTGATGGTGAATTTGATAATGGCCAAGGTGAGTTAGCTGATGCAGCTGCTGCATTAGATTGGTTAGAAAGAGAAAATTTCGATAATTCACAGTGTTGGGTTTCTGGATTCTCTTTTGGATCTCTAATAGCTATGCAGTTACTTATGAGAAGACCTGAAATTAATAGATTTATTGCAATATCACCACAGCCAAATGTTTATGATTTTTCTTTTTTATCTCCCTGTCCAACTTCAGGTTTAGTAGTTTATGGAAAAAAAGATGAGCTGGTTCCTTTAGATCATATTAATGATCTGGATAAAAGACTAAAAGCTCAAAAAGGAATAGAAGTTGATTTTCAAGCTATAAGTGATGCAAATCACTTTTTTTCAAAATCTGAAAATAGTTTAATAAAAACATTAGATAAATATATTAAAAAAGAGTCTGCTTTATTCTAATAATTTTTGATAATTTCTCCTCCGGTACATGATTTTTTACATCCTGTTGTTTTAGGAAATGAGATTGGCAACTTAAGAAAAGATCTTATTGCAAGATAAGCAAAAGCTTGAGATTCTATAAAATCTCCATCTATATCAAGATTATCTATTGACTCAATTTTGCATTTCGATTTTTCTTTTATTCTTTCTAATAAAAAAGAATTTTTTCTTCCTCCTCCACAAACATAAACTTTTTCAGTAATAATTTTTTTAGAACAAACTTCTGCGGTAAACTCAGTTAATGTTGCTGCCCCATCTTCTAGAGACAATCCTCTCACAAAAGAAATTTGAAAATCATTTGTGTCAAATGATATTTTGTTACTGATTGAATTTTCATAAAAATTTTCTAGTGATTGATTTAATATAATCTTATTTATTTTTCCTGATTTAGCTATTTGACCTCCTTCATCAATAAGCATTTTTGAATTTAATCTCATCCAATTATCTATAAGACAGTTTCCGGGGCCAATATCACTACTTGAAATATTATTTTTCTTATCAATTGTAGTAATATTTGCTATCCCACCTAAATTTAATATGGATGAAGGTAGTTCTATTTTATTTTTATTTATCAATAATTTATGAAAAATTGGAACGAGTGGTGCTCCTTGACCTCCATTTTTTAGATCATTTTCTCTAAAGTTATATATAACTTTTGTATTAGTTAATTGAGATAATAATTTTGCATCACCTAATTGTATTGAAATTTTTTTTTCAGGAATGTGTAAAATAGTTTGTCCATGAAATCCAATAAAATCAATTTTAATATTTTTTTTTTGTTGTAATAATTTATCCTTTATTTTTTTTACAGCTGATGAGTTACGTAATGTGATTTTTCTTTCTAATTCATTAATTTTTTTTGAGTATTTTATGAAATCTTCATAGTTAAAAATTTTTTGCTTCAATTCATGAAATTCTTCAAATACATCCTTTGAATACTCATCATATTCGTTAAGAATTAACTCTAATTTTTCATTCCCATCTGAAATAATTAATGAAGCATCAACCCCATCCCCTGAAGTTCCGCTCATTAAACCAAGACTATAATAGCTTTTATTCATATATTTTTTAATTAATTCAAATAAAGTATATTGATTCTACACTGTTTTTTAAAAATATGGAAAAGTCATTCTTATCTGAGTTTAAAGAAAGAGAGTATTTCAATCAATGCACTAATTCTCAAGAATTAGAACAATTGATGAATAAAAAAAAAATCAAAGCATATATTGGATTTGATTGCACTGCAGCTAGTTTACACGTTGGAAGTCTTTTGCAGATTATGTGTTTGAGATTGTTGCAAAAACATGGCCATCAACCAATAGTATTACTTGGAGGTGGAACTACAAGAATTGGGGATCCTTCTGGAAAAGAAGAAACAAGAAAAATACTTTCTGAAAAACAAATTGAAAAAAATATAAAAAATATTGAAAAAGTTTTTAAAATTTATTTAAAAACAAATAACTCTAAATTGAAACCAATTTTTGTAAATAATTATAAATGGCTTAAAAAATTAAATTATATAAAATTTTTACGTGAAATAGGTAAACATTTTACAATTAACAAAATGTTAAGTTTTGATAGTGTGAAATTAAGATTGGAAAGAGAACAATCTCTAAGCTACATGGAATTTAACTACATGATTTTACAAGCTTATGACTTTCTTGAACTTAATAAAACAAAAGATTGTATAATGCAAATAGGAGGATCAGATCAATGGGGAAATATTGTTAACGGTGTTGAGCTTATAAAAAGACACTTAAGCAAACAAGTTTTTGGATTAACAACTCCATTAATTACTTTAGCTTCAGGAGCTAAAATGGGTAAAACTGAAAAAGGAGCAATTTGGCTTGATAATAAACTTTTATCTTCTTATGATTATTGGCAATTTTGGAGAAATACTGATGACAGAGATGTAATAAAATTTTTAAAAATGTTTACAGATTTAGATCTAAATAAAATTAATAAACTAAAAAATGAAAATATTAATAAAATAAAAATTATTTTAGCTAATGAAGCAACTTCATTACTACATGGTAAAACTGCTGCAGCAAAAGCAGAAAAAACTGCAAAAAATATATTTGAAAAAGGATCTATAGGGGATGACCTTCCTGTTATCAATTTAAATAGAAATGACGTGTCAAATGGTTTAAACATTGTTGATTTAGTCGTTACAACGAAATTATTAAGCTCTAAAAATGAGGTAAGAAGAGCAATTAAAAATAAAGGTATTAAATTAAATAATATTACTATTGAAGACGACAAGCTTAAAATATCTATGGGTAGTTTTGGTAATAACAAATCACTTAAACTTTCACATGGTAAGAAAAAGCATGTAATATTGAAATTAATTTAATTAGTTTTTTTTATTTTTTCTAAAGTTCTAGTAATAAATCTTGGTGCTAATGTTTTGATAGGATTTACTGTTGTCTTTAAATTTTTTGGTGGTCCTTTTATTTTAAAACTAACACCAAAAACACCTTCACCAGCTTTTTCTCCAACTAAAATTTTTCCTAATAAAGGTATTGATGCAATAGTTTTATTTATAGTTGTCGCAGGTACTAATGTTCCTCTCAAGCTAATAATTTTTTCTTTTTCAATATATCCACTCATTAATATTGAAACAGCAGGTCCAATCGCATAAATTTCTTCAATTGTAATAAGATTTTTTTCATTTGAAAAATTCATCTCAAAATCTGTAAATCTGATACCTTCTCCAGTTAAAAGATCTGCTATTCCTTGAAGGGAAGCTAAACTTAGAAGTTTTGCTAAAACTGGAACTTCCTTAACTTTAAAATTATTGATTATTAATACAGAATTTGACTTATCTTTCTTTTTATAAGAGTAAAAATCCAAACTACCCTCGTCAAACCCTTTAATAAAATCATATCGTTCAACTAAAGGTTTTGGATAATCAGCAAATAATTTGGTTGTTGTTTCATTTTTGCTATTAGTCACAATAGATAAATTAATTTTTTTATTATTAGGAAAAGTCGATATCAAATTTAATTTATTAATTTTATCGTTTTTAAAAGTTAAATAACCTGAAAGATTATTAATATAGTTCACATTATCTATATAAGTTTTTTTAAAATTAATATCTATGGTAGGATTAAAATCTTTAAAAATTGACATATTTGATTCTTTTGAATCCATAATGATATTTATTAATTCTGTAGCATCAAAAGTATTTCCTCGAAGAGTATATTTAGAATTATTTCTTTTTAATTTAAATTGATTAAAAATATTCTTATCATTCGTATAATTAGCTTCAAAAGAAGCTAAATTAATAATTTTAAAATCTTTATTAAAAAATAAATTTTTTATCAAAATCTTGTTTTTATTCTCATTTAAAGAAATTGATTTAAATAATATATCTTTATTTTTTTTTCTAATTCCCTTTATTGAAATATTTGACTCTGTCCCTTCTTTTATTTCATAATCTAAAAAATTAATATTTAATTTATTATTTTTAATATCTATTTTTGTATCAAATAAAATCTGATTGTCTTTTTTAATAATTTTGTAAGTTAAAAAATCTGTCTTATCTTTAAGAAGAAAATTTCCATCACCCGTAATATCTAATATATTCTTAGTAAAACTAATCTTAATTTTATGATTTTCTAATTTTATTATTTCACTAGAATTTGGCAAATAAGATTTTAAATTAAAAGAGTTTTCATTAATATCTAGCTCATTTAAATCAATAATTGAATTTATTTTGAGATCTTTAATTTTAAATTTTTTACTAATATTAAAAGAAAAATCATTTTTGGAACTAAATATAATTTTTTTTAAATCAACATTTGATAAAAAAATTCCACCTAATTTTTTAAAATTTTGAACATCAAAGTTTCTGTTATCGTTTAATATACTTCCATTAATATAAAATAAATCATTCTTTTTATTAATCTTAATTGATGGTGAAATTAATTTTATACTATTCAAATCACTTTCTATCTCACTAAATAAATATTGATTATTAGTTATATTAAATTCAAAATCTAAATCTTTAAATTCATATTTTTTAACAAATCCAAGATTTCCTTTTTTAACAAAGCCTTTAATAATATAATTGTTCTTAATTTTATTTTCTGAGTCAAAATTTACATTAATATCAGCTGATAAAATTCCCTTTTTTATAACCTTATCTAGCACAAAAAGTTCAGGAGAATTTTGAAATGTTCTTGCTAATGAAATTGCATCCTTTATTTTAATTTCTTTAGTTAAAATTTTTAAATTATCAATTGAAAATTTTCTTCTAATTAATGATTTTAAGGGTATAGTTGTTTCAACTCTTCTAATTTCTAACCTACTTTCAGCTAATAATATTTTTGGATTTTTAGTTATTATATTTATTTTAAATTTAAAAGGATTTAATTGATAATTTACATCATTTAAAGATAGTTCAATTTTGTTATTAATTTTTTGAATATTGCTAGTAATTTCATTATTAAATTTTTTAGTTTTTATACCAAAAACACTTAAATAGATAATTGCAAAAACTATAATTAAAAAAAGTGTAAAAAAAATTTTATTTAATAATTTAATCATTATCTGTTAAGCCAGCACCAGCGCTGCTTAATTTTAAATCTTCATTTTCCTCAACAAAAGTTTTTTCCGAAAGTTTATAGAGTTCTTTCCATTCAATTTCGCTAAAAGAGTCTCTATTATCCAAAATTTTTAGATAAATATTTTTTGATAGCTCAATAACTTTTTTTTTATCATAATTAGAATATATATTGTTATTAAAATTCATTAAAAATTCAATCTCGTCTATCTTTAAAAAAATCCTTTTTCCAATTACCTCTGAAGCTCTACTAACAAAAGGTAAAAAAAGTAATGGAAAAGACATATTTTGAAAATTTACTTCAACTAAGTTCTCCAAAGTTTTAATTTGATCAATAAAACTTACACCGGACATAATTGGGCAATATACAGAATTATTAGCTTCGTTAAATCGATTTATCATACTTATCTCCTTAAGCTTTAATTCATGTCTTTTTTTTAAAAAACTATTTAAATTTTTAATCCCAGGTAAATAAAAAATTTCAAGTAATCTTATATTTTTTCCAACTTCTTCTGCAACTCCCCATGAATAACCAGAGGCTCTGCATGATCTTTTTGAAACAGTTTCTATTTCACTTAATGATTTCATATTATTTAATTATAAACCCAATAATCATCAAAATTTTTTAACTCTGCTGGCAACGGTGCTCCTTGGAACATACATATTCTTAGCCATTTATCTGATCTAGGATCAAATTTTAAAGCTCCAAAAAATGATAACTTTAATCTTAACATATCAATTGGCATTATTTCCTTACTTATAGTGTTGTCTTGTATCTCAGCATATGGAAACTTTTCAACAATAAATGCTCTTCTCACTACATGTCTTAATTCATTATTTTGTGATAAAAATTTTGCAATAGATAAATCATTTTCAGTTACGCAAAGTAACTCATAAAGTTTTTTGATATCTCTAGCAATTGCTAGAGGTTGTTCTAAATCAGATCCTGTCTCATCAAATCTATTAGCTAACCTTGGTTCTTCTTTATTTTTTGAAATAAACCAAAATTTAAAATTATTTTCATTTTTTGTGAAATCAATGCTTAATATTTTTGAATATTTTGTCTCAAGAATTTCTCTTAATTCTATAACTTTTCTTTCAGTAGGAATATTAAAATATCTTTCTTCTTCCGAACTCATTTGTTTGATTAGAGGTGAAACAATGTTGTCGTATGGTTCCATCATCATTGAAACTACATATTCATTACATTCTTCACCAAAATTTCTTTCCAAATGTAAGTACATTTTATTAAATACAAAATTTTGATTAAAATCAAATTCATTATCAAGATACTGAATAAATTTATTTAAATCACTTAATAAGTTTTTAATTTTTTTTTGTTGGTATTCACTTTCTGTATTCCAAGATATAACATTTTTGATTGATTTTTTTAGACAATTTATAAATAAATTTTTATCTTTGATTGAAACTTTTTTAATTTCTCTTATCTTTTTTAATGAAATTTCTCTTGCATAAATCCAATTATTTAAGAGAGTTGGATGGTTAACAATAAATGGTGCCATTCCAAGTCCTGTTGAGTTTCCAATCCCTAAACTTCTACATATTTCTTGATCTAAATTAATGGCTTTTTTTGGGTTTTTATTTTTTGCAACGTGATTAACTTGATCAAAAGTAAATTGTCTAACTAAATATACTAACATCATTTCTAGTCTAAAAGGTCCATATATTTCCTCTCTATTTTTAATTCTAAACCTATCAGCTAAACCAAATTTACCAGATCCATAAACTGCTGTCGTTCTATATAAATATCCAACACTTTCTAGTAATTTTTTATCAGGCTGGACACCATTACTTAAATTTTCTACTACGTAATTAAATATTCTCACAGACTTATTTGCTCTAGAAAGAGTCAATTCTTTATAAGAAAGTCTTCCGACTTCTTGTTTAGGAACTTCATTTTTTAATCTTTCAATATCTTGATTTGTTGGAACGCCATCAAAAAGAGTAAAGGCTGCATCCCATTTTGTTGCGATAACTCTATCTGATCTTTCATCTTCATTTAATTCATTCGCAAAACATATTAAAGAATAAGTTCTTTTTTTTTTAGTAAAGGAATAAATAGCCACACCATATCCATACTTATTTAATTTAAATAAATCTCTTTTATAATCCCAATCTTTAAATTCTTTTAAAAAACTTCTCAAAAATGAAAGTTTTGACTGATGAAAAGATCCCAGTCTTGAAAGTTTCATTATTGTATTAGGATTTCTTAAAGGAATTTCCATTAATTTATATTTTTATAAAAATAATACCAATTATTTCCAAGAATTCCATTTATATCATTTTCAGAGAAGCCAACTTTTTTTAATCCTACTTTTAAATTTGAAAACCCTCTTGCATCTAAAAACCAATCAGGTTGTTTTGGGAACCCAGCTTTTTTTTTTGATCCTTCTCCAAAATTTTTACTTTTACTCCAAGTTCCATTTCGCATCCATTCAACAACTGAGTCTGGTTGTAGTAAACAAAGGTCAGATCCTATACCAATTTTTTCAACTCCCATAATATCTGCTGTCTTTGCTACCATTTCACAAAAATTTTCTAAAGTACAATCTGTACCATTTTTTAAGTGATGTGGGTAAAGTGAAAGTCCCAACATACCATTACTATCAGATAAAATTTTTAATAATTTATTAGATTTATTTCTTTTTACCGGATGCCAAAAAGACGGATTTGCATGTGTTATAGCTATGGGTTTTTCACTTATTTCAATTGCTTCAATTGTACTTTTTTCAGCTGAATGTGACATATCAATTACAAGGCCTAATCTATTCATTTCTTTAATCACTTCTTTTCCAAAATTAGTAACTCCACTATCTACTTTTTCATAACATCCTGTTGCTAGTAAAGATTGATTATTATAAGTCAGTTGCATAAATCTACATCCTAAATTATAAACTTTTTCTACTAGATCTATATTATCTTCTATAGGTGAGCAATTTTGAAAACCAAAAAAAACTGCTGTTTTATTTTCAGATTTTGCTTTTTCAATATCTTTAAAACTTTTTCCGTGAAAAATTAAGTCTGAATTATTTGAAAAATGTTTTTCCCAACTTTCTAATACAGTTTTTAATTCATTAAAATCTTCATGATAAACAATAGTAACATGTATGGCATCAAGACCAGCTTCCTGATTTATCTCAAAAATCTCTCTAGACCAATTACAATATTGTAAATTATCAATTTTAAAATTCATTATGAACTCTTATATTATGAAAAGAATATCAATAAGTTGAATAAATTCTATTAATTTTATTGAAATTTTTAGTTTAATTTGAAATAACATTTTCGTTAAAATAAAATTGTCTGAAATGATCAAAAATAAATCTAAAAAAATATCAATTGTAATGGGTAGCCAATCTGATTTTAAGACTATGATATTTTGTCAAAAAATACTTAAAAAATTGAAAATTAAATTTGAAATAAAAATTATATCTGCTCATAGAACCCCAGATCGAATGTACAAATATGCCAAAAATGCTGAAAAAAATGGTATTGAAGTTATTATAGCTGGAGCAGGTGGCTCTGCCCATTTACCAGGTATGATATCAGCTCTTACTTATTTGCCAGTACTAGGCGTACCCATAGAAAGTAAAAAATTGAAAGGTCTGGATAGTCTTTTATCTATAGCTCAAATGCCAAAAGGTATTCCAGTTGGAACTTTGGCTATTGGAGAGGACGGCGCGATTAATGCAGCTTTATTAGCAGCATCTATAATTAGTATTAAAGACAGATTGATAAAAAAAAAATTAAATCAATTTCGTTTAAAACAAACTAAATCTGTTAAAAAAAAACCAAAATAATTTTTAATTATGTCTATACCAACTCTAGGAATCATTGGTGGAGGTCAATTAGGTAGTATGCTTGCTATTGCGGCAAATAAACTTAAAATTAAAACTATAATTTTTTGTAATGATATAGATGCACCTGCTCAAAAATTTTCTAATGAATTTATTTGTAGCCAATACGACAATCAAAATAAGATTAATGAATTCATAGATAAAGTAGATATTGTTACATATGAATTTGAAAATATTCCATACGAAACTTTAAATAATATTAATAAAATTAAACCTGTTTTACCAAAACCTTCTATAAATAGAATAATCCAACACAGACTAGCTGAAAAAGATTTTATTAATAAATTAAATATAAAAACAACTAGATATGTTTCAATTGAAAAAAGTTCTGAAATAAATTCTGTAGAAGATCTGCTTCCAGGTTTGCTTAAAACTGTAACTTTGGGATATGATGGAAAAGGACAATATCTTATAAAAAATCTAAAGGATTTAGAGACTATTAAAATTGATTTTTCAAAAAGTTATATTTTAGAAAAATTAGTTAAATTAAAAAAAGAAATTTCAATAATTATTACGAGGTTTGGTAATCAGAAATATGAGATTTATGAACCTATTGAAAATATTCACAAAGAACAAATATTAATAAATTCTAAAATACCTGCAGATATAAATGATAAAATTTTACAAAAATCAAAATTATGGGCAATGCAAATTTCTGAGGAATTAAAATATATTGGAACTTTATGCGTTGAATTTTTTATTGATAGAAATGATAATCTTTATGTAAATGAAATTGCTCCAAGAGTCCATAATTCAGGACATTTAACAATTAATGCATACAATATTAGTCAATTTGAAAATCATATAAGAGCTGTCTGTAAATTAAAACAAATTCCATTAAAGAAAATATCTAATGCTAAAATGACCAACATAATTGGAAATCAAATTATTAATTATCGAAATAAAAAATTTGCTGAAAATCAATTTTTTTTTGATTATTTAAAAAAAGAAATTAAAGATAAGAGAAAAATGGGACATTTGACTACATTGTACAATTAAAAAAAATAAATGTTAAAATCAATAGAAGGAAATTTTGATAATCTTGAGGTTCATGAGCTTTTAATTAAACATTTTATTGAACTTAGATCAGTATCTCCAGAAGGAAGTGCTCATGTACTTGATATATCTGGTTTAAAGGATCCCTCTATAAAATTCTGGAGTCTCTGGGAGGAAGATAATTTAATTGGATGTGGAGCTTTAAAATTTTTGGATAAAGATCACGGTGAATTTAAATCAATTAGAGTTAATGATAAATTTAGAAACAAAGGTAATGGGTTAAAAGTTATAAATTATCTAATTAATGAGGCTAAAAATCTAGGTATTAAAAGATTAAGTTTAGAAACTGGTGCAGGTGATTTTTTTTTAGCTGCCAGAAAGTTATTTAATAAGTGTGGTTTTAAGACATGTGATCCCTTTTCTCATTATAAAAATGATGTTAATTCAGTTTATATGACATTGCTAATTAACAACAATTAGATCTTTAATTATTTAATTTACTAAATTTAGTTGACAAAACCTTAATAAATCTAAACAAAGGCGAGATTACTTAATTATAAGTAATAAAAGTAACTTAACAATAAGTAAGATAATAAATATGAGTCTACAAGGAAAAGTAAAATGGTTCAATCCAACCAAAGGTTTTGGTTTTATTGAAAGAGAAGATAAAGAAAAAGATGTATTTGTTCACGTTTCAGCTGTAAGAGATGCTGGCATGAATGGTTTAGACGAAGGTCAAGCATTGACTTTTGATGTTGAGGATGGTCCTAAGGGTCCTTCTGCAGTAAATTTAAAAACTGCATAATTTTCACACTTTCTATTGGCTGTAATTTTTTAACTAAATTAATTTTTTAATAATTTAGTTATAGTTTCAGCCAATAGTTTTTAAGAATTATTCCTTTTATATAAAAAAAGGTTGTTTAAGTCTCATTTTTATGAGAGTACACAACAATCAAATCAAAGAAAAATAGTTGTATTTATGATTGGAATTTTAGGTGGAATGGGCACACAAGCAGGTTTGGATTTTTGCAATAAACTCGCAATGCTTAACAGGGGAAAAATTGATCAAGAATATCCACTTTTCATGCTTTACAATAAATCTAATATACCTGGAAGACCTGAGTCGATTGGAGTACACACAAAAATTTTTTCAAATCATCAAAAGAACAAGTTAAATCTTACAAAATATAATAGAGTTTTAAAAAGTTTGCTTAAAGGTTGTAAATCTCTTGAAAAAAGTGGGTGTAAATTTATAGTTATACCCTGCAATACTGCTCATTTTTGGTTTAAAGATCTTCAAAAAAAAATCAAAACTCCAATAATTAATATGCCTAAGGAAGTTTTTTTACACACAAAAAAAACTAGTAAAAAAAATTCAAAAATTGGACTTCTGGCAACTGAGGGGACTTTAAAGACTAAAATCTATGATAAGTTGTTTACAAGACATTTTAAATTAGTCAAACCATTAGATGAACTGCAAATAAATTCTGTAAATCAAACTATTAAATATGTAAAAATGGGAAATATAAAATTAGCAGAAAAATCTATAAAACCAGCGATAAAATATTTATTAAAAATGAAGTGTAAAAAAATAATACTTGGTTGTACTGAATTACCAATAGCTATTTTTGCATTTAAATCTTTAAAAAAAGTCAAATTATCTAAAATCTTCCTAGATCCCAATTTGATATTAGCAACATCATCTATGGTAAAGTATAAAAAAGATTGTGAATAAAACTATAAAAAAGCCATACGTAATATATTTAGCTCAAATTATTTATAAGAATATTTCTAATATAAAAAAAAAAAATCCTGGTATCTCGAATATAGATGCTATTGAGGGATTCATTGGAACAAAATTATATGATGATATAAGTAGTGGTAAATTCCATGATGATTGGTTTAGAGACTTAGAAAACAAAAAATTTGTTGATAAGGAATCAGGCGAAAAAATTCCCGAAGAGACTATTAGACTATTAAAAATACAAAAAGATGTAACTATTAAACAATTGATTAAATATCCTAAATTATATTATGCAAAAAGTTCTTTTCCTCTAGAAATATCACAACGCGCTATTAATTACTTATGGCGAATGTGTGAAAGTTATGAATTGTGGTCTAAAGAATCTGGTAATAAAGAATTGTTGCCTTTAAATATTATTGAATAATAAAAGGATCAATTGGATCTGATTTTTTTATATAACTTTTTACAATTTTAAAAAAAACTTCTGGGTTTTCCTCTAAACTTTCTTTTATATTAGTGTTTTCTTCAATTTTTTTTAATACTATATCTACATTTTCGGACGGTGTTTTACCTGTCGCTTTTTTTACTACATAACTAGTTCCATATGATACACTAGCTTGTAAAGCATTGCCTGTAGTCCCAAGTGTATATACTGGTCCAAGTAATGCTGTACTTTGAGCACAATTATTCAATAATAACAAAAGTAATATAATAAAAATATTTTTCATTTTACAGATTCGCTTTATTACTCTTGTATGTATTTTGATTTTTTAAACAATGACTAATATTGACAAAAATAAGTTTAACTTATTTTAATCTATAAACTTATAAGTTGTATTTAATTTATTAGATTTAATTTTTTTCTAACTTCACTGATTCGAATCTTAATTAGTTGACGTAGTTCATCATCTTTTTCCAAAGATTTTTCATTTAGATTATTTTCTTTTAATATCTCTGTAAGATTATCTCCTATACTTTTTCCAGTTATTTTAGTAACTGCAGTATTTGAACCATAACTCATTCCAGCTTGGTAAATATTTCCAGTAGATCCAAGTGTATACGCTGGCCCTAATAATGAAGCTGTATTGTGTGCACAGCCACTTAAAAGAACTAATAATATCCCAACACTGGCTACTTTTCTTAAAAACATACCTAATCCTAATCATATTAAATATTATAAAAAAATACAACTCAAGCTGGAATGTGTTCATTATGACTGTAAAATAGCTCTATTTACCTTGTAATTTAATTTATAAGAAAAAATGATTAAAATTTTTCCACTTATTTTCATTATTTTGTGGTCCTCTGCATTTGTTACAACAAAACCTATAATAGATAATAGTGATCCCTTTTCAGCCTTAACATTTAGATTTTTTTTTGTAGCTATTGGTTTTTTATTTTTCGCCATTTATTCAAAAAAAAAAATTTTTATTAATTATAAATTTTTTTTTCCACATTTTTTTAGTGGCGTATTGTTTCATGGAATTTACTTGGGTGGTGTTTTTTATTCTGTTTCAATTGGAATGCCTACAGGTGTCACAGCTTTGATAGTAACTTTGCAACCAATATTAACAAATATTTTAGCAGGTAAAATTTTAAATGAAAAAGTTTCTTTTAAACAGTGGATTGGAATTTTTTTAGGATTCGTTGGTGCTTTACTAGTATTAGGATTAGATATTGGCAACAATTTACCTCTAATAGGAGTAGTATCATCTTTCATAGCTTTAATAGCAATTACAAGTTCTACTATATTACAAAAAAAAATAACAGATAACTTACCTTTATCAGTAAGTAATTTATATCAAGCAATTGGTGGTTGTTTATTTCATGCATTAATTCTACTTTTTTTCATAGATCCTTATATCAATTTTAATAAAACCTTTATAATAGCAATGAGCCACCAAATATTTTTAGTCTCTTTTGGCGCATTTACAATTTTAATGTTTTTAATAAAAAAAAATTCAGCAAGTAAAACTGTATCAGTTTTCTTTTTGATACCTGCTACTACAGCTATAATTGCTTGGATATTTTTAAATGAAACTTTAAATAATTTAGATATAATCGGTTTTATAATAGCATCATTGGGTGTTTATATTGCTACTAGAAAAAATTAATTTTTAAATATTTTTATAACCAAATTCTAAACAAGCATCTGAAATTGAATGGTATAATGACTCACCAAAACTTCTTAAAGTATATACTCTTACTTTATAAGGATCATCATTTAACATATCTACAGTTAAAGTAATTCCGTTAAAAGTAGAATTTAAACAATTATTTTTTTTTAATTCATTAAAGTTAAATGGACATCCTTTTTTTAATACTTCTATAACATTTTTTCCTTCCAATTCAATAATAGCCCTTGAATGTGATATATCTGTAATCGCAAAATTTGTTTCATCAAAATTTCTTAAAACTTTTTTTAAAAGTTCTTTTTTCGAAGAAACTAAAAACCAATTTTTTGGTGAATTCCAAATAATTCGTGTATCTTGATTAGCACTTACATCTAAAACTTCATTTTTAAAATTTAAATTATCAATTTTCAAACTATGTATCGGTATAGAAGAATTTTTGTATTGAACTATTTGAACAATTAATAAATTTTTCTTTTCAGATAATTTTAATAAATCTTTTTCATTTTTATTCTCATAATCGCCATAAAGACCCTTTTCATGAATATTAGCTAATGCAGAAATTAATGTCATGATCTTACTCTTTCACCATTAGGATCAACATAATGTGAAGAAACGATTTCGACTGGTATAATTTTATTTTTTAAAGGAGACATGGCAAATAGTTTTTGACCTATCATATTTTTTCCATTTTTTATAATCGCTAATGAAAATGGATTATCAAACTCTACACTCCAACAAGATGCTGAAATATAGCCTAATTTAATATTAGGTAATTGAGCATTTGGATCTTTAACTAAATGTGAGCCTTCAGGAATATTCGTTTTTTTATCTATTGGCACTACTCCTACAATTTTTTGTCTATCTTCAGCTACAAATGCATTTTTACTTAAAGATCTTTTGCCAATGAAATCTTTCTTTTTACTTAATAATCCTTCTAAAGAATTATCATATGGAATAGTTCTGCCATCTAGTTCAGAGCCAGCAACATGCCCCATTTCAATTCTTAAAGTTGATAAAGCCTCAGTTCCATAAGGTTGAATTTCAAATTCTTTACCTATTTCCATTATTTTTTGCCACATGAAAATTCCATTATCTGACTCAACATTCACTTCGTAAGCAAGTTCACCTGAAAAAGATATTCTAAAAATCCTTGCTTTTATGCCAAATAAATCTCCATCTAAATAGCCCATAAAAGGTAAACCTTTATTAGATACATCATTTTTTGGAAATAATTTTTGTAATAAATCTCGAGATTTTGGTCCAGCTATTGCCGCACCAGCCCATTGCTCGGTCGTCGAAATGACATTCACATTCAATTCTGGCCAGACTACTTGTAAATAATATTCTAAATGAGAAAGTACATTCGCTGCTTGAGCAGTAGTAGTGGTCATATGATAATGATTTTTAGAAATTCTTGTAGTAGTTCCATCGTCCATTACGATACCATCCTCTCGAAGCATCACACCATACCTTGCTTTACCAATTGGCAACTTTAGCCAAGCATTCGTGTATACTCTGTTTAAAAATTCTGCTGCATCCCTACCTTTAATATCTATTTTTCCTAATGTAGTTACGTCACAAACTCCAACATTTGTCCTAACATTTTTAGCCTCTCTCTTAGAAGCCTCAAACAAAGTTTCATTTCCTTTTTTATAATATCTAGGTCTCAACCAAACTCCTGCGTCAACGAAGACAGCATTATTTTTTTCATGCCAAAAATGCATCGGTGACTTTCTAGTTGGTTTTGAATGTTTACCAACTTCTCTTCCAACTATTGCTCCAATAGAAACTGGCGTATATGGTGGTCTAAAAGTTGTATGGCCTACAGCTGGTACAACTTTGTTCTCGATATTTGATACTAATTGTAAACCATTAAGATTACTGGTCTTTCCTTGATCTGTTGCCATACCAAGTGTTGTATATCTTTTGACATGTTCAATTGATCGATAACCTTCTCTTAGAGCTATCTCTATGTCTGAAACGGCAACATCGTTTTGAAAATCTAAAAATCGTTTATAATTTTTTCCTTTAGGTAGTGGTACACACCAAAACTTATCATGCTGAGAAGATTTTTTTTCAACTACTTTAGGAACAGAAACTTTATATTCTTTTTCAGTAATTTTTTTAGATAAGTCATTACCAGCTTCAAAAGAAGTTTTTAATGTTTCTTCAAGTGAAAATACTCCATTAGCAGCACCCAAAGTAGTTTCATTTTGTTTTGATATTCCAGGCACAAATGCATCTATATCTTCATTAAACTTTGTTTTATTTCCTGATTGAGAAGCCAAATGAATCGTCGGAGTCCAAAAACCTGAAACACAAATACAATCACATTTTATGTTTTCTATTTTTCCTAATCTTTTTTTATCTTCTGAAATACTTGAAATATCAGCAGATTTTACTTTTTTATAACCTTGAGCAGCCACAACTACATGTGAAAATCTAATTTTAATTCCTAGATTTTTTGCCTCATCAATTATTTCCGATTCTGGATTTTTTCTTGAGTCTAAAACTACTGGATCTACTCCGTTTTTTTTAAATTCAATTGCTGTTTCATATCCACTATCATTATTTGTAAATACTAAAGGATTTTTTCCAACTAATACCCCATAAACTTTTAAATATTCTTTAGCAGCAGATGAAAGCATCACACCTGGTGTATCATTATTTCCAAAAACTATTGGTCTCTCAATTGATCCTGATGAAATTAAAACTTCTTTTGCTCTGATATACCAAAGTTTTTTATTAGGATGATATTTTTTAGTTTTTGGTAAATGGTCACTTATCTTCTCAGACATCACAAGCATATTGTGATCATAGTACCCAAAAATTTGAGACCTATTTTTTACAATAACATTTGGCATCTCTTTAAGTTCAGTAATAATCCCTTCGGCCCAATCTTTTCCAGATTGATTTCCGATATTGACCTCACTTGTTAATAAAGATCCACCAAACCTTGGTTTGTCTTCAGCTAAAATAACTTTAGCTCCATTTTTAGCTGCAGTATAAGCAGCGGCTAATCCTGATGGTCCAGATCCAGCAATTAGTAAATCACAATACTCATATTTATGCTCGTACCTTTCTTTATCATGTTTTATTGAAGCTACCCCTAGTCCGGCAGCTTTTCTTATAAATGGTTCATAAACTCTATACCAAAAACTTTTTGGCCACATAAATGTCTTGTAATAAAATCCAGCTGGTAAGAAAATTTTTAAAAAATTATTGATTGCACCAATATCAAAATTCACACTTGGCCAACAATTAACACTTTTTGCCTCTAATCCTTCAAACAGTTCCTGTTCTGTTGCTTTTATATTTGGCTCTGTTTCACCATTTCTATACAGTTGAACCACTGCATAAGGCTCATCAACCCCTACTCCAAAAAAACCTCTAGGTCTGTGATATTTAAAGCTTCTACCAACTAAATGAACTCCGTTAGCTATTAAGGCAGATGCTAAAGTGTCCCCTTCATAACCATAGTAAATTCTTTCATTAAACTTAAATGAAATTTTTTTATCTCTATTAATTAAACCAACATCTTTCAGTCTAAAGCCCTGACTCATGATGAAATATCCTCATTAGCCTTTAGTGTGTTAAAAATTTCATGGGTTGAAGTATCTCTTTCAACTTTTATCCATTGACGACATCCTGATAAATGTTGCCATAACTCCCAATGCTTACCTCTTAAACTTTTTCTATTATAAACAAAATTATCCCAATCTTGATCTGATATTTCTTTATTAAGCTCAGGTCTTTTAATGCTTGCATCTCCTCCATAAGAAAACTCGTTTTGTGATCTCATTCCACAATGTGGACATTTAATATGAAGCATTTATGAAATCCAAGTTTTTGTGCCAAGTCCTTTTTCATCAAGCAAGTAACCGTTACTAAATCTATTCAAACTATAACCAGCATTTAGTTCATGAACCTTATCTTGAGCAATAGTATGGGCAAAAGTCCAACCTGATGCAGGGGTTGCTTTAAATCCTCCATAACACCAACCGCAATTTAAGTACAAACCTTCAATATGAGTTTTGTCAATTATAGGTGAACCATCCATTGACATATCCATTATCCCGCCCCAGGTTCTTAGCATCTTTAGTTTGCTTAAGAAAGGCATCATTGCAATTCCTTCTGTTAATACATGTTGTAAAGTAGGCAGGTTTCCTCTTTGAGCATAACTATTGTATCCATCTAAGTCACCACCCATAACCATTTCACCTTTATCTGATTGACTTACATAAAAATGACCTGCGCCAAAGGTCACTACTTTATCTAAAACTGGCTTCACTGGTTCTGAAACACACGCTTGCAAAAGATGTGTTTCAATTGGTAATGTCATATTTAATTTCTCAGCTAAAATATTTGTACTACCAGCAACACATAATCCAATCTTTTTTGATTTTATATTTCCACGAGATGTTCTTATTCCATTTATTTTTCCACCTGTTACGTCGAAACCAATCACCTCACAATTTTGAATAATATCTACTCCCATAGAGTCTGCTTGGCGAGCATAACCCCAAGCTACTGCGTCATGTCTAGCTGTTCCAGCACTTGGTTGCATTAATCCACCAAAAATAGGAAATCTTACATTTTCTGAAAAATCTGCCATAGGAATAATTTTTTTTACCTCTTCTCTGTTTAAGAGGACTGCATCAATTCCATTCAATCTCATCGAGTTTCCTCTTCTCGCATAAACATTCATTTGAGCATCAGAATGAGCAAGATTAATAATTCCTCTAGGAGAGAACATCACGTTATAATTTAAATCCTGACTCATTTTTCTCCATAAATTCATCCCAAATTCGCTAAAAAGTGCATTATCATCATGCATGTAATTTGACCTTATAATGGTAGTATTCCTCCCAACGTTTCCTCCTCCGATCCAGCCTTTTTCAATAATTGCTACATTTGTTATATTATGCTCTTTCGCTAAATAGTAAGCCGTAGCCAAACCATGTCCTCCTCCTCCAATAATAATAACATCATATTCTTTCTTTGGAGTTGGATCTTTCCAGGCTAAATCCCAATTCTGATGATTAGAGAGAGCATTTTTAATAAGATTAAATAAAGAATATTTTTGCATTAATTTTATATCTAATTCTAATTTATTTCTTTTAAAATTATATAATAAAGTATAGAAATCTGTCCCATAATATAAAGCTTAAAGAAAGCATATATGGGCGCAGTCAAATCAGACATCGAAATCGCAAGAGCCGCAAAAATGAAGCCTATTAAGGATATTTTAGGCAAAATCAAAGTTCCAGATAATAATAGCAGTTTCAGTCCAATGGGTAGGCATATTGCCAAAATAAACCTCGAATACTTAAATAAATTAAAAAAGAAAAAAGATGGACATCTAATTTTAGTAACCGCAATTACTCCTACCCCTGCGGGAGAGGGGAAAACAACTACCTCTGTTGGGCTGCACGATGGTCTCAACAAAATTGGTAAAAAATCAATAGTATGTTTAAGAGAACCAAGTCTAGGGCCGTCGTTTGGGATGAAAGGAGGAGCTGCTGGTGGAGGTTATGCTCAAGTAGTACCTATGGAACAAATTAATTTACATTTTACTGGAGACTTCCATGCAATTACATCAGCTCATAATTTACTATCTGCATTAATTGATAATCACATATATTGGGGTAACAAACTTAAAATAGATGACAAGAGAATTGTTTGGAAAAGAGTAATGGATATGAATGACAGAGCTCTAAGGTTCATAAATATAAATACGAAAGGTGTTACAAAGGAATTTCCTAGAGAAGATGGTTTTGATATTACAGTTGCATCAGAGGTTATGGCAATTTTTTGTTTATCAAATGATTTAAAAGATTTGGAAAAAAGAATTGGAAACATAACAATTGCATACAATACCGATGGCAAACCTGTTTATGCAAAAGATCTAAAAGCCCAAGGACCAATGACAGTTCTTTTAAAAGATGCAATAAGACCGAATGTAACTCAAACTTTAGAAAATAATCCTGCATTGATCCATGGAGGTCCTTTTGCAAATATTGCGCATGGATGTAATTCAGTAATTGCAACAAAGTCTGCTTTAAAACTTGCTGACTATGTTGTTACTGAAGCGGGATTTGGTGCAGATTTGGGTGCTGAAAAATTTTTAGATATTAAATGTAGAAAATCAAACATAAAACCAAGTTGTGTTGTTATTGTTGCAACAATAAGAGCATTGAAAATGCATGGAGGTGTAGAAAAAGAAAATCTAAAAAACGAAAACGTTGATGCACTTAAAAAAGGATTGGTAAATTTGGAAAGACACATAAGTAATATAAAAAAATTTGGATTAATACCAATTGTAGCTATTAATAGTTTCATTTTAGATACAAAAAAAGAAATAGCTTCCGTAAAAGATTTTTGTAAAAATAAAAAAGTTGAAGTAAGTGAGTCTACACACTGGTCTGATGGTGGAAAAGGTGCAAAAGATTTAGCTAAAAAAGTTGTTAAGATATGTAATGCTTCAAAAAAGAAAGACTTTAAATTTTTATATGAGGATAATCAATCATTGTGGAGCAAAGTAGAAACTATTTCTAAAGAAATATATAATGCAAGTTCAATAACTGCAGATGAAAATATAAAAAAACAGTTGAAAATATTTGAAGACAATGGATATGGTAAATTACCAGTATGTATAGCCAAAACTCAATATAGTTTTTCAGTAAATCCTAAATTAAAAGGTGCCCCTTCAGACCATGAAATTTCTATTAGAGAGGTAAGATTATCATCTGGTGCTGAATTTATTGTTGTAATTTGCGGATCAATTATGACAATGCCCGGTTTGCCAAGAGTACCTGCTGCTGACAAAATAAAATTAAATAAAAAAGGTGATATCGAGGGATTATTTTAAACCTAAGCCATTCCAAAAATCTTTTGCTAAATTTTTTCCTGTAAGAAATTCAAACTGAGGTAACCCTGTAGGCGACGTAACATTAATATCTCCTATGAGATAACCATCTATTAAATCTATTCCTGCAAAATAAATTTTATCGTTTAATAAACTTTTACCGATTAATGAAGAAATTTTTAACTCCTTTTTATTTAAATCAGTTTTAAACGCTGTTCCGCCTTGAGAAATATTTGACAAATTAGATCCTGTCTTAGGAACTCTTTTAATTGCACCTTTTACTTTACCATTAATAATAAATACTCTCTTATCTCCGAATTTTACTTTATTTAAAAATTTTTGGACCATCAAATAATTATATTTTTTAAGAAATAAAGATACTTTTGATTTTGAAAAATTTTTTGTTAAAAAAATAATATTTTTACCAGCATAACCATCTAGTGGTTTTATGACAATTTTCTTATGTTTTTTATAATGTTTATGTATCTCGTTAATACTATTTGTAAAAATAGTAGGAGGCATAAATCTTAAAAATCGTGAGGAGTAAAATTTTTCAGATACATTCCTTATCGCAGAGGGATTATTAATAACTTTTTTTTGATCAATATTATCCAAAAAATATGTGGAATTAATATAATTCATATTAAATGGAGGATTTTGTCTTATTAAAGTAAAAGCAGCTTTTGAAATATCAAATTTGATTTTTTTATTTATTTTATAAAAATTTTTTTTACCTTCGTAAAAATATACTAGTGAACCTTGGGCTTGGAGTTTTGAGTTTATTATACTTAAATTATTGGCTTCATACCAAAATACTTTAAAACCTCTTTTTTGAGCCTCAATAGCTAATTGTAAAGATGTATCGGTAAAAGGATTAATTGTTTTCAAGTTATTAGATTGTATTGCTATAATTTTTCTCATTTATTTAGATTTTTAATTGAGTCTTCAGCTTTTGTGCTTTTCTTAGTGATCATGTTATCAATATTTTTAAGATATACTGCTTCATTATTTTTTTTTGAGTTTAATTGATTTCTAAATTTTAATCCTTCTTTTGATAATTTTGAAAAAACATCTGACCAATACAAAATACTTTTCCCATCTATTTCTGTACTAAAACCTTTTGATGGACTATCAAAATATGCTTTTAAAATATCTTTTTTTTTCCATTTATTTATAATCTCATATGATTCATTTAAATTACCATAAAGGAGTCCAATTAAAAACGCTGGGCCAGCGCAATGACAGTCCCATTCGCATGCATCAAGAGATCTTATTTCAATGTAGCTTTTTAATCTTACTTCCGTAAAAATTGTAGATAGATGTAATTTAAGATTATTTTTATCAGCTTCACCCTGTTTTATTAAATCGTAATATGTTTTGCCATCTGGAAATAAATAATCATTATTTTTTTGATAAAATAATAATGGATAATTTAAAACAAAATCTGCATATTTTTCAAAAGACATTTCTTCTAAAAAAATTTCTGGTAATCCTCCCCTAGACGTGTTTTGCCAAACTTTCGATCGATAAGACAAATAACCACTAAATTTATTTTGTTTAATTGCGGAATTTGAAAATAATGCGATGCTTATTGGAGTCAGATAAGATGCAAGTTTAAATTTTTTTTTAAAATCTTCCTCATTTTGTAATCAATATTTATCTGCGTACCGGCTGTTTGATACATCATTTCTAAGCTTAAAGAACCATTTTTAGGCATCTCTTTTGTCATTATTTTGTATCTTTTTTTTGGATTATTTGGAATTTTATCAATATTCGAAAATGGATCAAAACCTACAGATAAAGTTTTTAAATCAAAGTTTTCACATGCTATATTTAATTTTTTTTGAAATTCATATGATTCAGAGCACACTTCATGAATATTAGATAATTGACTACCCGATAATTCTATTTGATTTCCTGGCTCTAGAGTAATAATTTTCCCATTTTTTCTTAAGCCAATAATATTTTCATCTTCTTTAATTGGTTGCCAATTAAATTTTGAGGTAAAAAAATTAAAAATTTTCAATAAGTCTGAGTACTCAGCTCTTTCATTATTTTTTTTTTTTAATAGAAATTTTTCATTCTCTACACCAATAAATTGGTTTGGTTTATTGCCTGAAATAAAATGTTCTATTATTTGCTCTTTAGATTTAATTTTCATTTAAATAATTTATCCAATTTCTTAATTCAATCATTCTTAAATCTTTTTTTGATATTTGATTTTCTTGCTCTATCATTTGAACATGATTATCAATTTCTTTTTGGTCTTCAAAAGCCTTCTTTTCAATTAATCTCTCAGTTCTAAAATGGATCAATCTTATCATTTTATCATATGATATCTCTGGATGATATTGTATACCCCAAATATCACACGCATTAATTTTAAAATTTAGTCCTTGTACATCATTAATTTTGTTGGATGATAAAATTATAGCGTTATCTGGAACTTTAGAAACTTCATCAAAATTAAATGCAGGGGTATTAAAATTATTTTTTTTATCTTTATAAAGGTGATGTTTTAAACCATTTTCATTTATTTGTATTTGATGCGCGATTCCTCTATGTGTTCCTTTTTGACATTTTTTTACCTGTCCTCCTGCGGCAGTGACGGCAACTTGCAAACCCCAACATATTGCAAGAATTTTTTTTATTTTTTTTTGAGATTCTTTCATAAATTCAATTTGTCTACGAATTTCAATTGTATCATTATAAATATTTAAACTACTACCACCCCAAATGAGTCCATCATATTCCTCAAGGTTTTTAATGTTTTCAAAAACTTTAGGATCTGATGACGGATTTGCAACATCAATTTCTAAATTTTTTGTAAAATATGCAATACTATCTTTTAAACTTTCTGTATGTGTTTGAATTCCAGCATTAGTAAATTGCTGATTTTCTTCTTTGATATTTCCTTCGACTATTAATATTTTTTTCATGAAAACAAATTACCCTTCATACTTTGATAATATAGTTTTTTCATATCCTCTAGATTTAACAATCTAGGATTTGTCGCAGTCGAAGGATCTTCAAGGGCCATTTTTGATAACATGTCTAAATCAAATTTATCCTCACTGATCACCTCTGATAAAGCATGTGGAATATTTAATTCTTTTCTTAGTTCCAAAATCCAATTCAAAAAGCTTTTAAAATCCTTTTTTAAACCAAGATAATCGCAAATAGATATAATTCTTTTTTCTATAAATTTTTTATTATAAGTAAGTACATAAGGCATAAAAATTGCATTAGATAATCCATGATGTAAATTAAACTGTGCGTTTACCGGGTGGCTTAATGAATGAATAGCACCAAGACCCTTTTGAAATGCAGTAGACCCCATACTCGCTGCTACCAACATATCTGACCTAGCTTCTAAATTTTTTCCGTCTTTAACAGCGGTCATTAAAGATTTTTTTGTCAATCTTATTCCTTCAATCGCTATTCCATCCGCCATTGGATGAAATCCGGAAGCACAAAAAGCCTCTAAATTATGAGCTAAAGCATCCATTCCTGTTGCTGCTGTTAGTCTAGGAGGAAGATCTATAGTTAAAACAGGATCCAGAATAACAATTGAAGGTAAAAACTTTGGATGAAATATTATTTTTTTTATACCTGTTGATTTATTAATTATTGCCGAGGCTCTTCCCGTTTCAGAGCCAGTTCCGGCAGTAGTGGGAACAGCTATTATTGGAGCAATTTTTTTCTCATCCGCTCTTTTCCAATTATCATCTACATCTTCAAAATCCCATATAGGTCTAGATTGACCAGACATAAAAGCAATAGCTTTACCAACATCAAGTCCACTGCCACCACCAAAAGCAATTACACCATCACAATTTAAATCTTTAAATTTCTTAACACCTTCTTCAACATTTTCTCCTATTGGATTACCTGAAAAGTTTGAAAAAATACTCATTTCATTAAAGTTTTTTTGTAAATCTAAAATAATTTTTTTTGCCAAGGGCAAATTTATAAGATCTCGGTCAGTTACAAATAATGGTTTTTTGATCTTTAAATTCTTACAAGCAAGAAATAAATCCAAAATTCTATTTTCGCCTACCCAAACTGAAGTTGGATAATTCCAATTTGAATTCATTTTTCAATAGCTCTCTAGTCTTTTTTTTTTTTTATTTCGTCTTCGCAAAATTTTTTAGCTTCTTCCAAATCAACTATTTTAGATTTTGCTAGCTTTTGACTTCCAGCTAAACATGCATCTACAGCTCTTTTAAAATTATGTTCACTTAAATTTAAAACAACAATCATTCCAAAAATGATAAAAATAAAAATTAAAATATTTTTTATCATTTATTAATCCACATTATATTTACCAATTAATGACCAATTTCTTGTTTCCATGTATTGTACTTAACATACTAAACATTAGTGGAAAATGTTTAGGATTTAAATCTTGTAAAATTTTTGGACCTATTTCTAATGCGAGTTGAGCTCCTTCTACAGTGATATCCTTCATAAACTTTTCTTTTGCATCTTTATACAAAAAACCTTCTCCTAGATATTTACCCATCAAACTATTTCTCCCTCCGATTGCACTTACATATAAATCTCCTAGTCCTGCTAATCCATAAACAGTTTCTGCTCTACCCCCATAATGAGATACAAATTCAACCATTTCAGAAATAGATCTATGAATTAATGAAGCAGATGTATTTAAATAATATTTAGATTGAATTTCTTTTGGAGCACTTGAGTTACTTAGTCCTTCTGATGCACCAATTAACATGGAATAAATATTTTTAATTGCACTAGATAGCTCCACACCTATTAAATCATTAGAAATTTCTGTAGAGTAGTAATTGGTTGCAATTATTTTTTTTAACATTTGTGCCTCTTTTATATTTGGATTTGCTATAACAGTTCCTGTCCTCATTTTATTTGCAAGACCGGCGGCCAAACAAGGTCCTTTAATTGCAGAAATATTTACTTCTTCATGTCCTTTTTCTATAAGAAGTTTTTTTATTTTATCCGAAAAAGTCATTAATTCATTCTCTACTATTGCCAATCCTTTAGTGAGTAAAATAATTGGTAAATTTTTTTTATAATCATTAGCTATTTGATCAGTGAACCAATCAATCCCTATCGAACTTACTCCTGAAACAATCAAATCTACTTTACTTTCTAATATTGATTTTAATTTTTCGAAACTTTCAATCCTCAATTTTGAAGGTAATTTAATTTTAAGAACTGGATGGAAATTATGATTAGATTTTATTTTTTTGATTAAATTATTTTCTAAATGTGTGCCTACAAGTATTACTTCATTATTATTATCTAAACATGGCACAGTAAAAGCTGACCCCATAGCTCCAGCACCTATAATTACAATTTTTGTCATTTATTTCTATTTTTTTATTATTGGACTTTTTAATCTTGTCCAAGCAATTTTTTTTGTTGCTCTGCCCAAGTTCTTATTAAATTATCTACTGCCAAACCAATAAAAGCAACACATAATCCAAGCATTAATCCATTACCAGTTCCTTGTCTATCTGATAAAGCTTTAAGAATATACTGGCCTAAATCAGTTGTTCCAATCATCGCTCCAATAATTACCATAAATAATGCAAAAACAACTGTTTGATTAATTCCTAACATCATATGAGGAAAAGCAAGCGGCAATTCTATCTTTAGCCATCTTTGTAATCTATTTACTCCAGACATAGAACCTGCATCGTGTAGCGCAGATGGCACACTTCTTAATCCCTCTATAGTGTATCTTGTTGCTGGTATTGTTGCATAAATCACTACAGCAATTAATACAGATGTATCTGTTACGCCAAAAAGCATTATGACTGGAATTAAGTAAATAAATGATGGGAAAGTTTGTAAAGTATCACAAATTCCTAAAGTTATTCTTGTACTAGTTTTTGTTTGAGCGCTTATAGTTCCTATAATAATTCCAAGTATTCCAGAGACTAAAACACCAAAAGTAGCCATGTACATTGTGATCAAAGCTCTATCCCACCACTCAGTTAAAGCTATAAACAAAGTAAAACTTCCAACCACTAATGCAGATCTTATTCCGCCAATTATATAGCCTGCACCCATAAACAAAACAAAAGTAGCAATTATAGGCATTCTTAAAAATGCATTTTTCATTGGTATTAATACCTCTACTATTAACCAAGTATTAAAAATTTTAAGTGTGTCGAAAAAATTATCTAATATCCAATCAACACCTGCGTTCCAGAAAGCTTCTGTAGAAATACCTTTATTATGAGGTACAATAAAAAAATAATTAAAACCTTCTTTAAAAAAGAAAGTGCCTAGATAAGAAAATATATATCCAACAACAACTACTCCAGTAAATATATAAAAATATTTATTTTTTTGAAACGGTGTAGGATTTTCAAAATAATTTTTTTGTTTATTGGCCCAAGCTAATGATAACTTATCTAATAAAACAGCTATTAAAGTGATGCATATCCCAGCCTCAAGAGCTAAACCAATTCTTAATTGGTTAAGAGCAAGAAGTAAATTCCACCCAAGGCCTTTAGCACCTATAAATGATGCAATAACAGCCATTGCTAGACATTGCATAATCACCTGATTAACACCAATTAGAATATCTCTTCTTGCAGTCGGAATTAAAACTTCAGACAACAACTGATAATCAGTACAACCACTCATTTTTCCAGCTTCAATCACTTCTGGTGAAACTTTTCTTAACCCTAATAAAGTTAATCTAACCATAGGAGGCGTTGCAAAAATAATAGTAGCGATTGCTCCTGCATGATCTCCAATACCAAATAAAACCATAATGGGAACTAAATAAGAATAATGAGGCATTGTTTGAGCTACATTCAAAAGAGGGTTAAGTATTTTTTCAACTTTTTTACTTTTATAAGCCCAAATTCCAAAACCAAGTCCCAATATAAAAGATATTGGAGCCGCCACCATTACAAATGATAAAGTTTGCATTGACGGTTTCCATTGACCAAAAGCTGAAATATAAATCATTGTTATAGCAGCAAATATTGCAAGATTTTTTCCACTAAGTTTATGTCCTAGTAAAATTGCACCACCTGCAACTATTGTCCATGGAAGACCTGGTAATTTAGCCCAAGGATAAGTACTAATGAAATCCCAACTTGTAAATGCAACTATTGTCTCGACTCCACCAATTAAAATTTCACGAATAAACTGAATTAAAAAAAGCATAGTACTAGAAATCAATCTAGTAATATGAAGGACTAATGGACGAGATTTTGTTTCTTGGATACTTGTATCAAAATATTCAATTGGGAGCCACTCATTCAATAAAAAATATACTGAGTCATTTATCCATCCTGGCATCCACGCAATAAAAGCAGGCAATCTCCAAAAAACACTGTATTTAGTTTGGTCTAATTTATCTTTATCTATAAATTCAGTTCCCGCTTTTGCAAATTCATATCCTTCAGGTATTTGAATTGCAAAACATAAAGCAAAAAAAACTATTAATAAGAAAGCCCATTGTATAACTTTAGGATATTTATTAATTATTTTCATAAATTATTGTGATTTCTCTTTTCCAGTTCTAAAAACAGTTTGAATTATCTTCGAAGGTTTTACACTTCCTATAATATTATTATTTGCATCTAAAACATTCGCAGGTTTTTCCTGACTTAAAATTTTTTCTGCTACTGTTTCAATAATTGCATCTTTGGACACACTAATACTACTTTTATCTTTTTCATTTAAAGAAGTGTCCATTATTGCCTCTATCTTTAATACTTTTTCTCTAGGAACTTCTTCAGTAAATTTTCTCACATATTCTGTTTTTGGATTTAAAACTATATTTGCAGGCGTATCTAACTGTTCAATCAAACCATCTTTCATAATAGCTATTCGGTCTGCGAGTCTCAATGCCTCATCAAAATCATGAGTAATAAAAAGAATTGTTTTATTTAATACCCCTTGAAGTCTTAAGAACTCATCTTGCATTTCTTTTCTAATTAATGGATCTAAAGCAGAAAAAGGTTCATCTAAAAACCATATATCTGGTTCAACAGCTAAAGAACGAGCTATTCCTACTCTCTGTTGTTGACCACCAGATAACTCTCGAGGAAAATAATTTTCTCTTCCTTTTAAACCAACCAACTCAACCATTTCCATCGCTTTTTTTATACTATCATCAGTTTCGCTTCCTTTAATTTGTAAGGGAAATGCAATATTTTCTAAAACAGTTTTATGAGGAAGTAATGCGAAGCTCTGAAAAACCATTCCCATTTTACTTCTTCTTAATTCTATTAACTGTTTATCATTCATTGCTAACAAGTCCTGACCTTCAATATAAATTTTTCCCCCAGTGGCGTCAGTTAGTCTTGAGATGCATCTAAGGAGAGTTGATTTGCCAGAGCCAGATAATCCCATTACTACAAGCATTTCACCTTTTGAAACCTCAAAAGATGCATTATTTACTCCTACAATACAGCCAGCATCTTGAAAAGTTTTTGCATCTACATTCCCATTTGAATTTTGAAGCATTTTTTTAGCATTAGCGCCAAATATTTTATATACAGATTCACATTTAATTACTGGTGCAGAAGTCATATTTATATTTTATATATTTATACTATTATTATTAATAAATACTCCATTAAAAATTTTTAATAAAATAAACCCTTGTATCAATACTTGTTTTTAGAAAACCTAAGGCTTCACCTTGAACAGTCACTGAGTTAGAAGATCCCTCTAAAGGTTTAACAGTAAATTTAGCAAAACATTTATTCTTACTTTTGTCCCAAATCACAGAATATTTTCCTGTAGTACCTCCATTTGCTGTATATAAATTAAATGCATTACTATCAGTAATATTTGCTCCCATTATAGCTCTTTGAGTGATAATTTTTGTATTGTTGCAAACTATTTTGTATTCCTCTGAAGATAATCTCTGACCCTTTGTAGATTCATAAAATGTCAAAACTCCTCTAGGCAGAGTTGAAATCAATTCATTTGCTTCTTTTAATACTTTTTTTTGTTCAGCAATTTTTAATTCAGAATTTTTGTCTGGTCCATAAAATATGTTAAGTAAAAAAAATATAAAAAAAATAATTATTGTTAAAGTTACTAATCCTATTGAGGTTTTGAAATTCTCTGAAAGCTGATTAAGTTTATTTAACATAATCACCTTCATTCCAAGTACCTTTTTTCACTTTACCATCCGCCCAAGTAAAAATACCTGAACCATGCATCTTATTATTTTTCCATTCACCTACATAAGATGAGCCATCAGGAAATTTTAATGCTCCCTTACCATGCCATTTACTATCATTAAATTCTCCCTCATAAATGTATCCATTAGGCCAAGTTTCAATACCTTTTCCTTTTTTAGAACCATTTTCCCATTGACCTACATAAGTTGTTTTATCTGTATAAGTCCAAGTACCAAATCCATTGTTACAATCACCATCAGTACATCCTGATTTTTTTGCAAAACTTATATTTGAAATTAAAAAACTAAAAATGATGTATATAAAAAATTTTTTCATTTTTTTAATTAGTGAATTATATCAAATTTAAAAAAAAAATCCTCCCCTAGTAAAACTAGGAGAGAATTTAAATTTAATGATAGTTTAGTAAAAGTGATTACTTAGTCCACTTCTCCCAAACATTTTTATTATCGGCTAACCATTTTTTAGCTGCATCTTCATGAGACATTTTATCTTCGTCGACTAAAGCAGCCATTGCTCCAATTTGACTAGTGTTAAATGACAATTTTTTAAACATTGCTGCTGCAGCTGGATGAGTTTTAGGGAAATTCTCATTAACAGCTTTTTTCAAATAGCCATCAGGAGCTCCACATTTACCATCACCTCCGTCTACTGGTCTACAACCATCATAGTACGGTGGAAAATCTATAAAAGTAAAGCCTTTTCCATCTGTAAAGTTTGGTGTCCAGTTAAAAATGATTGTTCCTCTACCTTCTTTTTCTGCTGCTTTAAGTTCTGCCCATAATGCATCTGCACCACCAGCAAACTTAACAGTCCAAAGATCACCTAATCCTAAAGCTTCAATTCTTTGAGGGATTAGATCTCCATGCCAACTTTGAGGACCTTCTAACATACGTCCTTTTCCACCAGAGTCTGGTGTTGCAAAAGCTTTAGCACAGTCTGGACTTTTTAAAGCATTCCAATCAGGTAGACCTGGACAATATTCTGCTGCCCAATCCGGATAACCCATGTCTTCAATTGTTCTTGCTTCATGGTCACCCCAGTCAAGTACTCCACCTTTATCTCTCGCAGTATCAAAAGATTTTCCAAAAGCTGATTCCCACACTTCATGTGAAATAGTTACGTCACCAATTCTGATTGATTCATAAACAGCTTGTGAATCTGCAGGAACATATTTTACATTGCTTCCCATAGACTCAAAAATTCCTCCAATAACATGTGCCATAACCACTTGGCTTGACCAGTTATGAGTAGGGATTACTATAGGTTGGCTGCTGTCCCCAGATTTTTTTGCAGTTTTATCTCCTCCGCCCATGAAGAAAACAAGACCAGCAATTACAATAATCGCACCGATAATTAACGGTAAAGATTTGTTTTTCATTTTGCCTCCTCTTAAACAAGTTAAACCTAGTAGTATCTGCTTAACTAATAGGATAGTCAACAACAAGATATTTATATAATATAAAATTATAAAATTAATTAAAATGGCTTTAACTACTTTAGATATTAAAGAACCTGGACTTAATGTTTTGCCACCTGGGGTTGAAAGATATGTTGTTGAAGGCGGTGGTTTAACCGGAGTTCAAATTTTACCAGACGATGAAATAGAAATTATCAATAGTGAAGGAAATCAATTATGTGAAATTTCTGTATTCAATAAAGATGGTAAATCGGAGCCAGCCATTTTAGGTTTGAAAGAAATTAAAGACAATTCAGAAATAAAAAAGATACTTTTAAAAAAAGATGAAACTTCTTTTCAAGCTTTACTACAGTTAAAAAAAAGAAAATTAAATATTGAAAAATCAAAATCTTCTTTAGTTTTTGATAAAGAGGCTAAAGCTGGAGAAAGTATTAAATTAAAATCAAAAGATAAATGTTATTGTATTTTTGCTGCACCTAGTAATGGAATGATAATTCATGAACAAAATCCACCAACAGAACTAATAGTAATAGTTAAAAGATCGATTATCAAAGCAGACAAAGAGTTCTCTATAATTCCAGACCCTGTATATGATCCATCTAATGAAATAAATATTAAAAGAACAACCGCTAATTCTTATCAAGTAAAAAAAGGTGATTATATTCAAGTCATTACTCCGACCGGTAGACAGTGTTCTGATTTTGTCGCTTACGATACAGAAAAATTAGATAAAGGAAAAGAAAATGGTCTCGATTGGCAAACTACCAGAACTTTTATGGGACATACTTTCCCAGGACCAGGATTATTCTCAAAATTTTACGATATTGACCACGAGCCTCTTGTTGAAGTTGTAAGAGATACAGTTGGTATCCATGACACTTTTAATTTAGCCTGTACTTCAAAATATTATGAAGACGCTGGATATTTTGGTCACGCAAATTGTTCTGATAATTTGAATCAGGTACTTGAAAAATATGGTGTACAAAAAAAGAAAGGTTGGCACGCTATTAACCTGTTTTTTAATACTTCTGCAGGTGGTCAAAACTCTGTATTGTCAGATGAATCTTTTGCACGACCAGGTGATTATGTTATATTTAGAGCTCTTAAAGATTTAACTTGTGGCACAACTGCATGCCCAAGTGATATTGATAGTTGCAATGGATGGAATCCTACAGATATTTTTGTTAGAATTTATGACAAGAAAAAAGAATTTACAAAATCATTTGCTTTCAGAATGAAAACAGACTCTGAAAAAAAACTAACTAGAAATACAGGCTTCTATGGAAGAACTTCAAAACTAACAAGAAACTTTATTGATGCTAGAGGTTTTTGGTTACCTAATGATTATACCAAATATGGTGTTATTAATGAATATACTGCTTGTAGAGAAAAAGCTGTTGTAATCGATTTATCATCTTTAAGAAAATTTGAAATTCTAGGCCCCGATGCTGAAGAATTAATGAATTATACCTTAACAAGAAATATCAAGAAGTTATCTGTTGGCCAAATTGTTTATTCTGCAATGTGTTATGAAAATGGCACAATGTTTGATGATGGAACATTATTAAAATTAAGTGAAACTGGCTTTAGATGGGTTTGTGGAGATGAATATGCTGGAGAATGGTTAAAAGAACAGGCAAAAAAGAAAAATTTAAAAGTTGTTATTAAAAATTCAACTGATCAAATTAATAATATTTCAGTTCAAGGACCTAATAGTAGAAAAATTTTAGAAAAAATAATTTTTACTCCTCCAACTCAACCAACTGTTTCAGAATTACAGTGGTTTAGATTTACTATTTGTAGACTAGAAGAATTAAATGGAATACCCCTAATTGTTTCAAGAACAGGTTATACTGGTGAATTAGGTTATGAAATATGGTGTCATCCAGATCACGCTCCAAAAGTTTGGGATAAAGTAATGCATGCAGGTAAAGAGGAAGGTTTAATACCGGCTGGTTTTGGTGCATTAGATTTGTTAAGAATTGAAGCAGGCCTAATTTTATTTGGAAATGAATTCGATGGACAGCAAGATCCTTTTGAAGCTGGAATTGGATTTACTGTTCCACTTAAAACGAAAAATGATGATTTTATCGGTAAGCAAAATTTAATTAAAAGAAAAGAAAATCCACAAAAAAAATTAGTAGGATTAGAGTTAATTGGTAAAGAAAAAGCTAATAATGGAGACTGTGTTCACATTGGAAGAGCTCAAGTCGGTATCGTTACAAGTGCTTGTTTATCTCCTACATTAGGCAAAAATATTGCTTTGTGTCGAATAGATACAAATCATGCAGAGATAGGTAATGAAGTTGAGGTTGGAAAAATTGATGGACATCAAAAAAGAATAAGTGCAAAAATTGTATCATTTCCTTTTTATGATCCATCGAAATCAAGAGTTAAGGGATAGTAATGCCAAATAACGAAAAAAGTCTTTTAAATTTTTGGGAAGATCAAATGAAAAAGTCCCACACTTCAAGTAATTATTTTTTTAGAAAATCTCCTTCTCATTACCATATGATGTTACTAGTTATGGCAGCTTATAAATCAAATGAAAAATTATCTGTAGAAGAATTAAAAACAAAATTATTTAAAACCTCAAGACCTAAATCTGCATTAATTATTAATGAAGCGTGTGAAAAAGGTTTTTTCCGTTTGGAAAAAACCTCGTCTGACCAACGAATAAAAAATATTAGGCCTAGCGAGTCTTTTATTAAAGAGTTTAATAATTATTTAAATACTCTTAAAAACATAAGTTATTAGCTAATTATTTTAAAAAAAAACTGAAATATATATTTTATATATATAATTTATAGTTCTATAAAAAATTGTATTCTTTTATATTCAAAAAAATAAGGTTTGATAATGAAAACACTGCCAAAAAAAGCAAAGTTTGTAATTATTGGTGCTGGTATCCACGGATTAAGTACAGCTTGGAATATTGGAGAAAAGTTAAGAGCTAAAGGTCACACTGTTAAAGAAAATGATATTGTTGTTCTAGATAAATCAGGAATAGCAGCTGGAGCAAGTGGAATTGCATGTGGTGTAGTTAGAAATAACTACTTTCAACCTGCTATGAGAGAACTTATGGCTCACAGTGTAGATATTTGGGAAAAAGACTCTAAAGAATTTAATTATCACTCTGTAGGTTTTATGCAGATTAATACTGAAGCTATGAGAAAAGATATGTCTTCTGTTTATGAACAACAACAAAAAATAGGATACGACTCTGAATTTATTGAAGGTGAAGAAAAATGTTTTAACTATATGAAAAATATTTTTAATGATTGGCAAGCTAAAGGTATCACTAGCATTCTTCATGAAAAACAAGGTGGATATTCTCCAAATAAAATTGCGATAAATGCTTGTGGTGATAAAGCTAAAAATGAAGGAGCAAATGTAATTACAGGTATTGAAGTTACAGGATTTAAAAGAGGAAGTAATAGTAAAGCAGTAACTGGAGTAGAAACTAACAAAGGAACTATAGAATGTGAACAAGTCGTAGTAGCTGTTGGTCCTTGGATTTACAAAATCTGGGAAATGTTAGAGTTGCCTCAAAAAATTTCTATAAAATATAATGGTCAAACAAAAAATAATCAAAATATGTGGAAATATTGGTTCTTGCAAGAGGGAGTGATGAATGTTGGAGATGGTTTTTTAAAAACAAATGATGGTAAAATGCCTCCACTAATTCATGTCGATAGTGATGAGCCATTGTATTCTGATAGAGATAAATCTTTGATCACAGATAAAATGTGGGGAATATATTATAAGCCGGACATTTGTGAAAACTTAGGTATTCAAGGAGGAGCTGCACCATTTAAAGTTGATGATAAAGTGGAAGATGTAAAAATAGATCCATATGGTTTAGAATCTCCTAACTATCAAACAACTGATGATTTTGCTCATATGTGGTCATCAGCATTAGCCCATTGTCAAAAAAGATTTGAAGGTAAATCACATGAATATAAAAAAGGTCCTTCAGGAGGATTGGGTTGTTTTACACCAGATAGTTTTCCAGTTTTTGATAAATTCTGTGAAAATGTTTATGTAATTGCAGATTCAAATCATGGTTATAAAATGATGGGAGTTGGAAAACTTGTAGCTGATGAACTTTTAGGAAATGAAAGTGAATTATTAAAACCTTTCAGATTCAACAGATATGAGAAAGGTGAACTTCACCCTACTTCAAATAGCCCATTTCCTTGGAGCTAAGCTCTTAATACTAAATAATATTTTTTGAAAATTCACAGCTATTTAATATATAAATAAACATGACAATGGACGCAAATAAGATTCATTTCGAGCAAGAAAATCTTCAAAGAGAAATTAATTTAGAGGAAGATTTAGATGTTTGAAATAGGAGCGGACATAGATAATAATTTTATAAAATTTTCAAAAAAAAGAATGTTTCAGAAAAATAATTTGAAAATTAAAAAACTAACTCAGTAATTAACACAACTTATAATTGTAATTATATATATCTGAAATATCTATGATCTATAGACACTAATAAATTTTTCAGCTACGTTTTAATATTAAAATTAATTTAAAGGATATAATGACTGATTTAGAAAAACATGTAAATCAACCAGGTAGGGATAAACTTATTAAAAAAGTAAGAGAAAAAATTAATGAATTAGGAATTACTTATATATTTTTTCAATTTATATCTGTGACAGGCAGAGTGGTTGGAAAAGGTATACCTGCGGATCATTGGGAAAAAACAGCAGAAAAAGGATTTCAATTGGTTTATGGTGCAACAGCTAACCTATTTTTGGATCGCCATAATAATTATATTGGGTACGGACCAGAAGCTAAAGAATTAGTAGGAATTCCTGATCCAGAAACATTTGTTCAATTACCTTGGGACAAAAGAGTTGGTAGAGTTTTTTGTACTTGTTTTAGAAATAGAGAAGAGAGAGAAAATCCAGGTGGTCATTTAACATCAGATTGTAGAGGAAATTTAAGAATTATTGCTGAAGAATTTAAAAAAAAACATGGTTATCAAATGAGAGTTGGCACAGAACCTGAAATGATGTGGTTAACTAAAAACCCTGATGGAACTCCTACAGGAAAAGGATTTTCAAAACCTTTTTGCTATCACATTGATCAATTTGAATCTTTAAGACCAGTTTTTATGAAAGTAATTGAATATGCTAATGCTATGGGTTTAGATATGATTCAAGGGGACCATGAAGATGCTCCAGGACAATTAGAACTTAATTGGATGTTTGATGATGTTTTAAGAAATGCAGATAGACTTTCTACATATAGACAGATCTGTGCACAAGTTGCTCGAGAAAATGGATTAATCGCTTGCTTTATGACTAAACCTTTTATGGGAGTTTCTGCTAGCGGTTGTCATACAAACATGTCTTTATGGAAAGGTGGAAAAGATGTTTTGAATAAACTTGGACATAAAAAACTTCCCGGAGTTGAAGAAGTCTTTACATATGTGCAGGGTGGAACAAATACTTTCATGCCAGATACAAAGGACGTACAATTACCAGGTAAAGTTGGATTGATGTCTATTGGAGGTATCATGAAACACTTACCAGCTTTAACAGCTATAGGATCATCTACAGTAAATTCTTATAGAAGATTGTGGGATCAAGGTTTTTGGGCTCCAGTTTATGCTGATTGGGGATATCAGAATAGAACTTGCGGATTAAGAGTTTCTGCTCCAGGTAGATTTGAGTATAGATCTGTAGACTCAATGCATAATCCTTATTTAATGGGGGCAGCTTTATTAAAAGCTATGGATGATGGGATCTCAAACAAAATTGATCCAGGTAAACCAGAATCTAGAAATATTTATGAAGCTCAAAAAGCTGGAAAAAATGTCAAGAAATTACCTTTAAGTCTTGGTGAGGCTTTAGATAGATTGTCTGAAGATAAAGTAATTCAGTCTGCAATGCCTGATGAAATGTATAAAGTTTTTCATTGGTATAAAAATGATGAATGGGAAAAATTCTTAGGTGCTACAACTCAATGGGATCTTGATACTTATTTGGATTGCTTGCCGTAATATTAAAATTAAAAATAAAGAAGGGTAAACTATGTGCGGAATAGCAGGATTAATACACAGAGGAAAATCATCAAACGTCGGAGAAGAGCTTCAAAATATGCTTCAAGCATTAAAACATAGAGGTCCCGACTCAACTGGATATGCTCTTTATGCAAATAATGATGGTAAAAACTTTATATTAAGATTTAAAGTTGGTGAAAATGTTGGAGAAGGAAGTACTTCTGTTAATGAAGATGAAAGTGTTTACGATGAAAGAAAAAAAATTGTCGATAAAAAACTTTTAGAGTTAGGCTCTAATATTCTTAAAGAAGAAAAGTTAACTCCATACTCTTATAGATATGAAATCAAGATTGATAAAGATTTAATGGATTTTTCAAAGGCAATTGAAAGTATTGAGAATGTAGAAATACTTTCTATTGGAAAATCTTTAGAGTTAATAAAAGATCTAGGTGATGCAACTGCTGTATCTGAAAGATACGGTTTAAATAAAGTAAAAGGAACACACGGTATTGGTCATGCAAGAATGGCAACTGAGTCAGGGGTTGATATAAAATCTGCTCACCCGTTTTGGGGATATCCATTTGCAGATGTTTCTGTTGTTCATAATGGACAATTAACCAATTATTGGAATAATAGAAGAGTACTTGAAAATAAAGGAATGCGTTTTATGTCAGAATGTGATTCCGAGCTAATTGCGGTTTTTCTTGCTGAAAAAATGAGAAATGGAGCAACTTTAGAGGAAGGAATGAGAGAGTCACTTACTGGTTTAGATGGTGTTTTTACTTACTTTGTTGCAACTAAAGACTCACTGGGCATGGCAAAAGATACTATGGCAGCAAAACCATTAGTATTATATGAGTCTGATGATTTGGTAGCTATGGGGTCAGAAGAAATAGCTATTAGATCTATTTTACCTCAAGAAATAGACACTTATGACCCATTCGATGGAGAAGTTAAAGTATGGCAAACTTAAAAACAGAACAAAAAAAAACAAAAGCCCAGTCAATGGGTATGCACACAGAAGTATTAACTGGAAAAACACAACAAAAATTTTTTAATCCTGATGAAGCTGAAAATTTCTTTTATTGGGGAACACATGATGTTGACTTCAATAAACGTACAGATCTTGATGTAAAAGATATGGACTGTAAAGAAGCTAATAAAAAAATTGATGAATTAATGGGTCAAGGTTATGGAACAATAGTAATTAAAAATCCGCAAGGAAAACACAGTTTGGGTGTTGGAATTTTAAATAAACTAAATTTAATTTTTGAAGGAAGTTTGGGATATTTTGGAGTTGGTTCAATAGATGGGCCTATAGTGAGAATTAATGGGCGTGTAGGTTGGTCATGCGCAGAAAATATGATGGCCGGTAAAGTAGTAATAGAGAAAAATGCTGGATCTTGCTTTGGGGCAGCTATTAGAGGTGGAGATTTAATTTGTAAAGGAAGCGTTGGAGCTAGAACAGGTATCGACCAAAAAGGTGGAACAATTATAGTTGGTGGAGATGCAGGTGCTTTTACTGGTTTTATGATGCAAAGAGGGAGAATCGTTATTTTGGGTGATGTTGGAATAAACTTAGGAGACTCAATGTATGATGGAACAATATATGTAGGAGGAAAAATAGGCTCATTTGGTAGTGATGCGGTTGAGTCCCCTATGACAAAAAGTGATATGGAATGGTTAAAAAGAAAACTTAAAGTTGCTGAAATAGGAGAAAGTTTTAATTTAAATAAAATAACAAAAGTAGTTGCTGGTAAAAAACTTTGGAATTACGACGCACTTGAACCTACAGAGAAAAAAGGAGCTATATAATGGCAAAAAAGAAAAAAAGTAAAGCTAACGGTCATTCAAATGTTAAATCAGAATTTGCAAAGAGAAATAAAAGTTTGTTAGGATATAATTCTATTTTTACTCCAGAAGTAATAGACGACATTCATATCAAAGCACAATTAGGAAGATATAGAATGAGAGGAATGGCTTTGATGAAAAAAATTCCTACATTTGATGATTTAGTATTTCTTCCAGGAACTCTTACACGATTTGTTATTGAAGGATATAGAGAAAAATGTGAAACAAAAACTGTTATTGGCCCAAGATGCGAAAATCCAATAGAATTAGATATACCAGTTTATATTACCGGTATGAGTTTTGGTGCTCTTTCTTATGAAGCAAAAACTGCATTAGCTAGAGGTGCAACTATGGCCGGTAGCGCAACATGTTCAGGTGAGGGTGGAATGATACCTGATGAAAGAAGATATTCTGAAAAATGGTATTATCAATGTATTCAGTCAAGATATGGATTTAATCCACATCATGCTCAACTAGCTGATGGAATTGAAGTTTTTATTGGACAAGGACAAAAAGTAGGTATGGGTGGACACTTAATGGGTCAAAAAGTTACTGACCAAGTTGCTGAAATGAGATCATTACCAGCTGGCATTGATCAAAGATCTCCAGCTAGACATCCTGATTGGTTAGGACCAGATGATTTAGCATTAAAAGTTCAAGAACTTAGAGAATTAACTAAAAATAAAGTACCAATCCAATTAAAGCTTGGTGCAGCAAAAGTTTATGATGACGTGCGGATGGCTGCAAAATGTGATCCAGACTCAATCTATTTGGATGGTATGGAGGGATCAACCGGAGCAGGTCCACATATAGCTGCAGCAAATACAGGAATACCAGGAATAGCTGCAATAAGAGAGGCAAGACGAGCTATAGATGATGTAGGTAAAACTGGAAAAGTTACACTAATTTATGCAGGTGGAGTAAGAGATGGAGCCGATATGGCTAAAGCTCTTGCTTTAGGAGCTGATGCTATTGCAATAGGAACTGGAGCAATGATAGCTCTAAATTGTAATAAAGAAATTCCTGAATCTAATTTTGAAAAAGAAATGGGAGTTCCTGCAGGTCATTGTTATCACTGTCATACAGGTCGTTGCCCAGTTGGTGTTGCAACTCAGGATCCTAAATTGAGAAAAAGATTGAATCCTGATGATGCTGCTTTAAGAGTTTATAATTATTTACATACAATGACTTTAGAGGCACAATTACTAGCAAGAGCTTGTGGTAAAACTAATATTCATTCTTTAGAGCCAGAAGATATGGCAGCATTAACTATGGAAGCTTCGGCATTAGCAAAAGTGCCTTTATCGGGAACAAACCATACAGTAGGAGTTGATGATTTCCATAAAATTTAGGGTAGTAAAACTATGAGTAAGAATAAGAAAAAGAATAAAAAGAAAAAAAATAAAGAATTAAAAGGCCAATTAGGTAAAAAAAAAGAATCAGCCAGAGAGAAAATGATTGGACAGACTATCGGATATAGATATGACGTAAACTTATTACCAGATTATAAAAAACTAACTCCATTTTTAAAAAAATATATAGAACATATGGGTTGGGATGATCTTAACTGGCTAGAAGATGTACACATGGGTTACGAAGAAGATAGACCTGCTGTATTTGATAGAAATGCAAATGGTTGGGTAACAATTCCAAAAAGTATAAAATTACCAAACAATCAACAAGACAGAGACATGATAGCGAGAGAACTATTAGTTAAATTTCAGATGTCTCCAAAACATCCACTTGTTGATCTTAAAAAAGCATATTTAAAATTTTAATATTACAATCAAGAGTTGATAATTTTTTATAAACCTATTGTGCGAGCTAGGTTTTTAATAGCAGTTTCATTTGTCACACCCTAAAAAATTTCATAAAGTTTCACTAGATCCTGCTCCCGGATAAATTGCTCCGGCAACCTCTTTAGCGCTTAAATGATCTACCCAGTTTGTTACTGTAGCCATATATTTCTCCTTTACCTAGTTGAAGAGGCGACTGCTTTTTCAGCTTCTCTATCGTCCTCCATTATTTCATAGTCTAGTCCAGCTATCTCAACGTCACGAGGTATTCTTAATCTACCCATTCCGTTAAGTACTTTGGCTATTATAAAACCTGGTATTAGTCCAAGAACTACGAACATTATTATTGCTCCAAGGAATTGTCCTAAAGGATTAATTGTTGCATATGTAGTTCCATCCCACATAGCTCCAACACTATAACCAGATGATGGATAACCATTTAAGACAAAACCACAAATTACTAGACCAACAAATCCAGCATAACCATGTACTGCTACTGCACCAACTGCATCATCAATTTTGAACTTACGTTCAACCCAGTAATGTAGTTTGTATGCAATCACGACACCGATCATAGCAATAATCATTGCTTGAATTGGATGATATAAATCATTTCCAGCTGAAGCGCAGATAATTCCTGCTAATCCACTTGAATATGTCCAGAAAGGATCACCTTTGGCTATTACATATCCAGCCAATAATCCTCCTGATAATGACATTAAGAAGTTAAAAGTAATACCACTTAGTGTAGTAGGCGTTACGTATATGTTTGTAGCTGTCCAGTATGTTACACCTTCCATTCCATATTCAGGCCCAAGATCAAATATCGGTATATTACATGCTGCATAGAATCCCCAAAATCCAGTATAAATTAAAAATAACCCAATTGTTACTAGCCAAGGGTTTCTTGGTCCTATATTTCTTGGTTCACCACTTGCTGAGAATTTTCCAATTCTCGGTCCTAAAACCATTAGAACACCTAATGCAAATCCGCCTGCTATTGCATGTATTACTCCTGAGGCATAAGCATCGTGATATCCTAAAATTTTAAGCATCCAACCATCAAAATGCCATCCCCAAGCAGCATCAATTGTCCAGAATACAGATCCAATAGCAATTGCTAAAATTCCAAA
>CACHIV010000005.1 GCA_902579985.1 uncultured Pelagibacteraceae bacterium | reverse complement strand
CAATATAAATTATATCAAAAGATATGTTTTTTTTTAAAAGTTCTCTTAAGGCTATAACTGAGTCTTTTTTAATTTTAATAAAATTATATCCTTTTAAATTTTCATCGAATCTTTTTTCTACTTCAATAAAATTAACATCTAAAGATTCTGAATTAAGATTACTTTCGCTCCACAAATCTACAACTGTTACTTTCGAATTTGGATAATGAGATAAGATATTAAGCGCAGATAATCCCTCAAAAGAACCAATTTCTAAATATGAGAATTCTTTGTTTAATTCTTTAGGTAAATAATGTGAAAATATCTCAAAATTATTTAGAAACCATTTTTGAGAAAAGTTTTTTTTTTCAACTAATTTTTCAAAATTTTTTTTGTTTTCTTTATACTTCAAAGAAATTTTTTTTTTTAATAATCTGGACTTTATTATAATAAAGAAATTTTTAATTTTGAACAAAGCCAATTTTAAGTTTAACATTTTATTTTTCTTTATTTATTTTTAACACTCCTATAAAGGCCTCTTGAGGTATTTCAACTTTTCCAAATTGTTTAGATCTTGCTTTACCTTTTTTTTGTTTTTCTAATAATTTTCTTTTTCTATCTGTAGCTCCACCACCGTGAATTTTTGTCAATACATCCTTTTTAAAGCCTTTGATTGTCTCTCTAGCTATTATCTTCCCACCTATAGCTGCTTGAACTGGTATCATAAAGTTATGCCTTGGAATCAAATCCTTTAACTTTTCGCAAACTTCCCTGCCTGTTCTTTGTGCAAAATCTTTATGTATCATCATTGCTAATGCATCAACTGGTTCACTATTTACTAAAATTCCAAGCTTTACTAGATCACCTTCTTTATGACCAATTATTTCATAATCAAAACTAGCATAACCACTTGTCATAGATTTTATACGATCATTAAAATCAAATACTACCTCGTTTAAAGGAATCTCATAACTTAAAACTGCTCTATTTCCTGAGTAACTTAAGTTAGTTTGCTTACCCCTTTTATCCTGACACAATTTAATAATTGAACCAAGGTATTCATCAGGAGTTATAATTGTAGCTTTAATCCAAGGTTCTTCAATTGATTTGATTAATGTGGGATCAGGTAAGGCTGTTGGATTTTGCAAATCAATAATATTGCCATTATTCAATTTTACCTTATAAACAACGCCCGGTGTTGTAGTAAGTAAATTAACATCAAACTCTCTTTCTAATCTTTCTGTAATTATTTCAAGATGAAGTAATCCCAAAAATCCACATCTAAAACCTAATCCTAAAGCCGATGATGACTCGGCTTCAAATGAAAAACTTGCATCATTCAATTGTAATTTAGCAAGTCCATCTTTAAGTTTTTGATATTCAGAACTATCAACTGGAAATAATCCACAAAAAACCACGGGCTTACTTGGTTTAAAACCAGGTAAAGCCTCTACTCTAGGTTTAGATGCATCGCAAATAGTATCACCAACTTTTGTTTCTGATAAAACTTTAATTCCAGTAGTAATGAAACCAATCTCGCCTGTATTCAATTCATTAATGTCTTTTGGCTTAGGTGTAAAAACGCCTACTTTTTCAATAATATAATCCTGATCTGTTGAGAGCATCTTTATTTTCATATTCTTAGTAATTTTTCCATTAACAACTCTTACTAAAATTACTACACCTAGATATGTATCATACCAACTATCAACTAATAAACATTTTAAATCTTCACTTGGATTTCCTTTAGGGCCAGGAAGTTGACTAACAATCTGTTCTAAAATTTCATCTATACCTTCACCAGTTTTTCCCGAACATGGAACAGCTTTTTCTGTATCGATGCCAATAACATCTTCAATTTGTTGTTTAGTTTTCTCTAAATCAGAGGCGGGTAAATCTATTTTATTAAGTACAGGAATGATTTCATGGTTAATATCTAAGGCCTGATAAACATTGGCCAATGTTTGGGCCTCAACGCCTTGTGTGCTATCAACAATTAAAATAGAGCCTTCACAAGCATAAAGAGATCTACTTACCTCATAACTAAAATCTACATGACCAGGAGTGTCAATAATATTTAAGATATAATCTTTACCATTTTTAGCTTTATAATTTAATTTTACTGTTTGAGCTTTTATTGTAATTCCTCTTTCTCTTTCAATATCCATTGAATCTAGAACTTGTGCTTTCATTTCACGTTCAGTAAGCCCATCACATCTATGAATAATTCTATCAGCTATCGTAGATTTTCCATGATCAATATGAGCAATAATTGCAAAATTTCTTATGTTATCAATAGTGCTCATTTTTAATTATTATGATCGAATTTTAGCACCAGTTTTATTTTCTACGGTATCAATGATTAATTTATTTATTTTTTCTAAATCTTCCTCTTTTAAAGTTTTAGTCATTGACTGTATAGTTACATTTAATGCTATTGACTTCTTGTCTTTAGGAATATTTTCACCTTCATAAATGTCAAAAATATTTACATTATTAATTAGTTCTTGATCAACATCTGAAATAACTTCTATTAATTCTTGTGATTTAAAATTTTTGTCGATTACAAAAGCGAAATCTCTTTCCGATTTTTGATAATCAGATATTTCATATTTGATTTTTTGATCTTTGAGTGATTTTTTTTGCCCTTTTAGGTTATCTATAAATATTTCAAATCCTATTAAAGCCTCTGTTTTTATATCAATTTTTTTTAAAATATTTGGATGAATTTCTCCGAAATATGCAACAACTTTCTCTTTTTCTTTATTAAAAAAAATTCTACCAGATTTACCAGGATGATAATAACTTGGAGTTTTTTCATCTATTGAAATTTTTAAGTTTTCATATCCAGACTCAGCCAAAGTCTGAATAACATCTTTCTTAATATCAAAGATATCTACATTTCTCTCTTTTTCCAACCATGATGATCTTGAAACTTTTCCTGACCGCAAACCTCCTATTACTGTTTTTTGTTCACCAGGATTTGAACCATAAAATACTGGGCCAATTTCAAAAAAAGAAAGATCCTTAAAACCTCGATCTAAATTTTTATTAATATACATTATTAAATTTGATAAAATTGAATTTCTTAAAACATTTAGATCTGAGCTAATTGGATTAACAATTTCAATATTTTTCATATTAAATTTAAATAAATCATTAATTTTACTATCTGTGAATGACCATGTTATGGTTTCTTGGTAACCTTTTGAAGCAATAGCTCTTTGCAAAAAATGAAATAACTTTTGAGATTTATTTAAAGTGGGTTTCGATCTTACTTTAATAGGATCAATTTTTTTAATTTTATCATATCCATGAATTCTGACTAATTCCTCAACAACATCAATAGGTTGTGTTATATCTGGTCTCCATGAAGGAACTTTTAATCTTAGAAATTTCTTATCATTTTTGATTTCGAACCCAAGATTATTTAAAATCTTCAAAATTTCTTTATTTGAAATTTTAAAACCTGAAATTTTTTCAAACAATTCAATTTCAAACTTAATATTAGTTTCCTTAAATTTCACAGTATTTTGAATATCAATTTTACTAATTTCTCCTCCACAAATATCTTTAATTAACTTCGCTGATTTAATTAAGCCCTCTTCAATGGATAAAGGATCTATTCCTCGTTCAAATCTAAATTTAGCATCAGTATCAATATTTAATATTTTTGAAGTTTTTCTGATTGATCTTGAGATAAAATAAGCTGACTCAATTAAAACGTTTTTTGTCTGAATCTCTGTTCCTGATCTAATTCCACCAATTATTCCACCTAATCCAAGTACACCAGAATTATCAGCAATAACACACATTCCTTCATCAAGTTTATATTCTTTATTATCTAAAGCTTTAAAACTCTCACCTTTTTTTGCATTTCTTACGATTATACCTTTATTAATTTTGTCTGCATCATAAGCATGTAGCGGTCTATTCAAATCTAACATTACATAATTAGTTATATCTACAATCGCAGAGATTGGTTTTTGTCCAACAGAAATTAATTTATCTTTTAACCATTTAGGACTTTCCGTGTTTTTAACATTAGTAATTAAACAACTTCCAAATGCTGTACATCCCTGGTTTTTTTCTTTTAAAATTTTTACTCCTATTTTTTGCTTTCCAATAAATTTAATCTTATTTGGCTTACTAATTTTGAGTTTTCCAAAACCTGCTGTTGCTAAATCTCTCGCTATCCCTCTTACACCTAAGCAATCTGGTCTATTTGGTGTGATTGATAAATCAATTAAATTAGAAGTATTATTATTAAAATATTTTTTTCCAATTCTTTGTTTAAATTTAGTTGGAATTAATTCAATTATTCCCTCACTTTCTTCTGATAAATTAAGCTCAGATTCAGAACAAAGCATGCCAAAAGATGTTACACCCCTTATTTGACTTATAGTTATTTCCATTTTATTTTTTGGAATTATTGCACCTGGAGAAGCATAAATAGTTATTAGATTTTCTTTTGCATTTTCTGCACCACAAACCACTTTGATTAATTTTTTTTTGCCAATATCAACATCACAAACTTTAAGTCTATCAGCATTTGGATGTTTTTCAGTTTTAATAATTTTTGCTACAATAAACTTATTTAAATCTGCAGATGTATTTTCTATTTGCTCAACTTCTAAACCTATGTCCGTTAATTTATCTAACAGTTGATTTTCAGAATTTTTTGTTTGCAAGTAATCTTTCAGCCAATCATAAGTAATTTTCATCTACTTAATCCCCTATAATTAGTTGGAACATCTAATGGATCAAATCCAAAATGATTAAGCCATCTGTAATCACACTCAAAAAAAGATCTTAAATCATTAATTCCATATTTTAGCATTGCTAATCTATCTATGCCAATCCCAAACGCATATCCTTGGTATTTTTCTGGATCTACTTTAACATTTTTGAGAACATTAGGATGAACCATTCCACAACCTAAAATCTCTAACCATTTATCTCCTTCACCAATAACTATTTTTCCATCTTTAATTTTATAACCAATATCTACCTCGGCAGAAGGTTCAGTAAAAGGAAAATGACTTGGTCTAAATCTCATTTTGATTTTATCAACCTCAAAGAACTCTTTAATAAAATAATTCAAACATCCTTTAAGATGACTCATATTAATATTTTTATCTATATGAAGACCTTCAACCTGATGAAACATTGGTGAATGTGTTTGATCACTATCAGATCTATACGTTCTTCCAGGTGCAATAATTTTAAATGGTGGTTTACTTTTTAACATAGTCCTTATTTGAACTGGTGATGTATGAGTTCGTAATAATTTTTCTTTGTTTTGATCCAAATAAAATGTGTCATGCATATCCCTCGCAGGATGATTATCAGGAGTATTCAAAGCGGTAAAATTATTATATTCATTTTCAACATCTGGTCCTTCTTCAACACTAAAACCAATTTCTGAAAAAATTGAAGATATCTCATCAATTGTTTGTGACACTGGATGTATTTTTCCTCTGACAAAACTTCTCTCAGGTAAAGTAATATCAATTTTTTCTTTCTCTAATTTTTCATTTATTTCATTAATTTCAATTTCGTTTATTTTTGAATTTATTAATTCTTGTAATTCAACCTTTAGAATATTTAAATTTGAAGCAAATTTTTTTCTTTCTGCTTCAGCAATAGTTCCAATTTTTTTAAATTGTAATGAAATTAATCCATTCTTTCCAAATAAATCAGATTTTATTTGATTTATTTCTGAAAGATTTAAATTTCCTCCAAGTTTTGAAAGAAATTCTTCTTTTATTTTTTTAAGATCAGACATCCCTACAGATTATTTCTTCAGAAAAATAAAACAATAGTGAAGATTACTTTAAAGCAGATTGTGCTTTTTGGACAATTACTTTAAAGGCTTCTGGGCTATCATAAGCTATTTCAGCTAATATTTTTCTATCCAGCTTGACTCCGCACTTTGTTAAGCCATTAATGAATTTTGAATATGTCATTCCTTCAGATCTAACGCCTGCATTGATTCTTTGTATCCACAAAGACTTAAATTCTCTTTTTTTATTTCTTCGATCTCTATAAGCATATTGCATAGCTTTTTCCATAGCTTGCTTTGCAACTCTTATTGTATTTTTTCTTCTGCCCCACTGACCTTTAACAGCTTTTAAAACTTTTTTATGTTTAGCGTGACTTGTTACGCCTCTTTTTACTCTTGCCATTTTATCCTCTTAAACTGTAAGGCATATATGATTTAACTATTTTACCATCTTGTTTTGACATTGTGGTTGTGCCTCTTAATTTTCTAATTTGTGAATTTGTTCTTTTAATCATACCATGTCTTTTTCCAGCTTGAGCCATAATAACTTTCCCAGTAGCTGAGATTTTGAATCTTTTTTTGGCTGAACTTTTAGTTTTTAATTTTGGCATAATTTAGCGGTCTTATACAAATATTGGAATACATTTACAACCTCTTTTAAGCCTTATAAAGGCTGGATAACCATAATCATTTGTTTACCATCGAACTTTGAGTCTAGCTCTACTTTACCAACATCCTGCATATCGATTTTTATTTTATTCATTAATTCTTTACCTAGATGTGAATGTTGTAACTCTCTACCCTTAAATCTTATAGTGAATTTTACTTTATCTCCTTTTTTAATAAATTTTTTAGCATTTTTAACTTTAAAATCATAATCATGAGTCTCTGTAACAGGTCTCATTTTGATTTCTTTTATTAAAACTATTTTTTGTTTTTTTTTTGCAACGTTAGCTTTTTTCTGAGCATCATATTTAAATTTACCCATATCTATAATTTTACATACTGGTGGATTTGCATTAGGAGCTATTTCAATTAAATCTAAACCTTGCTCTTTAGCCATAGATATAGCCTCATTAGTATTCAATATTCCTAAGTTATCTCCATCACTACCAATAACTTGTACTTCAGGAGATGAAATTCTATTGTTAGATCTTGGACCTTTGTCTTTAGTTCTTTTTTGAAAGTAATTTTGTTTGAAATCTGCCACTTAATTTGAAGAAGCTTTATTTAAAGCTGAGAATTTTTTTAGAAACAATTTTAAATCCATATTTTCTTGTTTATTAGAATCTAATTTTCTAATAGATACAGTATTACTGTCAACTTCTTTTTTACCACAAATTAATAAAATTGGTACTTTTGACACAGAATGTTCTCTGATTTTATAATTTAAATTATGGTTTTTTAAATCTACTTCAGAAATTATGCCAACATTAATAATTTTATTATTTACTTCTTTTGCATATTTGTCAAATTCTTCGGAAATAGGAATCACAATTACTTGTAATGGTGATATCCAGAACGGAAATTTTCCAGCATAATTTTCAATTAATATTCCTATAAAGCGCTCTAAGGATCCAAACAATGCTCTATGAAGCATTACCGGAACTTTTTTAACTCCATCTTTATCTACAAATGTAGCATCTAATCTTTCTGGCAAATTAAGATCTACTTGCAAAGTTCCACATTGCCAATCTCTTCCAATTGCATCTCTAAGAACAAATTCTATCTTTGGACCATAAAATGCTCCTTCTCCTTTATTTATAGTATATTCTAGCTTTGAAGCTTTAACTGCATCCAATAAAGCTTTCTCTGCTTTATCCCAAACATTATCATCTCCAACTCTTAAATCAGGTCTATCCGAATATTTTAGAATTACATTTTCAAATCCTAGATCTTTATAAATATCCAAAATTAAATTTGTTACTTTCAAACATTCATCGGTTATTTGATCTTCAGTGCAAAAAATATGTGCATCATCCTGAGTAAAAGCTCTGACTCTCAATAAACCATGTAAAGCACCTGAAGGCTCATATCTATGAACTTTTCCAAACTCTGAAATTCTTAAAGGAAGATCTCTATAACTTTTTAATCCCTGATTAAAAACTTGAACATGTCCTGGACAATTCATTGGTTTTATTGCAAATACTTTTTCATCAGGAGTTTGAGAAGTATACATATGTTCTCCATATTTTTCCCAATGGCCAGATTTTTCCCAAAGTGCTCTATCTAAAACCTCAGGAGTATTAATCTCTTTATAACCTGCTCGATCTTGTTTAACTCTCATATAAGAAACTAGTTTCTGGAAAAGCTTCCATCCTTTTTCATGCCAAAACACAGAGCCTGGGCTTTCTTCTCTAAAATGAAATAAATCCATTTCTTTGCCAAGTTTCCTATGATCTCTTTTTTCAGCTTCTTCAATTTGTTTTAAATAATTATCAAGTTCTTTTTGAGATGGCCAAGAAGTTCCATAAATCCTTTGAAGCATTTCATTATTAGAGTCACCTCTCCAATAAGCTCCAGCAACTTTTGTTAACTTAAAATATTTTCCAATTTTTCCAGTAGAGCTTAAATGTGGCCCTCTACACAAATCATGCCACTTCCCATGAAAATAAACTGAAACCTCCTCTTCTTTAGGAATATCTTTAATTATTTCTGCCTTATAAATTTCACCAGATTTTTTGAAATGTTCAATTGCCTTATCACGTTTCCAAACTTCTCTATGAGTTGGTTCATCTCTTTCAATAATTTCCAACATTTTATTTTCTATTTTAATTAAATCTTCTTCAGTAAATGGATCTTTTCTTGCAAAATCATAGTAAAATCCATTTTCAATTACTGGTCCAATCGTTACTTGAGTTTTTGGAAAAAGTTCTTGTACGGCCATAGCCAATACGTGCGCAGTATCGTGTCTGATTGTTTCTAATCCCTCTCTATCCTTAGAAGTAAAAATTTTTATAGAACTATCATTTTCTATAATATGACTTAAATCTTTTAACTCTCCATTAACACTCATTATAAGTGCTTGTTTTAATAAAGACTTACTAATTTTCTCAGCTACTTCTAATCCAGTAACTTTTTTTGAAAATTTAATACTATTTCCATCTGGTAATGTAATTGTAAGCATTTAATTTAATAACTTTTTGTACTCTGCATAAGTAGAAAAACACATTTTTTCAACATTAAATTTTTTAATTACATTTTTTCTACCCTCAATACCCATAGATTTCAATGTTGTTTCGTCTAATTGTAGAACCTGAATAATCTTTTTACTTAATGATAATGCACTACCAGCTTCAAATAAAAAGCCTGTTTTATCATTAATAATTGTTTCATTTGAACCTCCAATATTACTTGCAATAATTGGTTTTTCCATTGATTGAGCTTCCACAGCTATTCTTCCAAAAGCTTCTGGTTCTATTGATGCTGAAACTACTATATCTGAAATTTTATAAGCTAAAGGCATATTTCTACAATTTTCAATGAATTTAATTTGATTAACTAACCGAAACTGATCAACTAATCTTATAAGTTTTTTTTTATATACATCTCTTCCTAGTTCGCTTCCTAAGATAATCCCACAAACTTTTTCATAACCTAATTCTTTATTCACTATACTAAGAGATTCTATAAAAGTTTCTTGTCCTTTCCAGGAAGTTAGTCTTCCAGGTAGTAATATAACTTTTTGACCAACATTAAGTTCCCATTTTTTAAATAATTCATCCTCTTCACTCTCTGTTGTTGTGGATGGATCAAAATAATCTACATTTATACCTCTAAAAATAACTAAAAATTTTTTTTTTAAATCTAAATACTTCTGGTAATTTTTATTTATGTGAGAAAAGATAAAATTAGACCCTGCTATAATTAAATCAGATCTTACCATTACTGAATTATAAAATTTTTTAAAAATATTATTAAAATTATAAGTTCCATGAAATGTAGTCACAAATTTTTTTCCAGTTAATTTTGTGGCAATAAAACAGGACCAGGCTGGAGCTCTACTTCTGGCATGAACAATAGAAATACCATTAAATAAAATTATAAAAATTAAAATTATTGTATTAAAAAGCATTAAAATCGGGTTCTTGCTCTGGACTGGAAGTTTTATCAATTTTACTTTTTTTTTATCTACAAATTTTACTAAGTCTCCTCCGCTAGTGACAATGTAAGATTTACATTTATTTTCATATAAATAGTGTGCTAGATCATAACAACCTATTTCAGCTCCACCATAACCTAATCTAGGAATTACTTGTAAAACTTTTATTTCTGAAGACATTTGATAAGATTATATATTAAGAATTGCTTCTATTAAACTGATATGAACAAATTTAAATACCTCAAAGTCTTAAATAATAGGAAAATTAGATATTTAATTAATAATAAAAAAAATAACCTTTATATAGTTTTTCTCCATGGTTTTATGTCAGATATTGAAGGTGAAAAACCCAAAGCAATTTTCAAATACACAAAAAAAAACAAAATAGGATTTCTTGCTATTGAATACTCGGGCCATGGAAAGTCTTCAGGAATATTTACAAATGGAAATATTAGTAAATGGACAAAAGAAGTAAAAATTTCAATAAAAAAAATAGTTAAAAAAAATAATTTTATTTTGGTAGGTTCAAGTATGGGATCTTGGTTAGCTTTGAACCAATTTAAATATTTTAAAAAACAAATTAAAGGATTTATTGGTATTGGATCAGCACCAGAATTTCTAGAGGACTTAATGTGGAAAAAGTTTACAAAAAAAATGAAAAATGAAATTAAAAAAAAAGGAATCTTAAATTTAAAATATGGCAATTATGAATATCCTATTACTTATCAATTAATAAAAGATGGAAGAAAGAATAAAGTTTTAAATAAAAAATTTGATAATTTGATACAATTATCAATGATACATGGTAATAAAGATGAGGTTGTTCCTATAAAATATTCAAAAAAAATTTTAAAACTCTTTAAAAAAGCAAAAAAAAATTTGTTAATTATAAAAAATGGAGATCATAGTCTCTCTTCAAAAAAAAATTTAAAAAAAATTTTAAATGAACTAGAAAATATGATTTTTAATTTGTCTTAATCCCTCTGCGTAAGTTGGATACTTAAATTCATATTTAAAATATTCTTTAATTTTTTCATTACTAACTTTTTTTGAGTCTCTATAAAAATCTTTTAAATTGCTATCCTCAAGCTCTTCAAAAGAAATTGTCTTTGGTACAGAAATATTTAATAATTTACATGCATATTCTACGACTTCTTTATAAGAACATGGATAATTATCGCTTAAATTAAAAATTTCTCCTTTGATTATTTTTTTTATTTTAAATGATAAGTATAAAATGTTTGCAATGTCTTCTATATGGATTCTTGAAAATACTTGATTTTTCATTTCTACAATTCTCATTTGATTTTTTTTTAATCTACTAAATACATTGTTTTCATTAGAATAAATTCCTGATAAACGAAAAATAATGAGCGGAATATTTAAATTATTTAATTTTAATTCTGCTTTTAATCTTTTTTTTCCTCTCTCTGAAGTAGGATCGGCAAAAGTTCCCTCATTAACCCATCTGCCATCATGATTTCCATAAACTCCAGTTGAAGAAAGATATCCAAACCACTTCAAAGAATGATTATTTTCTAAATATTTTGAAAAATTTTTAATTATACAGTCTTCTGTCTCAGGTGGTGTTGAAACTAAAATATGAGTAGCTTTTTTTATCTCTTCAACAATATTTACATCAAATTTATCTATATCAAATTGAAAACTTTTATATTTAATGTTTTCAAATTTTTTTTCATTGGTATTTTGTCTTGTAGTAGTAACTAAGTTAAAAGAATATTTTTCAAAATATAATTTTTTTATTAAAGATTTTGCAACTTGACCAAAACCAAAACAAAAAATATTAATTTTTTCCACTTTAGCTTACTTCTTTTATAATCGGCTTTAAACTTATTGGATTTGATATTTTATCTAGCATTTCTTTTGGACAAACTTGAACAAAATTTAAAATTTCTTGGTCAAAATTTTCTAATATATCTTTTGATAAATTTGACTCTGTTTCTCTATAATGTTCTTTTAATAATTCTTTTAAATAATTTATCCAATAATTTGTTTCTGGGGATTGCCAAATCAAAGTTTCTGGATTAACTTTTTTTGTAAATTCTTTATTTGGATCATAAATAAAAGCCATTCCTCCAGTCATTCCAGCACCAAAATTATCTCCTATATCTCCAAGTATTACAATTGTACCTCCAGTCATGTATTCACAGCCATTTGAACCACAACCTTCTATAACTGCCAATGCTCCTGAATTTCTTACAGCAAATCTTTCGCCTGCTTGTCCTGCTGCAAAAAGTTTTCCGGAAGTTGCTCCATATAAAACTGTATTACCAATTATAGTATTTTCGTTAGAAATAATTTTGCTTTCCTCTGATAGTTTGATTGATAATGTGGCTCCAGATAAACCTTTTCCTACATAATCATTTGCATCTCCTTTCAGAAGAAGTTTTAAACCTTTAATTGCAAAAGCACCAAAAGATTGTCCAGCAGATCCTTTAAACTTAAGTGTTAGAAAATCCCTTTCTAATTTTTCATTTCCATATTTTTTATATAAATAATGAGATATTCTTGTTCCTACAGTTCTATTAGTATTTTTTATTTTAAATTCTTTATCAATGATTTTTACTTTTCCAATATCACTTTCAATTTCGGGAATAATTTCTTGATCCAAAGTGTCAGGTACAAAATTTATTTCTTGATTTTCACAATATCTTTTATTTTCTCCAGGATCTGCTTGAACAAATAGTGGATTTAAATCTAAATCATCTAAATTTGAAGATGCTTTGCTTATTTGTCTTAACAAGTCAGTTCTTCCGATTATTTCATTTAAAGACCTAAAACCTATTTTGGCTAAAATTTCCCTAACTTCTTGAGCAATAAAAGTAAACAAATTGACTACTTTATCAGGAGTTCCAGTAAATTTTTTTCTTAATGACTCATCTTGAGTACATACTCCTACCGGACAAGTATTAGAATGACATTGTCTTACCATAATACAGCCCATTGCTACAAGCGCTGTTGTTGCTACACCATACTCCTCAGCTCCCATCATTGCAGCTATAACTACATCTCTACCAGTTTTAATTCCACCATCTGTTCTTAAAGTTACGTTATGTCTTAAATTATTAAGTGTTAAAACTTGATTAGCTTCTGTTAAGCCCATTTCCCATGGTATACCAACATATTTAACACTTGTTTGTGGAGTAGCTCCTGTACCACCATTATGGCCTGATATTAAAATTATGTCTGCTTTTGCTTTTGCTACACCTGCAGCAATGGTTCCTATACCTGAAGATGCAACTAGTTTAACACCAACTCTAGCCTTTGGATTAATTTGTTTAAGATCATAAATTAATTGAGCTAAATCTTCTATTGAATATATATCATGATGAGGTGGCGGTGAAATTAATGTTACTCCTGAAGTAGAATGTCTTAATCTAGCAATCTCATTTGTGACTTTAAATCCCGGCAATTGTCCGCCTTCACCAGGTTTTGCTCCTTGGGCAATTTTAATCTCAATTTCGTTACAGTTATTTAAATAATTTATAGTTACTCCAAACCTTGCAGATGCTATTTGCTTTACTCTTGAATTAGCACTATCACCGTTATCCATTTTATGAAATCTTTTTTCATCTTCACCACCTTCTCCGCTACAGGAAGCTCCTTTAATTCTATTCATTCCTATTGCCAATGCTTCATGAGCCTCTTTTGATAAAGCACCATGTGACATACTTCCACTACCAAATCTTTTTAAAATATTTTCAATAGGCTCTACCTCAGAAATATCTATTGGTGGATTTAAATTTCTTTCTCTAAATCCAATTAAATCTCTTAAATTTATTGGTGGCAAATTATAAATACCGTCAGCATATTTTTTGTACCCATCAAAAGAATTTGAATCTACAGAACTTTGTAACATATGTATCAATTTACCTTGATATTGGTGAGTCTCTCCATTTCTCCTATATCTATATAATCCTCCAATGGGTAAAACTGAATTATCATCTTTAAAAGCTTCTCTATGAATAATTCTCAATTTATTTTCTATTCCACTTAGTCCTATTCCAGAAATTTTCGATATAACCCCAGGGAAATATTCTGAAGCTATAGTTCTACTCAAACCAACAGTCTCAAAATTGCATCCTCCTCTGTATGAACTTAAAACTGATATTCCCATTTTAGACATTATTTTCAATAAACCATAATTTACAGATTGAATATATCTTTCTATACATTCTTCATAACCGTATTTGCCAAATAATTTTTTTTCAAATCTTTGATATAAACTATCTAAAGCTAGATAAGGATTCACTGTTGTTGCACCAACTCCAATAAGAGTTGCGAAAGAATGTGTGTCTAGTGCTTCTCCTGTCTGAACATTAATAGAAACGTATCCCCTCAATTTATGTTTAACAAGGTGTGTATTAACAGCACCTACTGCTAAAAGCATTGGTATAGCTAATCTATCTTTACAAACATTTTTGTCTGTTAAAATTAATTGTGTAATTCCTTTTCTGGCTGAAATTTCAGACTCATGTTGAATTTTCTTAATTTTTTTTTCAAGAGTCTCATTTTTTTTATCAAAAGTACAATCTATTGTAATTGAATTTTTTCCAAAAAATTTAATAAATTTTTCTAACTGAGAATTAGATAAAATAGGACTATTTAGAACATAAATGTTATCTTCTGTTAAATTTGTAAAATCTAAAATATTTCCAAGATTTCCAAATCTTGTTTTTAAACTCATGACTTTATTTTCTCTTAAAGAGTCAATAGGAGGATTTGTAACTTGACTAAAATTTTGTCTAAAAAAATGATATAGAGGCCTAAACTTATCAGAAAGAACAGCAAGTGGAGTGTCATCTCCCATCGAACCCGTTGCCTCTTTAGCGTCTTCAGCCATTGGATGTAAAATAAGTTCTAAATCTTCTAAACTATATCCAAAAGAGTGCTGTCTTTTTCTAAGTTCTTCCCCGCAAAAAATAGGTTTTTCATTTTTAATTATAAGTTTTTTATCTAAATCAACAATTTGATTATTAAAATGTTTGTATTCTTTTGCTAAATAATCTTTAATTTGACTATTAGTAAACACTTTACCTTTTTCAATTCTAACACCAATTATTTCACCAGGGCCTAATCTTCCTTTTTTTATTATATTTTTTTCATCTACTTCAATCATTCCAGTTTCTGAACCAGCACATAGAATTTTATCCTTTGTAATCATATATCTCATAGGACGAAGGCCATTTCTATCTGTTGCAGCAATTACCCATTCATTGTCGGTTCCTGCTATTGCAGCAGGACCATCCCATGGCTCCATAGTACTATTCAAAAAATTAAATAACTGTTGATGATCTTTAGGTAATATCTTACTCTTTTTAGACCATGCGTCAGGTATTAACATTAATTTTGCAAGAGGAGCTGGTTGGCCGGAAATATTTAATAACTCAAAAACGCTATCCAAAGATGCAGAATCAGATGAACCTGCTGGTATAACAGGTTTTAGATTTTCTATATTCTCAAATAATGGACTATACATTTCTTGTTCATGAATTTTCATCCAATTATAATTTCCTTTTAATGTATTTATTTCTCCATTATGAGCAATAGCTCTAAAAGGTTGAGCAAGATCCCAACTTGGAGCTGTATTAGTAGAAAATCTTTGATGAAAAATTGCATATCGAGATATAAATCTTTCATCGTTTAGATCATCATAAAAATCTGCAATAGATTCCGCTAAAAACATTCCTTTATAGATAATTGATTTAGAACTTAATGAACAAATATAAAAACCCTCTAATGCACTTTTAAGAGCTTTATTCTCAATTTTTCTTCTTGACTCATAGAGTTTTCTCTCAAGTTCTTTTCCAATTATTTTTTTATTATTATTTTTAAATAATACTTGAGTAATTTCAGGTCTAGTAAAATTTGCTTTATCTCCTAAAACTTTTGTATTTACAGGAACTTGCCTCCAACCATATATACTAAAATTACTTTTCGTAAGTTCACTCTCAATTAAAGTTCTTGCGTTTTCTTGGGCTTCATAATTATTTCTTGGTAGAAAAATCATACCAACACAAATTTCTGAGTCATCATGTTTATGGCCTGTTAGTTCAATTTTTTCAGTAAAGAAATCAGAAGGAATCTCTAAATGGATTCCAGCTCCGTCTCCAGTTTTTCCATCAGCATCAACTGCTCCTCTATGAAAAACTGCTTTAAGTGCGTTAATTCCATATTCTACAACTTTTCTAGATTTTTTACCCTCTGTAGATGCAATTAATCCTACACCACAAGCGTCATGTTCCATATTTTTTGAATAAACATAATTTTTTTCTAAAATTTCAAGATTTTTTAAATAATTTTCCACTAAGCAACCCTTGAAGTTTTTAATTTTTTTTGTTCTAAAAATTTTCTAATGCTTTCAGCTACATCTCTTCCATCTCTAATAGCCCAAACTACTAAGGAAGCACCTCTAACTATATCGCCAGCGGCGAACACACCAGGTAAATTTGTTTCCATTGTTTCAAAATCTACTTTTAACGTGCCCCATTTTGTTACTTGTAAATCTTTAGAATTAAATAATTTTGGTAAGTTTTCTGGATCAAATCCTAAAGCTTTTATAACCATGTCTGCTTTAATATTAAATTCCGAATTATTTTTTATTTCAGGTTTTCTTCTTCCACTATCATCTGGTTCTCCCAATTTTATTTTATTAACAATTAAACTTTCAACTTTACCTTTGCCAACAAATTCTTTTGGACTAGATAACCAAACAAATTCAACACCTTCTTCTTCAGCATTTAAAACTTCTCTTGCAGATCCAGGCATATTTTCTTTATCTCGTCTATATAAACATTTAACAGATTTAGCATTCTGCCTTATCGAAGTTCTAACACAATCCATAGCTGTATCACCACCACCAATTACAACTACTTCTTTACCTTCTGTATTTAAACGTCCATTATCAAACAATTCAACCTTATCTCCTAATCCTTTTCTATTTGATGCAGTCAAAAAATCCATCGCTGGAAAAATATTATCTAAATCTTTACCTGGTAGATCAACTTCTCTTGCTTTATAAACACCTGTTGCTATCAAAATTGCATCATGTTTTTTCCTTAACTCTTCTAAAGTAGCGTCTTTACCTACTTCAAAGTTTTGAATAATATTTATTCCACTTTCTTTCAGTATTTTGGTTCTTCTCTCTACTACAAACTTTTCTAATTTAAAATTAGGTATACCGTATATAAGAAGTCCACCTGCTCTATCATATCTATCATATATTGTGATTTGATAACCAAGCTTTCGTAATTGTTCACCCGCAGCTAAACCTGCAGGTCCTGCACCTATAATACCCACACTTTGATCTCTTTCATTATTAACTTGAATGGGTTTAACCCATCCTTCCTTCCATGCAGTATCAGTTATATATTTTTCGACTGCTCCTATAGTAACCGTTCCATGCCCAGATTGTTCAATGACACAATTACCTTCACACAATCTGTCTTGAGGACAAATTCTTCCACAAACTTCCGGCATATTGTTTGTGCTTTGAGCTAAATCATATGCTTCTTTTATTCTTCCTTCAGCTGTCAATTTTAACCAATCAGGAATATTATTGCTTAACGGACAATGTACTTGGCAAAATGGGACCCCACACTGAGAACATCTACTAGCTTGTTCTCCAGCTTTTTCCTTAATAAACTCATCATAAATTTCGTTAAAATTATTTTTTCTATTAGGAACTTCCCTTTTAGGTGGGTTCTGTTGACCTATTTTAACAAATTTAAGCATTTTATTTGACATTTTTACCCTTTTTTTTTGATAATATATCAGGTTTTTAAGTAATAAAAGTAAAACTAAGTCAGTATTTATGACCTTTATTTTTAAAAAAATTACAATTTTCAATGATTTTTACTTTTCTGCATACCTGTAGTGCTACCATCGAATTGTTTAATTTAAGCTTTATTTAAGCTACGAAAGAAAATGCTTACAAATATTATAGAAATTATAATTTTGTCTCTTATACAAGGTGTTTCTGAATTTCTACCTATTAGCTCATCTGCACATTTAATCGTCGTATCTACATTGTATGAATTTAAATCCAGCTCGTTATTAATAGATGTTAGTTTGCATTTTGGATCTTTATTAGCAATTTTATTTTTTTTTAAAAAAGAATTATTTGATTTAAAAAATAATAAAAAATTATTATTTTTAATTATTATTGGTTCTATTCCATTAATTACGATTGGTTATCTTCTATATAAAACAAATGCTATTTATTTATTTAGAGATATTAGAATAATTGCTTGGACAACTTTAATATTTGGAATTCTTTTATACTTGGCTGATAAAAGAAAATTATATAAAAATATTTCAACAGATTTAAATTTAAAAACAATTTTTTATATAGGCTTATTTCAAGTCCTTGCCCTAGTACCAGGTGTAAGTAGAGCTGGAATCACAATAACTGCTGCAAGAATTTTTAAATTTAATAGAGTTGATGCAAGTAAAATCTCTTTCTTGCTATCTATACCTGCGCTAGTAGGTGCGAGTACATTAGGTTTGAAAGATATTCTGGAACAAAACTTTGAGTTTAATTATCTTGTTTATTTAGCAATAATCTCTTCTTTTTTATTTTCCTACTTTACTATTAAATTTTTTTTAATTTTTATTAATAAGTTTTCGATGAATGCATTTGTAATTTATAGAATTATTATTGCACTGATTTTATTTTTTATAATCTACTCTTAATTTTTCTTTAAGCCAGGAGCTAACTGTGAAAAAATAACTGCTACTAATATTAAAATACATCCTATAACATTGTTTATATTTAGAATTTGATCTAAAATTATCCATGCTGCAATTACTGCAAAAACACCTTCAAGGGAATAAATAATTGCTGCTGGTGCTTCTTCTATATTTTTTTGAGCAAACATCTGAAGTGTAAATGCAACTCCCCCTGACAAAACTCCAGCATAAATTATAGAAGTACTTTCTAGTAAAATATTTGAAAATACAATATCTTCAAAAGTGTAGGCAAAAGTAATTGATAATAAAGCAACTAATAATCCCTGCAGCGCTGCATAAAATATCGGTATATCGAATATTTCCATAAATTTACCAGCGAAAATTATATGAAGAGCCCAAAACAAAGAACAGAGAATTACAAGTGCATCACCCTTCATGATATTTGAGTCTGAAAAATTACTTAAAAGATATACTCCATATATACATAAAACTATAGATGGCCAAATACTCCAGTGAACTTTTTGAGAATAAATAAAAAACAATAGAATAGGTACTAATGGTACATAAAATACTGTAAAAAAAGCCGCATTAGCAACATTAGTAAATTGAAGTGAGGCTTGTTGAAGAGCTGTTCCTAAAAATAAAGAAAATCCCATAATCACAAGATATTTAAAAAATTTATTCTTATTTAAATTAATTTGTTGATAAATTTTTTTTCTCTCAAAAATTAATGCAATAGGTAATACTGTAATAAATCCAACAAAAAATCGTGCAGCATTAAATGTTAAAGGTCCTATATTATCCATGCCTGTATCTTGAGCAATAAATGCAGTTCCCCAAATAAAGGTAGTAATTAAAGCACAAACTATAGAAAAAGATTTAGTCATAATTGATTTTAAAATTTAAGATAATTTAATTTAGATCATTAATTTTACAGATACTCACAAAATCTTCCATATTAATATAACAACCTGCCATTTTTCTTTTACCCTTAAATGAACCTCTTCCATGTAAAACTCTCCAATTATTGAAAATTAATAACTCACCTGGTTTTAAAATATGCCTCCATTGAAATTCCGATTTATTAACTAAGTTATCAAATTTCTTAATAGCCTTATAAAAATTAATCATTGTTTCATTTTCTAATCTAAATTCTGCGCGATCATAATTGTTAAAACTTACTTGAACTAATTCTTTATTAGAATTTAATTTAAAAATAGGTCTTTTAGCTTCTAATATAACTCCGTCCCCAACATATTTTCCTGGAACTTCAATGTTTGATAGAATATCAAATATTTTTTTATCCTGATCCTTGATCATATTTGCTATTTTAAAACCATCAACCATTATAGACTCTCCACCACTAGCTTTATAATCACAACATAATAACAATTGAAGACCTGGAGCATCATTACTATATGTTGAATCTGTATGCGGTCTTAACTCTTCTTGAGTATAAGCACTGTCAGCCATATCCTCGTTAGACTCAAATTCCCATAATCCACCAAAAATAGACTGTCTTACATATCCAATTTTATTTGCAATATTTTTAACTGTTTCAATTTCAGTTTTACAATCAGTTATTACACAAAAACCAAATTTATATAAATTTTTTAAAAATTCCTTAAAACCATATTTAGATAATATATTGTTATATTTAAAAAATATTTTTTTACTTATCCCTTTTTTTTTCCACAATATAATTTTTCTATTTTTGACACTTTTTTTTAACAAATTATTTAATAGAAATTTAGCAGAATATTTAATAGCCTTTTTTGAATCTGACCATAAAATTTCAATATATTTACCATCATCAATTACAGAAGCTTCTTTTATAAATAATTTAAAACTTAATGATGCTGTATATGTTTTTCTTTGATTACTTCTATAATCCCAATTTTCTTTATCTTTTGCGTGGTCTCTTAACCATATATTAGGAAAATTATCATCTATTTCATTTTTAAACCTCACCTGAAGGCTAGTCGGTAAAATTTTAATGCTTTTTATCATTTATTAAATTTAAAATATTTTATTATAAAATTATATTGCTAATTTATATGCAAAATTACTACCAAGATTTTCTTTTAAATCATTGTTAAATCTTGCTGCCTCTGCACCATCAATAATTCTATGATCATAAGATAAAGAAAGAGGTAGTATGGTTCTTGTTTTAAATTTACCATCTATAAAAACTTGTTTTTTTTCTGATTTACCAATACCTAAAATTGCAACCTCAGGATAATTTATTATAGGAGTAAAAAATGAACCTCCAATTCCTCCTAAGCTAGTTATAGTCATCGATCCTCCAAATAATTCTTTTTTATCAATTTTAAGATTTCTACATTGTTCACTTAATTTTTTTAATTCCTCACTTATTAAAGAAATATTCTTATTTTCTGCATTCCGAAGTTTTGGAACCATTAAACCATGAGATGTATCTACTGCAATACCAATATGATAATATTTTTTAATTGTCATTTTGCCACTTTCAATTTCATCAATTGAAGAATTAAAATTTGGAAATTTCTTTAAAGATGCAGTTAATGCTTTCACAATAAAAGCTAATGGAGATATTTTCTTCTTTTCTCCAGTGTAAATATCTGTAAGGGAATTTCTAAATTCTTCCATCTCAGTAATGTCAGCTTCATCATGATTTGTAACATGTGGAATATTTGTCCAAGAATTCATAAGATATTTTGAAGAAAGTTTCTTAATTCTTGGAATATCTTTAGTTTCTATTTCTCCAAATTCTGAATGAGAATAATTTAATTGAATAGGATCTTTTTTTGCAATTTTAGTATTTATGTTTTGAATAGATTTATTTGAAACAAATAATTTTATATCTTTTTCTGTAACTCTTCCTTCTCTCTCGCTGCCTAAAACTTTATTTACATCTACTCCAAGCTCCCTCGCAAATTTTCTTGCTTTTGGAGATGCAAGTGTTTTAGATGTAAAATCTTTGACAATTAGATTTGATCTTTTATAATTATTTTCTAGTGATTGAGTTTTTGCTTTAATTTTTTGTTCTCTTTCATCTTTAAACTTTGAAATTCCTCTTTCAGTTTTAATTGTATCAATTATTTCTAAATCTAATATTTTGTCACCTTCAGAAACTTTATCACCTAATTTAACATTAAGAGATAAAACTTTACCATCATGAGTAGATGGAATTTCAACGCTTGATTTATCACTTTCAATTGTAATTAATGGATCATTTTTTTTAACTAATTGATCTTTTTTAATTAATACTTCTATTACCTCGACATGTTTAAACTCACCAATATTTGGAACTTTAATATCCTCTTTTGTCATTTTATAGTTTTGTAGGTATAGGTTTTTCCGTATCTATTTTATATTTTTTAATTGCTTCAGATGCATATTTTGATGTTATTAATTGCTCTTTAGCAAGAATACTTAATCCATAAGTAACAATATGTTCTTTATCTACTTCAAAAAATTTTCTAAGATTTTTTCGAGTATCACTTCTACCAAAACCATCAGTACCCAATGAATAAAAACTTTTATTATTTACATAGGGTCTTATTTGATCGGAATTCATTCTCATATAATCTGACGCGGCCAATATAGGTCCTTCTGATTTACCTAAGCACTTCTCAACATATGATATTTTTGCTTTTTTATCAGGATTAAGAAGGTTATATCTCTCTGTCTCTAAACCATCTCTTCTAAGTTCATTAAAGCTTGTTACACTCCATACTTCACTATCAATTTGGTACTCATTTTGTAATATCTCAGCGCCAGCAATCATCTCTCTTAATATCGTGCCAGATCCAAGAAACTGAATTTTTGTTTTTTTATTTTTGCTAAATTCCTTAATTTTATACATTCCTTTTAAAATTCCTTCCTCACAATTTTTTTCTTTTGGTATATCAGGATGTGTATAGTTTTCATTCATAGTAGTTATGTAATAAAAAATGTTTTCTTTTTTTTCGTGCATTCTTCTCAAGCCTTCCCTAAAAATTACAGCTAATTCATAATGAAATGTTGGGTCATATGAAATACAATTCGGAATAGTTGATGCTATTAAGTGACTATGTCCATCTTGATGTTGTAGTCCCTCTCCAGCTAAAGTCGTTCTTCCTGCGGTAGCTCCAATCAAAAAACCTCTAGATTGACTATCAGCACCTGCCCAAGCCAAATCACCTATTCTTTGAAAGCCAAACATTGAGTAAAATAAATAAATAGGTATCATTTCTATATCGTGATTAGTGTACGAAGTTCCAGCAGCTATCCAAGAAGACATTGCTCCTGCCTCTGTAATTCCTTCCTCTAAAACTTGTCCGCTTTTTTCTTCTCTGTAAGAACTTAATTGAGCTGCATCTTCTGGTTCATATTTTTGACCTTCATGAGCATATATTCCTACTTTTTGAAAAAAACCTTCCATACCGAATGTTCTAGCCTCATCTGGAATAATCGGTACTAACCTCGATGAAAAATTTTTATCTCTAAGAAGATTGGTCAACATTCTTACTAAAGCCATAGTTGTAGACATTTCTTTCTTTCCCGTTGACACTTTCATATTATCAAAAATATCTTTTGAAGGTACTTTTATAGGTTTTGAATATGTGGTTCTCTCAGGGATAAAACCACCAAGTTTTAATCTTCTTTCTTTGATATATTTTATTTCTTTTGATTTTTGATCAGGTTTATAATACTCAATATTTTTTACTTGGTTATCTGTTAATGGAACATCAAATCTATCTCTATAATACATTAGATCGTCTATATCTAATTTTTTAGTTTGATGAGTTGTATTTACGCTTTCTCCACTTTTACCCATCCCATAACCTTTTATAGTTTTTGCAATCACTACTGTTGGACTGCCAATGTTTTTTGAAGCTTTGTCATAAGCAGCAAAAACTTTATGAGGATCATGTCCACCTCTATTTAATCTCCATATATCTTTATCAGATAAATTTGAAACTAATTCCTTTGTTTCTAGGTACTTTCCAAAAAACTTTTCTCTCACATATGCACCATCTCTTGCTTTCATTGCTTGATACTCCCCATCAACCGTTTCATTCATTGTTTTTACCAAATGACCCGTCTTATCATTTGCAAGCAACGAATCCCAATAAGATCCCCATATAACTTTAATTACATTCCATCCAGCTCCTCTAAAAATACCTTCTAATTCCTGAATAATTTTTCCATTTCCTCTAACCGGTCCATCCAATCTTTGTAAATTACAATTAATTATAAAAATTAAATTATCTAATTTTTCTCTTGATGCTAATCCAATTGCGCCTAAAGACTCTGGTTCATCCATTTCACCATCTCCTAAAAATGCCCAAACTTTTCTTCCTTCATCTTTTATTAATCCTCTATTAATAAGATATTTCATATATCTAGCTTGATAGATTGCTAACATTGGTCCAAGTCCCATTGATACTGTTGGGAACTGCCAAAAATTTGGCATTAGCCAAGGATGTGGATAGGAAGATAAACCACCAGGATTTACTTCCTGTCTAAAACTATCTAATTGTTTCTCACTTAGTCTACCTTCAAGAAATGCTCTAGCATACATTCCTGGTGCACTATGACCTTGAAAATAAATTAAATCACCTCCAAATTGATTATTTTTTGCTCTCCAAAAATGATTCATTCCTACATCATAAAGTGTTGCTGCTGATGCAAAAGTACCTATGTGACCTCCTAATTCTGGAAATTTTTTATTTGCTCTGACAACCATGGCAGCTGCGTTCCATCTAATTAAAGATCTGATTCTTCTTTCTATATTCTGATCTCCATTTGATTTAACCTCTGCTTCAGGTGGAATTGTATTTATATAAGGTGTAGTTTGAGTATAAGGAATATTCGCTCCCTCTCGATAAGCTTTATTAATTAATTCTTTTATTAAAAAATGAGCTCTTTCCTTACCATCATTTTCAACAACAGCAGATAAAGATTCTAACCACTCCTGAGTTTCAAGTGGATCAATATCATTGCTATTTATTAATTGAATTTTTGATGTTTCTTTTTTAGGTAATTTTTCTTTATGAAAGATCTTTTTCTTTTCTTCAACTTTTAAAACTGCTTCAGCTTGTTTTATAATATTATCAGTATCCTTAGGAATTTCTTTTTCTGTGGTAGTTTCTTTTGATGACTCAATAGTTAATAATAAATCTCCTTTAGAAACTTTATCGCCAAGCTTAACGTTTATTAATTCAATTTTTCCAGAAATTGTTGAAGGAATTTCGACACTTGATTTGTCACTTTCAATTGTAACAACTGGATCATTTATCTTAATTTGATCTCCAGTTTTTACTAAAAGTTCAATAACTTCAACATTTTCAAATTCTCCAATATCTGGGACAACTAATTTTGTAGTCATTATATTAAGTAGCTTTATATACCTAAAAAAAGATATATTTTATATATTTTTACCACATTTAAAGCTCTTTTTGGACATCCTTATTTGTCACTTATACAGAATGTTTAAATTTATATTAAAAAGAATAATCAATTTAAAAAATCAACAAAGTTTAGATGCTAAACTTTGGATTCAAAGAGCTATACTCATAAAAAAATTTAGAAGAAATCCTTTTTAATTTTTTTCAATACAGATAGCTATACCCATACCACCTCCAATACATAATGTGGCACAACCTTTGGCTTTATTTTGCCTAATCATTTCGTGTATTAACGTTACTAAAATCCTAGATCCAGATGCTCCTATGGGATGACCTAATGATATAGCTCCCCCATTAACATTTACAATTTCATTTCGAATATTTAGTTCCTTAATTACAGCTATACTTTGCGAAGCAAAAGCCTCATTAATTTCAAATAGATCAATATCCTCAATCTTCCACCCCGCATTATTTAGTGCCATCTTAACTGCAGGTATTGGACCAAGCCCCATCAAAGATGGCTCAACGCCACAAGTAGCCCACGAAACTATTTTAGCTAATGGTTTTATAGATCTAAGTTCAGCTTCTTTTCTAGACATTAATACTGTTGCTGCAGCTCCATCATTAATTCCTGATGAATTTCCTGCAGTAACTGTTCCATTTTCTTTAAAAACAGTTTTAAGTTTTTTAAAATCTTCTAATTTTAAATTACTTCTTGGATGTTCATCTTTATCAAATAAAATTTTTTTTTTTTTAATATTAATATTTAATTTAATTAATTCCTTTTCAAATCTATTTTCTTTTATTGCTTTTTGGGTTTTTTCTTGAGATCTCATGGCAAATTTATCTTGAACATCTCTAGAAATCTTATACTTCTCAGCTACATTTTCTGCTGTTATTCCCATATGATAATCATTAAACGAGTCGGTTAATCCATCTTTAATCATTGTATCAATTAATTTAATTTCAGATAATTTTTTTTCTTCTCTATAAAATATAGAATGTGGAGCTCTGGACATATTTTCTTGACCTCCAGCTACTATAATTTTATTTTCATTTAAACTAATTGATTGATATGCTGAAACTATAGATCTTAATCCTGATCCACAAACTTGATTGATAATATAAGCTGGTTTTGAAACTGGAATACCTGCATTAATAGAGGCTTGTCTGGCTGGATTCTGACCTAATCCAGAGGTTAAAACGTGACCCATTATTACTTCATCAATATCCTCACCCTTTAATTTTGAATTTAAAAGAACTTCTTTAATTGCAATAGCACCCAATTTGTAAGCATCCAAACCTTTCAATGATCCCCTATAAGTTCCTATAGGTGTTCTTAAGGCGGCTGTTATAACGACATCATTAATTTTTTTACTCATTGCTAAACAACATAATATTTTATAACTTAATTTAAATCAAAAGTTTTGATATATTAAAAATTGTCTAATTAGGGACCGCTGGCCAAACTGGATAAGGCGCTCGGCTACGAACCGGGAGATTCCAGATTCGAGTTCTGGGCGGTCCACCAAGAAAAGAGAAAAATATGTTTAAATGGCTAATAAAGTTATCTTTAGAAAGGTCTATAATATATTTTTTTATAATTATCTTTATAATTTTATTTATCCTTACTTTTATATTATAAAAAATTATGAGTAATAAATTTGAACAAATAAGTGTTAAACCTGGTTTCATGAAACACAACGGTGGAGTTTTATTTAGAGCAATATCTGAGACAGAATATGAATTTAAAGCAAATATTAATAAAAACCATTTAAATGCTGCTGGTATAACTCATGGAGGCTATTTGTCTGCTCTTATCGATGCAGGAGCAGGGACCGCTGCTCATAGAGCAGCCGGTAATGAACCATGTGTAACTATCTCATTAGATCTAAAATTTATTGGAGCCTCTAAAATAGGAGATGAAATTATTGGTTATACAAGAATTTTAAAAAAAACAAAAACGTTAGTATTTTTATTTTGTGAATTACAATGTAATAATAAAATTATTACCACAGCATCTGGTGTTTGGAAAATTATTAAAATTAAATCTTAACTTAATAATCTAGATAGAGAAGATAAGATTCCATAACCAGATAACTCAATAGCCAAGACAATTATTATCAAAATTATTATTTCTTTGCTTATTTTCATAAGTATTATTTCATTATATAATTTTAATTTCTAAATAATATCAAAAATAAAATTACTAAGTTATTAATAATTATTATTGTAGAAATAATTTAATTTGTGTTAGTCTAGTTTATATATAAACGTTAAATGAGAACTTTTTCCCTTACGATTCGGTCATGTTTTAGTCTATTTTTGTTCTTTTCAGACAACTACATCTGGTGGGGTAAAAACTAAAAGTACCATTAATAGAAATGTCGAAAAATAAAATTACTGCTGTACTTGGTCCTACTAACACAGGGAAAACTTACCTTGCTATTGAAACCATGCTTTCTTTTGATACTGGAATGATTGGTTTTCCACTTAGGTTATTAGCACGTGAAGTGTATGACAAAATAATAAAGAAAATTAGCATAGATAAAGTAGCCTTAATAACTGGTGAGGAAAAGATAATTCCTGCTAATGCAAAATATTTTCTTTGTACTGTAGAATCTATGCCAATAAATAAACATTTAGATTTTGTTGGAATTGACGAAATACAAATGTGTGCTGACCATGAAAGAGGTCATATTTTTACTGATAGATTATTAAATCTACGTGGAGAAAAACTCACTATGTTCATGGGCTCAAATACAATCAAAAATATAATTAAAAAATTGAACGAAGATACAGAGTTTATAAATAGAGAGAGATTTTCTAAACTTTCATATGTTGGATATAAAAAAATTTCAAGAATAGATAGAAAAACAGCCATCATTGCTTTTTCAACCGAGGAAGTTTATGCAATAGCTGAACTTGTACGTAGACAAAAAGGTGGAGCAGCTATTGTTATGGGATCTTTGAGTCCTAAAACAAGAAATGCACAAGTTGAATTGTATCAATCTGGAGATGTCGACTTTCTTGTTGCTACTGACGCAATTGGTATGGGAATTAATATGGATTTAGAAAATGTTTATTTTTCAAATTTAAAAAAATTTGATGGAAAAAAATTGCGAAGACTTAATATGTCAGAAATTGGCCAAATAGCTGGAAGAGCAGGCAGATATTTAAATGATGGTAATTTTGGAATTACGGGTGATTGTAAGGAAATTGCCGTTGAAGAATTAGATTTACTCGAAAATCATAAATTTGAAGAAATTAAAACATTATTTTGGAGAAATTCTAATTTAAATTTTAATAATACCTCAAGTTTAATTATGTCACTTGATGAAAACCCCAACAAAGATTGGTTAAGAAAAATAAATGAATGCGAAGATGAAAAAGTCTTAAAATATTTTATAAAAAATTTAGACCTACATAACATTAAAAATGTTAGAGAAACTCTTAAATTACTATGGGAGTGTTGCCAAATCCCTGATTTTGTTAAAAAAACCTATGGAAATCATGTAGAGGTAGTAGGTAAAGTATTTGGCTTTCTAAGCGGAGCAAAAGGTAAAATTACTAATGATTTTATGAGATTACAGCTAATGAAATTAGATAAATTAGATGGAAATGTAGATTCTCTATCAAATAGAATTGCAAATGTTAGAACTTGGTCATATGTTTCTAATAAAATTAATTGGGTTGAAAACCAAGATTATTGGATAGAAAAAACAAAATTATTAGAAGATAGACTTTCAGATAGATTACATGAAGAACTTACGAAAACATTTATTGATAAAAGAGCTAGCGTACTTGCAAGAGGATTAAAACAGGATATGGATTTTAAAACAGAAATAATGAAAGATGATAAAGTAGTAATTGATAAGCAATTTATTGGTAATCTAAAAGGTTTAAAATTCGAAATGGATTTAAAAGTTGGTGCTTTGGAAACTGATATTAAGTCATTAAAAAAAGCAGCAAGACAAACTGTAGGTCCAGAACTACAAAAAAGAATTCAATCAATAATAGATACAAGATTAATCGAATTAAAAGATGATTTTAAAATTTATTGGAAAAAATTTCCTATAGCCAAACTAATACAAGGAAAAGATTATTTGAATCCTGAGATATCACTAATAGTTGACGATATTTTAGAAAATAAAGATAAACAAAAATTATCAGAATTTATTGAAAGATGGATCAAAGAAAAAATCGATCTAATATTAAAAAGTTTAATTGATTTAAAAAATTTAAAAGAAAGTAACTCTTCTATAAATGCTTTAGCTTATCAATTATACGAAAATAATGGAGTTATTAAGAGAGAAATAGTTAATCAATATTTAAAAAAACTTAATCAAGACGAGAGAAAAATTTTAAGAGATTTAGGAGTAAAATTTGGACGGTATCATATTTTTTTATTTAAATTATTAAAACCTGAGGCTGTATCTTTAAGAACTTTATTATGGAAAAATTTTAATCAAAAAAACTTTGAATTAACACCTCCAACTTTTGGTTTAAATTTTTTAGATGATAAAGATAAAAGAAATAAAAAATTTATGCTTTTATGTGGTTTTGAAAATTTTGATAACTATTTTGTGAGAATAGATATTTTAGAAAGATTATTTGTGCAAATTATAAACTCTAATCCCGATAAAAATAGAGAGATAAAATTAATTCCTGAAATGCTTAACTTACTGGGATGTAGTAAGGAAAGCTTTAAAAAATTGATAAAAAAAATGAATTACAAAATATTAGAAAAAAATAATGACATCTACTTTAAATATAGTCCAAAAAAACAAATCAAAAAAACTTTTAAAAAAATAGACTCCTCAAATAGTCCTTTTAAAGTATTAAAAAATTTAAATTTAAGTTAATGATTAATTTTTTTCAAAATAAAGAAAAAGATAAATCTAATATGAGTAGATATTCTAAAATTGCAGCTCTTTTAATACATGCAGCAAAAATTGATCAAGTTTATGAAAAAAAAGAAAAAGATATTATCAAAAAAACTTTAATTGAATTAGGAGCTGATAGCTCAAATTTAGATATATTAATGAAAGAAGCGGTTATTATTGAGGAAAATTCAAATCAAATATTAGAATTTACAAGAGAAGTTAAAAACATTTCTAATTCTGACAAAATTAGAATTATTGAGTCTTTATGGAAAATTATTTATTCTGATAATGATGCCGATATATATGAGACAAATTTAATGAGGAGACTGGCAGGTTTATTATATATAGACTCTAAAATCATGGGAGACATAAAAGAAAAAATAAAAGAAAAATTAAAAAAATGACTTATGTAGTAAATGAGAAATGTATAAAATGTAAATTAATGGACTGTGTAGAAGTTTGCCCTGTTGATTGCTTTTATGAAGGAAAAAATATGCTTGTAATTAAACCGGAGGAGTGTATAGATTGTGGCGTTTGTGAACCAGAATGTCCAGTTGATGCTATTGTCGCTGAAACTGAGTCTGGAAGTGAAAAGTGGTTAGAATTAAACAGAAAGTATTCTGAGATTTGGCCAAATATAACTGAAAAAAAAGATCCTCCAGTGGATCATGAAGAACATAAAAATGAAGAAAATAAGTACGAAAAATATTTTAACGAAAATCTTTAAAAAGAAAAAGAAAACAGTAAAAAAAAAGACTAATTCGAATTCTAGAAAAAAAACGAAAATTAAAGCAGTCAAAAAAAAACTTCTTAAGTCTAAATCTAAATTATCTATTACTAAAAAAAATTCAAAAAATGCTAATAAGAATTCTGTTACACAAAAAATAGATACAAAAAATAATAACTTAAGAATTTCAAAAAATAATGAAATTAAGCCTGAAATTAAAAAAGTAAAAAAACAAGAAACAGAAAAGAAAATATATAAAATAAAAGACTATGTAGTTTATCCAAAACATGGAGTTGGTCAAATTACTGAATTTAAGAAAATAAATATTGGTGGAATTGATGTAGAAACCTACGTTCTTAAATTTGAAAAAGATAAAGCTAGTGGAATGGTTCCAGTAAATAAACAATCCCATCTTAGACCGCTGGCAACAATTAATCAGGTAACTAAGTGTATATCTATTTTAAAAAGCAAACCAAAAATCAAAAGATCGATGTGGAGTAGAAGAGCACAAGAATATGAAGCAAAAATTTCTTCAGGTAAAATTTATGAACTTGCAGAAGTGGTAAGAGATCTAAACAAAGGAGATGATCTAATGGTAGATCAATCTTACAGCGAAAGACAACTTTTTGAAAAAGCCTATGAGAGGATATTATCAGAATTTCAAATAATATTAGGAATCTCATCAGAGAATACTCAAAAAAAATTGGATAAAGCTTTAAAAAGAAATCAACAAGTTACCCAAGAAAAAAACGTTGTAACTCCTGCTAAAAATATACAACCAGAAATATCAGAGCCTGAACAGATTACTAATCCAGAAGATTAAAAATTAAAAAAAAACGCCTCTCACACTAAAGTTATGAGAAGCGTTTTTAATGAAGAATGTTAAAAAATTATCTTCTTCTTCTTTTTTTAGCTTTTTTCTTAGCTTTCTTTTTAGCTTTTTTTCTTCTTTTAGCCATCTTTAGCTCCCTGTTTAAGTTAAACGAATCAAAATGATTCGTTATTAACTTATTTTTATTTTTTTATGTAGGTGATGTCAAATATTTAATTAAACAACTTTTTTTTTGTTTTTCTTTTAAAAAAAAAATTAGTAAATTTTTTTTTATAAGTAAAAAAAGTTAGAGTTTACGGGCATAATAATCTATTTTTAATAATTAAAGTTAATAAAGTTTTTCAATTTCTAATTTATATTTATTTATTATTTTATACCTTTTTAATTTTAAAGTTGGTGTCATCAAACCATTTTCAATTGTAAATTGATCTTTAATTACGATAAATTTTTTTATTTTTTCTATCTTAGATAAATTTTTATTTATTTTTTCTATTTCTTTTTGAATTTCGTCTTTAGAAGAATTTTTATATTCTGAACTTAATACTATTAAACAAATTAAGTATTGTTTATTATCACCATAAACTAAACTTTGTTCAACAAAATTTATTTTATTTAAATCATTTTCAATTTTAATTGGTGAAATATTATCTCCTCCAGGTGTTATTATAATATCTTTTTTTCTGTCTGTTATCTTCAAATAACCTTCATCAAATTCTCCTATATCACCAGTATAAAGCCAGCCATCTTTTAAAACTTTATTTGTTTCTTCTTGATTTTTCCAATATCCTAGCATGACATTTTCACCTTTAACTAATATTTCTCCGTCATCAGCAATTTTTACAAGATTACCTTCAAAAGGTTTACCAACTGTTTCTACTCTAATATTCTCTATAAAATTACAACTTACTACTGGAGAAGTTTCTGTTAACCCATATCCTTGAAGGGTAGGTAAACCAATTGCATTTAAGAAAGAACCTACTTCTTTATCTAAAGCACCTCCACCTGAGACAAATGCCTTTAATGATCCACCAAATTGTTGTTTGATTTTTTTTCTTACTAATTTATCACAAATTATATTGATAATATTTTCCAAAAAAGAAAAATTGTTTTTATTTAATTTTTTTTTTCCTAAATTAACTGTTTGATTTAATAATATTTTTTTTAATCCTATTGCCTTACTAAATGTTGAATTAATTTTTTGATATAAATTTTGATAAAATCGTGGTACAGCTGTCATAATTTCAGGGGAACAATCGTTCATATTCTTAATCAATTTATCTATACTCTCTGCATAATAAACTCTGGCGGCTACAATTATTTGGACAAATTGAACTGTGTGCTCGTACGAATGTGAAAGTGGTAACCATGTTAAAAATTTAGGTCTTTCCGATATAAATGTTTTTAATAAATTTTGAGCGCCTTCACAATTATTAAGTATTCCTCCGTGACTTAACATTACTCCTTTTGGATTTCCTTCAGTACCGGAGGTATAAATAATACATGCAACATCTTTTCTTTTTATTTCTAATTTATCAAATAACTCCTCTGAATAATTTTGTTTTATAAAAATGTCATCTATTTTTAAAATAGATTTGTCCTCGTTGTCATTTAAATTTTCAAAGGAGATAATTTTTTTTATAAAGTCTTTTTTAGGAATTATTTCTTTTATCTTGTCATACTGAACTTTATCTGAGACTATAATAATTGTTGGAGTACAATCGTTAATAATATACTCATAATCTCTTTCAGTATATGTTGTGTAAGCTGGAACGGTTATTCCTTTTGACAACATAATCGAAAGGTCTGATATCATCCATTCTGGTCTATTTTCAGAGATCAATAAACATCTGTCTCCTTTCTCAATATATTTAGATATTTCTTCAGATAATTTAATAGTATTTTTATAAACTTCTCTCCATGTATATTTTTTTCTAGGATCTTTTAAAGATTCTAAAAAAAAATTTTCTGAATTTTGTTTTTTGTATTGTTCATAAAACAATTCTAATAAATTATTAATTTTATCTACTTGCATAATAATTGGTGGGCGAAGAGAGAATCGAACTCTCACTTCTTGCAAAACACGATTTTGAGTCGTGCGCGTCTACCAGTTCCGCCATTCGCCCTAATTTAGTTGTCATTATTTTCTTTATAAAATAATAGTATAAGAAGAATTATTGTATTAAAAGAAAATATGTTCAAAGAACTTTATTTAAAATCTATTAAATTGGCTGGCCATAAAAATTCTAAATCTTTTTTAGGTTTTTTTTCATTTATAGAAAGTTTTATATTTCCTATACCACCTGATGTAATAATAATTCCTATGACTATAGCAAAAAGAAACGAATGGTTTAAAATTGCTTTAATTGCTACCTTAGGTTCAGTTTTAGGTGCATGTTTTGGTTATTTTATTGGTTATGTTTTTTTTAATGAGATAGGCGTTAAAATATTTGAATTTTATGGTGTAGATCCATTATTTTGGAAAAATAAAGTTTCTTCTGATGGTGGAGTAATTGCGTGGATGACGTTACTAGCAATAGCAGGGTTTTCTCCCATACCTTTTAAACTACTAACAATTACAAGTGGATTTGTTCATTTTAATTTTTTGTACTTTATTGTTATTTCTTTATTAACTAGAGGTTCAAGATTTTTTTTAATTTCATTTTTAATAGGAAATTTTGGTCAAACTATGAAATTGTTAATTGAAAAGAAATTATTAAAAGTTTCCTTAATTTTTTCTATAACCCTTATAATTTTTGTATATTTAATTTATAAATTTTTAAATAATTTTATAACATAAATTGATGATAAAAATTTTTAAGATAAAGAAATTATATACATTTATTTTTATTGTTTCTTTATTATCATTATCTATAGCTCTATATATTGAATTTTTTTTAGGTTTTCAGCCATGCAAATTATGTATTTATCAAAGAATACCTTATTTAATTGCAATTTTTTTAACTTTCTTAGGAATAAGTTATTCAAAGAATTTAGTTTGGCTATACGCCTTGTTATTAGTATTTTTCTCAAGTTTTTTAATTTCAGGATATCATTTAGGAATTGAACAAGAAATATTTAAAGAATTTTCAGGATGTACAACAAATTCAATAAATATTATCGACAAGGATGAATTACTAAAATCATTAAATTTAAATGTAAAAAGCTGTAAAAATGTTGAGTTTAAAATTTTTGGGTTATCTCTTGCGACAATAAACTTTTTGTTATCATTTATAATAATTATATTAATAATAAAAGTAATAAAAAATGAAAAAAACAAATAAAAAAAAAATAGAAGAGTTCATTAGAGTTGATCATGCTGGAGAAAGAGGTGCAATCAAAATTTATGAAGGCCAATTATTGGCTCTAAATACAATTATTAAAAATGATAATTTAAAAAAAAAAATTGAAGAAATGAAAATTCATGAGAAAGAACACTGTGATTATTTTGAAGAACAAATTAAAAAAAGAAATATAAAACCTACTAAATTTTTACCATTATGGGATTTACTTGGAGTAACTTTAGGTTTTGGATCTACAATTCTAGGAAAAAAAGCAGCTATGTTATGTACAGCTTCAGTTGAAGAAGTTATTGACGAGCATTATGCAAATCAAATTAGGTGTCTTGAATCTGATGAAAAAAAGCTTAGAGATAAAATTATAAAGTTTAGAGAAGATGAACTTCACCACCGAGATATTGCCTATGAAGAAGGTGCCTCTAAAAATGGTGTTTACTCGATTTTTGATAAAATTATTAAGACGGGTTCTAAAATTGCTATCAACATATCTGAAAAAGTATAATTAAGTTTCTAGCTCTACATCCCAATATAGATAGTCCATCCAACTTTTATGAAGAAAATTTGGTGGAAAATTTTTACCATTTTTATGTAAATCTTCAGTAGAAGGTCTAAAAGGTTCTTGGGTAAGCGCCATACCTGCATTTTTTAATAGTCTTCCTCCTTTTTTTACATTACAAGCCGAACAAGCAGTTACAACATTATCCCAGTTAGTTTGACCACCTTTAGACCTTGGTAATAAATGGTCAAAAGTTAGCTCATCACCACTCCCACAATATTGGCACATAAATTTGTCTCTTAAAAAAACATTAAATCTTGTGAAACTTGGATTAGATTGAGGTTTAATAAAATGCTTTAAAGCAATAACACTAGGTAATTTCATTTTAAATGATGGACTTCTTATTGTTCTATCATAATTACTTACAATACTTACTCTATCTAAAAAAACTGATTTTACAGAGTCTTGCCAGCTCCATAAAGACAAAGGGTAATAGCTCAATGGCCTGTAATCAGCATTTAAAACTAAAGCAGGACATTTTTCTAATGATATATTCTGTTCAGCAAAATTCATAATTAAAATCTTAACTTAAAAAAATTATTTTAGCAATATGCATAAATTATCATTTTATTAAAAATTTATTTAAAATTTAAATTATTTTTTATATAATTTAGTGCATAGCTTGATGCTTCAACTGGTATTTGATGTCCACATTTTTTTATAATTTTTGTTTCAACTTCTACATTATTTCTGATAAAAAAATCTTTTGCTTCTAATAAAAAAGTTGGCGATACAACTTCGTCTATTTCTCCGTGAATAAGAAGTATTTTAGTAGATGATTTTTTTCTTTTTTTTAAATCTTTTTCATTAATTATCTTACCAGAGAAACCAACTATACAATTAAATTTTTCATCATCTATTAAACCTAGATTGATAGCCATCATACAGCCTTGACTAAAACCAACCAAACAAATTTGAGAATTTTTTAAGTTATATTCAATTTTTACTTCATCAATAAATTTTTTAAGTTTCAACTCAGCTTTTTTTGATTGGTCTAAAATATATTTAGAGTCATCATTTGTTAAATCAAACCATTGAAATCCTGAGGGATTAATCTCGCATTTTTCATGTCCGTTTGGAGATAAAAAAACTGTATTCGGTAAAAATCTTTTCCAACTTAATGTTAACATACTTATGTCTTGGCCATCACCACCATAGCCATGCAGCAAGACAACTGCGTTGTTTATTTGTATACCTGTTTTAGGTTCCGTTATAATTGTTTTTAAAGAAAATGTCATTTATATTTAATCATCTATAAATTTAATTAAAATTTTTGAGCCATTTAATAAATTCTTCATCATTAAAATCAATTAATCCTACAACTCTAGCGAATTCTTCTCCTTTTTTATTAAATATTATCGATGTAGGTACTCCTCTTAACCTAAACTTTTTTGCCAAAATAATTGTTGAGTCAAAGTAAATATTTAAATTTTGAATATTATATTTTTTAAAGAAAGCCTTTGATTTAGATAAATCTTCTTGTCCTATATTTATTGGAAATATTTTCAAATTATCCAGTCTTTTATCAGATTGTAACATATCTAATGAAGGAATTTCTTCCCTACAAGGAGTACACCAAGTAGCCCAAAAATTGAAAATTATTAATTTCCCTTTATAATCACTTAAATCAAGGTTTTTTTGATTTTCATCTTTAAAGATTACCCCTTTATAGTTCTTCGGTTCTTTTAATAAAACTAAATTTTTTATGTCAGGTTTTTCTAAAGCATAACTAAAGCTAGTAGTTAATAAATAAACAAATATTATTAATATTTTCATACTAAATATGTATAATTAATTATCATGGTAAAAAATAAAAACAATACGACAATATGGGGGTCAAGAATAAAAAAAGACTCATCCGCATTATTTAAAAAAGTTGGTAATTCAATAAATATTGATAAAAAACTTTTTAAAGAAGATATTTCCGGATCAGTTGCCCATGTTGAAATGTTATTTAAACAAAAAATTATATCTTTCCAAATTAAGAATAAAATAATTTATGGACTTAAAAAAATTGAGAACGAAATTTTAAAAAATAAATTTGAATTTAAAAATGAATACGAGGATATTCATATGAATATTGAAAAAAGATTATTTCAAATAATAGGAGAGGAGGCAGGATATATTCATACAGCTAGATCAAGAAATGACCAAGTGATCACTGATTTTAAAATGTGGATTACGTCTGCAACTAAAGAGATTAATCAAAGATTAGATGATATTATTAAAACAATCCTTAGGATTTCTGAAAAAAATATTAAAACAGTAATGCCAGGCTTTACTCACTTAAAAAATGCTCAAGCAGTATCATTTGCACATTATTTGATGGCCTATGTAGAAATGTTTACTAGAGATAAAAAAAGATTTTCTAATAATTTAGAAAATTTATCTGAATGTCCTCTCGGTGTTGCAGCATTAACAGGTACCTCATTTAATATTGATAGACATTTTACATCTAAGAAATTAGGATTTAAAAAACCAACTAATAATTCTATAGACACTGTTGCAGATAGAGATTTTGTTTTAGATTTTTTATATAGTACATCTACTTGTTCTATGCATATTTCTAGAATTGCTGAAGAATTGATTATATGGAACTCTGATAGTTTTAATCTAATTACTCTTTCAGATAAAGTTGTGACAGGCTCATCCATAATGCCTCAAAAAAAAAATCCTGATTTGTTGGAATACTTAAGAGGAAAAACTGGATCAATTTATGGAAATTTTTTTTCAATGCTTACAATACTTAAAGGACTACCAATATCTTATTTTAAAGACCTACAAGATGATAAAGAAATATTATTTAGATCCAATGAGATACTTAAAAATAGTATTTCAATACTCAACGAAATTTTTAAAAACTTAAAACCTAATAAAAATAAAATGTTAGATCTTGCTAATAATGGATATATTACTGCAACTGACTTGGCTGATTATATTGTTAGAAATCATTCTATGTCATTTAGAAAGGCATACAACATTACTGCTTCAATTGTAAATTTTGCAGAGAAGAAAAATAAAAAATTAAGTGAACTAAGTATTGAGGAACTAAAGAAGATCGAACCCAAACTTACAATTGAGGCATTAAAGGTATTTGATGTAAAAAACTCAGTAAACTCTAAAAAATCTTATGGTGGAACATCTTTTGATAATATTAAAAAAATGATAATGAAATATAAAAAAAGTATAAAATGATTAAAAAAATAATCTTTATTTCCATTTTATGTACATTGATGTTTTCTTGTGGAAAAAAAGGAGACCCTGAATACAAAGCAATAAAAAATAACATCCTTATATTTAAGGTTTAATGAAATATTTTAATAGAAATCTCTTAATTGAAAAAGTCAAAGTAAAAAATATTGTAAAAAAGTTTAGCACTCCTACTTATTGTTATTCCTATAAAAAACTAAAGGAAAATATAAATAATTTTAAAAAAAGTTTTAATTCATTTTCACCCTTAGTCTGCTTTTCTATTAAATCAAATAATAATTTAAATCTTATAAAAGAAATTAAGAAATTTGGATTTGGAGCAGATGTTGTTTCAATAGGTGAATTAATGATTTCCCTTAAAGCAGGTATAGATCCAAAAAAAATTGTTTTTTCTGGTGTTGGTAAGACATCAGAAGAAATAAAGAATGCTATAGATAAAAAAATTTTATTAATAAATGCAGAGTCAAAAAGTGAAATTATTGAAATTGAAAAAATCGCAAAATCTAAAAAAAAAATTGTAAATGTAGGTATTAGATTAAACCCTAATATAGATGCAAAAACATTAAAACAGATTTCGACAGGCAAAAAAGAAGATAAGTTTGGTGTGGATGAAAAAACTTTTCTTAATATTGTAAATTATGCATCGTTATCAAAAAATATAAATTTAAAGTGCTTAAGTGTTCATCTAGGAAGCCAAATTTTAGACCATAAACCTTATGAAAAAATGCTTAAAGTGTTAGATAAAACTATTAGAAAAAGTAATCATAATTTTGAATTTATAGACCTTGGTGGGGGAATGGGAATATCTTATGAAAAAAATAATAAAAAATTTAATTACTCAAAATATAATAACGCTATTAAAAGATTTTTAAAAAAACATAAATCTAATGTTATATTTGAACCGGGTAGATCAATAGTAGGTAATATTGGTTATCTTATTTCAAAAGTTATTTACATCAAAAAAAATAATAAAAAACATTTCATTATATTAGATGCTGCAATGAATGATTTTATGAGACCAGCTTTATATGGTTCAAATCATAAAATCCTACCGGTAATAAAAAAAAATATTTTATCTAAAAATATTTATGAATTTGTTGGTCCCATTTGTGAAAGTACAGATAAATTTACGACTTTGAAAAAATTCCAAAAATTGGATGAAAAAGATTTATTAGTAATATGTGATGTTGGAGCTTATGGAATATCTTTAAGTTCAAATTATAATATGAGACCTAAGCCAGCAGAAATATTGATTAAAGGATCTAAAATTAAGGCTATTAAAAAAAGACAAAAACTAACTGATCTGATTTAGTTTTTGATAAAATGATAAGAAATTTTTTATTCTCTGTATTTTTTTTCATAGGAATTATCATTATTTCATTTATATTTCTTCCATCTCTTATTTTGCCAAAAAAAGTAGTTTTGTTTGGAGGAAAAATTATGGGATACTGGGCTTCTTTTTGTTTACAATTTTTTTTATCAACTAAAATTGTTATTAAAGGTAAAGAAAATATAATAAAAAATAAAAAATTTTTTATAGCATCTTCTCACCAATCAATGTTTGAAACATTTTATTTACAAACTATTTTTAATTTTCCTATTTTTATTTTAAAAAAGGAGCTTTTATTTATACCAATATTTGGTTGGTATCTTAAAAAGATTGGTTCTATTTCAATCAAGAGAAATATAGTATCAAAAGAAAATCTTAATTTTTTTGATGATATTTTTAAACAAGTTCATTCCTCTGATAGACCTTTAATAATTTTTCCACAAGGAACTAGATTGCTTCCTCATGAAAGAATACCATTCAAAAAAGGTTCAGGTAGAATTTATGAAAAACTAAACATTTCTTGTCAACCAGTAGCAATTAATTCTGGAAATACTTGGCCCAAAAATGGAACTAAAAAAATTAATAAAACTATAACTATTTCAATTTTAGAAACTATCGAACCTGGACTTGAAAAAGAAACTTTTTTAGAAAAACTAGAAAATACTATTTATTCTGAGCTAGATATTATAGGTTAGCCTTTCATTGGCATTACAACAAAAATACTATCAAAGTCACCAGGATCTTTAATTAAAGCAGGAGAACCAGTATCATTAAAAAAAATTTCAATTTTATCTCCATCAAGTTGTGAAGCAACATCAATTAGATATCTTGAGTTGAAACTAATCTCTAAATCATGATCAAATTTTACGTTCAAGCTTTCTTTACCATCTCCACTATTAGTATTGTTAACTGATAAGTTTAAAATATCTTTAGACAAATTGAACTTAACACCATCTTTTTTATCTAATGAAACTGAGGCAACTCTATCTACAGAGTCTAAAAATAATTTAAGGTCTATTTCTAATCTTTTTTGATTATTTTTAGGAATCACTTGGATATAATTAGGAAATTTTCCATCAATTAACTTAGAAATTAAAATGCTATTATTTAATTCAAATTTAATTTTAGATTTTATATTTGAAATTTTCACACTACCCTCGTAATTTTCAAGTAAAGAACATAGTTGAAAAATTGTTTTTTTAGGAAGTATAATTGGTTCAAAATCGACTTTATTATCTAATCGTATTTTTGATATAGACATCCTGTGACTATCTGTGGCTGCTGCAGTTAAAAAATTTTTTCCTTCTATTTCAGTTTGATGAAAAAAAATTCCACTTAAATAATGTCTTGTCTCATCATTTGAAACTGAAAATTTGCATTTATTTAATAATTTCAACAATTGTTTTGATTTAATAGAAAATTCATTTTGATTAAAATTTTCATCAGTCACAGGGAATTCTGAAGCACTCATACAATTCAGATTAAAAATAGATTTTTCTGATTCTACTTTAAGCTTATTAATATCTGTTAAAGAAAGATTAATTTTTTTTCCTGAGGAAAGCTTTCTTATTATATCATACATTGTTGAAGAAGTTGTTGTTGTATTTCCTTCTTCAATCACTTCTATATTATCAATTTGATGAATAAATATTAAGTCTAAGTCTGTTGCTGTAATTGTTAAATTTGAATTACTAACATTTAATAGAACATTAGATAAAATAGGAAGGGTGTTTCTTTTTTCAATTACTCCCTGGCAGTAATTTAATGCTTGCTGCAAGTCTTGTTGATTTAAATTAAACTTCATTTTCTTTATTATATAAAATCTGGTTTTTTAATTTATTAATATTATTATTCATATCTAGATCTTTTTCCTTTAATTTTTCAATTGTTTTAACTGAATGAATTATTGTTGTGTGATCTCTGTTAGAAAATTCTCTACCTATTTCTGGTAAAGATTTAGAAGTAAGTATTTTAGTTAAATATATAGCAGTCTGTCTTGGTCTTACAAGATACCTTGATCTTCTTGAGGAAAGCATTTCATTTTTGCTTATTTTAAAAAATTTACAAACAGTTGATTGTATTTGATCGATTGTTACTTTATTTTCACCTATATTTAATAAATCTTTTAAGACAACTTTTGTCTCAGATATGTTTGGAACTTTATTATATATTCTTGAAAAAGATATAATTCTATTAATAGCGCCAACTAATTCTCTAATACTTGTTTTTATTTCAGTGCTTATAAATTTTTGTATTTCATCAGAAACATTTATTTGATTAGAATAGAAAATATTAAGTTCTTCTATTTTTTTTTCTACAATTTTACTTCTAAGCTCAAGATCTGGTTTTTGAATGTCTACAACCAAGCCACCAGCAAATCTTGATTTAATTCTATCTTGAATTCTAGACAGCTTATTTGGAGCTCTATCTGCAGAAATAATGATTTGAGAACCTTTATCAAGTAGAGCATTAAAAGTGTGGAAAAATTCCTCTTGCATAGCTTCTTTTCCATTCATAAACTGAATATCGTCAATTAATAAAATATCTGTATTCCTAAAATACTCCTTAAATTTTACCATATCATTAGACTTAATAGATTTTACAAATTGATACATAAACCGCTCTGCTGAGATGAACATGACTTTATTTTTTTCCTTTAATGAAAGTCCAATTGAATTTAATAAATGTGTTTTACCCATCCCTACACCTCCATAGATATATAGTGGATTATAATGAGATATATTTTCAGAGACTTTTAACGATGCTTCATATGCTAATTTATTACTTGAACCAGTTATAAAGTTATTGAATTTTTTATTAGGGTCAATTCTATTATATTGTAGATATGTATTTTTAATAAAGGATATATTTTCATTCTTTTTATTTAATTGAATATTATTTTTAATTTCATTGCCTTGAATATTTTCAACAATTTTAAATTCAATTCTAGTAAGGTCTTTTTTATATACTTTAATAATTTGTAAAATTTGATCTAAATATCTCGATGTAATCCAATCTCTAATAAATCTAGTTGAAACAGAAAGTAAAATATAATTATTCAATTCTTCAACAAAATCAATTTTTCTAAGCCAACTATCATATATATCAGTACCCATTTTACTCCTCATATCTTTTTGAATAATTGTCCAATCCAAAGTTTGAGCAGAAATATTCTTCAAATTTTGAGTGGTATAATTTTTTGACATAAATTTTTTGGAATAAACCCAGTTAGAAGAAAAACAAATAATTTGCAATGAATAATTATATAAAAAATAAAAAATATAAACCTTCTAAGCGAATCGTTTTTTACGCGAATAATTTTTTTTAAATTATTTTAATCTCACTGATTGAATTATTAAAAATTATTTATTAAAAAAAATATTTTATAAAAATATATTTTTAAAATTTATAAATTTTTTTTTTACTTTATCTATATATAGTTATGAACTATTAAAAAGTTTTCTTATTTTGTGTCAATACTTTTAATAAAATCTTTAAACAACTCAAGGTAGTCATTTATAGAGCTGAGATTTTTTTTGTAATCCTTGATACATTTCTCGAAGCATTTGCTTTTTTAATTACGCCAGTTTTTGTAACTTTCATAAGTTCAGAATTCAACTTAGGTAAGAATTTTAAAGCATCTTTTTTTTTCTTTTTTTCAATTAGAAGGTTCATTTTTTTTATGGCATTTCTATATTTACTCTTACGAGCTTTGTTTACTTTCGTTTGTTTAGCAATTCTTCTTATTCTTTTAATTGCTGATTTAGTATTTGCCATAAACGCAGTTATATAGCTTGAGAATTTATACTGGTCAATAAAATAATTTTTTATTTTTGGCAGACATTACAAAAAAAAGTTGATCTATTTGATATAAATATTTTTTTTATGATACCTGGACATTTTTTTTTTATACAATTAAGATCTTGTCTTAAGTATACATTAAATTCTTTTTGATAACTTCCTCTTTTTCCAGATATACTTTTAAAATCTCGAATACTTGAGCCTCCTTTTTTGATTGCATTCAAAAGAACTACTTTTGAAAAAAAAATAATCCTTCTACAATCTTTTTTTGACAATTTCATTGCATATTTATTAGGATTAATTTTGCTTAAAAACAAAATTTCATTTGCATAAATATTTCCAATACCAGATACAAATTTTTGATCTATTAAAAAACTTTTTATATTTTTTTTTTTACTCAAAAAATATTTTAATAAATATTTTAAATTAAATTTTTTAGATAATGGCTCTGGTCCTAAATGACTAAACTTACTTAAAAGTTCTTTTTCATTTTTTATATATTTAAAAAAACCAAATCTTCTAGGATCATTATATATAATTTTTAAATCTTTGAATTTTATTTCTACATGATTATGTTTTATTGGAAGAATTGGAGAATTATAAAAACTAGTATTGGTAAATTGATTTAAATTATTTTTTTTTATTAAATGAATAGTGCCTGACATACCTAAATGAATTAAACAAAAAGATTTATCTGAAAAATTCAAAATTAAATACTTTGAAAATCTAGTAACTTTTCCAATGACTTTATTTTTTAATAATAAATCAAATTTTGGAGGGATTTTAAACCGCAAGTTTCTATTTGTTATTATGACTTCTTGAATCTTTTTATATTTTATTTTTTTAGATAGATTTTGTTTAATTATTTCTACTTCTGGTAATTCTGGCATTAAACACTATATTATCAACAAATAATAAATTTTATATGCAACAATATCTCCAAAATAAAAAAGGACTTGTACAGGGGGTCTTTGATGATGTGTATGATAAATATGATTTAATGAATGATTTTATGTCTTTAGGCATTCATAGAATTTGGAAAAAAGATTTAATGAATTTAATGAATCCATCAAAAAATAAGGTTTTAATTGATGTTGCTTGTGGTACTGGCGATATTGCTAAGCTTTTTTTAAATTTAACAAATAATAATAATAGAGTTTATTGTGTAGATCCAAATAAAAGAATGATTAGTAAAGGTAAAATTAAATTAAAAGAAAATAAAAATATTAATTGGTTAGTTGCTCCAGCAGAAAAATTACCCTTAAAAGATAATTCTTGTGATTATTACTCAATTAGCTTTGGTTTACGTAATACTAAAAATCTCAATAAAGCATTATCAGAAGCTTATCGCGTTCTTAAACCAGGTGGTCGTTATTTATGTTTGGAATTTTCAAAAATACAAAACCCAAGTCTAGATTTCATTTATAAAAATTACTCAAAACTCATTCCTTTAATCGGTAAAAAAGTAGTAGGTCAAAAAAATCCTTATGAATATCTAATAAAGAGTATTGATGAATTTATCAATCAAGAAGATTTAGTTGAATTAATGAAAAAAAATAAATTCATAAATTGCAACTATAGAAATTTATCTGGTGGTATTGTGGCTATTCATTCAGGTTGGAAAATATAATGATTAAAAAATTATTTATACTTTTTAAATTAGGTAGAATGATTGCAAAATCTGATATTTTAAAAATTATTTCTAAATTTAAAAAACCTCCTTTGGTTATTAGGATTTTTTTTCAAATACTTTCTTTTTCTTTTTCAAATACTCAAAAAGTAAATTTAAATGATACAGAAGGTGAAAGACTTTCTAAGTCAATACAATCTATGGGAACTACTTTTATAAAATTAGGACAGTTTTTAGCAACTAGACCAGATATAATTGGAGAGGAATTATCCAAACAACTAGAAAATTTACAAGATAAACTGCCAGCTTTTCCTTTATCAGAAGCAAAAAAAATTATTAAAAAAGATTTAGGAGAAGAAACATTTAACTCAATTATAGATTTTGATGAACCTGTTGCTGCTGCTTCAATCGCACAAGTACACAAAGCTAAAATAAATGATAATGGCACAATAAAAGATGTTGCTATTAAAATTTTGAGACCTGATATTAAAAAAATATTCAATGAAGAAATAGATGCTCTGATGCTGTTTGCTTTCTTAATAGAATCATTTATTAAAAAAACACAAAGATTAAAATTAGTTGATGTAGTTTTTTTACTAAAAGAAATAACTAATTTAGAGATGGACTTGAGATTTGAAGCAGCGGCAGCAAATGAATATGCTGAAAATACAAAAAATGATATTGATTTTAAAGTTCCCAAGATATATTGGAATTTTACAAGTGAAAATGTAATGACTCTTGATTGGGTTGAAGGTGTTTCTATTCGTGAAACTGAAAATTTACAAAAAAGAAATATTGATACTAAAAAGATTGCAAAAGATATTATTCAAAATTTTTTACGGCATGCGGTAAGAGATGGATTTTTTCATGCTGATATGCATCAAGGAAATATATTTATTGATGATAATGGGCAAATTGTACCGATCGATTTTGGAATTATGGGCAGATTAGACAATCTTAGTAGAAGATTTTTAGCAGAAATTTTATTTGGTTTTATTAAAAGAGATTATAAAAAAGTAGCAGAAGTTCACTTAGTTGCTGGACTTGTTCCGAAGAATGTACCTGTTGACGATCTTGCTCAGGCTTTGAGATCCATTGGGGAGCCAATTTTTGGACAATCAGTTAAAGATATTTCAGGTGGAAAATTATTAAAACAGCTTTTTGATGTTACTGAAAAATTTAACATGCAAACTCAACCTCAATTATTAATGCTTCAAAAAACTATGGTTGTTGTTGAGGGAGTTGCTAGAAAACTAAATCCCAATACTAATATATGGGAAACCTCAAAACCAATTTTAGAAAATTGGCTAAAAGAAACAAAAGATCCCAAAAATATATTCAATGAAAGTCTCAAAAGTACTACTGAGGTGATTAAAAGATTACCAGATTTTCCTGAAATTATGGATAAAGCTAATCAAGCACTTACATATTTGGCAAGTGGACAAATACCTCAAAATTCTACCTCCTATACAGCTCTAAACGAAAAGAAGTCTGAAATGATTGCGTTTAGAAATCAATCTATTGTTGGTTTATTATTGCTTGTAATTTTTGGCCTATTAGTATTTTAATTCGCAACATGAATATTTTATTTCAAAAAAAAATACTTTTAATAATATGTGGAGGTATATCTGCTTATAAAAGTTTAGAGCTTATTAGATTATTAAAAAAACAAGATGTACAAATTAAAACTATTCTTACTAAAAATGCTAAAAAATTTGTAACTCCATTATCTGTAGCTTCCCTATCTCAAGAAAAAGTTTATGATGATTTATTTAATAGCGATAATGAAGCAGAAATGGATCATATATCTTTATCTAGGTGGGCAGATTTAATTCTTATTGCTCCAGCTACAGCAAATACTATTGCAAAATTAAGTTCAGGATCTTCAGATGATTTGGCCTCTACTGTAATCCTTGCTTCAAACAAAGAGATTTTTTTAGCTCCCGCTATGAATGTTAGAATGTGGGAACACGAATCGACTAAAAAAAATATAAAAATATTAAAGTCTTATGGATATAGAATAATTGGTCCAGATATTGGAGATATGGCATGTGGAGAATTTGGAGAAGGAAAGATGAGTGAACCTCAAGAAATTTTATTTGAAACTAAAGTTTATTTTGATCAATTAAATAAAAATAAAAAATTAAAAGCTTTAGTAACTGCAGGACCTACTAATGAATATATTGATCCTGTTAGGTTTATAACAAATAAATCTTCAGGAAAACAAGGTTATGCAATAGCGCAATCTCTTGTAAAAAGAGGCTTTCAAACAACATTAATTTCTGGTCCAACCAATATTAAAATCAATAACAATATAGATTTAATAAAAGTTAAAACTGCTGATGAGATGCTTAAAGCTACACAGAAAAGTTTACCAGTTGATGTTGCAATATTTTCTGCAGCTGTAGCTGATTATAAAATTAAAGAAAAAAATAGTATAAAAATAAAAAAAAATGATAATTTAAATTTAAAACTCGAAAAGAATGTTGATATTTTAAATTATGTATCTAATCATAACTCTCTAAGGCCAAAATTAGTAATTGGATTTGCAGCAGAAACAAATAATATTTTAGAAAATGCAAAAAAAAAACTAATTGAAAAAAATTGTGATTGGATAATAGCTAATGATGTATCTAATGAATCTATAGGATTTGATTCTAATTTTAACGAAGTTTCAATTTTTTATAAAAATAAAAAAATTAAAGACGAAAAACTTACAATAAAAAAAAAATCTGAAATCTCAGAGGAAATAGTAGATAGAGTCATTGAACAGTTAAATTAAATTTAATGGTAAAAGTATTAATTAAAAAGTTAAATCAAAATGTTGAACTTCCCAATTATAAAACGGATGGAGCATCTGGTGTTGATTTGATGGCTTTTTTAGATAAGCCAATTAAAATAGCTCCTAATAGCTCATATTTGGTCCCTACAGGATTGTCTGTGGCTTTTTCTAACAATTATGAAATACAAATTCGCCCTCGCTCTGGTTTGGCTGCTAAGCATAAAATAACTGTTTTAAACACACCAGGAACAATAGATAGTGATTATCGAGGTGAAATAAAAATTATTCTTTTTAATCATGGTAAAGATGATTTTATCATCAATAATAAGGATAGAATTGCACAAATGATTTTAGCACCAGTTGCTAAAATGAAATTAGAAGAAACTGATAATTTGCCTGAAACTTTGAGGGGTGATGGTGGATTTGGCTCAACTGGTAAATGAAAAGCCAACTAAATAAAAAAATAATTGAAAGATTTTCAAGACAAATAATACTCAAAGATATTAGTATTACAGGTCAAAAAAAAATTTTATCGTCCAAAGTTTTAATTGTCGGTGCTGGTGGTCTTGGTTCACCAGTTGCAGAATATCTTGCTAGAGCAGGAATAGGATCATTAGGAATAGTTGATGACGACATAATAAGTCTTTCTAATTTACATAGACAAAGTCTTTATGATACTTCTGATGTTGGAAAACTTAAAGTTAAAACTACAAAAAATAAAATAAAAAAAATAAATCCAAATACTAAAATAAAAATTTATAAGATAAGGTTAAATCAAATAAATTTTAAAAAGATTATAAATAATTATAATTTTATTGTTGATGGTTCTGATAATTTTAAAACTAAATTATTGATAAATGATTTTAGTGTTAAGTTTAAAAAAGTTCTAATAACTGGCGCAATAAGTAAATTTAATGGTCAAGTATTTACTTTTGATTTTAGAAATAAAAAAACTCCTTGTTTAAGATGTTTTTTTCAAGAAACTCGTATTTCAGAAAATTTTATTAACTGTGAGTCCGAAGGTATTCTAGGAACAGTTGCTGGAGTAGTAGGTACAATTCAGGCTAACGAAGTATTAAAAAAGATATTAAATATAGGAAAAAGTTTAAATAATAACATTTTTATTTTAGATCTTCTTAATTTAAACTTTAGAATTGTTAAGCTAAAAAAAAGAAAAAATTGTTTTTGTAAATGATTAAAAAAATAATTACTTATCTTTTATTTTCAATAATTTTAATTAACCAATTTTTAAAAGCTGAAGAAATATTTTTATCTTTAAAAAAAAATAAAGTAAACGTGAGATATAACCCTAGTTTGAATTCAGAAATTAAATATATTTACAAAAAAATAAATTTACCAGTAAAACAAATAGATCAAAAAGAAAATTTTAGAAGAATTATAGATTTAAATAATAATAGCGGATGGATTCATGTTTCACAGCTTAAAAAAGTCAATTCAATTATTATTCTCAATGATAAAATTTTGTTTAAAAAGGCCACTAACTTTTCAAAACCTATTGCAAGACTAAAGAAAGGAAGATTACTTGTGATTAAAAAATGTGAAAAATCTTGGTGTAATATATCAACAGGTAATTATAAAGGTTGGATTAAGAATGAAAACGTTTGGGGATTTACTAAATAAAATCAGCTGATAAAGCTTTAATATTATCTACTGATAATTTAGTAGTATGTGAATAATATTCATGATTAATACCGATTTCAATACTTACATTTCCTGATTTAAACTTTGTAATCTGATTGTCATTAAATTTAAAATGAATAAATTGTACTGAAGAAGCTTTTCCTTCCTCAGATGTTCTGTCGACATCCTGTTCGGGAAATGCTTTGACATTCTCATTTTCAATTTTCATAAATACTCTTTCTTCTATTCCTCCAACTTTTCCTAAAAAAGATGCTCGAGAGACAGGATTATCAATCTCAAACATTAAGGTTGCAGTTAGTTCTTTTCCATTAGGAACTAAAGGATTATATGCACTTAATTCATCTTTTAATTGCTCATCTCCACCCTTTTCAATATGAAGCATTTCTTGAACTTGAGCAAGCATAGTTTCAAAACTTTCAAAATAAAAAGTTGCATAGGGTCCCAGTGCTATTCTTCTATTTTTTTTAAATTCGACAAGATCTTTTCTAATTTGATTTCTATTCTTGTTATAAAGATCTGAAGAAATTAAATCTGATTTTTCAATTTGTCTTTTTTCTTTGCTCATTATAATTATAACCTATAGCTTTTTGCCATTAATTCGATAGGATGTAGTGCCTCATCATTTGCAATATTTGTATCTGCCTCTAATTGCTTCAAATGTTTTCCTGCTAAAGGACAATCAGAAGCCATATATTTATTTTTTTTGTTTTTGATTTGTCTTGCTGTAGGTCTTCCAACTTTTACTGCAAGTTTAAAAGTATCTTTCATCACTCCAAAAGTTCCACCATGTCCAGCACATCTTTCGACAACATCTATTTTTACATTTGGAATAAGCTTCAACATATCTCTAGCCTTTATTCCCATATTTTGAGCTCTAGCATGACAAGCATTATGAACTGTAATTCCACCGTCTATTTCTCGTAAACCCTCTGCTAAACCCTCATTTTGAGCTATATCAACTATGTATTCGTCTATATCGCTTACATTTTTTGAAAGTCTTTTAATATCTTCATCATTAGGTAAGAGTAAAGGCCATTCAAACTTCAACATTAAGCCACAACTAGCTGTAAGTGTAACTATTTTATATCCTTTATCTACCCAATCTAATAAATCTTTAGAAACTTTTTTAGCTTGTTCAACAACTTTTGGTAAATCAGCTTGTTCTAGAAAAGGCATTCCACAACAACCTGGGTAAGCTTCTTGGACGTTAACACCATTTTTTTTTAAAACTTTTACAGCTGCTACTCCCGTATCTTTTTTATTAAAATTAACAAAACAAGTAGAGTAAATTACAACTTTCCTATTTTTTTTTGGCTGATAAACATTCAATTTATGAGAATTTTTTTTAAAATATTTTGTAAATGTTTCTGAATTATAAACTGGAAGCTTAACCTTCATATCAATACCAGCCACTAGTTCTAATATTTTTCTAAAAATTTTATTTTTAATATTTGAAGCCCAATTTATCAATGAAGATAATACTACGCCAATTTTAGCGTTTCTATCAATCTGAGCTAATTGTGAAGGTATGAATGGTAATTTATTTAATTTTCTTTGAGCTGTTCTGTATCTTAACATTAAATGAGGAAAATCTAAGTTAAAATCATGAGGTGGTACATAAGGACACTTAGTCATAAAACACATATCACATAAAGTACAAGCGTCTACTACTGGCTCAAATTGTTTACTTGATAAACTCTCAACGTCTTCTTTTTCTGAGTCATCTATCATATCGAATAATTTTGGAAATGAATCACATAGATTAAAACACCTTCTACAGCCGTGACAAATGTCAAATACCCTTCTCATCTCAGCATCTAATTTTTCTGGATTTAAAAAATCTGGATGTTTAAAATCTATCGGATGCCTTGTAGGTGCTTCAGTGCTTCCTTCTTTACTCATACAATTATTACTTTTGGAATTTTTGGTGGAGATATCTCCACCATAAATTAATTTTATTTACGCAATAGAATCTAAAGTCTTTTGGAATTTTCCTGCGTGAGATTTTTCAGCTTTTGCTAAAGTTTCGAACCAATCAGCAATTTCATCAAATCCCTCTTCTCTAGCTGTTTTTGCCATTCCTGGATACATATCAGTATACTCATGCGTTTCACCTGCTACAGCTGAAGCTAAATTTGCTTTAGTTTCACCGATCGGTTTTCCAGTTGCTGGATCTCCTACTTCCTCAAGATATTCTAAATGACCATGGGCATGCCCAGTTTCACCTTCTGCAGTAGATCTAAAAACTGTAGCTACATCATTGTAGCCTTCAATATCTGCTTTTTGAGCGAAATATAGATAACGTCTATTAGCCTGACTTTCACCAGCAAAAGCTTCTTTTAAATTTTCTTCCGTTTTACTTCCTTTTAATGACATATTTTTCTCCTTAATGATTGTTAAAATATATAATGATTCTAAAGTAGTTGTCAACAGTTTAGAATTATTTTAATATAAGTGTTAAGTAATTGAAATTATTAATTTAATTTTGATTTTGATTATCAGTTGCAACTTTAACCAATACTTCAACTGATTTTATTTTTTTCCCAGTAATATTTTGTTTAATATTTACAGAATCAATTTCATTTTTTCCACAGTCTATTAACTCATTTGTATCTTCATCAAAAAAATGATGATGTTCTGTAACATTGGTGTCAAAATAACTTTTATCACTGTTAATAGAAATTTCTTTTAAATAGCCTTTTTTCTTAAAAGCATGAACAGTATTATAAACTGTAGCTAAAGAAATTTTTTCACTTAGTTTTTGCTCAATTATTTTAGTTAAATCTTTTATTGTGAAATGGAAAGTTTTTTCAGGAGAAAATAGCACTTCACAAATCTTTAGCCTCTGTCTAGTAGGTCTTAGACCAGATTCTCTTAATTTTTTTGTATATATATTCAAATTATTCATTATTCTTTATAATAATTCTAAACTATTTGTATATTATAATCTTAATAAATCAAGTAATAAAGGTGCTTAAATTTATGAAAAAAAACTCATTCACTTATGAGGAGCTAATAAGTTGTGGAAACGGGGAACTTTTTGGGCCTGGGAACGCTAAATTACCCCTTCCACCAATGCTCATGTTTGATAGAATAACCGAAATAAATGATAATAGCGGAGCTTTTAAAAAAGGATTAATAAAAGCTGAACTAGATATTAAAGAAGATCTTTGGTTTTTTAAATGTCATTTTAAAGAAGATCCGGTAATGCCAGGATGTCTAGGTTTAGATGCTATGTGGCAACTAGTTGGCTTTTACTTAGGATGGTTAGGCAATCCTGGAAAGGGTAGAGCTTTAGGAGTTGGTGCAGTAAAATTTACTGGTGAAGTTTTAAAAAATATAAAAAAAGCAACTTATATAATTGATATGAAAAAAATTATGTCGCCTGGAGAAACTTCGGTTGGTTTAGCTAATGGCTTATTACTTGCAGACGACAAAGAAATATATTCAGCAGAAAATCTTAAAGTAGGATTATTTAAATAATGAAAAGAGTGGTTATTACTGGTATTGGAGTTGTGTCTTGTTTAGGTAATAACCAAGAAGAAGTTTATAAATCTTTATTAAATTCAAAATCTGGTATTACTTTTTCTGAAGAATATAAAGAATATAATCTAAAAAGTAATGTACATGGTAAGCCAAATATAAAACTTGAAGACCATGTAGATAGAAAATTTATAAGATTTATGGGACCTGGCTCTGCTTATAATTATATTTCTATGACTGAAGCGGTTAAAGACTCTGGATTAGAAGAAAAGGATGTAAGTAATACTTCAACTGGAATGATTATGGGGTCTGGTGGACCATCAATTCAAAATGTTATATTGGCTGCTGACAAAACTAGAGAAAAAAATCCAAAAAAAATGGGGCCATTTGTAGTTCCCAGAACTATGTCGAGTACAGCTTCAGCTACTTTAGCTGTACCTTTTAAAATTAAAGGTGTTAACTATACAATTAGTTCTGCTTGTGCAACTAGCGGACATTGTATTGGAAATGCTATGGAATTGATTCAACTTGGAAAACAAAAAATTATATTTGCAGGTGGAAGTGATGAAGTTCACTATGCTATGACAGCAATGTTTGATGCTATGACTGCTCTCTCTTCAAAATACAACGATACCCCTGAAAAAGCCTCAAGGCCATATGACAAAACCAGAGATGGATTTGTAATATCTGGTGGAGGTGGAGTTTTGGTTTTAGAAGAATATGAACATGCTAAAGCTAGAGGTGCAAAAATTTATGCTGAACTAACTGGGTATGGCGCAACATCAGATGGATACGACATGGTAGCACCTTCGGGAGAAGGAGCGATAAGATGTATGAAAATGGCTTTAAGCACATGTAAAAATAAAATTGATTATATAAATACGCATGGAACTTCAACGCCTGTAGGAGACATAACTGAACTAAAAGCTGTTGGAGAGGTTTTTAAAGAAAGTATCCCTAAAATAAGCTCTACAAAATCTCTTTCAGGTCATTCTTTAGGAGCAACCTCAGTACATGAGGCAGTTTATAGTTTAATTATGATGAAAAATAATTTTATTTCAGCATCTATAAACATAACTGATATAGATGATGAAGCAAAAAAATATCCTATAGTTACAAAGGTTGAAAAGAATATAACTTTAAATTCTATTATGTCTAACAGTTTTGGATTTGGTGGAACAAATGCAACTTTAATTTTTGAAAAGGTTTAGCTGTGGATTTAATGAAGGGTAAAAAAGGATTGATCATGGGTGTTGCCAATGAAAGATCTATTGCTTGGGGAATTTCACAAAAACTTGTAGAAGCAGGGGCTGAACTTGCATTTACTTATCTTGGAGATGCTTTGAAAAAAAGAGTTATTCCTTTAGCTGAAAAATTAAATTCAAAAAAAACATTTAGTTGCGATGTTGAGAAAAAAGAAGATATAGTGAAATTATTTGAAAATGTTAAATCTCAATGGGGAGAAATTGATTTTGTAGTACATGCAATAGCTTTCTCTGATAAATCAGAACTATCAGGTGAATATTTAAATACAACTAGAGAAAATTTCTTGAGAAGTATGTTAATTTCATGTTTTTCTTTTACAGAAGTTGCAAAAGAAGCATCTAAAGTATTAAAGAAAGATGGAAGTTTATTAACCTTAACTTACGAATCCACTAAAGCTATTCCAAATTATAACGTAATGGGTGTTTGTAAGTCAGCATTAGAGGCGAGTGTTAAGTACCTTGCAAGAGATTTGGGAAGTGTAGGTGTGAGAGTGAATGCAATAAGTGCTGGACCAATTAAAACATTAGCAGCTTCAGCTATTGGAGATGCAAAATTCTTGTATAAATGGAATGAAGATCATTCTTTTCTAAAGAGAAATGTAGATATACACGATGTTGGAAATTCAGCACTGTATTTATTAAGTGATCTTGCAAAAGGTGTTACGGGTGAAATTCACTACGTAGATGCAGGATATAATAAAGTTGGAATGCCAGATCCAAAAAATATAACTTAAAATTAAGATGTTGATTTTAGTTTGGTTTATTGTTTGTATAATATTTGCATTTGTGCAACTAATTTTAGGTGATTCTGGACATGCTCTTGAATTATTTGCTCTTTTAAGTGCTATTGCATTATTTCTAATTAGTAAAATTAAATATAAAATTAAGTAAAATAGCTACCAAATAAATTTATTCAGTAGCTTGTTTCATAGAAAGTTTAACTTTACCTCTATCAAAACCAATTACCTTAACTTTTACCTCGTCACCTTCTTTAACGACATCAGTAACTTTTTCTACTCTTTTGGGAGCTAGCTCAGAAATATGAACAAGCCCATCTTGTTTTCCTAAAAAATTTACAAAAGCTCCGAACTCCATAATTTTCATAACTTTACCACTATAAATTTTATTTAATTCTGCTTTTGCTGTAATGTCTTTAATTATTTGCAAAGCAATATTTCTAGACTCCTCGTCTGGAGCAGCAACAGTAACGACTCCTGCATCATTAACATCAACCTTAGCACCAGATTTTTCAACAATCTCTCTTATCGTTGCACCACCTTTTCCAATAACTGCTGCAATATCTTTCTTATCAACAGTAATCTTTTCCATTTTTGGAGTGTGCTTTCCAACATCAGATCTTGATTTATCTAATGCTTTATTCATTTCACCTAAAATATGAATTCTTCCTTCCTTAGCTTGGCTTAATGCCTGCTCCATGATTTCAAACGTAATACCAGTAATTTTAATATCCATTTGAAGTGAAGTAATTCCATTTTTAGTTCCTGCAACTTTAAAATCCATATCCCCTAAATGATCTTCATCACCTAAAATGTCTGATAGAACACTAAAATCATCATCCTCTTTAATTAAACCCATTGCAATACCAGCAACTGGTTCTTTAATTGGTACTCCAGCATCCATTAATGCAAGTGATGTTCCACAAACCGTAGCCATAGAAGACGAACCATTAGATTCTGTAATCTCTGACACTATTCTAAAAGTGTATGGAAAAGCTTCTTTTGAAGGAAGAGAAGAATTTATTGCTCTCCAAGCTAGTTTTCCATGACCTATTTCTCTTCTTCCGGTTCCAATTCTTCCGGTTTCACCAACTGAAAAAGGAGGGAAGTTATAATGAAGCATAAATCGTTCTCTTTGTTGACCATCTAAACTTTCTAACCTTTGCTCATCATCAGAAGTACCAAGAGTAGCAACTACAATTGCTTGTGTTTCTCCTCTAGTGAACAGTGCCGACCCATGAGTTCTCGGTAAAATACCTACTTCACATGAAATAGGTCTTACATCTGATAAACCTCTGCCATCAATTCTATTTTTATTTTTAAGAATTTCTGTTCTTACAATAGATTTTTCCAAATTTTTTAATTGGCTATTTACGTCAAGATCAGTGAAATCTTCGTGTTCTTCATAGAGCTTCTTAGCTTTATCTGTTATCTCTGAAATTTGATTTGATCTATCTTGTTTATCTCTTGTACCAAAAGCTTTTTTGAGATCATCTGTAAATGTTTCTTCAAGTTTTTTCTTAACCTCTGATAAATCTTTTTTCTCAACAATCCATTCAGCTTTTCTACATTCTTTTGCAAGTTCTTCTATCATATTGATTACTGGAACAAAACCTTCATGGCCAAATTTAACTGCATTTAACATTTCTTCCTCTGTTAAACCGTTAGCTTCTGACTCAACCATAAGCACAGCATCTTTAGTGCCTGCTACAACTAAATCTAAACTTGAGTTTTCTAATTCAGTTTTTGATGGGTTAAGAATATATTTACCATTAACAAAACCTACCCTTGATGCTCCTACAGGTCCCATAAATGGCATTCCTGAAATAGCTAGAGCTGCTGATGAAGCAGTAATTGATAAAATATCTGGTTGATTTTCTTTGTCATATGAAATTACTGTTGGTAATAACTGTACTTCATTTTTAAATTCATCTGGGAACAAAGGTCTAATTGGTCTATCAATTAATCTAGAGATTAACGTTTCGCTCTCAGTTGGTCTTGCTTCTCTTTTAAAATATCCACCTGGTATTTTTCCACCTGCATAATATTTTTCTTGATAGTTTACTGATAGAGGAAAGTAATCCATATCGGGATTTACTTTTTTTGCTCCTACTACTGTTGCTAAAATAACTGTTTCACCGCACGTGGCTATAATTGCTCCATCTGCCTGTCTCGCTACTTTACCTGTTTCTAAACTTATCTTCTTTCCTGCTACTTCGATTTCCTTTTTATATACTTTAAACATTTCATTTCCATTTCTTTTCGTTCTTTTTGTTCCATTCCGTTCTATCTACCTTGATTTCTATTTTCTTATATTCAATTTCGACAGTACATTTTTGTAAGAATCCATTTTATTTTTTTTAAGGTATTCTAACAATTTCTTTCTTCTATTTACAGCTCTTAAGAGTCCCACTGAAGAATGTTTATCTTTTTTAAACTTATCTATGTGTTTTGAAAGAGTCTCAATCTTATCAGTTAGTAATGCAATTTGTACTTCTGAAGAACCAGTGTCTTTATCATGCATTTTTAATTCTTCTGTTTTTTTTATCATAATATTTTTTTTTCCTATTTATTTGATTGTTTTATTAAATTTTCAATTTTTTCTGCGTATTCAAAAGATTCATCTTTAGCAAAAATAATTTTTGGTAAATATTTTGTAATTATTTTTTTAGACAAAACTTTTCTAATTAAAAAAGAATATTCTTTTAATCTTTTAATAACTTCTTCTGTATCTTTTCCACCTAAAGGCAGCACATAAGCTTTTGCAACTTTAAGATCTTGACTCATTTTTACTTCTGTTACTGTAATTGTGTTGGTTTCTAAATTTGGAACCTTAGCTTCATTTCTAGAAAAAATCATGCCTAAAGATTGCTTAATCATCTCTCCAACGCGTAATTGCCTTTGCGAAACTGGTTTTCCTATTCTATAAGCCATTATACCATTCTCTCCGTAGAAGTTATCATAAAAGCTTCTATAGTATCGTTTTTTTGAAAGTCTATAAAGTCTTTAAGTGTTATTCCACACTCTTGTCCATTACTAACCTGTTTAGCCTGATTTTTTTCTCTAAAAATAGTACTAATTTTTCCAGTATAAATAATTGCTCCATCACGTATAACTCTAACGTTTGAACCACTAACTATTTCCCCTTCTAAAACTTTTGATCCTGCAACTTTTCCAGTTCCAGAAACTTTAAATATCTCTAAAATTTGAGCAGTTCCAGTAATATTTTCTTGAACATCTGGAGCAAGTAGTCCAGACATCTTCTTTTTAATATAATCTAAAACTTCATAAATTATATTGTATGAAGCAATATTTATTTTTTCATTTTCTGCGAGCTTTTTAGCTTCCTTGCTTGGTTTTACATTAAAGGCAATTAATACTGCATTAGAAGCTTTTGCTAATGTGACATCAGTTTCAGTTACCATACCAATATCTGATAATATAATTTTAGGCTTTACCTCTTCATGAGTAATTTGATTTATTGCATTTTTAATTGCTTCAGACGAGCCGTGTACATCAGATTTTACAATTATATTCAATTCATCAATAGACTTATCAGTAAAAGCGGAGTCTTGAGTTACAAAAGTTAAAGGATTGACATTAATCTTATTTTCCTCAGCTCTATTTTCACTTAAATTTTTTGCCTCTTTTTCTGAGTTTAAAACAATAAAATCATCTCCAGATTTTGCCGGACCATTAATACCTAAAATTTCTACAGGTGATGATGGTGGAGCTTCGCTGATATTTTGTCCTCTATCATTAATCAAAGCTCTTATTTTTCCCCACTTTAAACCACTTACAAAAAAATCTCCTCTTTTTATTGTTCCTGATGTAACAATTATAGTTGCAACTGCGCCTCTACCTACATCAATTTTTGATTCTAAAACTATTCCAGTTGCTTTTGAATCAAAATCTGTTTTAAGATCTAAAATTTCAGATTGTAATAAAATTGACTCAATAAGCTTATCTAAATTTTTTTTTGTTTTTGCTGAAATTTCAACCATTAAAGTATCACCAGATAATTCTTCTGCTATTAACTCATATTCTAAAAGTTGATTTTTAATTTTTTGTGGATCTGCATCTGGTAAATCACATTTGTTTATTGCTACTACAATTGGTACATTTGCAGCTTTAGCGTGCTTAATTGATTCTATTGTTTGTGGTTTAACACCATCATCAGCTGCAACAACTAATACTACAACATCAGTTAATTTTGATCCTCTAGCTCTCATTTCGGTAAATGCGGCGTGGCCTGGTGTATCTATAAACGTAATCTTATTTGATTCATGTTCTATTTGATAAGCACCAATATGCTGCGTTATACCACCAAACTCTCCAGAAACGACATTTGCACTTCTTAAAACATCTAAAACTGAAGTTTTTCCATGATCTACATGTCCCATCACAGTTACTATCGGTGGTCTATTTTTTAAATTTTCAGATCTGGTTTCCTTAATCTTTTTAATAATTTCTTCTGCTTTTTCCTCTCTTATTGGATTATGCCCAAATTCTTTTACTAAATATTCCGCAGTATCTGCCGCAAGAGTTTGATTAATCGTAACTGTTACTCCCATTCCAAATAAATGTTTAATAACATTACTAGATTGTTCAGCCATTCTATTAGCTAATTCTCTAACTGTAATAGCTTCAGGGATATTTACTTCCCTTTTTACAGGTTTTAAGTTTTCTTGAATTTCTCTTTTAGAGAGTTCTTTATTTTCTTTTAACTTAGCTCTCTTAAGTGAAGCCATACTTCTTGATCTTGCTTCAATCTCATCGCTTAAGGCTCTTGAAACTGTTAGTTTTCTCTCTCTTTTTTTTATATCAGATTTGCTTTTTTCTAAAGAATCACCCTTAAGTCTTCTTGTTGCTCTTTGTTCAGCTAATTTACGTTTTTCATAATCATTAGTTATTGGAAAAGATGGTTTAAAAGGTGAGCCTGATCTTGGTGTATAAGTTCCTTTAGTATAAGCTGTTGATTTAGACTTAATATTTGATGGTTTATTTATACTAGCTCTAGAAGAAAATTTGTTAATTTTTTTTTCAATTACAACTGAATTTTTACTTTTAGTTTTTGCTAACTCTATATTTTTTATTGATTTCTTGGCAATGCCTGAAAGTGTTAATTTTGTTTTTTTTTTGTCCATATTTCATTACTCAATCTTTATAAATTATTTTTCTTGCAGACATAATCAATTCATCTGCCTCAGCCTTTGATAATGCAAAATCTTCAAGATAACCCTGAATTTTAACTCTTTCTCCTTTTACAATATCATAGTCGCCTGTTAATTCATCGGATGCAAGATCAGCAAAATCTTCTAATTTTAATATTTTTTGTTCTCCTAAAGTTACTAACATTCCTGGTGTCAAACCTTTGTGATTTATAAGATCATCTTGAAGTCCTAAATCTTTAATTCTTTTAGTGATATCTTCTTGATCTTTTAAATAAAATTCTTTAGCTCTCTCTATCAATGCTATAGCTGTTTCTTCTTCAATACCTTCTATCTTAATTAAACTTTCGGGAGAACTGTCTTTAATATCTGAAATTGAAGAAAATCCTTCAGCTACAAGTAATTGACCTAAAGTTTCATCTAATTCTAAATTTTTAACAAAATTCTCTGTCTTTTCTTTAAACTCTAATTGTCTTCTCTCAGAGTCTTCAGCATCAGTCATAATATTTATTTCGTAATTTAATAACTTTGTAGCAAGCCTAACGTTTTGCCCTCTACGACCAATAGCCTTACTAAGATTTTCTTCTGTTAAAATTACATCTAGTTTTTTTGTAGCACTATCAACATTTACTCTTTGAACTTCTGCAGGTGATAAAGCATTTGCAACAACTATTGCTGGATCTTCAGACCAATTAACAATATCAATTTTTTCACCTTGTAATTCATTAACTACAGCTTGAACCCTTGATCCTCTCATTCCTACACATGCTCCAACAGGATCTAATGAGGTGTCTACAGCTTTAACACAAATTTTTGCTCTACTTCCTGGATCTCTAGCTGATGATTTAATTTCAATTAGACCATCATAAATTTCAGGAACTTCTTGAATAAATAGTCCTTCCATGAATTTTGGATGTGCTCTTGATAAGAATATCTGCTGACCTCTAGTCTCTCTTTTTACATCATAGCAGTATGCTTTAACTCTATCTCCAGCTTTAATATTTTCTCTAGGGATCATCTCATTTTTTTGAATAATAGCCTCTGTTCTTCCTAAATCTACTATGACATTTCCAAACTCTAAACGCTTAACAATACCACTCAAAATAGTATCTTTTTTATCTATAAAATCATTATATTGTCTTTCACGCTCTGCTTCTCTTACATTAAAACTAATCACTTGTTTTGCAGTCTGAGCAGCTATTCTTCCAAAATCAAACGAGGGTAAGGGTTGTAAAATTTCATCTCCAATTTTTTTATTATTATTTTCCTCATTCAAAATTATTGCATCTTTAAGAGTAATTTCAGTATTTGTATTTTCTGGTTTTTCTACAACAATTAGTTTTCTAAATATTCCAATATCACCATTTTCTCTATTAATTAATACTTTAATTTCATTATCTTGACCAAATTTAGATTTTGCTGCTTTTGCAATACCAGTTTCCATCGACTCTATAATTAATTCTTTATCAATAGATTTTTCTAAAGCAACTGCTTCAGCTATTCTTAACAATTCTAGTTTATCAGATCTTCTATTTAACATTTTTATACTATCCAAAAAAAAATGGGCCGAGGCCCATTTTGAAATTTCAATAATGTATCGTGAATATATGTATTTTTTTTATATTTTCAACTTTAATTACTTATTAAAAACATCTGCTTTATCCGTTTTTTCCCAAGAAAATGAGCCATCACCGCCTGGATCTCTTCCAAAGTGTCCATACGCAGCAGTTTTTTCATAAATAGGTTTATTTAAGCCTAACATTTCTCTTATTCCTCTTGGACTTAAATCAAAATTCTCATTAATCAATTTTTCTACATGTCTATTTTTTTCTTCATTGTTATCGAATAGGTCAACATAAATAGATAAAGGTTTAGATACACCAATTGCATATGCAAGTTGAATTAAACATTTGTCTGCTATTTTTGAGGCTACAACATTTTTTGCTAGATATCTTGAAGCGTATGCTGCTGATCTATCAACTTTTGTAGGATCTTTACCTGAAAAAGCTCCTCCTCCATGTGGTGCTGCTCCTCCATATGTATCTACAATTATTTTTCTTCCTGTTAATCCACTATCTCCATCAGGACCACCAATTACAAAGTTTCCCGTAGGATTTATATAAATTTCTTTTTCATCAAGATTTCCTAATAAATTTTTTGGAATAGATCTCTCAATGTACGGTGTACAAAGCTCTTTAACTTTTGCTAAATCTACATCTTTAGAATGTTGCGTAGAAATCACCACTGATTTTACCGCATTAGGTACTCCATCTTTATACTCAATCGTTATTTGACTTTTTGAGTCTGGCTCTATTCCTTTTAGCTTACCAGATTTTCTATCTTCAGCCATTAATCTTAAAATTCTATGAGAATAATGAATAGGAGCTGGCATTAGAACATCAGTTTCATTACATGCGTATCCAAACATAATTCCTTGGTCCCCAGCACCTTCATCTTTATTTCCAGATGAGTCTACACCGATAGCTATGTCTGCTGATTGAGCATGTAAATGAGTTTCAACTTTAGTAGTATCTTTCCAACTAAAACCCTCTTGGTCGTAACCAATATCTTTAATACATTCTCTAACTTTTTGAATTAAATCCTCTTTTTTAATTTCAGGTCCTCTTACTTCTCCAGCTAAAACAACTTTGTTTGTTGTTGTTAGTGTTTCGCAAGCTACCCTCGAATGAGGTTCTCCACTTAAAAAAGTGTCTACAACCATATCTGATATTCTGTCACAAACTTTATCTGGATGTCCTTCGGAAACAGACTCGCTAGTGAATAAAAAATTTTTTTTCATTTAATTTCTTTTCTTTTTAAAAAAAAAATTAAAGTAATATAAAATAGTAAAAAATAAAAGAAGATCTTGTTGCCAAAAGAACTAAAAAGAGTTTTTTTTGTTTTTTTAATTTCTTTTATCTCAATAACTCCCTTCTCAGTTGATTTTATATCAGTAATTACTTTCCCATATGGGTTAATAAATGCCGAAATACCATTGTTGGCTGAACGAATTAAGTTTTTTCCTTCTTCAATAGATCTAAATACTGAATGTGAAAAATGTTGAGAAATTCCAATTGAATTTCCAAACCACCCATCCTCAGAAATATTTAATATTACATCAAAGTCATTATTATTTTTATTAATATTTCCAGAATAGATTATTTCATAACAGATTAATGGGATAAAATTTATATCATTTATATTTAGTATGCTTCTTTCATTATCACTTGAAAAAGAGCTATAGCCTTGAGTAATTTTTTTTAAACCAAATTTTTTAAATAAATCTTCAAAAGGTAAAAATTCACCAAAAGGAACTAACTTATTTTTATTATACTTTGATAAAATATTTAAATTTCTATCTAAAATTACCATTGAATTATATATTTGTTCCTCTTCCATACTGCTTATTCCCAAAATAATTATATGTTTTTCTGAATAATTTTTTTCAAATATATATTTATAATTTTTTAAATCTTCTAAATAGATATTTGAAAGAACTCCTTCCGGAAAAATAAAAACAGTTTGCTCTGAAACCTGAGGTTTGCTTAAATTAATTAATTCTAAAATCATTTTTTCTGTACTTTCGTTTTCAAAATATCTAGATATATCAATATTTGGTGAAACAATTTTAATTAAAAAATTTAAATTATTATTTCTTATCTTTTCATTACTTTTAATTAATAATGACCCATAAAAAAAATTTATCATCAATATTATTGAAGCAAAACTTATAAAAAATAATTTAGTAAATTTTTTATAATTAAAGAAGATAACACTAGGTATTAAAAAAAAAGTTATAGATAACAAATTAAATGAGTAAGTTCCTGTAAATTTTAGAATTTGCAAAAAATTTATATAATCTGTCCAAGCAAAAGCAGCTAAATTCCACGGGAAACCTCCAAAAATAAAACCTCTAATAAACTCTATTAAAGAAAAAAAAAATGAAAAAATTAATATTGAAGAAAATTTTTTTTTTAAAGAAAAAAAAGAGCAAAGTAAAGTTGCTATTCCGTAAAACGCTCCTAAAAATAAAGGAATTAAAATTAAAGAAATTGGTATTAAAATTTTAAAATCTTCCTCTAATGTAAGTGCCATTGTTATCCAATACAGATTGGAAATAAAATAACTAAAACCAAAAATCCAACCAATTTTAAAAGATATCCACTTACCTTTTTTGTAATTTAAGATTAGGTAAATTAATAAAAGAGGGAAAGATATGAAGTTTATAAAAAAAAAGCTGTATGGTGGAAGACTAAAAGAACTAACCAAACCTAGAAGAAAGGGAATTAAATAAACTAATATTTTATTTTGTAGTAATAGTGTCAATTTATTTTATGAAAATAATTTAAAACTAAGTTTTCTTTTTTAGTCATTTTTTTAAAATCTTTTAATTTTTTGTGATCATATCCAATTAAATGAAAATAACCATGTATCCAAATTTTATCAAATTCTAAAAAAAAATTTGATGATTTTGATCTCTTATTAATCATTTCATAACTTATAGCTATATCGCCGATATAAGTTCTCTCTTTTGATCTAAATGAAAGTATATCTGTTATTTTTTTTTTTTTTATAAACTTATAATTTAAATCTTTCATTTTTTTATTATTAGTTAAAAGTATAGAAAATTCTTGTTTTTTTTTTTTGAAATAAGTAATTTTAGATAATTTATTAAATTTTTTTTTGAAATAAGTATTAGGATTTTTAATTTTATTTTTCCATTTTGAATAACCTACAATAACATTTGCCTTAATCATTATTCAGTTTTTTGATCTGAATAAGCTTTTACAATTTTTGTAACGAGAGGATGTCTAACAACATCTGAATGATCAAAATCAATAACTGATATTTCATTTAAATGTCCTAATAATTTTTTAGATCTAACCAAACCAGACATATTTTTGTTAGGTAAATCAATTTGTGTTGGATCGCCATTAACAACAATTTTAGAATTTTCTCCAATACGAGTTAGAAACATTTTAATTTGTGTATCGGTTGCGTTTTGAGCTTCATCCAAAATAGCAAAAGAATTTTTTAGTGTTCTTCCTCGCATAAATGCTAAGGGTGCAATTTCAATATCTCCAATTTCAATCATTCTTTGTATCTTTCCAAAATCAAATAAGTCATATAAAGAATCGTATAAAGGTCTTAGATAAGGATCAACTTTTTCTTTCATATCTCCAGGTAAAAAACCTAAACGTTCTCCAGCTTCAACAGCTGGCCTAGATAAAATTATTCTTTCAATTTTTTTTTCTAATAACATTGTAAGTCCTACAGCTACCGCCAAAAAAGTTTTTCCTGTTCCTGCTGGGCCAGCCGATATAACAATATCATTTTGTCTTAATGCTCTAACATATTTTTTTTGTCTTTCAGACCTTGGTATTATAGATTTTTTAGGAGTTTTAATAATATCTGTAATATTATTATTTTTAACTTTTTCATTAATCATAAATTTATCTACTGAAGAGATTATATCTTTTTTTTCAATACTACCATTATTAATAAATTGATTTACTAAAAATTGAATAGCATTTTTTGTTATTTCATTTTTTTCTGAAGTTGATTTTATTAAAATAGAATTTCCACGTGAATATAAGTTTGTATTAGTGAGCTTTTCTAACTCTTTTAAATTTTCGTTAAACTCACCTACAATACCCATTAATAAATCATTATTATGAAATATAACACTTAATGAATTATTATCTGAATAAACAAATTTTAATGATGAGTCTAAGTTTTTTTTAATTAAACCACTCAATTTCTATGCCACCCTTTGATTTGAATTTATAGTTGATATACCAAATAAAGTACTTCTATTAATTTCTCTTATTTCTACAGGCACAATTTTTCCAATATCCTCTTTTTTTCCATTAAAAATAACTGATGTCATATATTCTGATCGACCAAAAACTTTTGTTTTGTCTTCAGTTAAGTTTTCCACTAATACATTAATGATCTTATTTTTTAAATACTTATTCTTACTTATTTGATTTTCAAATAACAAATTTTGAATTTTTTCTAATCTTTTCATAGAAATTTTTTTATCTATTAATTTTAAATCAGCAGCAACTGTTCCCGGTCTTGGGCTAAAAATAAAAGAATATGAATTTATAAACTTAACTTTTCTAATAAGCTCTAGAGTATTTTCAAAATCTTGATCTTCCTCACCAGGATAACCAATAATAAAATCACTAGAAAATTCTATATTAAAGTTAATTTTTTTTAAATTATCAAATATTTTTAAATATTCCTCAATATTATGTTTTCTATTCATAAGATTTAAAATTTTATTAGATCCACTTTGAACTGGAAGATGAATTAATGGCATTAATTTTTTTGAAGTTTTATAAACTTCTATCAAATCATCCGTCATGTCTTTAGGGTGAGAAGTTGTATATCTAATTCTCTTAATTTTTGAAAACTTTTCAATTTCTAAAATTAAATTTGATAATTTTAAACCTTGATAATTATAAGCATTCACATTTTGACCTAACAATATTATTTCTTTTGTGCCATTATCAATTAAATATTTTGCTTCACTTAAAATCTGTTTAAATGGTCTTGAATACTCAGGGCCTCTCGTATATGGAACTACACAAAAATGACAAAATTTATCACAACCTTCTTGAATGGTTAAAAATGAAGATACCTTTCCCGAATCATTTTTAATTTTACTTAGATAATCAAACTTAGAAACTACATCAAATTCTGTTTCTTCAATTTTTTTATTTTTTTTTATATAATCTAAAATAGTATCATTAATTTTATGATACGATTGAGGTCCAATCACTAAATCTATAAAAGGTTCCCTTTTAAGCATCTCTTGATTTTCAGCTTGAGCCACACAACCTGCAACAATAATTAATGGTTTTTTTTTTAATCTAAAACTTTTTTTTACTCTTCCAATTTCATGGTAAACTTTTTCTTTAGCTTTATCTCTTATATGACAAGTGTTTAAAAGAAAACAATTAGCATCTTCATAATTGTCTGTTTTAAAATAACCAATTTTCTTCACTGTATCGTAAATACGATTTGAATCATATTCATTCATTTGACATCCAAAGGTTTTGATAAAAATTTTTTGATTCATTTACTGAGGTTTTTTTTTAACCCCATATAACTCTAATTTATGATCTACTAAAGTATAGCCATATTTTTCAGCTACTTTTTTTTGAAGTTTTTCAATTTCTTCGTCTACAAATTCTACAATTTCTCCTGTCTTAACATCAATCAAATGATCATGATGTCCTTCATTTAATTCTTCATATCTTGCCTTGCTACCTTTGAATTCATGCTTAGTAAGAATACCTGTCTCTTCAAAAAGTTTAACTGTTCTATAAACGGTAGCAATACTAATTTTAGAATCTAGTTTTGAAACTCTATTATATAGCTCATCCACATTAGGATGATCCGAAGACTCCGACATAACTTTGGCAATTATTCTTCTTTGATCAGTAAGCTTCACTCCTTTTGATAAACATTTTTGTTCAATAGTATCTGACATATCTAATTTTAACTTATATAAATGGGTTTAATCAAATTTTTTTTAACTTTAAATTTGTCACATAGATTGGGAATATTTTCATATTTTATGCTATTTTGATTGATAAAATCTTGAAAACTATAGCAATAATAATCAATTTTCTTTGATAAATGTATTGCTTTAACAATAGAAAGTGAATTCCTAATACCAGCAAAACTACCTGGTCCTCTATTAACGTAGATCGAAGAAATATCATTTATTTTAAGATTTTTTGATTTTAAAAAATTATCAATCAAAATTATCAATTTTTCATAATTAGTTTTACTATTTTCATGACTAACATTATAAATATCATTACTACTAATGATCGTTAAAAAAATATTTTTATTTGCAGCATCAATAACTAGCTTATTCATTTTAATTTCTTTTTTCACAGCTATCTCTTATTCTGAAACTAATAATATCAAACGTTATACAAAAGATGAAGGTATTTTATCAATAATGTATCATCGTTTCAATGAATCAAAATATCCATCCACAAACATTCAAATGGATATTTTTAAAGAACACATAAGCTTTATAAGAGACTCTGAGTTTGATTTCTATAATCCAAAAAATATTGAAAAAAATTTTAGTATGCCTAAAAAACAAAAAAAAATTTTAATAACTATTGACGATGGGTTTAAGTCTTTTTATGAAGAAGCATGGCCTTATTTAAAAAAAAATAAAATTCCTTTTATTTTATTTGTATCTACTGAACCAGTTGGAAAGAATGGATATATGACATGGGATCAAATCAAAGAGATTGAAAAACAAGATTTTGCATTAATCGGACATCATTCTCACTCCCATGAATATTTAATAGATGAAACAATAGAAAAATTTATAAATGATACTGAAAAAGCTAGTAGTATTTTTTTGAAAAAAATTGGATATGTGCCAACTATATATTCCTATCCATTTGGTGAATATTCAAAAGATATGAAAAATTATATTTCTAAAAATTTTGACTTAGCTTTTGGACAACATTCAGGCGTTATTGATGTAAATAAAGAAAAATTTGAACTCCCAAGATTTCCTATGAATGAAAACTATGGAAAAATGAAAAGATTTAAATCAATCGTTTATTATTCTCCTCTTGAATACAAAAGATTAGTTCCAATAGAAAAAAATTTAAAAAAAGATAATAATCCACCAAAATTTAAAGTTGAGTTTTTTAATAATCAAGATGATATAAATAATATAAGTTGTTATTCCAATGAAGGTGGCAACTGGGAAAAATCTAAAGTAGAAATTAAAAACAAAATTTTAACTATTAATTTTAGGGGACCTTTTTTACCAAGACGAGGTAGAGTGAATTGTTCTCTAAACGATAATGGAAAATGGCGTTGGTTCGGAACACAGTTTATAATTAAAAAAAATTAGATTAAACTCTCTAAAGCAATACTAGAAGGTAATAACTTAGCATCATCAAAATCTGTTAAATCATTTTGTTTAATTATTTTTTGTAATATTTTTACGTATTCTTTACCTGTTTCTGCATATTTATCTAAATAGTTAGAAAGAATTAAACTATCTAACTTTTTCCCTTCATCTCTCAATTCAGCTCTTGCACTTCTAAAAGCTTTATAAGAAGAATGCGTATTTAAGTTTCTTTGATATGCCTTAACCGAAGCTTGTAGCACTCTAAATTTCATAACTTTATGCGTACTATCACTATCAGCTCCTTTTGGCCTAAGTCCTTTACCACTCCAAGTCCATTGACCAAACAAAGCATTTCCCTCTTGAGCAAATCTTGATGTTCCCCAGCCAGTTTCTTTTGCTGCTTGTGCGATTGTCATAGAAATTGGCACTTCATCCATTCTAATTTTTAATGTAGATAAATCATTATTAACTACACCATACTGCTTAAATTTAGAGGCTAACCATTTTTTTTCCAATTTAGTATTTTTACTTTTATTTAAAATACTAAAAAGTTTTATTCGATCCGATTTTATGTAATTATTTTCTTTAATTATCAATGGAAGAATTATTTGAATAAATAATTCTTTTCTTTTTTGTGAATTTTCTATTTTGGTTATTTCATTAGGTAATAATGTTAATGAAATTGGTTTAACTAATTTATTTTTTCTTATATCTTCTAAATTATAATTCGTTGATTCAAATAATTCTTGAATTGTCATCGCACTTAGCCTTACTGTATCTGAGGGCAATTCATCAAATTCAATTATATCATCAAATAAATACTTTTCATTTAAATCACTATCTAATTTAGAATCCTGATTTTCTAAAACTTTTGTTAAATTATTTTTAGAATTATTTTCGTAATCTTTTGAATAAATCATTTTTTGTTTAGTAAAAGTAATAAGTATTGGAGAAACAGTAAATAATGAAATTACTATTAAGCTTACTAAAAAAGTTTTTGAAAAACTATTTAAATTATGATGATTTATTTTTCTTTTATTTTTTTTGATTGAGAAACCTCTCGTTTTTAAAAAGTTTTGAATTTCTTTAATGGTAATTTTATTTTTTAAAAAAGATCTATTAATTTTTGAAAGAGAAATTTTATTTTTTATCATATTTATACTGCTTCTACTTCTTTCACTTCAGGTAAATAATGACACAATAGATTTTTTACTCCTTGCTTAAGAGTCATAGTTGAACTTGGACAACCTGAACAGCTTCCTTGTAATTCTACTTTAACAATACCTTTTTTAAATTCTTTAAATTTTATATCTCCACCATCTTTGGCAACAGCAGGTCTAATTTTTGTTTCTAAAATATTTATGATTTTTTTTTCTATTTCATTATGATTAGCTTTTTTTTCTTCTTTTAACTCATTTACAACTATAAATTCTTTTCCCATTGAATAATGGTCATTGATTAATGAAATAATTATATGCTTTATATCATCCCAATTCGTCTCTTGTTTCTTGTTAATAGATAAAAAGTCTTCTCCTAAAAATATACCCTCTACTCCATTAATTGATAAAATGCTTTTTAATAGTTCGTTATTTGTATCCTCTTTTTTTGTTACTTCAAACGAACCATTATTTGAAACAACTTTTCCAGGCAAAAACTTGAGTGAATTAGGATTTGGGGTAATTTCAGTTTGAATGAACATTACTCTATATATAGTAATAAATAAAAAAATTTAAACCAATATTAATATATTTTTTTAAAAACCTACTAATTTTCTTATTTCTTTAATCTTTTTTGAGGCAATTTCATTAGCTTTATTCGAGCCTTCTAATAAAATTTTATCTAAATATTTTACATCATCTAATAACTTTTTTATTTCTTTTGAAATTGGATCAATTTTTTCAACAAGTACATCTGATAATTTTTCTTTGAATTCAGAAAAATTTTTTCTTTGAAATTCATTAATAGACTCTTCTAAATTTTGGTTTTTTAAACTTGAATAAATACCTAATAGATTTTCTACCTCTGGTCTTTTGTTTAGATTTTTAGAATTTTCTGGCATTAATGAGTTATCTGTTTTTGCTTTCTTTATTTTGTTTACTATTTCATCTTTTTGATCTGTAAGATTTATTCTACTCAAATCTGAAGGATCTGATTTACTCATTTTTTTTTTTCCATCCTTAAGACTCATTATTCTTGAAAATTTTTTATGTATTAACGGTTCTGGTACTTGTAAAAAGTCAGTGACATTATAATCATTATTAAATTTTTGAGCTATATCTCTGCAAAGCTCTAAATGTTGTTTTTGATCATCACCTACAGGAACATGAGTTGCATCATACAAAAGTATATCAGCTGCCATTAAAACAGGATAAGAATAAAGACCAATACTAGCTTTTTCTTTGTCCTTTCCAGCTTTCTCTTTAAATTGTGTCATTCTATTAAGCCATCCAATTTTTGAAACACAACTTAAAATCCAAGCCGCCTCCGCATGAGCAGAAACCATTGATTGATTAAAAATAATGCTTTGATTTGGATCTATCCCACTTGCAATAAAAGTGGCTGCAGTTTCTCTAATATTTTTTTTCAGTTCTTTTGGATTTTGTTTAACTGTTATAGCATGTAAATCTACAACACAGAAAATACATTGATTATCTTTCCCACTACTTAGTTCAACAAAATTTTTAATAGCTCCCAAATAGTTTCCTAGATGAAGATTTCCTGTAGGTTGAACTCCTGAAAAAATTTTTTTACTCATAATTAGTACTTTAAACTTATATCACTAATTTTAAAAGCTTTGATAAAAATTGATAGAAAAAAATAAAACATAATTCCTAATATCATTGAACCAATAAGATATATTGATTTTAGAACTTCCTCGTATAAAAATTTATTATCAAAAAAGTTAATTAAGTAATAGAATAATATTCCCATTAAAATTGAAGCGAATAAGATCTTAATAATTGTATTAATAAAAATTAGATTAAAACTAAATAATTTTCTTTTTCTTAGTATTAAAAATAATAAAGTCACGTTGAACCATGAGGAGATCGTAGTTGCTATAGGTATAATTAAAAAACCAATTTGTCTAAAAAGTGAAACACTGATTAAAATATTCAACAAAACAGAAACCAAAGAAATATAAAAAGGAGTTTTAGTATTATGTCTTGCAAAAAAAAATGTAGAAAAAACTTTTATTAAAGAAAATGCTGGTAATCCTAATGCAAAATAGAATAATGCTTCAGCTGAATTCTTAACACTATCTTCATCAAATGAGCCATAGCCAAATAAGGAAGAAATAATCTGTTCGGAAGCTATCAATAAAGCGATTGCCGCAGGTATACTTAAAAATAAACTTAATTCTAAAGATTTATTTTGTATTAAGTCAATTTTATCTTTTTTTTTATTTTGAACATGTCTCGAAAGTTGGGGAAGTATTACTGTACCAATTGCGATACCAGCTATAGCAAGATTTATTTGATAAACTCTATCAGCATAATAAAGATAAGAAACTGCACTAGCCTGAAAAGATGCAATAATTGTTCCTACTAAAATATTTATTTGAGTAACACCTGATGAAAAAATACTTGGTAATAATTTTTTAAAAAATGTTTTAATTTTTTGATCTATTTTAATGAATACCTTAAAATGAGGTGAGTAATATTTTTTGACGAAAAAAAATAAAAATATAAATTGTAATATTCCTGATAATGTAATTGCAAAAGATAAATAATAGACTAATTTATCATTTAAAATTTTACCAAAAAATAATACTCCAATTAGTAAAATATTTAAAATAATTGGAGCTGCTGAGGCAATTGCAAATTTGTTATGCGAATTTAAAATTGCAGAAAAAAAAGATGCTAAACTTATAAATAACAAAAAAGGAATCGTTATCCTGGTTAATTTTATTGCTAGTTCCATTTTTTCGTAATCTGACTCAAAACCTGGGGCAATCAAAAATACGAATAATGGTGCAAATATCTCAATTATAATAGTTAAAAAAAGTAATCCTAAAATAAGCAAACTGAAAATATTATTAGCGAAGTTTTCAGATTTTTTTTTATTTAACAAGGACGAATAGCTCGGAATAAAAGCAGCATTAAAAGTTCCTTCAGAAAATAATCTTCTAAACGTATTAGGGATTCTAAATGCAACAAAAAAGGCATCAGCAATAGGACCTGCGCCAAGAAATATAGCAATTAATATATCTCTTAAATAACCAAGCAATCTACTTATTATAGTAAAAAAACTAAATGTGCCTGTTGACTTAATTATGTTCATAAATCATATTAGTCTTAAATTTGCTCCAATTGTATATCTAATTAACATAAATGAAAAAAACTAAAATAGATCATTATACCGACAAGGAAGCCTTGGATTTCCATATTAAAGGTAAACCTGGAAAAATTGAGATTAATTCTTCAAAACCAATGACTACAAAAAGAGATTTGGCATTAGCTTATTCTCCTGGAGTAGCAGCTCCTGTTAAAGCTATTTCTGTAAATCCAGACACTGCTTTTGATTATACTTCGAAAGGAAATTTGGTTGCTGTAGTAAGTAATGGATCCGCTATCCTTGGAATGGGAAATTTAGGAGCACTTGCCTCAAAACCAGTTATGGAAGGAAAAGCAATTCTATTCAAAAGATTTGCTGATATAGATTCTATTGATTTAGAAATAGATTCTAAAGATACAGATGAAATTATCAATACCATAAAAAGTATTGCATGTAGCTTTGGTGGAATAAATTTAGAAGATATCGCAGCTCCTGATTGTTTTATTATTGAAGATAAATTAAAAGAAATTTTGGATATTCCTGTTTTTCATGATGATCAACATGGGACTGCAATTATCACTACAGCTGCATTAATTAATGCATTAGATATATCTCGTAAATCAATAAAAAAAATTAAGATTGTTATAAACGGTGCAGGTGCATCAGCAATGTCTTGTGCTAACTTATTTAAAAATAGTGGAGTACCACAGAAAAATATAATTATGGTTGATAGATCAGGTGTTATCTATCGAGGAAGAAAAAAATTAAATCAATGGAAATCAACTCATGCTGTAGATACAAAATTCAGAACTTTAGAAGATGCAATCAAAGGGGCTGATGTATTTTTAGGTTTATCTGCAAAGGGCATTCTTACAAAAAATATGGTAAAAAAAATGTCAAAAAATCCTATAATTTTTGCATGTGCAAACCCAGATCCTGAAATTAAACCTGAAGAAGTAAATGAAGTTAGAGATGATGCAATTATTGCAACTGGAAGATCAGATTACCCAAATCAAGTGAATAATTTGATTGGATTTCCATATGTTTTTAGAGGTGCTCTGGATGTGAGAGCAAAAACAATTAATGAAGAAATGAAAATAGCTGCAGCTAAAGCTATAGCAAAACTAACAAGAGAAGACGTGCCAGATGAAGTGGTTGCTGCTATGGGAGGGGAAAGACCTCATTATGGAAAAGATTATATTATACCCTCAACCTTTGATCCAAGATTGATGAGCATTATTCCAGCAGCTGTAGCAAAAGCTGCTATGGACACTGGAGTTGCAAGAAAAGATATCGATGATTTCGAAATATATAAAGAACAACTTAAACAAAGACTCAATCCGTCTCTAGCAATAATGCAAGGTATCAATTCTTATATTAAAAAAAATCAAAAAAAAATTGTTTTTGCAGATGGTGAAGACGAAAATACTTTAAAAGCTGCAATAGCATTTAAAAATTCAAAATTAGGAACTCCTATATTAGTTGGTAAAAAACAAAAAATTAAAGATCAATTAAAAAAGATTGGCTTCAGTGATCATTTTGGCATTGAAATTATAAATTCCACAGATACTAAAAAACGAGAAAAATACGTTGATTACCTATTTAAAAAAATGCAAAGAGAACAAGGTCTTTTAGAAAGAGATTGCGATAGACTCGTAAGAAATGACCGTGTTATCTGGGCATCTTGTATGGTAGCTTGTGGGGATGCTGATGGAGCTATTACAGGAAATACAAGAAGATTTGGTGCATCTTTAGATAAAATCAAACAAGTTGTAGACCCTAGACCAGGAGAGATAATGTTTGGATTAAATTTAGTTGTTTATAAAGGAAGAACTATATTTATTGGTGATACTAGTGTTCATGAATACCCAAGTTCTGAACAACTTGCAGAAATTGCAATTTCTTCTTCTAGAGTAGCAAAACTATTTGGATTTGTTCCTAAAGTTGCCTTTGTTTCTCATTCGACTTTTGGACAACCTCTTACTAATAGAACTAAACATATTAAAAAAGCTGTTGAAATTTTAAGAAACAAAAATGTAGATTTTAAATTTGATGGAGACATGCAACCTGATGTAGCGCTTAATGAGGAATATAAAGAACTTTATCCTTTTTCAGAAATCGTAGGTAATGCAAATATATTGATAATGCCAGGACAACATAGTGCTGCAATTTCTTATAAATTAATGAAAACCTTGGGTGAAACAAAAGTTATTGGTCCACTACTAATTGGTTTAGGTCAACCAATAGAGATAGCACCTTTAAGATCATCTACCTCCGAAATAATCAACCTAGCGTCAATCGCAGCATATTCAGCGGATGTTATTGATTATAAAAAAAATTAATCTTTTTGAATTCTTAAATCTTCTACTAGTAAAATACTAGCAACAACATCTTTTACATCAACTATTTCTTTTGCTTCAATTATTACTTTTTTTCTTTCTTCAGAAGATAGCGAGATACCATAGATAAATATTTTTTTCTTATATGTATCTATTTGGTAATTAGATGATTTAATTTCTTTATTAAGTATTAAAGCAGTTCGCAGTTGAGAAGTTATCAATAAATCTTTAGCTGACTGTTTAAAATTAAAATTTTCTTTTAATTTTAAATCATTTCTAACTGATCTTACTCCTTTAGTTTCCCATGCCAACTTAGTAATTTGAAGTTTTTCTTCTGGATTGTCCACTGATCCAGTCAAAAAAATTCTTCCATCCAAAACTTTTGTTTTTACTGAAATTATATATTTTTTATCTCTCAATGCTAATCTACCAGTTACATTTTTTTGCATCACTGAATCATCTATTTGAGTGCCAATAGACCTTGGGTCAAAGGCAACACTAACTCCTGTTCCGAAAACACCTTTAGAGCTTATTCCAGCACACGAAGAAAATAACAAAAAAATTATACAAATTAAAATAATTTTATTTTTCATTTTTTAATTTGAGACAATATTTATAAATTTCATTTTTAGAAACATTAGTATTCTGACTGATTAAATCAGTGATATCTTTTATACTCATTTTTTTAATCATTTTCTGAATTATCTTTTTATCAGACTCTTTTAAAATTATCGAATTTTTTTTTTCTTTTAATTTTTCGGAAATAACTATTGTTAATTCTCCTTTTGGATCTGACTTAAAAGGCTTAAGATCATCAACATTAGTTCTAATATATTCTTCAAAAAACTTAGTCATTTCTCTGCATATCAAAATTTTTCTACCAGAAAAATATTTTTTAATTTTTTCAACAGACTTATTAAACTTTTTTGGAGAGATAAAAAAAACTATACAACAATCAAAATTTATCAAATACTCAAAATCTTTTTTTAATCTATTATTTTTTTCAGGAAAAAAACCATAAAAAAAATATTTTTCATCAAAACCACTAATTGATACAGCTGTAGAAACAGCTGATGCACCAGATATTGGATAAATATTAATATTATTCTTTACACACTCATTTATTAATATAGCACCAGGATCAGAAATTGCAGGTGTTCCAGCGTCTGAAATCAGAGATACAACTTGATCTAATTTAATAATTTCAATTATTTTTGATATATTGCTTTTTTCATTAAACTTATGATTTGAAATTAGCTTTGAATTAATTTTATATCTATTAAGTAATTTTTTTGAAGTTCGAGTATCTTCACACAATATATAGTCTGATTTTTTTAGAACATCTATAGCTCTTAGTGTAATATCATCTAAATTTCCTATAGGAGTAGAAACGATATATAAACCATTTCTAACTTTATTATTTTTATTTTCAGAATGTAGAATCATCACAATATAATCGTTATAATAATAACATTAAAATGAAGAAAATTATCAAAATTATATTGCTACTTGCTATACCATTTTTAATTTATACAGAAAAACTATTTGCTAGTGAAAAAATTAAGATTGGATTATTAGTTCCAATAACCGGCAAAAATTCTGAGATTGGCAAATCTATAATTAAATCTACTCAATTGGCTATAAACAAAATAAACAATTTATCTATTGAAATTATACCTAAAGATACTGAATCTAACCCTGAAAAAACCTTAAAAGCAGCAAAAGAATTATCAGATTTAGGAGTTAAAATTGTAATTGGTCCAGTTTTTAATAAAAATTTAATTTATCTTGATGATTTAAATAATATTTTTTTTTTATCATTAACAAATAAGAGTACTTATGCTTCAAAAAATATCATTAATACAGGAATAAATTCTACATCACAAATAAAGGCAATCAAAAAATTTATAGAACTAAATGAAATAAAAAAAACTATTTTTTTAACCCCAGATGTAGAATACAAAAAGGAAATTACTAGAGCAATTTCAAATTCTAAAATAAAAATAATAAAAAATCATATTTACAGTACTGACCCTACTAAACTTACTAAACAAATTGAAAAGATTACACGTTATAAAATAAGAAAACAAAATCTTGAAGATGAAATAAATAGACTTGAAAAATTAAATGAGGCTAAAAATGACCTACTTATTGAAAAATTAAAAAAAAGGGATACTCTTGGTAGTGTAAATTTTGACTCTATAATAATTGCAGATTTTGATGAAAGTTTAAAAAGTGTTACAACATCATTATTATATACAGATATATCACCTAAAAAAAAATATTTCATAACTCTTAATCAATGGTTTGATGAGTCTCTACTGAAGGAAACTAGTTCACAACCACTTTATTTTCCATCTATAAATAGAGATAATTATGAAGATTTTAAAAAAGAATATTTTGAAAAATTTAATAAATATCCAAATCAATTATCATTTTTAAGTTTTGATTTAGTTGGGCTCATTTATTATTTAATGCTTCAAAATGATTTAATAATTAATGAAAAAATTTTTACTGAAAAAACTTTATTTAAAGGAAAAATTGGAATTTTTGAGATAAAAAACAATAAAATTAATCATATCCTTAATTTTTATAAAATTGAAAATAATGTTTTTAAAAAAATTTTTTAATTTTCTTAAAAGCTCTAAACCTATGATCTATTCTATACTTCTCAGATGGCCTCATTTCACCAAAAGTAATTTTTTTACCTTTTGGTATAAAAATAGGATCATAACCAAATCCATTTTTTCCTTTCATAGAATTTGAAATTGAACCCTCAATTTTACCAATAGAAGTTATAACTTTTTTACCAGGAATATAAATAGTTAAAGCACAAACAAATCTAGCTTTAATTTTTTTTTCTCTCCAATTTTTAGATTTTCTATCTAACTCTTTAAAAACTTTTTTCATTGCTTTTTTAAAATTTCCTTTTTTTCCTCCCCACCTAGCAGAGTAAATGCCTGGGCTACCTTTTAAAATACCAATTTCCAAACCAGAGTCATCTGATAAACAAATCATTTTTGATTTTTTAGAAAAATATCTAGCCTTAATCAAAGAGTTTTCTTTAAACGTCTTGCCATTTTCAATTGGACTCTTGATATTAAAATCAGAAGGTGAGTAAATTTTGAGTTTTTTTGGTAATAAATCCTTAATTTCTCTAAGTTTACCGTTATTATTTGTTCCAACTAATAATTCTGTGATTTTTTTATTTAACATCTAGCAATTATTAAATTTCATACCATATAAGTATTAATGGAAAAAGACAAAAACATCGATAATAAAAATCAAGGTTCTGATGAAAAAGATCTTGAGTTTAAAAATAAAAATAATGACGATGAGTCAAAAAAAAGCACTATAGAAAAAAATGAGAATAAAAAAGATAACTCTCCTGAAGAGAAATTAATTGAATTAGAAGATAAGTTAACAAGAACTCTTGCAGAAATGGAAAACCAAAGAAGAAGATTTGAAAAAGAAAGAGATGATGCATTTAATTATGGTGGATTTTCTTTTGCAAAAGAAACATTAAATTTAATAGATAATTTAGAAAGATCAAAACAAATACTAAAAAATGATGTTGCTTTAAAAGACTCAATAGCATTAAAAAAAACTTTAGAACATTTTGAAATTATTAACAAAGATATGGTATCTATTTTATCAAAAAATGGTATTAAACCTATTGAGTCAATCGGTAAAAAACTAGATCCAAATCTACATCAAGCAATGATGGAAATTGAAGATAATCACAAAGAACCTGGTACAATAATTCAGGAAATTCAAAAAGGATTTATGATGAATGATAGGCTGCTTAGACCATCTTTAGTTGGCGTTTCAAAAAAATCTAAAAATACAGATCAAAAAAGTGAGGAAAATAAGGAAAAAAAAGAGTCTAAATAAGGTTTAAATGAACTTGTAGATTAGAAATTAACACTTATATGAAATCAAGGATTTAAATAATTATGAGCAAAGTTATTGGTATAGATTTAGGAACAACAAATTCATGTGTTGCTATTATGGAGGGAACACAAGCGAAAGTATTAGAGAATGCTGAAGGTGCAAGAACAACTCCCTCAGTTGTTGCTTTTACAGAAGAAAATGAAAAATTAATTGGTCAACCAGCAAAAAGACAAGCAGTAACTAATCCAGAAAATACAATTTTTGCTGTCAAAAGATTAATTGGTAGAAATTTTGAAGATCCAACTGTTAAAAAAGATATACAATCCGCACCTTTCAAAATAGTAAATTCAGAAAAAGGAGATGCTTGGATAGAGGCAAAAGGTCAAAAATATTCACCTTCACAAATATCTGCTTTCATCTTACAAAAAATGAAAGAGACTGCTGAAAAATATTTAGGTCAAGAAGTATCAAAAGCAGTTATTACTGTACCAGCATATTTCAATGATGCTCAAAGACAAGCTACAAAAGATGCAGGTAAAATTGCAGGGCTTGAAGTATTAAGAATTATAAACGAACCAACTGCAGCTTCACTGGCATATGGTTTAGATAAAAAAACAAATAAGAAAATAGCTGTCTATGACTTAGGAGGTGGAACTTTTGATGTTTCTATTCTTGAATTAGGTGACGGTGTATTTGAAGTGAAATCTACAAATGGAGATACTTTTTTAGGTGGTGAAGATTTTGATAACACAATAGTAGATTATCTAGTCGCAGAATTTAAAAAAGATAACGGTATTGATTTAAAATCAGATAAGCTTGCTCTTCAAAGATTAAAAGAAGCTGCTGAAAAAGCTAAAATTGAATTATCTTCGGCAGAACAAACTGATGTTAATCTTCCTTTTATTACTGCGGATAAAACAGGACCAAAACATATTAATTTAAAAATGACTAGAGCAAAATTAGAAGCTCTTGTAGAAGATTTAATTACTAAAACACTTCCTCCATGCAAAACAGCTTTAAAAGATGCTGGTCTTACTGCGAATGATATTAATGAAGTAGTAATGGTTGGTGGAATGACTAGAATGCCAAAAGTTATTGAAACAGTAAAAAATTTCTTTGGAAAAGATCCAAATAAAAGTGTAAACCCAGATGAAGTAGTTGCCATGGGAGCAGCTATTCAAGCAGGAGTTTTGCAGGGAGATGTAAAGGACGTTCTTTTACTTGATGTCACTCCACTTTCTTTAGGCATTGAAACACTTGGAGGTGTATCAACAAAATTAATTGATAAAAACACAACAATACCTACAAAAAAAAGCCAAGTATTTTCAACTGCAGAAGATAATCAGCCAGCAGTCTCAATCAGAGTTTTACAGGGTGAAAGAGAAATGGCAACAGATAATAAGATTTTAGGAAATTTTGAGCTTGTTGGTATAGCACCTGCACCTAGAGGAGTCCCTCAAATTGAAGTAACTTTTGATATAGATGCGAATGGTATAGTAAACGTTTCAGCGAAAGACAAAGGAACTGGTAAAGAACAAAAAATTCAAATCCAAGCATCTGGTGGTTTAAGTGAAGAAGAAATAAATAAAATGGTAAAAGACGCAGAATCTAACAAAGAAGCAGATAAGAAAAAAAGAGAGTCTGTTGACTCAAGAAATCAGGCTGACACTTTATTACATTCAACAGAAAAAAATTTAAAAGAGCATGGAGGTAAAGTTTCCGATTCTGATAAAAAAGCAATAGAAACAGCTTCAGCTAATCTAAGAAATTCCTTAAAAGGAACTGATGTTGAAGATATAAAAAAGAAAACTCAAGAATTAGTTCAAGCATCAATGAAATTAGGTGAAGCAATTTATAAATCTCAGCAAAGTGCTAAGCCTAGTGATGCACCAAAAGACGCAAAAAAAGAAGAAGGAAAAAAAGACGATAATGTTGTTGATGCAGACTTTGAGGAAGTAAAAGACGAAAATAAAGAAAAAAGCGCCTAAGCTAACAACTGTTTGTCTATAATTAGTTATGGCTAAAAGAGATTATTATGACGTCTTAGGTGTAGATAAAAATTCAACAGCAGATCAAATAAAATCAGCTTATAGAAAATTAGCAGTTAAATATCATCCAGATAAAAATGAAGGAGATAAAGCTGCTGAGGAAAAATTTAAAGAAGCCTCAGAAGCTTATCATGTTTTATCAAATTCTGAACGTAAACAGAACTATGATAATTTTGGTCACGCAGCATTTGAAAATGGTGGAGGAGGAAGAGGAGGTTTTAGTAATTTTGATTTTTCCAGTAATTTTTCAGATATCTTTGAAGACTTTTTTGGAGAAGGATTTGGTGGAAGTAGTAGAAGAAGCAGAAGAACAAATAATAGGGGTTCTGATCTAAGATATGATTTATCTATAACTTTAGAAGAGGCTTACACAGGAAAAAAACAAGATATAAAATTTTCAACATCTGAAAAATGTTATACTTGTAAAGGAAGTGGTTCTAAACCTGGTCATAACGCAGGATCGTGTTCAATGTGTAGAGGTCATGGACAGATTAGATCAAACCAAGGTTTTTTTACAGTTCAACAAACATGCCCTCAATGTTCAGGATCTGGTGAGGAAATTACTAATCCATGTGCTGATTGTAATGGACAAGGAAAAAAAAATGCTTCAAAAAGATTATCGGTAACAATACCAAAAGGTGTAGATGACGGAACCAGAATAAGACTTTCTGGAAAAGGAGAAGCAGGCTCTAAGGGTGGTACAAATGGCGATCTTTACCTATTTATAAACGTATATTCACACGACTTGTTTAAAAGATCGAATGAAAACTTATTTTTTGAATGCCCAATTTCAATAGCTGATGCAGCATTAGGAACTTCTATTGAAATACCCACAATAGATGGTGGCAAGGCAAAAATAAAAATACCAGCTGGTACACAAGGTGGAAAACAATTTAGACTTAAAAGTAAAGGAATGCCTTACATGCGTGGTAGTGGAAATGGTGATTTATATGTGCAAGTAAACACTGAAGTGCCAGTTTCTTTAAATAGAGAACAAAAAGAACTCCTTGAAAAATTTAGAGAAATTGAAAATGAAAAATCAAACCCAAGTATTAAAAAATTCTTCCAAAAAGCAAAAAGTTTTTGGAAAAATTAAAAATGGGACTTCAAGAAATAGTTCCTGCAATATCTTTAATAGCAGTTTTAATATTACTTCTTCCAGCATTTCTTAGATCTAATTCAAAATTAAAACAGTTTTTAACAAATTTGTCTATTTGGGCTATAATTGTTTTAGTACTTATGATAGTTTCATATCTTATCTTAAAATGAAAAAAATTAATTTGGCTATCACTGGATGCATGGGAAGGATGGGTAAACAGATTATTAAATCTGCAAAATCTGATAAAAATTTTAAGATAGTAACTCTTACAGAAAATAGAATAATTAATAAGAAAATTCATAACATCAGACCTAGTCTAAATACTTTAGAGGCTTTTAAAAAAGTTGATTTAATTATAGATTTTACAGTTCCAAAATGTACTTTTGAAGTTCTTAAAGTTGCATCTAAACTAAAAAAGAAAGTCGTTATTGGAACTACAGGATTTTCTAAAAAAGAAGAAAATTTAATTAAAAAATATTCTAAAAAAATACCAATTCTTAAAGCGGGAAATATGAGCTTAGGAATAAACTTATTAATGTATATTACAGAAATTGCATCAAAGTCTCTTGGAAATAATTTTTTAAGTAAAATTTTTGAAATACATCATAAACATAAAAAAGACCATCCTTCAGGAACAGCTTTAATGCTTGGTAAAGGAATAGCTCTTGGAAAAAATAAAAATTTTTATAAATTAGTTGGAAAAAAATATTTAAATAAAAAATCTTTTCCTTACGGCAAGAAGATCAATTTTAATTCATTAAGAAAAGGTGAGGTTATCGGTGAACATGAAGTAACTTTTTCAAGTGGAAAAGAAATAATTAAATTAAATCATGAAGCATTTGACAGAGCTCTTTATTCAGAAGGAGCTTTCACAGCAGCTATATGGTTGATGAATAAAAAACCTGGTCTATATTCCATGAGAGATGTTTTGAATTTTAAATGAATGAAATTCAAAGATCTAAAATAATACTAAAAATACTTAATAAGATTTATCCAAAAACACCGATTCCTTTAAAACATAAAAATAAATTTACTTTATTAATTTCTGTATTGTTATCTGCACAAACAACTGATCTTAATGTAAATAACGTTACTAAAAATATTTATCCAAAATATAATAAACCAAAACACTTTGTAAAATTAGGAAGAAAAAAAATCGAAAGTATGATCAAAAGTATTGGTATTTTTAGGGTTAAAGCGAAAAGCATTTATTTTCTTTCAAAAATATTAATTGAAAAACATAAAGGAAAAGTTCCAAAAACTTTTAAAGAACTAGAAAAACTTCCAGGTGTCGGACATAAAACTGCTAGTGTTGTTATGTCACAAGGATTTGGCTATCCAGCTTTTCCTGTAGATACTCATATTCATAGATTAGCGCAAAGATGGGGTTTAACTAATGGCAAAAATGTCATTCAAACTGAGAAAGATTTAAAAAGATTATTTCCTAAAAAATTTTGGAATAAACTACATCTTCAAATTATTTATTATGGAAGAGAATATTGCAGAGCCAGAGAATGTTATGGTTTATCTTGTAAAATCTGTACTACTTGTTATCCTAATAGAAAATCACCAATAAAGACAAAGAAAGCTTAATTATGAAAATTTTAGGAATAGGAAATGCAATTGTAGATGTAATCTGTAAAGTCGATGATAATTTTATTATTAAAAATGGTTTAACTAAAAGTACAATGAAATTAATTTTTGAGGAAAAAGAATTTAAAAAATTATTAACTAATCTTAAAATAGAAAAAACTGTTTCAGGAGGGTCGGTTGCTAACTCAATTGTTGGATTGTCTCAACTTGGGAATAAAGTGGGATTTATAGGTAAAGTAAATGATGATGATCTTGGTGCTAAATATGAGGAGGGTCTAAAAAAAGAAAATGTTAAATATTTTTATTCAAAGAAAAAGGAAGATTTACCAACTGGAACATGCCTAATATTAGTTACACCTGATTCTGAAAGAACAATGTGTACCTTTTTAGGAACTGCAGGAAAAATAAATGAAAATGATGTTAGTTCTGATGCTATTAAACAAAGTGAAACAATACTTCTAGAAGGTTATCTTTGGGACGAGGGTGAGCCCAAAAAAGCCTTTGAAAAAGCAATTAAAAGTGCCAATAAAGTTGCAATGTCTTTATCTGACCAGTTTTGTGTTGATAGACATAAGTCTCATTTTTTGGATTTAGTTAAAAACAAATTAGATATAACATTTGCTAATGAACAAGAAATAATATCATTAATAGATGCAAAATCTTTTGATGAGGTAATAAATTTTTCTAAATCTCTTGGTAAAATAATTGTTTTAACTAGAGGAGAAAAAGGTGCGGTTGCCATCAACGGAGACGAGGTTGTTGAATGTGGAATAAAACAGGATTTAAAAATTGTTGATTTAACTGGAGCAGGCGATCTTTTTGCAGCAGGTTTTTTACATGGATATGTAAATAATATGTCGCTTAAAGAAAGTCTAGATAAAGGTACTGAAATGTCTTCTAAAGTTATTCAACAAATTGGCGCTAGACTTTAAAAGATTATTTTTTCTTTCTTTTAAAACTACCCTTACCTTTTTTTGGTTTAACTACTCTAGGCTTGTATTTTCTTGATAAAAGTTCTTTTGCAATTGGATTTTTTTTTTTCATTTAAATCAAATAGCCATCCTCTTGACTGGTTATAAATTTATCGTCGTTAAATTTGTTCTTAATTTTTTTTCTTAATCTATAAATATGGGTTTCTACAGTATGAGTTTCCAAAGTATTGGTATATTTCCATACTTCATTTTGAAGATTATAGATTGGTTGAGGGGTTTTTTTTTCATTCAAAAATAAAATTATATCTATTTCTCTTTCAGTTAGCTTCAAATTTTTATTTTGAGAAGAAATTACTCTTGAATTTAAGTTTAAAGTATAATTTTTAATATTTAAATTTGACTGAAAATTGTATTTTTTTTTAATTAAATATATATTTATTTGATCTAATAACTGTCCTATTCTAATCGGAGAGTCTTCTACTAAAATAAAATTTTTTATATCTACTCTATCTGAATATAATAATTCTTTATTGTTTTTTTTTGTAATAATGATGGAATTCAAATTTTCTAAATTTTTATTATCATCGTTTTGTAAAAATTTTTTAGTATTTGGAAAATTATTTATTTTAAAAAATAAAAATGATTTAATTTCATCTAAAATATCGTAAAGTATTGGTATTTCTACTATATTTATAAATTGTTTTGACATAAAAGTTTAGCTTATGCTAATAAAGTTAAAAAATAAAGATACGTTAATATTAAATGAGCATTTTTTAAAATGTTGTATAGGAAAAGAAGGCATTAATCCTAAAAAAAAAGAAGGTGATAAATGTACCCCAAAAGGTGAATTTACATTTGGAAAAGTATATTACAGACCTGATAAGATAAAAAAACCTAAAACTAAACTGAAAACAAAAATAATAAAAAAAAACATGGGTTGGTGTGATGATATTAATAGTAAATTTTATAACAAAGAAATAAAAACAAGTACAAAAATAAAACACGAAAAATTGTTTAGAAAAGATGACTCATATGATTGTTTGATTGTAATTAATTATAATACAAAAAATATAAAACCTGGAAAAGGGAGTGCTATTTTTTTACATTTAACTAAAAATTATAAAAAAACCAATGGTTGTATTGCTGTTAAAAAAAATGATTTTTTTGTAATTCTAAATCTAATTAACAAAAAAAGTAAAATTAAAATTTGCTAATCTCTGCTTCCGAATATCTTTGAACCTATCCTTACATATGATGAATTATAATTTACAGCTTCTAAATAATCATTAGACATGCCCATACTAAGTTCTTTCAAATTTGTTT
>CACHIV010000004.1 GCA_902579985.1 uncultured Pelagibacteraceae bacterium | reverse complement strand
ACTTTAAAATACTTATTACCGTATCTTTAACAAATTTTAATTCTTTTGAAGTTAAGCCTAACCCTGAAGGAAGATAAAATCCATTTTTTGCGATAAATTCAGAGTTTGGTAATCTTATTTTTTTAAAGTAATTTTTCTTTTTAAAAGCATCTTGTTTATGCATAGGCCAAAAAAATGGTCTTGTACCAATATTTTTATTAGCTAATTTTTTGATAACTTGATTAATATTATTTTTATTATTTCTTTTTAACACAAGCCCAAAAACCCAGTAAATATTATTACAGTATGAAAGTTTATTAGGTTGAAGAATAATATCCTTTATATTTTTTAAATGTTTATAATAGTAGTTTCCAATCTCATATTTTTTTTTAATTATTTTATTAATCCTTTTTAATTGACTTAAACCAAGAGCAGCTTGAATATTTGTATACCTATAATTCCAACTAATATCATAATGATTAAATCTATTTTTTTTTTTACCAAAACATAAATTTCTATAATCTTTAAATTTTTGATTTAATTTACTATTATTAGTTAATAACATACCACCTTCACCAGTAGTAATATGTTTGTTTGCGTAAAAACTTAAAATACTGATATCTCCAAAACTTCCACATTTTTTATTTTTATACTTAAGTCCTAGAACCTCTGCAGCATCTTCAATTAAATATAAATTATATCTTTTTACTATTTTTAATATTTTATCCATATCATTAGCTAAACCATAAATATGAGGTATCATTAAACACTTTGTTTTTTTTGTAATTTTTTTTTCAATGTCTTCAATTTTAATATTCCAAGTATTCAAATTAACGTCAACTAAAATTGGTTTTGCTGAACTTTTAACTACTGCCATTGCATTAGAGATTATTGTAAAAGATGGCATTATCACTTCATCATTTTTTTTAAGACCTAATGACTTAATTGCAATTTCAAGTGCAGCTGTTCCACTACTAACTGCACAACCAAATTTACGATCTAAAAAATTTGCTATTTTGAACTCAAATTCTTTAACACTTGGCCCCTCTGAGGATATCCATCCAGATTTAATTGTACTTGATACTGCTAAGGCATCTTGATTATTTATTAAAGGAGTATTAACAGGTATAAATTTTTTATATTTATTCAATTTAATTTTCTATAATTTTTTTATCTTTACCTTCAACATAAGGTCCTTGTTTAATTTCAATTATTTGTGTTTTTTCAAGTATTTTAAAACCATGCCCGCCTTGAAAAAGTATTATAATATCACCTTTAGTTAATATCTTATCTTTTTTTATATCAAAGTTTTTATTATCAAAAAATTTAATTTTCACTCTACCTTTTTCAATTAAAAGCACTTCAGTACAATAATTAATTATTCTAGGTTTTTTTAAATGAATATGAGATTTAATATAATGATTTTTTTTATGATTAATGAAACCTAACTGTAATAAATCTTTATCTTTAGTCAAAAAATCAACACCATTTTTGATGAATCTTCTTTTTTTTTTAATTATCAAAGCATAAAGAATTCTCTTATTCCTAATTTCTATAATTGAATTTTTCATAATTTAATTTAGCAATCCTAATTTAGATAATCTTATTTTTTTTTTACTTTTTATATCTATCATAATTTTATTTTTGATTAGATTTAAAGATTCTTTTTTATTTAAAAAAGTTAATTTACCTTTTGTATCTCTACTTTCTCTAAATTTAGAAACAAATATTTTTTTTTTTACAACAAATTTTTTAGCCTTATTCCAAATATTTTTTTTTAAAAAAAAAGCATTATTGCCAGCTGAATTTGTACCTATTAAAAAATAATTTTTTTTTTTCATTAAATCAATAAATGCTTTAATTGAAGCGCCATAATAAAGATTGCTATAATGTTCTTTAGATCTAATATAATTTTCTTTATATGGCACTGTAATTGCTTTTTTATGACCAAACAATGAATTGTACTCACAAATTATTATTGAAGGCTCTAAAACAGATAATTTACCCAGTATCCAATAATCAATTCCATCAATATCCAAACTTAGTAGACCAATTTTTTTAGGAATTTTAATTTTCTTAATTACTCTATTAATATTATCTTTAGTTATAAATTCATTTTCAACTCTTAAATTATGTTTCCAAAAAATTTTTTGAGATTTAATATCTTTTACAGCTAACTTGTCTGCTTCAATTAGATATCCATCCCAATTTTTATTAATAAGTAAAAATCTTGTATTGGCTTCCTGATAGTTTTCAGTTCCAATTTCAAGAAAGTTTTTTGGAATCTTTGGAAACTTATTAATTAACCAATCAATTATTCCATCTTCACCCCATTGAGAATAAACTTTAAATTCTACTTGAGATAAATCTTTAATCTTTTTTAAATTTTTATTTTTTAAAGAAAGTAATTTTGCTTTTATAATTAATTCTTTTTGAATTTCTTCATTAAAAACTTTTCTAATTATAAAAGATAGGTTTTTTTTTAATATTTTTTTCATTTATTAAAAAGTTTCTTTTCTTATTTGCTCTAACTTAATTTTTTTTTGAAGACTTCTATTTTTGTCATATAAAAGATTAAATTTAATTTTATTATTTGTTTTAATAAAAATACTTTTTGCATTTCTAAACTCTATATTGTCTGCTACTGCACTAATTGGCCTTTTAAAAGGGTTCAAATTTTTTATAATTATGCTAGATTTTTCGCTAACAATTTTTCCTCTCCATTTCCTTGGTCTAAAAGCACTTATTGGAGCTATTGATAATTTTTTTGAATTCAAACTTAAGATCGGACCATGTACAGATAAATTATAAGCAGTACTTCCAGCTGGTGTAGAAACTAACACTCCATCAGAAACTAATTCTTTAATAATTAGCTTTGATCCAACTTTAATAGATAGAGAAGCTGCCTGCCTACTTTGTCTTAATACTGAAACTTCATTTATTGCTAAAGTTTTTTTTATTAACCCTTTTTTATTTCTAACTCTCATTTCTAATGGAGATATAATAATCATTTTTGCTTTAGATAAATTTTTTATTGTATTTTTAACTGAAAATTTATTCATTAAAAATCCGTAGTTTCCAGAATTAATTCCATAAAATAATTTAGATGAATTTTTATTTTTTTTTAAAGTTTGCAGCATAAAACCATCTCCGCCTATAACAATCGTGAATTGAGGTTTTAATTTAGAGATTGTTTTAATTCTATTTAATAAAAAAGATTTAATTTTTAATGATTTTTTGTTTTTATCAGAAATGATTAAAGGTTTTACCATTATTTATATTTTTAATTAGCATCATAATCATAGTCACATTTTTCTATTGGAACTGTTCTTTCCCCTACAACTGTAAAGTTCCATATTTTTTTTCCCTTTGTGTGCATATAATAATGATAATTCACTGTAGTTTTTCCAAAACCAAGCACTTTTAACATTGCAATTATTGTTTCTGGTTTAAATGACCACCATTTAGAGGCAAGCCTTCCATATTCAGGTATAAATGTCATTGTAGGATGATTTCTAAATCTTTTACCAATAAAATTTGGAAGTTTATCTAATAAGTTTTTATTTTTTTTTTTATATCGAGCTTTTAAATCCATATATTTAATATACATACTGCTTGGTATAAACTTAAACAAATACGTGGGATAATCACCTAATTCAGTAATTACAATTTTTTCATTAATATGTGAACACATTCTTTGTAGTGCAAGAAAAGGATCTCTTATATGGAGTAAAACAGAAAAAATAATTCCAATATCATGCAACTCAAGTTCTTTGGGTAAATTGTTTGCATGTGATATTAACAGTCTAGATTTAGACTTAAGTGCTTTATGAGCAAACCAAAAAGCATTTCTTCTTAATACTTCACGATCCATAAAAACTCTTAAATCATTTTTCCAATCTTCATTAGCTCTTGGAACCCAATCACGCTCTGTTGCTTGTTGCTTGGCCATTTGAGATGGATCTACACTTAAATCTATGGATGTAACATCGCCACCTCTTCTTTCAGCTTCAAAAGATATATAACCCGTAATGCTACCTAAATTGAGAACTTTTTTACCTTTATAATCCAGATTTCCTAAAATATTTTCTATATCTTCTCGGCAATCAAAAGAGGCATCTCTAGTATTTGGTTGTGATCCTGTTAAACCTTTTACACCAGGTATCTCCATAGCATGATACCACTCACACTCATCTAAAGAAATATTATCCGAAGGAGGTTTACCCCAAATAATTGGTTTATCGGTCATTTGTTAATTTTAATCTATAATAAGATATTACTATATCAATTTTGTGTTTTATCAAATTTTTATTAATTGTTATCTAATAGATCAATTTTTTTCATGATTAAATTATTTATCATTTTAGCACCTTCTAGAGAAGGATGATAGCCATCAAAAAAGAAAAAATTGTCTTCATCATGAGTGGCACAAAGATTAGTTTTTTCATTACAGAAAGCTTTGTAGGAATATACTTTATGAATTTTAGGTTTATTAATTGCATCAAAAAGATTGATCACTTCTTTATTTTGTTTGAAAAAAGTTGAATACTCGTAATTAAATATTCTTACCATATTCTCAAATTTCTTTTTCTGTAAATTTACACCTATTTCAGGAATAGGATATAAAAGTATTACTTCATTATTTTTTGATAAGTCTTCAACAAAATTAACAAAAGCTTTTTCAATAATAGATTGATCATATTTTAAAGAAATTTTATCTACAAAAATAGAATCCCAGTGAGCTGCACGACCTTCTATTCTTTTGTTATATAAATATAAAGAAGTAGCTCCTCCAATAATTATTATATTATTTTTTGATTTAACTAACAGTTTATCTATGTTTTTTCTTTTAATATCATATTCTGGAATAATTTTTTTTGTATGTTTATTAAGTAATTTTACATCTCTTAAATGAAAATATCCAGGTTTTATTATTGGAATAAAAGTATAATTAGATTTTGTTCTTTCTTTTAGGTCAAAAGCAAGGCTAGCTAATTGAGAGTCTCCTAATAAAATTATCTCTTTTTCTTTAGAACCAAACTTACAAAAATTATTATATTTTCTTCCAAAACAAACAGATCCATTTTGTTTTAGGTATGTATAAGTATTATTTTTTTGGTAATTTTTAACCTTCACTCTATTTAAAAAACCATCATTTAAAATGATAGCAACATTATAAATAATGATAATAAATATCGAAAGAACTAAAGTTAAAATAACAATTTTAAATGATTTTACTTTTCTGGCTGGTTGTTCAATAAAATAATAAGAAAGTATTGATAAAATAAATGCTATAATTATTAAAACCAATTTTCCAAAATTATTATCAAAAAATATTTCTAGATTTTTACAAAATGAAAAAATAGGGTAATGCCAAAGATATAGTGAATAAGAAATTAAACCAATTCCAACAAGTATTTTATTAGATAATATTTTTTTTACTATATCATCTGCACTAGTAAACCACAAAATTAAAGCAACACCTATTACCGGAACTAATGTGATAAATGAAGGATGAAATATTTCATTATCAAAATAAAAGATTGAAAAAAAAATTAAAAATAATCCTAGAACTGGCAATATATTACATAATAATTTATTTTCACTTCTCTTACCTGATTTGATTTCAAAATATGCAATTAATGCACCACAAATTAATTCCCATATTCTTGCATGAAGAAAATAAAAAGTTAATGATGGATAGTTTTTACTACCCCAATCTGCTAACGCTAAGCTAATTATAAAACTTAATAATAAAAAATAAAAAAGACCTTTTCTAAAATATTTAAATACTATAAATAATATAATTGGAAATAAAACATAATATTGTTCTTCAACAGAAAGTGACCAAGTATGAAGAAAAGGTTTTAATAAACTTTCAGGAGATCCATATTCTAGTCCCGAATAATGAAAATAAAAATTTGATCCAAATCCTAAAGAATATAGTATTGACTCAGAATATTCTATTAAGTCCAAAGGATAAATATATATCCATGAAAAAGGTATAGACACCAACATTACCAGAAATAAAGCTGGCAATATTCTTCTTACTCTTCTCTGGTAAAAACTTTTAAAAGAAAAACTTCCTTTTTCTATTAATTCTCTAAGAATTATTGATGTTATTAAATACCCAGAAATTACAAAGAAAATGTCAACTCCAATAAATCCACCTTTAAAAGGTTGAGCATTAAAAATATTAATTTGTGCGTGATAAAGTACTACAGATAAAACAGCAATCGACCTTAAGCCATCTATTTCAGGTCTATAATTTTTAACCACTATCTTTGGTGCCCTCGGCCAGACTCGAACTGGCACTCCCAAAAGGGCAAGGATTTTAAGTCCTTTGTGTCTACCAATTTCACCACGAGGGCATGAGTTATTTTCATGAGTGTTTATGCTAATATTTATAATTGAACAAGAGTAATAAGTAAAATTTTTTCTTATTTAAATAAATCTTTAAATTTATTGACCAATGATTTTTCTTTCTTTGTATTTTTCTCTTGATTAGTGCTAAATTTATTACTTTGATTTTTTAATGGATAGAAAGCTAAAGAAAAATATGAGTCTTTAAAATGTTCTTTAACTAAAGATTTAACAATATCATTATCTGGGTATTTTTTTATGATTTCATATTTTTCAAAATTAAGATGATAGGATATTTCTTGATCTACAATTTTATCTTCAATCAGTTTTTTTTGAGTTTCCTCATCTAAATTTAGGAAATATTTTTCATCAAAAGTATATGTGAGTTTTTCTTTTCTTTTATTAAATCTTGCCTCACCTACATCTGTGTATATTTTAAAAGATGCATTTCTACCTTGCGACTCTGCAAGAATAATACTTTTCAACTCAGCTAATCTAGCTTTGTCTTTTTTCATTGAGCTGTTTAATCTTAAGGCCTCAGCGACTAAATCTTTTATATCATCTCTCATTTTATTTTATGTAATAACAATACTTCATTTGATGCAGGAATATTGCCTTTTAATCTTGCTTGCCAAGATCTATTAGGTACTTTTCTCCAGACATATCCATGTGATTTTATTTTTAACTCTTTAAATCCACACTCTTCCATTGTTTTAAGATATCTTTTAAAGACCCCATCTTTATTATTAAAAGCTACTAATTGAAGAATTTTTGTTTTTTTGGATGATATTTTTCTTAATGAGGAAAAAATATTTTTCATAGTATTAAAATAAATATCAAATTTAATATTTGTTGGATTTTGAAAATTATAGATAGACTGTATTTTAGGTCTTTCTAAATCAAGTATAAGATATGGTAGAGTTGTATTTCTTCTTCCATGTATTTGCCATCTTGAATAAGGAATATTAATACCAGGATAAGGTGGAGATGTCAGAATTAAATTAACTTTTTTACTTTTTAGTTCTTTAATCTTATGTGACAGAGATGAAGATTTATTATAAATTTTTATTTTGTTTCTAAAGTTTTTCAGATAAGGATCTAAAGACCTCATTCCCTCAAGCATATCAAGGCTATTTGATCTTATTTTAGATTTAAATACATGAAAATCTGCAATTGGTCTTTTATCATGTAAAGTTGAATGCAAACATCTTAACAACAAAAGTCTCAAAAAATCATTTTCTTTTTTATTTTTAATATTGTTCAAACTCTTTAAATAAAAAGCTGAACCTTTAATTATTTTTTTTAAATTAGAAATTTCTTTTTTTCCTAAGCCTTTATAATTAATTATTGTAAATGCTTTTTTTACAAATTTATTATCTTTTATTTTGAAATTAATATCTTTTGACATCTTATCTGCCCATTTTTCAATATTGTCATAATTTTTTTTAGAAATTTTAGTAGATTTTACTTTTGTTACAAAAGTAGCTATTGGATTTAAGTCAATACCAACAACTTTTCTGTCAGCTCTCAAAGCTTCAATTAAAGTAGTTCCACCGCCCATAAATGGGTCTAAAACTAAATCATTAGTTTTTGTCAAAGACTTAATTGCTGCTTCTACAAATACTGGGGAAAAGCCTGCTGGGTAGGTATAAAATCTATGAGTATAACCTCGTACTCTACTTTGATCATTCGCAGCTGTGATTATTTTTTTGAATCTTAACTTCATTTAAAATGTAGAGTCTTGATCAAAATTTACTAAATTATCATCTCTTGATGTTTTTGGTGAAGTATTTTGTAAAAGGTTTTTTTGTTGTAAAAAAACACACATTGCCACACTTCTTGCTGAAAGTTCTAAAACTTCGACGTCTTCTGGTTTAATTTTTTTTGCATCATCACTCTGGAGATCCTCTACAGTTAATAATCTATTTTTAGATTTATCAATTCTATGTTGAACCAAACCTCCATTTATTAACCATACGAAGTATATCCACCATCTTTGTTTCATCATATTCCAAGTATAATTTGCTTTTTCATTTTTCTTTTCCTTCAACAAAAAGATATTTTCTTCATTAAGATATGCGGTATATTTAAAAGATTTTCCTGATGTATCTCTTGGATCTCTTGTTTTTTTTATTCTTAATACCTCATACTCATTAAAAGGATGTTTTGTATTAGCCTCCCAATTTTCTCTATTTGACCAATGAGGTAAGACAAGATCACTTGAAATATTTTGATCATCAACATTACCATCAGGATTTGTTTTAATATCATCTCTTAATTTATCCTCTATTGCTTTTTGTGAGGGTTTAGAGGGTAATGTTCTTTGTTTAGTTTTAGTTTTTTGCTTCTCTAATATCGTCATGTGAACTTTCAATATGAAATCCTCTTTATTTGGACTTTTTCCAAATATAACTTTCAATATTTTTCTTTCGCCAGCTTTAAATTTATCTGGTACTTTGATCCTAAATTTACATTTTCCAAAGTGTAAATCTGGACCACCAGATAGATCAACTTTTTCCTCAGTTTTTTCATCTTTGGATAGCCAAACAAATTTATGAAAGCCTCTGTGTTCATCTCTTGTAAAATAATTATTTACGGCATCTGTTAATAATGTATATGAATAACTACCATTAATATTCACATGTTGATCCATTAGTTCCATTTTTGGGATATTATTTTCAAAATAAAAAAAAGATGGAAACTCTTTTAAATTCTCTTTAGGTGTGGCTTCTTTTCTTTTTTTTGTTTGTGATTTTTGTTTAAAAAAATTACCAAGCTGCAGTAAGTCAATCATTTCATTTTCAGCCAAAATTTTTTGCATATCTTTCTTTAATTTATCTGGGATCTCTGGTTCTTTTGCAGCCTCTTCATCATTTCTTCTTCTTTCAATCTCTTCAATTTGTGAATTCTCTTTTAATTGTCTTCTTAGTTCTTCTTTAATTTTTTGTGCTAATTTACTATCTGATTTCACTTTATCTCTTGCAGGAGTAAATAGATTTTCTCTAGACTTACCTTCAATACCGTCGCAATTTAAATGCACAAACATTGACTCAGCCATATCAGCTCCAAAATCAGCTTTAAAAATTGAGTCTCTCATTAATGCATGTGTATGACCATTGACAGTCCATGCTAAGCCCCACCTAGATTTATATTGAGGAACAGATATATTTTTTTTGAAAATAAATACCTCGAATTCTACAGTTTTTTGTTCTACAGTTATAAAACTCTTAATTGGGTCGCATTCTAGATATTTATTTTTATCTTTTTCATGTAATCTTTTTAAATATTTTGAAAAGCCTTCTACGTAAGTGTTGTGACTTTTATCCTTCCTACATTCATGAAACATATAAGGTATAAATGCATTAGGTAATAATACTTGGAGCTCTGTGTACAAACTTTTTCCTAAAAGTAACGCTACTCCCTTTTCTGTTCCATATTCAAATAATTTTACTAATGTTCCATGTTTAGCTTTTTTACTGCACTGATTTTTTTTTTCAGGTAAAATAGGCATTTGATCACTTTCAAATCTTAAAAGATCTCCTTTATTTGGACTAATGTCACAATTCAAAGGGGCTAAACACATTATGTGACTTTTACCTGTTGCTGATCGATAATCTCTTTTAATTACTGTAAAGCTCCATTTGTCACTATGTTCAGTTCTTTGATCTGGAAATTTTTCAATTATTTTTGGATTTCTTTTAGATAAAATCATTGATAGTTCTATTGGCTCATTATCCTCATCAGATAAAGTGTCTTTACCACAATGTCTTATTGCTCCAGAACCTCCAGTGTTCCAATTTCCTTGAACAAAATTAATACCCTCTTTGTTACCTTTTGCTAAAGATAAAATTGTTTGAGGCATTCTTTCAGGAGTCTGACCTTCACCAAGATCAGCAACACAAACGCAAGGGTGTTTTGGTGCTCTTGCTCCTCCTAATGAAACCCACACACTTTCAGCAGCGATATCTCTTATACCTTTGTTTTTGAAATATAGATCTCTAGCTTCTTTGATATTTTTAGGTGTTTTATTTTGATCTGTTTTTGGATTTATCCCACTTTCCCAACATTTATTCATCAAAACTGCATCTAAACCATTTACAATTTTTTCATTTAATGAGAAGTCTGCATCCCCTTGACCTCCAACTATGGACCAACTCATAGAGTCATCGCCATATTCTCTCCAAGCTTCTTTTTTATCCCATATTTTATTTTTAATAAGTAATTCTTTTACTTCAGAACCTTTAGTAATTCTCAACAATTGTTCACATAATTTCTTGGCTTCTGAACTATTCATTATTTAAATTTCTTTCTAAGATCTCTCATTGCTTTTGATAAACCTTTGATAACTGACTGCGCTTCTGCGTCTGTATACTCATAGCTACTTCTTCTACTTAAATTGCCAACTAGCTTAACAGCATTTAAAGCATTTGGTAATCTTTTAGATGCTAATTTAGAGAACTTATAGTTTTTAACTGAGTTTAAAGGCTTTAACTTAAATATTTTAGTTTTTGATTTATTTTTTTTTCTTTTATTAACCTTTTTTTTAATTATTTTGATACCTAACCAATCATTAAAATTTACCCATCCTTTATTTCTGTAAACTATCTCTGGACTTTCAGGTACTCCATGAGGAAGAGTATCATTTAAATAACAATACTTTTTCCACTCAGATACACCCTGTAGATTTAAAGATCTAGCTTTAGCTCTTGCTTTAGAATAATTCAAATAATATCTACCTTTAAATACGTGGGTAAGAATATTATTTTGTTTTATTCTAAAAGTGGGAACTATAACCCCTCTTCTAATTAATTCACGATCTATGCTCATATAGTAAATTCCTCTGTACCTCTTTTCTTAGAATTAAATTTAGTTTTAACATTGTTAACTTCTGCTGATAAAGCGTTAACAATTTTTTTAGCTTGGTCAGGTGTATAATCGTAATGTGCTTTATTACCTAAATTAGCGATCAACCTGATCATATTAATTGCTCTATTAACTCTACTTCTAGCTAACTCTTTAAATTTAGCTGATTTATCATTTTTACTCATATTTCTCCTTTTTGTTTTTAAATAACATACGATATAATCTTGCCTATGTCAAGTGACACTACTTTAGTAATGTTACATGACAATTTATAAGTTTTTTTAACATATAACATATATTGAGGGTTGTAATATTTAGATGTCATATCTTCATTTCACAAACTTTTTTCTTTCAACTTTGATAAAAGTTTGTATTTTTCCTCTAATAATTTTTCTTTAACTTTTAATTCCTCTTGATATTTTTGTTCTTTTTCTTTCAAGATTTTATGTAACATTACATTGGCTGAATAGGTGTTATTACAATTTGGACAGGTAAAAATAATTTTATTCATCTATTTATTATCCAAAAAAATAATTAGCATTTCTTAAAACAGTCATTAGTATAATGATTGCAAGTACAAGCCATAATTCTTTCATTAGATCTCCTTTATTTAATTATATCCCCTGTTGTTTACAGGGGATCTTGTTGATGATTTATTCACTTTTATTCCCTAAGTTTAAAAACATTGCTCCAGTCAAACCTGCAGCAAGTGGTGTGAACTGTGATAAAGGACCTAAGAATGCAGTAAGATTTGTACCCATCCAAGACATTGCAAAATCAACAACTGCAAATCCTATTAGAAGTATTCCAATAATTTGAAATATTCCGTTATCATTAGTGTTGTCTTCTACTTTTATTTTTTTCATTTTCTCCTCTTTGTTAGTGTTTATGATCAAGAGGAGTTCACAAATTGCAGAAAGGAGGTTAAGAACTATAATTTAACCAAAGATCAATTTGCTTACTTCCTCTTAATCTTTTGTGAGTTCAATAAAATCAAACTCACCTTAGGTTATAATCATTAAATAATTGTTTACCCGTAGGTTAACTTTAGACTTTGCCTACGGATAAATTTCTAATAATCTTATCTAATGAATAAGAAAAAAGGTTATCCAAGAAAGCCCTATTCTTTTGAAAGAGTTTTAAAAGATTTAGCTGATGATATTGGTTATGAAAATATTGAAACAGTTATTGAAAAGAAGAGAAAGGCTATAGAACATATTAGTAATCCAAATTTTAAAGATCGACAGCTTCATATACAAGATGGACTAGAATTAGATATCCATTGTAAAAAGATTGGGAAAGGTACCCCTTTTTTAACTGCCTATGAAACTTTACTTAAAAAAGAAATTGAAAACAGAAAAGATCACGACAGTAGTGATGAAATAATCAATAATTTACTAAGATTAGGTGAATCTATTGGAGATGTGATGGAGGAAACCAGAAAAGCTCTTGATGACGATAAAGTAGACGAAAAAGAGAAAGAACAAATTTCAATAGAGGTTATAGAGTTAGAAAAAAAAATTGCAGAACTTAAACTTAAATTAAATTTAGGAGAGAAAACAGACTATAAAAGTCAAAAAAAAAGGGAATTATAAAATCAACTTATAAATTTGCTGCCTAAAAATAAACCCTTTGTAGCCTCTAAATTATAAAAATATGTTAATAAGATAAACAATATAGCAAAATAACTTATTGGACCTAGAAACTGAGCATATCTATCAACAATACTTAGGTCCCTTCCAGATTTAAGTTTTCTAACGAATGAATAAACACAGAGAATAGTTGCTATCCCTGTATAGAAATACGACAAGAGTATAAAACAATCCATAAATGTTAAATATGGAAGTTTAGGTAAATCCTCATCAATAATAAAGTTGTAAGCAATCAAAGATAATAAACAAACAATAGTAACATTAACCTTAGCTTCAAGCTGAGATCCTCTTACCCAAAATACTGACCATGAAATAGCCAATATAAAAATTATGGGTAACATAATCTTATAAATATAATATGAAGTTAATCTCTCAATATTAAAATTTAAAATAAAACCAGTATAGGGGCTTCCATCATTTTCTACATATGAGTATGTTTCCCAAGAAGGGTTATTTATTTTCCAACCATCTACTGTAATTGGACTACCGTCTTTTTCCCAGACACCGGTAGCAGCATATTCTGACATATAAGGTTCATTTGCGATCAATTCTACCAAGAAAGATGGATACTCAGACCATAGTTCAATACTTAATTCTTGATGATCAAATGGAAATTTTTTGAAATCAAAATTATTTGAATGAAATGTTGCTGTATCTTTTAATCGTTTATCAATTGTTCCATCAGAAAAAACATCTATCCAATCTGCCATAAAATTTTCAACTGGTGGCTTATCGACTCTATTGTAAAATTCTATGGCAGGATCGAATAATCTAAAATTAGAAAATTCTTCTGATGGATTAAAAGTACATAGATAAAATGGTTTTTTATTATCGTCTGTAGCAACACCAAGGTCTTTTAAGAGTTCTTTTAACCTGGGGTCATTCCAAGTTAACCATAAATTTACTTGAGCCTCAAATGTATTTTGATCAGCTGATATTTGAAATATCCTATCTACATAAATATCAACTCTAACATTTATTGGATCTTCTGATTCATAATTAGGATGAGGATATTTTAAATTGTCATGTAAATTTTTGCAAAAGTTAGAATCTAATGCTTTTGTTGGATATTTATAAAAGTTGATAGCAAAAGATTTAGTAATAAAAACTAAAATCAATACCAATGAATAAAGAAAAGTTTTAGGAATATAATTTTTCATATTTATATAAGACTCTTTGCTATAATTTTTCCACTATCATAAGCTCCTGCAACAGTGCCCCACTCTTTGGCTGTTGCTTCACCCGCAAAATATATTCTATCTCCAACTGAGCTTCTTAAGGTTTCTCTATATTTAAATGCACCAGGTTCGGCAGATGCCCAAGCACCTAAAAATAAAGGGTTTGATGACCAATCAACTGCATGAGATTTAATCAAATCTTTATCGATCTTACTACCAAAAATTTTCTTTAATTCACTCATTCCAAAATCAATAGAGGCTTCTTCACCCGATTTTAACAATTCTTTTCCAAAGTCTCCTCCTGGATCACACATACATAATTTAGAGTCAGATGGATTTATTGCGATACCAAAACCTTCTGGTGATTTGGCATTTTGACTTTTAATTTTATAATATAGATATGAATCTTTAGCTTTTTTCTTAAATAATTTTTTAAATTTAAAAGTAAGTCGATTGTAATGACCCATGGATATTTTAGAAAATGACTCTTGTTTATCAGTAGATAAATCAGGTGTAAATTTAATTTGTCCAGAATTTAAAACACCAGTAGAAACAGTTATAATACACTTATTTGATTTGATTTCTCCCTTGTCAGTAATAACTTTTACACCAGTTCCACTCCAATCTATTTTTTTAACTTTAGTATTTAATTGAACAGGAATATTTTTAAACATATCAGTTAGTAATGAACCAAAACCTTCTTTACAATGCCAAGGTGCAGATTCAGGTATTTCATAATCATAATTAAAATCTTTACATGAGTAATCAGTAAAATCTTTACCCATTTCCCATGCTCCAATTATCATGTGCATAGTATCAAACCAATGATGATCCTGATAAGGAACCACTTCTGATGGCGAAACATCTTTTCTAGTTTTTGCAATTCCAGCCTCTATACCATCAAAAACTTTCCATATTTCACCATCATTTGAAATTCTTTTTTCTCCACTATAAAGAGCATACATTTCCTCTGATCTTTCTTTGTACAAATTAAAATTTGAATTTTTTTCACCAAACAACTTAAAAGGATTTGTTTCTCCATTGTCTAACCATAATGCACCAAGATCATATGGTTCACCAAAAATTTGATTGTCTGTAAGAGCCCTGCCTCCAATTCTATTTGATGCCTCTAAACATATAGCTTTTTTTCCTGATTTAATTAACTCTTCTGTAGCAGCAAGTCCCGCAGCCCCTGCTCCAATTACTACAACATCATAATCTTGATTAGCATGAACTTTAATTATGTTCGGAAATGTTAAAGCAGTTAATCCTAACAAAGATGACTTAATAAATTTTCTTCTCGATTTCAAAATATACCTGCCATCCAAAAAATTAGTGAGCTTGAATTATCTGGATTTATATTAGCATTAAATAAGACAATTAAAAATATACTTAATACATAACTAGATAAACCATATCTTTTACTAATTTGTTCTAATTTGTCACTCATCACAAGATTAGTTTTTTGTATTCTAAATGAGATAATACTTAAAAAATTTGGAATAGTGGCGTATACATAAGATATTAATATTATCCAATCCATTACCGTTAAATATTCTAGTTTTGGTAATTCTGAGTCTATAACAAAATTATAGGCAATAAGAGATAACAAACAAACAATTGTTATTGTTAATCTTGACTCTATTTCTTTCGGATCAATCCAAACACTTCCCCAGCATATAAGTAAAATTAATACAATTGGAATTACAATTTTGAATAAATAATATCCATGTTTTCTTTCAATTATCAAATCTAATGATAATCCATCTGAAAAATCATTTTCCATATGAAATGGATTTTTATATTGGAAATCATTTATTTCATAACCTGTTATATTCCATCCTAATATTTCATTTTTTTTTACATACTCATAAAGAAATTTATGAGTATTCTCTGTAATAAAAAGATTTCTTTTATCTAAACTAAATCTATTATCAGCTAACCTAATTGACAATCTTTGTTTGTCAAAAGGAAAGGCTTTTAAGTTAAACTTATTTTTTATTTCATACAATCCGTCAATATTTCTCTGGATATAAATTGCATTTAGCGAGTTATTTAATTTTGTTTTAGAATAAGGAGTTATTTTAAATTTTTCCTCTATTTGATTTTTATCTTTTTTTGAAACGTTTAGTATTCTTATCTCATTTCCAGGCTCAATAATTCTAGACTTATTAAATTCATCTTTTGAATATATACAAACCTCTAAACTCCACTTTTTATTTTCATTTTGGAAAATTAATGAGTCTTCTACAATATTATAAAAGTTTTCATATCTTTCTTTTGAAAACAATTTAGCAAAATTATAGTAAAATCTGACCTCAAATATTCCTTTTTTTTGGTCTATTGAATTTATAGATATATCCTCAATCTGAAAAAACTCATCTGTAATATAATATTTTTTTTTTTCTAAAACTAAATCAACTATTCTATTTTCTTTATTTAAAAAAGTAATTTCAATTTGGTCTTTATTATTTATGATATTTTGTAACTCTGAACTATTTTTGAATTCTTTTTTATTAACTTTTATTATTACGTCACCTGTATTTATTAATTTTGCTAAATTTAGATCATGAATTTTTCCAACTAAATAATTACCTTTGGAGTTTTTCCTATACTCTGTCTTATTTGTTGTGTTGTCTAGGTCAAAAAGTAGTGTAAATCCAAAATCTTGGATAACATTATCTGGATATACTGCTTCCCATTTACGTGCTTCAGTACTATTTAAAAGATTTTTCACCAGTTCTTCACAATAAAATGAGTTCGCAAGAATTTTATTTGAATTAAAAAAAAATAAGAATAAGAAAATAAAGAATGAATTAAATTTTCTACTCATTCTCTTATTATTTTTTTTGAGATTTTTTTATTTCTTTTTCTAGCAACTCTTTTCAATGGATCAGGACCAAATTTATTTTTTCCTTTTGTTCCTTCTGGAATTAAAAAGAATAAAAGCACTAGCCCACCAATAAATGGAATAAAGCTTATTAATAAAAAAAATCCTGATCTATTTGTGTCATGTAATCTTCTCACACCTGCAGAGATTGCTGGAATTAGGGTAAATAATGTTATCCCTAGAAAAAAATAAGCAATTTCATTTTCTAGAATTGTAGAAATAAAATATGAGGGTGAAACGATTAATTGAAACCACCAATATTCAGATCTACTAGCTCTACCTTGAAAAACAAAATACTTTTTTAAACAAGTATTTAAGGATTCTGTAAAATTCATTTTATTTCACCAATTTAGATTCGTTTTCACTCTTTTTTAATTTTTGTTTCTTCTTAAGTTCACTGTGTAAATAAAGGGAAACAATAACTAAAATTCCAATAATTATCATTGGATTTGGCCATACTAAGAAATTATAAAAACCATGAAATAAGTATGGTAAGGCTAGTGATAATATTAAAAATTTTTTATTACCTGTAAAAGCGTACATCCCAAAGTAATAACCCATAACTGCACCGTTAAGGCCGTGCATAGGTATAGCTGAATAAGATCTTCCCAATGCGATTAAATATGACAACTCAGTATAATCAACATTCTCTTCTTTTGCTATTACTTCTGCCCATTCATATACATAAGTATAATTTTCATATGTCGCAAAACCTAATGAAACAACAACACCATAAACTAGGCCATCCATAGGTTCATTAAATTCTTTTCTTTTTAAAACAATGAAATAAAGAATTGAAAATTTTAATAATTCTTCTGCCCATGCAGGACCTAAAAAACTAGTAGTTAGATTTTCTGAATATTTTGATCCGTCATAAAAAAAATCATGACTTAAACCATTTAAAATCCCTGCAGGTAAACATATTAAAAAACCTAGAAAAAAAATTAATAAAACTGTCTCTTTAGGTTCTTTAAACCTATCTGATAATGTAAAATATAATAATAAAGCTATTGAAGGAACAAAAGTCAGCAAAGCAGTCATCATAAACCTCTAACAATACTATCTATTCATGCTCTTGTCTTGCTCTTGTTTGAACAAATTAATTAAGCCTTATTTTCTAATCTTAATTGAAAGATAATTTAAAGTTATGAGATTTTATAGGATATTTGAGACTACCAGAGACTGCTAGAGACTCATCAAAGTGTTAATCCCTCGGCTTTTAAGTCCTTTGTGTCTACCAATTTCACCACGAGGGCATGAGTTATTTTCATATACTATGAGGCTATATGCTTAATTAAATAATATAGAATACCAGTAATCACTGTTGCATAAACAAAACCTTCACTAAAAAGTTTAAATATTTTTTTATAACTTTTATAATTATGTCTTAAATAAACATAAATGAGGGTATATATTCCAACAATTGCTATGCTCAGTAATATATCAGTAGGATTCATTTAAACTTTTTGTTATAATTTAAATAATTCTTGCTTTTAATCAACGATAAACTTTTCTTGATATTTAGATAATATTAACCTTTTACACTTCCTGCTGTTAAACCGCTTACTAAATATTTTTCAAAATAAATAAATATTATTAGCACGGGCAATGTAACAATTACTGATCCTGCCATTAAGTATTGTCTTGGTGTTTCAGCATCTCCAGTTAAATATTGAATAGCCCTTGAAAGTGTAAAAGATTTTGGATTATCTAAAAACATTAATGAAAACAAAAATTCATTCCAAGCTATCATAAACACATATAACGCGACAGATGCGATAGCAGGAAGGCTTAATGGAATTATGATTTTTAAAATGATACCAAACCAACTATGGCCATCCATAATGCCAGCATCTTCGATCTCTTTAGGAATACTTTTGAAATAACCTTGCAACATATAAATTGCTACAGGCAAGGTGGTTGCAGTATAAACAATTAAAAGTCCTACAACTGAGTTTCTTAGACCAAGTTGACTAAAGACTGTATACAAAGGAATTACAAGAACTATAGCTGGAAACATATAAATAACTAATATTGACGATGATAAAAAAGTTTTACCAAAAAAGTTTAACCTAGCTACAGCATAAGCCGCAGGAATTGCAAACATTAAGGTTATTATTACTGTTCCAATAGAAACAAGTGAGCTAATAAGAATATACCTTCCAAAATTATAGGTATCAAAGATTACGAAATATGATTTAAATAAATCAGATAAATCCTCTTTAAAATTTAAACTGAAATCTAGGGGATTAACTAATAAGGCAATTTGGGTTTTAAAACTTGTTACAAGCATTATATAAAATGGAAATAAAATGACAAAGGCAAAAAATATAATTCCAAACAATGTTATAAAATCAAAAATTATTTTTTCTGATACGAAATCTTCTTTTAAATAATTTAAATTATAATTCTTAACTTTGTGTGAAAAAAATAAGATAACTAAAAATACACTAATATAATACCAAATTGGAGCACTCTCATTAATATATAGATAAAAAATTGTAAATACTGATGTGAAAGAAAAAATCTTAATTAAATGATTTAATTTATTCCCAATAACTAACAATCCAAGAGATAAACATATTCCAAGAATGAAATTTTGACTAATGTTTAGATTTGTAAAATTTATACCTTGTAAGGTAGACATTATTTTTAAAATAGACAACAAACATAATAAAAATATAGATGATACCAATAAATAAATAGTTAATGACTTAAATTTCATTTGCCTTTCTTCCAATTAATTTAAAATAAATAAACATAAAAATTATAAGTAATAAGACTATTACTATAGAGACAGCAGATCCCATGCCTATATCCGATATTGCAAAACCTTGTTGATAAACATTTATCGGTAATGTCCTGGTTCCAGATGCACCACCAGTTAATAAAAAAATATCCTCGAATTTGTTAAAATTCCAAATAAATCTAATCATAAACAATATAGATATGATTGCTGTTATTTGTGGAAGAGTAATGTGGATAAACTTTTTAAGCGGTCCTGCTCCATCAACTTCTGCAGCTTCATATAAATCCTTTGGGACAGCTTGCAGTCTCGCGAGTATAAATAGAAATGCTAGAGGGAAATATCTCCAAATCTCAAAAAATATAACTGTGGTTAAAGCTAATCTTAATTTTAATTCAAAGCCAAAAATATTCATCACCATGTATTTTTGACCCAGTAAATTTATTGGTTCGTCAAAAATGTTAAAATTTACCATCAAAGCATTAAATGTACCACTATTTGGATCAAGTAATAATGTCCAAGTGTACGCTAAGGCAACCACAGGGCCCACGTATGGAAAAAGTAAAATACTTCTCATAAAAGAACGACCATAAAAATTTTGATTAACTAATTGTGCTGCTAGAATTCCAAAGATTATTGCTCCTATGGTCCCAAAAAAAGTGAAGTAAAAAGTAGTTAATAATAAATCAATGAAATCATTTTCATAAAAAACTTTTTTGAAGTTATTTAAAGTAAAATTTGTTGTCAAAAGAATATTATCTGATTTACCACTTAAATTTGGTTTTTGAGATTTGATTATTTTTTTATCTATCTCTTTATTTTTTTCATTTTTAACTAAAATTTCAAAATTTTCTCTGTATTTTGGTCTCCATTCACCAAACTGACATTTAATTATTTTTGATTTAAAGATACATCTTGAATCTAAATCAATAGGTTTAATATCTTTTGGGAGTTTATCTTTAAACTCAACATCGGTAATTTTTTGGATTAAAGAACTATTTCTTAATTTATAAATTATTTTTAATTCGGATTTATCTTCTGATACATATTTTATAATTTTTTTTGCCCTTGGTTCAGGAATTCTTATATCTTTTAATCCGACCTCCTTAAAACTAATCCAAATATTTGCAAAAATAGGAAATAATATTATTGAAAAAACTAAAAAAACTGCTGGTAAAAGTAAAGTATAAGCAGTTCTTTTTTCTATTTTTGATAATGTATTGCTCATATAAAAAGCGGATAATACATTATTATCCGCTTTTTAAAAATTTTATTGATTAAAACTTGGCTAATTCAGCGTTAATTTTATTAACTGCTTCATCAACTGAAATTTGATCATCAATAAATTCTCTTGTTATTCTGTTTAAGAATTGAGAATTAATTATTTTAGATGCTCTAGATAACTCACCTTCTTTAACACCCCATCTACTTGCAGTATCAAGTCCTGCAACAATGTTACTAATAACATCAGATGAATAAAGATCAGTTAATGGAGCCTTTCTATCAACTCCAACTGGAAGTTTACTCCAAGCCTTCGTAAATGCATTAGGATCACTTGAATTACCTCTTCTTACAGGAAATTTTCCTTCTGGTGCAATGCCTAAAGTAGCCGTGTATCCTTCATTCATTGAATACATGATGAATTTTTTAGCTTCATCAGTGTCAGCATCTGCTGTTATACCAAAGTATCTAATGTCAGCCCAAGCTGCTCCCTTTTTATTATTAGGTCCACTAAAATTAGTAATGAAACCAGTTTTTTGAGCTAACTCATTAGAAGTTGGATCAACATTAAATGTTGGAGGTGCGGAGTCTCTTAATCCTGCTAACTCATCCATTATAAATGGTGACCAAATTATCATCGGTGTTCTACCAGCAAAATATAAAGCTCTAGACTGTTTCCAGAAAAGCTCTCCTTTAGGACTAGCTTTAGCTAAAACTTTATAAAATTCTAAAGAATTTTTTAAAGCCTTTCCTTGTTTTTTTGTTCCACCTTTTTTTACTAAATTAACACCATTAGCTAAAAGTACATGCTCTAAAACTTGACTCATAAAATTTTCATCAGTTTTTGTTGCTGCAACAAATCCATACATGTTGTCGCCTGACAAAGTTTTAATAGCTTTTGTTATATTTGCATAATTTGTTGGTGGTTCAAGACCAGCTTTTTCAAAAAGGTCTTTTCTATAAACAACCATTTGTGTCCATCCATCAACAGGAACGGCTGCAATTTTAGAACCTGATTTAGCCATGTTTAGTGCACCAGGTGCAAATGTTTTTTTACCTAATTCTTTTACAACATCATTATTAGCATCGACATCTAAAATTCCAGCTTCAGCCCATGGTAAAACATATTGCAAAGTATGATAAATTACATCTGGTAGATCTCCAGCTGCTGCTGCGGCTGTTGCTCTTGTTCCCAGATCTTTTTCTTCAACTGGAATGACCTCTACTTTGATACCACTCTGAGCTTCAAAAGCTTTAGCCATCTCTTGTTGTTTAGCCATTCTAGCCGGTTGGACTTCCGTAGTCCAAAATTTAATATCAGCGAAACTAGTATTTGAAATTAAAAATACTAAAACGGATATATTAATTATTATTTTTTTAAGCATTTCCCCTCTCTTTTTTTTTAATTCTCCACCCATTTTTTGTTGCATAAATCTATCAGTGTAATAAATTTTTCACAAGATTTAATAATCATTTAGAATCGTTTTAAACTTTATAAATGTCAGAAATTATAATTAAAAACCTCAATAAATCTTTTGGAAATAATAAAGTTATTAATGAATTTAACATAAATATCAAGGATGGAGAATTTATTGTTTTGGTGGGGCCCTCAGGTTGTGGAAAATCAACATTGCTTCGAATGATTTCTGGACTCGAAACTGTTGATGAGGGAGAAATTTTTTTAGATAAGAAATTAATTAACGATTTAATACCATCGAAACGTGAAATTGCTATGGTATTTCAATCATATGCCCTTTACCCTCATATGAATGTTTATGAAAATATGTCATTTGGTTTAAAAATGGAAAAACTTTCGAAAAGTGAAATAAATCAAAAAGTTAATGATGCTGCTCATACTCTTCAAATTCAAGATTTACTTGATAGAAAACCAAAACAATTATCAGGAGGTCAAAAACAAAGAGTAGCTATTGGAAGAGCTATTACAAGAAATCCTAAACTTTTTTTATTTGATGAACCGTTATCAAACCTCGATGCTGCTTTAAGATCTGAAATGAGGGTCGAAATATCTAAACTTCATAAAAAAATGAACTCTAATGTTGTTTATGTCACTCATGATCAAGTGGAAGCTATGACTCTTGCAGACAGAATAGTAATTCTAAATCAAGGTAATATAGAACAATTTGGCTCACCTAACGAGATATACTCAAATCCTAATAATATTTTTGTTGCTGAATTTATAGGTTCGCCAAAAATGAATATAATAAAAATTAATAAAGAACAAATCACCAATTCAAACACATTAGAATTATTTAATAATAATATAACTTTTGAAAATTTTAAATTTGAAGATGATATATATCTTGGTGTTAGACCAGAGGATATAAGTTTAAAAAATGATCGTGAAATTCAAGTAAACGTTAAAATTGATCTTATTGAAAATTTAGGATTTGAAAAAATTATTTATTCAAAAGTATCAGAAAATCAAATTATAATTAAATCATCAGAAAAAATTAAAGACCAATCACTAATGATTTCTTTTTCAAAAGATAAAGTCTTATTTTTTGATAAAAATAAGAATAGGATAAGATAGATTTCCTTGAGTAAAAAATTTTCATTAATCATATTTACTGACTTAGATGGCTCATTGCTACATAGAGATAATTTTAAATTTGATGAAATAAAAGATTATTTAAAAAATCTCATTGATGAAGGGATAATTATTATTCCTAATACTAGTAAAACTGAAAAGGAAATTTTAGAGTTCAATAAAGAACTTGGCCAAGATTTACCATTTATCTCTGAGAATGGATCTGTAATTAATGGATTAAACTTACTCAAAAAAGATTTACCACAAAAATTAATACTTGGTAGAGATAAAAATGAGTTGTTGAAAGTTTTTAATAATGAAGTACCAAAAAATTTAAGCGTTAAATGTAAATGGATTTATCTAATGGATAAAAATGTTCAGTCTAATATTTTAGGTTTATCAAAAGATAATCTTAACTTTGCATTAGACAGAAAATTTACAATTCCATTTGTTTTTGAGGGTACTAAAAATGAAAAAATTGAATTAAGCAAAATTTTAAAAACTAAAGAATTAACATTGCAAGAAGGAGGTCGAATAGTTAATCTCTGCGATAAAGTTAGTAAAGCTAAAGCAATGCAAATTTTTTTAAGATTTTTTAAAAAAGATAAAAAAAAACTAAAAACAATTGCTGTTGGAGACAACTATAATGATTTAGATATGTTAAAAAATGCTGATATTGCTTGTTTGGTATTTAATGATAAATTTAAGCAAGATCAAATAAATATAGATAATTTAATAGTTTCTAACAAGCCATCACCTGAGGGCTGGGCTGATGTGATTAAAATGGCTCTAGTTAAATTGAACTATTAAGGCTAAAAAACTTTTATGAGTGATTTTTCACAGAATGGAGTTATTTCTACATTACATGACTTTGGCACTAAATCTACTTCAGATATAGAAAATGAATTACTTAAATTTTCCAAACAAAGGAAGATGGAGTTAATTTTACCATGTCTTTATTCTGAATTAGAGGGGACAGCATTACCAAAAATAGTTGATGAAATTAGTAAGACTAAATATTTAGATCATATAATTATCGGATTAGATAAGGCAAACGAAATACAGGCAAAAAAAGCTTGGAAATTTTTTAAAAAATTAAAAACCTCTTTTTCAATTCTTTGGAATGATGGACCAAAACTTAAAAAACTCGACCAAGAATTAAAAAAAAATAATCTAGCTCCAAGTGAATTTGGTAAAGGACGTAATGTTTGGTATTGCATTGGAATGTGTATTGCAAGAGATAGTGCTCGTTCTGTTGCTTTACATGATTGTGATATAAAGACATATGATAGAAGAATGCTAGCTAAGCTTTTTTATCCAGTTGTAAACCCTCTTTTCAATTTTGAATTTTGCAAAGGATATTATCCAAGAGTAGCAAATGAAAAAATGAATGGAAGAGTGGCAAGATTGCTAGTTTTTCCACTGCTCACTGCTTTAGAAAAAACTATAGGCAAAAGTGATTATTTAGAATTTATGAAATCATTCAAATATCCTCTTGCAGGTGAGTTTTCATTTAGAAGAAATATTTTGCCTGAATTAAGAATATCATCAGACTGGGGAATTGAAGTTGGAATCCTATCAGAAATGCAAAGAAGTTTCTCACCTCAAAATATATGCCAAGTAGACTTAGCTGATACTTATGATCACAAACATCAGGTATTATCTATCGATGATGAAACAAAAGGATTATCAAGAATGTCAATTGACATAATCAAAACATTTATTAAAAAATTAGCAACACAAGGTAATACATTTAGTAGAGAAAAATTTAGATCATTAAAAGCAACTTATTATAGATCAGCTTTAGATTTGATTGATATCTATAGAAGTGATGCTGTGATGAATGGACTAAAATTTGACTCTCATACTGAAGAAAAAGCGGTTGAATTATTTGCAATCAATATAATGAAAGCGGGAGAGGCTTTTATTCTTAATCCAATGGATACCCCGTTTATACCAACCTGGAGCAGAGTAAAAAGTGCCATACCAGGTTTTCTTAGAAGACTTGAAAAAGAAGTTAATGATGATAATAAAAAATATTATTAATGTTAACTCAAAAAGATCAAAAAAGAATAAGATCTAAATTAGATAATATTTACAAAATATCTTTATCTAAAAAAGATATTGATTATTTTGAAAGAGAGATCGTTCAAATAATAAAAAGTTTTAATAAAAAAAATCCAAAAAGAAAAAAAAATATTTCTGAGAAAACCTCTTTAATAATTTCTTATGGGGATAGTATATATTCTGATAAAAAAGGTTCTATTAAAGTTTTTAAAAAATTTTTTCAAAAAAGATTAAAGAAATATTTTAATACTATTCATTTTTTACCATTTTATCCATCTAGTAGTGATAGTGGATTTGCAGTTAAGGATCATTATAAGATAGATAAAAGATTTGGTAACTGGTCGGACATTTCTAATTTATCAAAAAAAAATAACATAATGGCAGATATTGTAATAAATCATTCATCAGCTAGAGGTTTATGGTTTAGAAATTTTTTAAAGGAAAAAAAACCAGGCAAAGATTATTTTTTCACAGTAAATAATAAATTTAATGTATCTAAAGTAATAAGACCAAGAGATCATAAACTGCTTAAAAAGATAGATATTTTTAAAAAAAAAAAATTTATATGGAGAACATTTAGTCCAGATCAAATAGATCTTAATTTTAAAAATCCATCTGTTTTATTAAGATTTATCAAAATTATGATTAATCTTATCAACCATGGGATAACAATTTTTAGATTAGATGCAATTGCATATTTATGGAAAGAAAATGGTACAAAATGTATAAATTTAAAACAAACTCATGAAGTAATAAAGTTATTTAAAATAATAAATAGTTTTTTAAATATTCAAACTTTAATAGTTACTGAAACAAATTTACCAGAAAAAGAAAATATTAGTTATTTTGGGAAGAATAATGACGAAGCTAATTGGATATATAATTTTACATTACCACCTTTATTAATACATGCACTTTTATTTGAAAATAGTTCTTTCATAAATAAGTGGAGTAAAAAATTACCTTTAACAAAGCTTGGAAATAACTATTTAAATTTTATTGCATCTCATGATGGCATAGGAATGAGACCAATTGAAGGTATACTCAATTCCAAAACTACAAAAAATTTTTTAAAAAGATTAAAGAAAAATGGCTCAAAATTTTCTTACAGAAAAATTCAAAATAAATCAAAAAAGGTATATGAGGCAAATATAACTGTCTTTAACGCATTACAAAAATCTGATTTTGATAAAACTGGAAAATTTTTTTTAGAGAGATATTTATCCGCACATTCAATTATGATTTCATTTGATGGAATTCCCGCATTATATTTTAATTCTTTATTTGGAAAATCAAATGATGAAGCTAAATATATAATAACTGGAAATAATAGAGATGTTAATAGATATAGATGGAATGAAAATAACCTTCTGAAAAGACTTAAAGATAACAAATCAAAACAATTGATTTTTTATAAGAATATTACAAATCTATTGAATATTAGAAGAAAACATAAAGCTTTTCATCCAAATGCCTTTAGGGCTACCATTGATCTTGGGTCAAAAATATTCTGTTTAAAAAGAATAAGTATAGATAAAAAACAAACTATAATTTGTATCACTAATATAACCTCAGAAACTCAAAATACTAAGTTAAACAAAAAATATCATATGTGGAAAAATTTAATTAATCCTCAGATAAAATTTAAAGATAAAGATTATTTGAGTTTAAAACCCTTTGAGACAATGTGGCTATCAAATATTTAAATTTCTACAAATTGTTTAAATCTATTTTAATCTCCAAATTAACATAGGTATAAATGTTGCGGTTAAAAAAGATATAAATAGTAAAGATTGAGATACGATAGTTGGAAATAATTCCACTGGCACCATAATTCCTATTAACAAACTTTTTGAAAAATCAGGAGTTGGAAATAGAAGAAAGCCAACAACTAATCCTATAATTATTGAAGTATATGCGGTTTTTTCATCAAATTTTTTATTATAAAAACTATAAAAAACAGTAAGCACAAATGCACAGCAAAATAAATCTGCCAATAAAAATAAATACAAAACACTAAACCCTTTAGAGGCTATAATAAAAGCAATAATAGAAAGCCCTATTATGAAATATTTTGATAACTTTAAATAATTAGTTTTTTTATTTAAATTAAAGGTTACTTTACCATCAACAACAATCAAACTTGAAATTGCATTAACTAAAGTATCAACTGTGCTAATAGTTAATGAAAGTCCAAGAATAACAATCATTAATGATAAAAATTCAGTTTGTTCTTTTAAGAGTAGTGAGAAAAAACCTAAATCAGGTACTACATTTTGATCAATAGATACAGCAACTAATCCACTGAATCCCATAAATAATACGATTGGTATAATTACAATAAATGCAACAATTAAACTTTTTTTTAATATTTCATTATTTTTAGCTGCATAAACTCTTTGCCAATTTCCTTGATGAAAAAGATTTGTTGCAGCTACAGCAATAAAAAAGGTTAAACCGGCAGTATAATTAGGAATATAATTAGCACTTAATAAATGTGGATTTTTTTCTTTTATAAAAGAAAAAGAAAATTGATCTCCTGTAAATGATGTTAAATAAAAGATTGATATTATAAACAAAATCAAAATTATAATCATTTGAATATTATCTGTAAATATTGATGCTCTTAATCCTCCATAAAGAGTATAAATCAAAGTTCCTGATAAAATGATTAGAGCTGTAATCCAAAAATCAGTACCAGAAATATAATTTATTAACATTGCAACAGCAGTTACTTCTGCACATAAAAAAACAAACATATAGAAGATTGTCATTACTAAGACTAACTTAAACAAACTTTTACTAAATTTTTTTCTCAAAAATTCAATTAAAGTAGATCCTTGTGGAAATTCATTTCTAATTTTTTTTCCAAGAAATATTAAAAAAATCATTGGAAACGCAGTTCCAAGTGCATAACCAATGACTGCTCCTATTCCACCCCAAGTAGCTGCAGAAGCAGGACCAAATAAAATCCATGCTCCAAGTGCAGAAGCAACCAAACTGGTGCTTAATGAATAAAAGTCAATGTTTCTATTTGCAGTTAAATAATTATTAATACCTTGATATTTTTTTGAATAAATTAAACCAACTAAAGTAAAGATTATACTTACAATAATTATTAATGATAATGCTGTTGATTGACTTATAAAATTTATTTTATCCATCTTCATCCCTTTCTGAATTACCGGACAGGTTCTTAGGGTTTAATCTCAGTCTGTTAAGACACCCCTATTAATATTTATAACTTTATTTTTTTAAAATAAAACAAATTAATTTGTCTTTAAATTTTAACACCATACCGTATTTTTGATCAATTTCTTTCATTCCATTTAAGATTTGTTTATTACTGAAGTTAAGCAACATAGAAATATATCTTTGTTTAACCATATTAAGATATTTTTTTTTTGTTATTTCAACATTAAATTCAAATTTTCTTATATTCACTTTAAGAAAGGTTTGACTAATCAAAAAGAAAATTTCTTGATGTCTCTTAAATGAACTTTTTAATTTATCATCCATTAATGAAAATGTTGGTAATTCATTTTTATAAGTATCTAAATTTGAAATAAAAATTACTCCATTTTTGTTTAAACTTTTATTACACAATATTAACAACTTTTTAATATCATTCATTTTTAGAAAATGAATAGTTTGTTTTATTAAAATTAAATCAAAAGTTTGTTTATTTTTTTTAAAAAATGATAAGGCATCTATATTCTTAAAAGATATCCTTTTATCCACATCTTTATGATTTACTGGATCTAATCCGATTGGTTTAAATTTTAATCTTAATTTTGATTTCAAATCTCCTAAAATTTTTCCCCGAGCACACCCTATCTCTAAAATTTTAGAATTCTGATTGAGATTAATCTGCTTAAATAAAAATTTATTAAATGTTGCTATATATGATTTAGAAGAAATCCAAGTATTGTTATCCCAATTTTTAAGCATATATCTGATTGATATTTCGTCAATTAAAAATTAGATAACCTGACAAACATATTATTGAAAATATACAAATAATAAATGCAAAATTTTTTTTTTTCTCCTTAAAATTTTCTGATCTAACTCTGTTAAGTAATATATTAATATCAACTTTGTTGTTTACTGAAATTTTATTTTTACTACTTTCAGATATATTTTGCCCAACATTTTGACTTTGAGTATACTTTTTTTGCATACTTAAATTAATCATCTATCATGAGATTTATCAATAATTAATATTTTATTTTAAATATCTATAATAATTGAAAATCTTTATTTTTTAACGGTTTAGTTTCTATGATTGCTTGATATTTTGTTTTTTCAATTTCTATATATATATTTCTATCAGCTAATTCCTTGATTAGATACTTAGCTTGTATATATCCAAAAGATATATTTTTTTTATAATTAAATGAATAATTTCCAGAAGTAGTTCTTCCAATTATTTTATCGTCTAAATAAATAGGTTCATCATGTAGCAGCAATGGTTTACCTGGTTCACAATTTTTTAATGAAAGTATGACAAATTTTTTTGATAATTTTTGATCTTTAATTTTCAACAAAGCATTCTTTCCTATAAAATCTATATTCTTTTTATAGCTGATTGCAAAATTTAAACCTGCTTGATACTGATTCTCTTCTGGAGAAATATCATGGCCCCAATGTAAAAAACCACTCTCCATTCTCATAATATCCATAGCATGCATTCCACAATTAGAAATTTTATATTTAGAACCTTTATCCATTATTAAATTATATATTTTTTTTGCCTCTTTTACTTCTACATAAAGTTCATAACCTAATTCTCCAACATAAGATAACCTCTGAACCCATATTTTTGAATTATCTATAGAAATATATTTTGAATTAGCAAATTTAAGGTTTTCATTAGAAAAATCTTCTTTAGATAAATCTTTCATTAATGATCTACTATTTGGACCAAATATACCAAATACACAATACTCATCTGTAACATCTTTTAATATTAAATTTTTTGGTAAATATTTATTGATGTGAAACTTATCTCTTTCTCTTGTTGCAGCCGAGCTAATGATTCTAAAGTAATTCTTTTCTAAACAAACAACTGTTAAATCAGTTTCAATACCTCCGTCTGTATTTAACATTTGAGTATATGAACATTTTCCAACTTCATTTTTAATATTAGCTGTACAAAGTTTTTGTAATTCTTCGTGTGCGTGTTCTCCTTTTAATTCAAATTTTGAAAAAGGAGTTAAATCAAATAAGCCAACGTTTTTTATTGTATTTTTAGTTTCAAATTCTGCAGACGGGTACCAGTTTTGATAATTGTAACTATATTTGTACTCTGCTTTTTTTTTATTTATTGCAAACCACATTGGTCTTTCGTATCCACCTGATACTCCAAAGCAAGCCCCAATTTTTTTTAGTTCTTCATGATAAGGTGTTTTTATTATATTTCTTGATGTCTTATGTTGTTTAAAAGGCCAATGCATTCCATATAAATCACCTAAGCTCTCTGTTATTCTTTCTTTAATAAATCCTAAATTTGAATGAAACTTTTGAAATCTTTTAATATCATAATTAAAAATATCTTCATTAATATGACCAGTCATCAACCAATCTGCTGTAACTTTACCAACTCCGCCACTACTTCCAATTCCAATACTATTTAAACCACAACATACAAAAAAATTTTTAACTTCAGGAACTTCCCCTAACAAAGTATTGGTATCTGGTGTAAAAGATTCAGGGCCCGCAAAAAACTTTCTTATTCCTGCGGTCTCTAAAACTGGAAATCTTTTAACTGCAGAATTTAAATAAGGCTCAAAATGTTCAAAATTTTCTTGAAATTCACCAAAAGAAAAATCTTCTGGAACTACGTTTGTTTTATCCCAAGCAGGTATAGAATTACCTTCAAAAATTCCAACCAATATTTTACCAGCATCTTCTTTGATATAAGTTCTATTATCAAAATCTCTTATCACTGGTAAAGTTTTAGAAAGATTTTCAATTGGTTCTGTAATAATGTAAAAATGTTCTGCAGGATAAAGTGGAATACTAACACCAGTTTTTTCTCCAATTTGCCTTGACCACATACCGGAAGCTAAAACAATATATTCACATTCAATTTCATTTCCATTGACTTTGACTCCTGAAATTTTTCCATTTTTTGTTATAATTTCTGAAACAGGTGATTTTTCAAAAATTTCAGCTCCTTCAAGTCTAGCTGCTTTTGCCAACATATGTGTTACACCAGAGGGATCAGCAGAACCATCTCCCGGCATCAAAATTCCGCCAAGTATTTCCTCGGTATTAACAATTGGGTAATTTTTTTTAATTTGATTTTTATCTAATATTTGAACATCAACGTCATATAACTGAGCAGTAGTTGCTTGTCTCAGAAGTTCTTGCCATCTTTCTTTATTTTGAGCTATAGAAAGAGCTCCGTTTAATCTTAATCCAGCTGAATGATCAACTTTTTTTTCAAGTTCTTTATATAAATCAAGAGTATATTTTCTTATTTTTGTAATTGCTGCGGAAGGCCCTAACTGACTAACAAGTCCAGCAGCATGCCAAGTTGTTCCTGAAGTTAATTGGTCTCTCTCAAAAAGAACAATATCTTTCCATCCAAATTTAGCTAAATGATAAGCAACTGAGCACCCTACTACTCCTCCGCCAATTACTACTACTTTTGTTGATTTAGGAATTTCTTTATTCACTTTAGTGTTATATTAAAGATTACAAAAAAATGAAAACAAAAATATTCATTACTGGTTCCTCTGGATTTATTGGATTTCATATAGCAAAAAAATATCTAGATAAAGGTTTTAAAGTTCACGGATTAGACTCCATGAATAATTATTATGATGTAAATTTAAAAAGATCTAGGCTAAAAATTTTAAATAAATATAAAAATTTTTCTTTTACAAAGGGAAATATCACAAACTTTAAATTTTTAAGTAAATCTGTACTGAAATTCAAGCCATCTATTATCATTCATTTAGCAGCTCAAGCAGGAGTAAGATATAGCATAAAAAATCCAAAAGTTTATCTAGATTCAAATATTATTGGTAGTTACAATATATTAGAAATTGCCAAAAAAATTAAAATAAAACACTTAATAATGGCTTCTAGTTCATCTGTTTATGGAGCAAATAAAAAATTTCCATTTAAAGAAGTTGATAAGACAGACCATCAAATAAGCTTTTATGCTGCCACAAAAAAATCCTCTGAAAGCCTAGCTCATTCTTATTCAAATTTATGGAAATTACCAATTACAATATTAAGATTTTTTACTGTCTATGGGCCATGGGGACGACCAGATATGGCTTATTTTAAATTCACAAAAAATATTTTAAATGGAAAAAAAATTCAAATTTATAATAAAGGTAAAATGTATAGAGATTATACTTACATCGATGATATTACTGATGGAGTTTATAAATTAACAAATAAAACTCCCAAAAATAAAAAATTTATTAATGATAGTTTATCTCATGTAGCTCCAATGAGAGTTCTAAATATAGGAAATACCAAAAAAATTAATCTTTTAGAATTTATTTATACTTTAGAAAAAATATTGGAAAAAAAAGCAGTAAAAAAATTTATGCCAATGCAAAAAGGAGATGTTCAATCAACTTTATCAGATACTAATCTACTTAGAAAAATCACTGGCTATAAACCTAAAACAACTTACCAAGAAGGAATAAAGAAATTTTTAAATTGGTATATGAATTATTATTAAAGTATTGTTGAGGGATCAACATACTCATGACCAAAAACGTCTGCAACAGCTTTATATGTCACTTGTCCTTTACAAAGATTAAGTCCTGCTAAAAAATTTTTATCTTCACTTAAAGCTTTTTGATAACCTTTATTTGCTAGTTTTACTAAATAAGGAAGAGTTGCTTTATTTAATGCTAAAGTAGATGTTCTAGGCACTCCACCAGGCATATTTGCTACACAGTAATGAACAACATCATCAACTATATAAGTTGGATCTCTATGAGTTGTTGGTTTACTTGTTTCAACACATCCTCCTTGATCGATCGCAACATCAACAATTACTGATCCTCTTTTCATTAATTTTAACATATTTTTAGTTACTAACTTAGGAGCTTCGGCACCAGGAATTAAAACTCCTCCAACTAATAAGTCAGCTTCAGCAACTAACTTATTTAAATCTGTTTTATCACTTTGCTGTGGGATAATTTTATCACCAAATATTTCTACTAATTGTTTTAATCTGTCTTCTGATTTGTCCACTATGTGAACCTTGGCTTTCATCCCAGTGGCTATTATTGCTGCATTCTCTCCTACAACTCCACCTCCAAGAATTAATACATTTGCTGGTTCACAGCCTCCTGGCGCTCCTCCTAATAATACTCCTCTGCCTTTTTGATTTTTTTCTAAGCAATGTGCTCCAGCTTGAACAGACATTCGTCCTGCTACTGCACTCATAGGTGCAAGTAAAGGCAATCTCCCGTCGTCATCAGTCACTGTTTCATAAGCAATATTTATACTTTTTGATTTAATTAATCCCTCAGTTAATTCTTTTGCAGCGGCTAAATGAAGATATGTATATACAATTTGGTTTTCTCTAATCATATTAACCTCAACTGATTGAGGCTCTTTTACTTTAACAATTATCTCTGAATCATTAAAAATATCAGACGCACTATTAATTATTTTAGCACCAGCCTTAATATATTGGTCATTTTCAAAACCCGCTTCGAATCCACCATTATTTTCCACTAATACCTCATGACCCTCAGATACTAAAGTTCTCACACTATCTGGAGTTAAACCTATTCTATTTTCTTGTGGTTTTATTTCTTTAGGTACGCCTATCCTCATAATATTTTACTTTAAACTATAGATATATAAAAAATATAAACTAACTAGTTTTTTTGATTTTTTTGATAGTTGGTGATACCTGTTCTAAGTTTATCGATTATCTCATCAATATGTTTTTCCTCGCAAATAAACTGCGGGGCAATAATTAAACAATCACCTGTGGCTTTAAAATTAACACCTGCTTCATAACAAGCTTTAAAACATTCATAACCAGCCTTGCCAGGTTTTGTTTTTAATTTCATATCAATTCCACCCATCATTCCATAACCTCTAATATTTTCAACTGACTCTAAATCTTTTAGAGAAAACAAACCTTTTTGAAAATAAGGAGCTAATTTTTTTGCTCTATTAAAAATATCTTCTTTTTCAAAAATATCTTGGACTGCTAAAGCAGCTGCAACAGCAACTGGAATTCCAGAATAAGTATAACCATGAAATAATTCAATTGATCCAGTGGGTGATGAATCCATTACAGAGTCGTAAATTTCATCTTTGCATGCAACAACTCCCATAGGCACAACTCCATTAGTAGTTGCTTTGGCCATTGTCATAATATCTGGTGTTACACCATACTCTATACTTGCGAAAGATGAGCCTGTTCTTCCCCATCCTGTAATTACTTCATCAAAAATTAAAAGTATTCCATGCTTATCACAAATTTCTCTTAATTTTTGTAAATACCCTTTTGGTGGAACTAATGTTCCAGTAGATCCTGCGATCGGTTCAACTATACAAGCAGCAATATTTTCAGGACCAAAGTTCATTGCAATTCTCTCTAAATCATCTGCACGATCAGCACCTGTTTCTGGCTGTCCACTTACAAATTTATGTTCAGGCAAATGGGTATGTCTCATATGTTGAACTCCTGGCATTAACACACTTGCAAAAGTTTTAACATTATTAATCATTCCACCCACTGAAATACAACCAATATTCATTCCATGGTACCCTCTTTCTCTTCCTACAAATCTAAATCTTTCTGCCTTACCTTTGGATCTATGATAAGCAATAGCAATCTTAAGAGCAGTTTCAACTGCAGTTGATCCACAAATAGTATAGAAAATTTTATTTAAATCGCCTGGGGTATGTTTTGAAATTCTTGTTGCTAATTCGAAAGATCCACCAAAACCCTGCTGAAATGGTTGAGCATAATCTAAAGTTTCTAATTGTTTAGTAACTGCTTCTGTAATTTCCTTTCTTCCATGTCCTAATGGATTACAAAATAATCCAGAACTTGCATCGATTTGGGTCTTACCGTGATGAGTTTTTAGATATACACCTTTTGCTTCAGTAATTAATCTTGGACTTTTTTTAAAATCTTTATTGGAAGTAAATGGCATCCAATGTTCATTAAGAGAATTAGGTATATTTGTTCTATTTTCTGAGCTCATAATTTAATAAGTTATTAAGTATTTATTCTTAGACTATATTTGTATGTTTACTAGGAATATATTAGCACCCAGAATGGACAAAATAAAGCACAACCTTAAATTGTATCAAATTAATTTGTTTTACTTCTAACAAAAATTGAACTTAAATATATAGAATTTAATTAAATTAAACAAAGAGGAATAAATGAAAAAAATAATTAGTTTTCTTTTAGGATGTTTTGTAGCTCTTAACTTAAGTATTTCAGCTGCTAATTCAGCTGCTAATCAAGTAAGAGTTGCTTACTTTCTAGAATGGCCAAGTCCAAACTTAGAGGATATGCAAAAAAAAGCATTTGCTAAAGCACTTGGAGTTCCAGTTAAATGGACAAACTTTACAAATGGTGGAGCTATGACTGATGCTATGCTTGCTGGAGATATAGATATTTCTTACTCTCAGGGATTAGTACCATTCATTAATGCTGTAAAATCTAAAGCACCAATCAAACTAGTTGATATTGCTATGGAATACGGAATGGGAGGAACAACTTGTGTTACTTCTAATGCTTCTGGAATTACAAAAGCAAATGCTACTGAATTAGAAGGTAAAAAAGTTGCTGTTCCACTAGGAACAATGGCTGAATACGTTTTTGATGAAAGTATGAAAGTTGTTGGAGCTGACAGAGGTAAAATGGATATTATTCAAATGGACCCTGAAGAAGGAGCTGCTGCTTTAGTGAGCGGTGATGTTGTAATGGCATGTTTATTTGGAGGTAATTCTATTAAAGCAGCAACTGCTGTAGGATCAAGATTGCTTACTGTAGATGAAGCTAGAGCTGCAGGTATACTAGGAATTGATATAACTTCAGTGACTACAAAGTTTATGAAGGAAAACCCAGGTATGCTTAGAACTTTTATAGAAGTAACTCACGAAGCTAACGCTAGATACAAAGCTGGTAAAAGCGATATGAATGTTATGGCTAAAGCTTCTGAAATGAAAGTTGGTGATATGAAAGAAACTTTAAGCGGTTTCAAATTTTTAACACCCGCTGAAACTAAACAATCTATGGAAAGTGGAAATCTTGATGCATTCTTAAAAGGAATGGGTACACCAAGAGGAAACGTGGACACTAGTTTCTTACCTCTATAATTTTATAGATAAAAGAAATTTAATAGGCACCAATTTATAAAATTGGTGCCTATTTTTTTAATAAATATTCTAAAATAGAGTTGTTTTATGAGTGATCTTGTTTCACAAAATCTAAATATGATTTTTAAAACTCCTAAAGGAGAAACAGTTCATGCCTTAAAAGATTTAAATTTTACACTTAAAAAAGGAGAACTATTAACAGTTCTTGGACCATCAGGTTGTGGAAAAACAACCTTGTTAAATATCACTGCAGGATTTATTAGACCAACCTCTGGAAGTATTACTTTAAATAATAAAGAAATTGATGGCCCAGGCGTTGAAAGAGGTATGGTTTTTCAACAAGGAGCTTTGTTTGAATGGCTGACTGTATCGGAAAACGTAAACTTTGGATTAAGAATGAAAAAAGAAGATCCTGTTGAAACTCAAAAAAAAGTAGATGAGTGGCTAGAAATTGTTGGATTGAAAGGATTTGGAAACACTCCCACATATCAATTATCTGGAGGTATGCAACAAAGAGTAGCTCTAGCAAGATGTTTAATAAATAATCCAGATTTAATTTTAATGGATGAGCCTTTAGGAGCTCTTGATGCGTTAACAAGAGAAAAAATGCAGTCATTAGTTTTAAAAATTTGGAAGGAAACTGGAAAAACAATTATTTTAATCACTCACTCAGTTGAGGAAGCTTTATTACTTGGTGAAAGACTATATGTAATGGCTCCCAGACCAGGTCGCATTCATAAAGAATATAATCTACCATTTGCCTCAATGGGATTAAAAGAAGATTTAAGAGAAATAAAAAAAAACAAAGAATTTTCTGAAACACGAGAAGAAATACTGGAAATGATTTGGAACATGGAAGAAGAAATTATGGGGAAAGAAATTTAGATGCTTACCCAAATATTAACTTTTTTAATATTTTTTGCGGTTATTAGCTGCATTATTTATGGAAGACGTTTAATTAGAACCGAAAGAGTTGATGCAGTTTTTGGAAACCCTGAAAGAGCATTGGGTGGTACTCACTGGGTTATAGTTGGAAGCAGTTTTATTCTTTTAATATGGCTATATTATTCGTGGGATATTGCAAAAGGCTTTTATCCAAAATCTGCAAATGAACTTTGTCAAGTAGCAAAAGTAAATGATTCATTACTTGGATTAAAATATCAATTTCCTATTGAAGAAAGAGAATTAAAAAGTACTTCTCAAATTAAACAAGAAAATAAAAATCTTAAGAATATCTCAATAGAAATAAGAGATTCGGAAGAACTTAATAATCAACAAAAAACAATTCTTTTTAATTTCATAAATAAAACTAATCAATTAATTCCATTGTTAACTAATGAAGATTTACTTGAAAACGAAACTAAACAAAAAATAAATGATATAACTGGACAAATTAATCTTTTAACTGAAAATTTTCAAAAAGTTGATTATCCTTTCGAAACTGAACAAGAGCTTAATGACAGACTAAAAGCTGTAAATGAAGAAGGTGGTTGGGGTATTACAAAAGTAAATGCCGGATCAGGCACTATTGAAAATACAATTGAAGTGCCTTTGATACCAGCAACTGATAGAGGTTTAAAATTTCATACAGCAGCTCAAGAATTAAACTTAATAAGTGATAAATTTTTTAAATTACGTAACCATAATCCAGAATTTAAAAAGAAAATAAAAGAAATTAAAGATGAAATCAAACTTTATAGAAAAAACTTGAACGATAGTGAAGAGGTTGCCTCAACATATGCTAAAAATATTGTTAAAATTGCAAGAAGAATAGAATTTGCAAGTATCTATCCCCCAAATGCATTAGATAAAATGCAGAGTGCTATCATCAAATTTGACAATGCAAAAAAGAAAGCTCAAGGTGGATTAAGATTTGTTGATATCTTTTTATTTCCTGCAGGAACAATCGTTGCTAGTGGTCCAAGTTGTTCAGAACAAGGTTCAGGAAGATGGCTGCCAAAACCTTCAGATACATTTAATAAATTTATTTTAATGTCAAAACCAAGTGTCGGTTATAAAGATATTCCTCTTCTATGGATTGATATGGTGGATGTTAGTAAAATGATAGGTTTTATTTTACCTGATTGGATAGCTGACATTTTACCAGGGGAATATCCTATTCACACTAAAGATGGAATTGTAAAACAAAACTTTAAAGGTACAGTTCTTAAAGTTGTAACAGGCGACTTTAAATTATTAAAAGTGCCAGTACCATATGGACATATTTGGGATTCCTTTTTAAGAGTTTTTCTAGGTTTAGTTTTTGGAATATTAATTGGTGTTCCATTAGGATTATTCATGGGTCTTAATAGATTTGCTAAGGGTTTCTTTGACCCTTTAATAGAATTGTATAGACCTGTTCCACCTCTAGCTTGGGCTCCACTAATTATTTCAGTTTTAGGAATTGATAATACAGGAAAAGTATTCCTATTATTTATGGTTTCATTATCAATTATGATAATCTCTGCAAGAGCTGGAGCGTCTGGTACTCAACTTTCAAAAATTCATGCTGCACATTCATTAGGAGCGTCTAAAAAACAAATACTTAGATATGTAATATTTCCTAATTCATTACCTGAAATTCTGACCGGTATTAGAGTAGCGGTTGGTATGTGCTGGGGAACTTTAGTAGCTGCAGAATTTTTAGCAGGAACAACAGGAATTGGATTTGTGGAAAATGTTGCAAAAAAATACTTTCAGTATGAGGTTATTTGGATAACTATTTTTATCATGGGAATGCTGGGACTATTATTCGACATTACATTAAGAAAAATAATCGATAAAACTATTCCATGGCGTGGAAAAGGTTAATAATTGTTTTATTGTTTATTTCATCTACTTCTGAAGCGGATGAAATCAAATTCAGTAAAATTGTATCTTTAAACAAACCATGGGGATCAACATTTATTAATAATGAGGAAATTATTCTTACAGAAAAAGAAGGGAAAATTAAAATTGTTAATATTGTTAACAAAAATATTTCAGATATAGAGCATAATTTAAATTACCTAGTTTATGGACAGGGCGGTTTATTAGACATTTTGTATAGAGATGATTATCTATGGATTTCATACTCTGAAAATAGAGGAGATTGGAAAACTAGTACTTCTATTGCAAAGGCAAAACTAAACAAAAATAAATTATATTTTTCAAATATATTTCAAGCAAATCCACCAATTGACTCTGGATATCACTTTGGATCAAGGTTGGTAATTAAAAATAACTTTTTGTACGCATCAGCAGGAGAAAGAGGTCAAGGTATGATTGCTCAAGATCCAACTAAGCACCCTGGAAGTATTATTCGAATACATTTAGATGGAAGTATTCCAAAAGATAATCCAAAATTTACTGGTAAAGATAATTGGTTACCTGAAATTTATCAAATTGGCATCAGGAATCCACAGGGTCTTTTTTTATCACCATTTGATAATAAAATTTATATGAGTAATCATGGTGCGAAAGGTGGAGATTGGTTTGGTGAGGTAAAAAAAGGAGAAAATTATGGTTGGAAAATATTAGGATGGGGTGGAACAAATTATAGTGGAACAAAAATTGGTCCAAAATGGAAACCAGGTTTTACAAAAGCGATTAAATATTGGGTTCCGTCAATAGCTGTAAGTGCAATTACAATTTATAAAGGCAAAGAATTTAAAGAGTGGAATGGATTTGCTTTAATAACTTCATTAAAAGATATGTCTTTAAGAAGCCTTGATTTTTCAAACCTAAAAGATGTCAAAGAGAACATTGTTTTTAAAAATCAAATTGGACGAATTAGAGATATACAAGTTCATCCAACCACTGGTAAGATATACTTATTAACTAATGAAGCACTATGGCTAATGGAAAAAAATTAAAAAAGATAATTACAGAAATTTTTAAAAATCATGGTTTAAACCGAACTCATGCAAAGATTTCATCTGATGCCATAATAAATGCTGAGTATGTTGGTGCCTATGGCCATGGTTTATCAAGACTGAAAATGTATTGTGAAAGAATTTCAAAAAAGGTTATTAATCCAAAACCTAAAATTAAAATCAAAAAAATTTCTCAGTCTATCTCTCTTATTGATGCAGACAATAGCATAGGTTTTGTTGCAGCTGACATTGCTATAAAAAAATCAATTCAAAATGCAAAAAAAACTGGGATCGGAATGGTTGCTGTAAAAAATAGTGGTCATTACGGTCTCTCTGGATATTACGCAGAACAAGCCGTAAAAAAAAATTTAATTACTATGATTTATACAAGTGCCCCTCCTGCAGTAGCACCTTATGGTGCATCGAAAAGTTTATTTGGAACTAATCCAATTTGTTTTGGAACTCCAACAGGATCGAAAATTCCTTTTATTTTAGATACATCTATTTCTATGATAAATAGAGGAAAAATTAGAGTTGCTGCAAGAAATAATAAAAAAATTCCTGAAGGAGTTGCTTTAGATAAATTTGGCAAACCGACTATTGATGCAAAAAAAGCTTTAGAGGGAGTTCAGTTACCAATAGCAGGTTTCAGAGGATCTGGATTAGCATGGATGGTTGATATCTTAAGTGGTGTATTAACTGGAAGTAATCATGCAGGTAGAGTTAAAGATCCCTTTGATGATTTTTCTGGTCCACAAAATATTGGACATTTATTTATCACATTTAAAACAAATTTATTTGTAAAGAATTATAATAATCGAATAAAAAATAACATTAAAACAATTAAAAAATTACCAAAAGTTAAAAGTATTAAAAAAATTATGTATCCTGGAGAAAACAAATTTTATAGGTTCAAAACAAATTCAAAAAAGGATATTAAAATTACAGAGACAGTAAAAAAAGATTTAAAAAATCTTAGTAATTAATTTTATGCTATCAAACAAAGAAATAATTTGCCCTGACAACCTTTTAGATGTGGCTCATAAAAAAAAAGTTGTAAAAGCAGCAATAGTTAATGCTGGTAAACCTTTGCCTATGATTTCCGTTCAAGATGCAGTTAATGAAAATTTAATTGAACCAGTTTTTATCGGAGATGAAAAAGAAATTTTAAAATGTGCTGAAGATTTAAAGTGGGACATTTCAGATTACGAAATTATAAATGAGCCTATAGAAAATAATACAGCTGCTATTGCTACTAAATTAGCAAGTAAAAAAAAAGTTAGAATTATTGTTAAAGGTCATATTCACACAGATGTTTTAATGAAAGAAGTATTGAAAAGAGAATATAATTTACTTGGAAAAACCAGATTAAGTCACATCTGGCATATGACACTAAATAAAGATGATAAACCATTAATAATAACTGATGGGGCTTTAAATGTTTCTCCAAATATTAAAACTAAAATGCATATCATTAGAAATGTTGTTGATTTTTCTCATAGAATTGGAATATCTAAACCAAAAGTATCCGTGTTGTCTGCAACTGAAGAAGTTATTGATAGTGTGCAAAGTTCTATAGATGCAAAAGAAATAACTGAATTAGCTAAAAAAGAAAATATTAATGCTGAAGTGTTTGGACCACTTGCATTTGATAATAGTATTTCTAAAAAATCAGCCTCTATAAAAGGAATAAAAAATTCAGTTGCTGGTCAAGCTGATATATTATTAGTTCCAAATGTAGAAGCTGGAAATGCTTTAGTTAAAATGATGATATATTTTATGGGTGCTTGTGCTGCTGGAGTTGTAATAGGTGGAAAAGTTCCAGTTGTAATAACTAGTAGATCTGATGAAGCACCAGCAAGACTTGCTTCTATTGCTGCTGCAGTAGTTGCATTAGACTAATTAATGATTTAAAAACTCTTAAAAAATTTTATGGCAATTAAATACTTAAAAAAATCACCAAAAACTTCATCAACTGATGATTTAAAAACAAGAGAAATTGTTCAAAATCTTCTACATGATTTAGAAAAATCAAGAGAAGATGGTTGTAAAGAACTTACAAAAAAATTCGATAAGTATGATGGTGAAATTATTGTATCAAAAGAAAAAATTGAAGAAATTAATAAAACGTTAGATCAAAAAACAAAAGATGATATTAAATTTTCTTATGACAGGGTTAGAAAATTTGCAGAAGCACAATTAAAAAATTATGGACAAGATTTCGAAGTTGAGCTTTCAAAAGGATTATATGCAGGGCAAAAGTTAATTCCTGTTAATACAGCTGGATGTTATATTCCAGGTGGTAGATATGCTCATATAGCCTCTGCAGTGATGAGTGTAACAACAGCTAAAGTCGCTGGTGTAAAAAATATTATTGCTTGTAGTCCGCCAAAAGAAGGTATTGGTGCTCATCCTGCTATTGTTTATACAGCCAATCTATGTGGTGCTGATGTTATTTTAAATTTAGGTGGTGTTCCAGCTATTGCTGCAATGACATATGGAATGTTTGGAAATTCACCAGCAGATATTTTAGTAGGTCCAGGAAATCAATTTGTAGCTGAAGCAAAAAGAATATTATTTGGAAAAGTTGGTATTGATTTATTTGCTGGCCCAACTGAAATTGCTGTAATTGCTGATGAAACAGCAGATCCAGAAATTGTTGCTGTAGATTTAGTAGGTCAAGCGGAACATGGATATAATTCACCAGCCTGGTTATTTACAACTAGTAAAAAAGTTGCTGATGAAGTTATTAAAATAATACCAGAATTAATTGCAAATTTACCTGAAGTTCCAAGAATAAGTGCCGAGGCGGCTTGGAAAAATTATGGAGAGGTAATTCTCTGTGATACAGATGAAGAAATGGTCAAGATCAGTGATGAATATGCGCCAGAACATTTAGAAGTACAAACTAAAAATCTAAAGTGGTTTCATGAAAAATTAAAAAATTATGGATCTTTATTCATAGGTGAAGAAACAACTGTTGCCTATGGTGATAAATGCTCTGGAACAAATCATATATTGCCAACAAAGGGTGCTGGTAGATACACTGGAGGTTTATTTGTTGGTAAATTCATTAAAACACTAAGTTTTCAAAGAATGACTAAAGAATCTACAAAAGAAGTGGGAGCTGCAGCTGCAAGAATTTCAAGATATGAAGGAATGGAAGCTCATGCAAGAACTGGCGACGTTAGGCTAAGAAAATACGGATATTCTAATAAATAATTTTAAAGAGAATCAATCAATCCCGGAGCAATTTTTTTTGATCTAGCTGAAAATCTTAAATTTTTTATAGCTTCTAAATTTGACTTATCGTTACCTACTACCACAAACCCAATCATTCCCATATTTTTATGAGGGGTACACCAGTATGCATATATACCTGGAATTGTAAAAGTGTACTCTACGTCCTGATTAAATTTAGATTTAAATTTTTCAACACCTTCAGGAACACCGCCTTTTATAAATTCTACATTGTGTCCCTTGTCAGTAGCTTTCCAAATCACCTTATTACCGACATCAATTCTTACCACTTTTTCTGAATAAACCATTGTTTCATTGCCTAATTTATTAAGCATTTCAACAGTTACATCGGCAGCATAAGCTGTGAAAGAGAAAAGAGATAAAATTAAAATTAAAAAGTATTTCATAACACATTCAAACATATAGATATAATTAATAAATTTTCAAGCAAACAAGGTGTAGCATCTTGACACATAAGATTTTTTTTTAAATTAAATCAATTATATCTAAAAACACATAACTCGACAAAACTGTCATAAATATAATTATAAAAAAATTTATGACTTGCCATACTTTAGAAGTTATTAAGTAATTTGAAAAAAATTTAGCTAAATAGCCTAATGAAAAAAAAAATAAAATTGATGCAATAGATGCTCCAATACCAAAAAAATATTTATTAGAAATTAAAAAATTTTTTGAGAAATTTCCTAAAAAAAAAACAGTATCTGAATAAACATGTGGGTTTAAATATGTAAAACCTAGAGTTTTGGTAATTATATTTTTTAAAGATAAGTTGTTATTTTCAAAATTTATTTCAGTTTTTCTATATAAAGATCTAACTTTAGTATAAATAAAATAAATTAAGAAAATAAAAAGTAATATATTTAAAAATAATTCAACGTTTTTTGTAAAATAAATTTTAAAATATTCAAATAAAAATATTCCTAAAAATATAAGAATTAAATCTGAAATAGAACAAATTAAACAAACTAAAAATACATACTGTTTTTTTAAACCTTGTTCGATAACAAAAATATTTTGTGCTCCAATTGCTAAAATTAAACTTAAACCGGTAAAAAAACCAAGTATTAGATAGTACATGTTACTTTTATTAAACTCTCTTTTTACCTTGAACAACTCTATCTAAAATCAAAGCAACAAATAATATAGCAATACCAGCAAGTATTCCTTGTCCAACATTTGCATATTGTAATGCCTCTAGTACATCCTGACCTAATCCTTTTGCTCCTATTAAAGATGCAACTACTACCATGGCTAAACTCAACATTACTGTCTGGTTAACTCCTGCTAAAATTGAAGGAGTAGCCAAAGGTAAATCTACTTTTCTTAACAAGTACCACTTGGATGCACCATATGCTATTGCTGCTTCTCTTATCGTTTCAGGTACACCCCTTAATCCCAAAACAGTTAATCTAACCACAGGGGTTCCTCCAAAAATCATTGTAATAATTACTGCAGCAACTTTTCCTGTTCCAAAAAAAGCAATAACAGGAATCATAAATACAAAAGCTGGCATAGTTTGCATAAAATCCATAATCGGTCTTATCATCGAGTAAAATCTTTGACGTCTTGCACAATAAATCCCTAATGGAATTCCAATAACAATACTTAAAATTGCTGCTGTACCAAGTAAAGCAAGTGTAGTCATAGCTTTTACCCAAAAACCAAGAAAACCCATGTAAGCTAAAAATCCAGCAGAATATATTGCCGTTCTAATTCCAGCTGATAAAGCTGTAAGCACTACGATAGTTGTTATAATAACTATCCAAGGAGTTTTTACAAAAAGCAACTCTAAAAAGTCTAATACAGATCTAATTCCAATTGTAATAGCAGTAAATAAAGCATCTCCTTTAATAACTGCATAATCAAATATTGTTTCAACCCATTTTATAGAAGTAAGTCTAATTTCTGGATGAGTTGGAAAATCATTCATAATATCCATCAAGCCAGGAAAGCTATAGTGAACTACCGAAAATAACATTATTACTGAAGTAAAAATTCCACTTAATATAAAATTTTTTATTTTCATTCCAGGACTGATTGATTTATTTGAAAGCCATTCAGAATATCTTTTTTCTAAAATTGTATTTGCCAATATACCTTGAATTAACTTAACAAAAATTAATAAAGCAAAACCAAAAAATGTTATCCAAATAGCTGAAGCTTCGATTTGTTGAACATCTAAAACATACTCTTTCATAGCTTCTTCTAAAGAATTTATTGATCTTTTATAAACTTCAACTTTTTCTGGATTATTTTTAATTGCAGCTTCAAGTTGTTGAGTTCTAAAATTTATTGTTGATTGAATTTTGTCGATCTTTTCAAAAGCATCTTTAGTTATATTTCCAAATAAACCTCTAATAATCTGAACAAAAGCAAAAGTTTCAACTATTAAAAAGGCTAAAGCATAATTCCAAATATTTCTCATTCCAAACCAAATTGGTCCTAATAATGATGCAAATAAATTATATGAAAAAGAATACGATGGTTTACTACCAATCTTTTTAAATTCTTTAATGTAATATTCATGATTTGTGATAACAAAATTTCTAATAAGTTCTGATCTAGATAAATTTTTATTTTCTTTATTCATTTTCATTTCCTTCAACAACAGCTTTTAAAAGATCAGATTGAGTAATAACTCCTATTTTTTCATTATTGCTATTTGTAACAATAATTGGTCTATTTTTTGAAATTGAAGTTTCAATTAATTTACTTAAAACATCATTTTCATTAACTAATTCATTATTTTCAAGTGAACCAAATTTATTTTCATGCTCTTTAATTGATTTCATAATTGTTTTTGCTTGCACAACTTTTAATCTTGAAATTCCCTTAACAAAATCAGCTACATATTCATCTGCAGGATTAACTACAATTTCCTCCGGGGTTCCAATTTGAACTACCTCACCATCTCTCATTATAGCTATTCGATGCCCTACTCTTACCGCCTCATCTAAATCATGTGTGATAAACACAGTTGTTTTCTTCATTTTTTTGGAAAGTTTTATAAATTCTGATTGAAGTTGTCTTCTAATCAATGGATCTAATGCGCTGAAAGGCTCATCCATTAATAAAAATTCTGGATCTGCAGCAAGTGCTCGAGCTAAACCTACTCTTTGTTGCATACCTCCAGATAATTCATGAGCGTATTTATTCCCCCACCCTTGAAGCTCTACAATATTTAAAATATTAGTTGCAGCATCTAATCTATCATTTTTACTCACACCTCTTATTTCTAAAGGCATTGCGATATTATCTAAAACTGATCTATGTGGCATTAAAGCAAAATTCTGGAATACCATTCCTATTTTTTTATTTCGCAATTCTCGTAGACTTTCTTTATCAAATTGCATTACGTCTTGATTATTAATTAATATTTTTCCTGAGGTTGGTTCTAATAGTCTATTGATATGTCTTACTAATGTAGATTTTCCACTTCCAGAAAGACCCATTACACAAAATATTTCTCCTTTATTTACATTAAATGAAACATCTGAAACTCCTATTACAGAATTATATTTTTCTAATGCTTCTTGTTTTGAAATATTTTTATTTTGAATAGCATCTAAAGCTTCATTTGAAGTATTTCCAAATATTTTCCACACATTTTGAATTTGGATAGCTGTTTCCATAAAGAAATATTGTATATATTTAAACTTAATAGAAGATAATACCTGGCAACTTATTTGTCGCCAGGTAAATGTAATTTAATTTAACTACTTATAGTCCTAACCAACCGTCAACTGTTGATTTATTAGCTTTCATCCAAGCTCTTGCAACATCAGCTGGTTGTTTCTTTTCAACTGAAATTTGATAAGCCATAGTAGATACATCATCTGCAGTTATTTGAAATTTTTTGAAAAATTCAACTATAGCAGGTGATTTTTTTTCTAAAGAAGTTCCCCAACCAATTTGGATTTTCTTAAGAGCATCTTTAGATGCAACATAAGATTTTTTATACCAATCAGGATCAGCTTTAGGCTGTATCATTTTATATTTAGCTGGATCATGTTTAGGCTCTTCTAACATTACTACATCTGCCATACCCCAAATAGCGTGAGGTTTATAACAGTAGAATGCATAACCTTCATCTTTTTTAATAGAGTCTAAAACTCTAGCATTTTTAACTGCCTCTGCGGCTCTAATTGGTTCAATCCCTGCATCAAGTAATTTGTAATCTCTTACTTTTACTTCATTAACATTTGCTGAAGCCCAACCATCTGCACCAATCCAAAATTCCCCTTTACCATTGCCGTCACTATCCATAGCTTTAACAACTTCAGGTCTTCCTAAATCTTCGATTGCAGTAATATTCATTTTTTTTGCAAATTTTTGTGAAACACAATAGCCTTGGTTTCCCTCATAAGAATTATTACTTAATCTAAGAGTTCCTTTTGGAACTAAATCATTAGTATAAGCTTCTTGATTAGGTAACCAAATATCTGGATGAACTTCTATTTCACCTTTGCTTCTATCAATTGCTCCATAGATTGCAGTGTTGTTTCCTGGAACAAGTTCTGCTTCTCCACCCATTTTATCTGTGACAACTGCAGCTAATAAATTTGCTATAGCTGTGGCACCTGTCCAGCCTGGATCTCCAATTTTAACTTTTTCTGCATATGTTGAAAAAGTTGCTAATAAAGAAATCAATCCAGCTACAAGCGTAGTTTTTATTATTCTCATTAATACCCCTTTATATATTTGTTAAATTTATAAAGATAAATTTAACTGTAAACTTTTGAGTGAGTCAAAGAATAAAATGACCAAAATACGTATTTTTATAGTTCAAATTGGTCTCTTTTAATTTAATTAATAAATATTATATAAGTTCTATTATCACTTAAAAAAAAAGATCAATAAGTTATGAATGAGTTTTTACAATCTATAATTGATAGAGATCCGGCTGCTAAGTCTAAGCTAAGTTTAATTTTAACTTATCCAGGAATTAAGGCAGTTTTTTTTCATAAAATTGCAAATTTTTTTTATTTAGCAAAGATTGATCTTGCTGCTAGATTTATCTCACAACTTTCTAGATTCTTAACTGGAATTGAAATTCATCCAGGAGCAAAAATTGGAAAAAATTTATTCATCGATCATGGTATGGGTGTAGTAATTGGCGAAACATCAGAAATTGGAGATAATGTAACAATCTATCATATGGTGACATTAGGAGGTATCTCTCCTAGTATTGATTCTAACAACCAAAGAAAAATCAAAAGACATCCAACGCTAATGGATAATGTTATAATTGGTTCTGGTGCACAAATTTTAGGACCTGTTATAATTGGTAAAAATGCAAAAGTTGGAGCTAATGCTGTAGTAATAAAAGATGTACCAGATAACGCAGTAATGATTGGTATACCAGCAAAAAATGTTGGAACAACATCGGGTGAATTTAAACCTTATGCTGTTACGGAAGATTCTAAAAAAGACAATTAATGATAAAGAATCAAGAAAATTTTATTTCTGGAATTGGTAACACTCCTTTAATTAAATTAAAAGCTGCATCTGAAATAACTGGTTGTAATATTTATGGAAAAGCTGAATTCTTAAATCCAGGTGGTTCCGTAAAAGACAGAGCTGCATTAGCTTTAATCAAAGACGCTGAAAGTAAAAAATTAATTTCTAAAGGAGGAATTATTGTTGAAGGAACTGCAGGTAATACTGGTATAGGTTTAGGTCTTCTCGGAAATTCCTTAGGTTATAAAACAATCATTGTAATGAATGATAATCAAACTCAAGAAAAAAAAGATACATTGAGAAATCTTGGAGCTGAATTAAGATTAGTTCCAGCTAAACCATATAAAGATGAAAATAATTTTGTAAAAGTTGCTGCAAGATTAGCTGATGAATTAAGACCTACAAATAATAATGGAGTTATCTGGGCTAATCAATTTGATAATACAGCAAATGCCAAAGGTCATTACGAAGGAACAGGAAGAGAAATTTGGGAACAAACTGAGGGAAAAGTTGATGGATTTGTATGTTCATCTGGAACAGGTGGAACAATTTCAGGTGTGAGTAATGCTCTTAAAGAAAAAAATAAAAATGTAAAAATTTATTTATCTGATCCAAAAGGCTCTGCTCTTTATAATTATATTAAAAATGGTGAATTAAAATCAGAAGGAAGTTCAATCACTGAAGGAATTGGTTCAAGTAGAATTACTAAAAATTTTGAAAATGCTAAAATTGATGATGCTTTTTCAATAGAAGACCCTGAGGCTTTATCTATTCTTTATGATCTAATTCAAAATGAGGGTTTAAGCTTAGGCACTAGTTGTGGGATTAATATTGCAGGAGCAATTAGATTAGGAAAAGAGTTAGGCCCTGGAAAAACTATTATAACTATACTCTGTGACAAATCCGACAAGTACAACTCCAAGATGTTTAATAAATCTTTTTTAAAGGAAAAAAACCTACCTATTCCTAGCTGGATATAATAACGCATACCAGCCATGTAATAAAACATTTACATTTTTAGAATAATATTAGCTAACTTTACAATATCTACAAACTTTGGAGGTTTATGAAAAAATATTTAATATTACTTTTAACTTTTTTTATTTTTACATCTGCTCACGCGGATATGAGTAAAAGCGATAAATCAAAAGCTTGGGACTGTGTAGGTATTTACATGGCTAACTACTTTCTTCCGCCTGGTGAAGAATTTGAATATGGTATGAAAGAAAAATCTATTTCAACTGCAAAGGTTCTTAAAGAATATGCCCTTGAAATAGGTATTCCTGAAAAAGACTGGGATGATGGAGTGAATAAAGCAGTAGATAAATATTACGGTTCAAAATATGATGAAGCTAAAACTGAAAAATGTCATACATTTGTTGAGGCTTTGGTTCCAAATGGAGCTGAAAGAGTAAAAAAAGTAGTCCAAACTTTATATTAAAATAAAAAAGAGGAAGGAAAACAAAATGGATGTAAAAGAGCAAACAAAGAAAGCATATGAACTATTTGGTTCTGGCGATATGGAAACATTTTTCAAAGATATGATCGATGATAATATTGTTTGGACATTTCCAGGTAAAGAAGGTGTTCATCCACTTTCTGGAGTACATAAAGGAAAACAAGCTATGATGACCGCAATGTCTAAAATCCCAGCTACATGGCCGAATTTTCATTTAAAAGTTTTAGATATGATAAGTGAGGGAAATAAAGTTTTTGCAAGAGTTCATGCAACTGCAGATAACTTGGATACCATGTTTGGTCACTATTTTGAGGTAAGCGATGAAGGAAAAACTAAAGTTATGATGACCTTTGACGATACACTTTCAATGTATAATGCAATGAAAAAATAGAATTGATAATAAAGGAGAAAAATAATGTCAAAATTTTATTTGATTGGAAAGATTAGTCAGGATTTAATGCAACGTATGCAAAATGATCCGTCTGCTGATAGATACGCTTCAACTAAAAAAGTCACTGAGGCAGCAGGATTAAAATTAATCAGTTATGATTGGGTAAGAGGAAGATTTGATGTAATTTCGTGTGTTGAGGGTGAGTACGAACAGGCTGTTGCTTTAAAAATAGCTTTTAAAAATTCTGGTCTAATGGATGATTTAATGATTCATGAAGTAATTAACTACAATAAAGCATTTACTAACGCTGCTAACGCAGCTAACAGTGTTATTAAACCAGGAAAATAAAAATAAAGGAGAAAAAAATGGAAAAAGAGATGTTAGTAGTAGCTAAATTAAAAGAAGGTACTTTCGAAAAGTTTATGAGCTTTATGCAATCACCTGAGGGTTTAGCAGAAAGAGCTAAAGTTGCAGTAGTAGAAAAAACTATTGGAACGGTAACACCAGATAAAAGTACTGTAATGTTTAAGATATTTTGTACTGATGAACCCGCATTACACAAGTTCATTGAAGGAACTGAAGTATCAAAACCTATCATGGATGCTGTTTTAGATAGCTATTCAATATATGATTTAACAAAAGTAAAATAGGAAAAAAATGAAAGTAATTTACACAAGAACAATGAGAGTAAAAGACGACGGCTTAGGAAAAGCAATGGAAATTGGAAAAGGTTTAGCGACAGTTAGAAAAAAACATTATCCTAATCATGATGTTTATTTTTCTTTTCAAATGGGTGGAGATCCAAGAACAATAAGGGAAACTGTAATTGGACCTATGTTTGAAGGTGATAATGAAGCTGATGCGAATATGTCTGCAGACCCTGAATTTATAAAGCTTTTAGAGCAATTGAAAGAAGTTGCGATAGAAGGTACAATCGAAGATGAGATAAGACCAATTTTTAGTTAAAATATTTTAAAGGAGTTTAAATGATTGATAAATTTAACGGGATTATTTACTTAGCAGTATTTTTAATTCATTTTATAGGATTTGCTTACTATGGATTTAGATGTGTTTTTCAAACACAATCTTTTTTAAATCAATATGGAATGCATGATACAGGAGCCGGGATAGTTAGATTTTTTGGATCAATATTTATTGGATCTACAGTGATGGCTATTTATGTAGGATTTATTAGGCCTAATGGTTTGGAAGCAACTTGGGCATTCTTTAATCTAATATTTTTGCAAAACTTATCAGCTTTTATTGTTGGTTTTTATAGTACAAAAATAAATAAACTTGGACATACAGATAAAACCTCGGACGAAGCGATATATGCCCCATTAGTTCTAACTGTTTTAAGTGCAGTGCTTTGCTATGGTCTTGCAGATAAAATTTACGTTTAAATAAGATAGAAAAACAATGTCAATTATAGAAAAAATGTCAAAAATAATAAATGATGGCGACACAGCGGGTGCTGAACAACTAATACATGATGATTATCAATTTTTAATGCATTCATCTGGAAAAAGCCTATCTAAAAAAGATGTAGTTGGCTGGGTAGGTATGAAAGATGTTAAAAAAAGTAATGTAAGAGTACTTTTTGAAAATGATGAGGTTGGCTTTGAACATGCAATGGTTGACTTTAATGATGGTAATAAAGAAGCTGTAATGACTTATTATAAATTTAAAGATGGTAAAGTTGTATACCAAGAAACAGGTGCAACTAAAATGCCAAAATAGTTTCTAATTAAAATAAGTGTTTTCAAAAAAATATTCCAATTTGTTATTCATATTGATTATGGGTTTTGGTATGAGTTTATTAATGACGTTAATAATAACCTTCATTAATACAGGTATGGACAATGAATATTATAAAAGATTCTTAAGAGCTTGGTCTGTAAGCTTGCCTATTGCTATATTTGCTGCTCTTTTAGTTGGCCCTCCTATAAAAAAATTAGTAGATAAAATTACTAAATAAGATTATCCTTTTTTCATTATATGCCAACTTATACAGTAACTAATTCAAATTTTAATCTAACCACAAAACAGCAAAAAAATTTAGCTCAGGGTATAACCAAAGTTCACAATATTGTGACAGGTGCAAACACCTATTTTGCACAAGTTATTTTTAATAAAACAAAAAAAAATAATCATTTTATGGGAGGAAAAAAAGTTAAAGAACCATCGTTATTTTTACTTGGCCAAATAAGAGCTGGAAGGCCAAAGAAAATAAAAGACAAATTAATTTTAGATTTAAAGAATATTTTGGTTAAAAATTCCAAGTTAGATGTAACTCAAGTGTGGGTTTACATAGTTGATTTGCCTCCATCTCAAATGATTGAATATGGGACTGTATTGCCAGAGTCTGGTAAAGAAAAAAAATGGTTTAACAATTTACCCAGAAAATTAAAAAATAAACTTTTGAAAATGGAAAAATAAAATGAAAAAATTTTTCAAATATACATTCTATATTACAATTTATATCATTTTGGTTTTACTTTTAGGTATCTATTTTTATAAAAACGGTATTGGATTTTTATAAAATGGGTAATATTACAGCTTACATAGTTTTACTGATTGCAGTTGTTTTGGGTACTACAGCTAATGGTTTTGCTAAAGATGCACAAGGGTTTACTTTATTGATACCAAGTGTTTTAACAGCAATAGCTATAGTTGGATGTATGTACACTCTTTCAATAGTTATGAAATCAATTCCAGTTGGTATTACCTATGCTTCATTTGCTGGATTATGTATTATAGCAACAACAATTATTGGAGTATATAAATTTAATCAAGTGCCAGATTTATTTACAATCATTGGTTTGATACTAATTATTGCAGGAGTATTAATTGTTAACCTTATAGGTAAAACTACTTAAAAACTGGTTTTAATATTTTTAATATCCTATTGTGAATATTTCTATTGGCAGACACTAATATGTTTCCAGCTTTAACAGCGTTACCATTGCTCCAAGTTGTAACTACACCGCCTGCTGCTTCAATAATAGGAATTAAAGGATGAATATCCCAAATTTTATTACCACACTGAATTACGACATCAATTTTACCTTCAGCAAGATGAGAATAACTTAAAGCATCAGAGCAAGGAAACTGCATTAATTTCAAAATTTTTGGAATTTTTTTTTGTTGATTTAAGGAAAGATCTCCATGAAATGCTGCTGACATTTTAATATTTGAATATAATACTTTTTTATTAACTTTTATTTTTTTTCTTTTTTTACCTTCAACTACATAAGCAAGTTTATTTGAATAATTAAGATAATATTTTTTAAGAATAGGAAAATTTGCAAGTCCTATAACAGGATAACCTTTATAATTTAGAGAAATCAAATTACTCCAACTTGGATTACCTATAACAAAAGATCGAGTGCCATCTATCGGATCAATTATCCAAGTAAAATTACTTTTTGATTTTTTAAATCCAAATTCCTCTCCTTTTACTTGATGATTCGGAAATTGTTTTAATATTTTATTTCTAATAAATTTTTCAAAAGCTTTATCTGCACTAGTTACCGGATCATATCCCCTACCTTTTTGTTTATTTGAGATTTTGAAAGGTTTATTTAATTTTGAATAATAAAACTTGGTTAAATCTTGAGCTAAATTATTTAAAAAGTTAGCATATAACTTATATTCTTTAGGTTTTAATAAAATCATCAAGAAAACTCATACTATTTAATTTATGTTGATTAAAGCTTAATTTTAAATAATCCTCTAAATATATGAAAATTGAAGTAAATAATAATACTGTCGTTTTTAATAATAAAAAAAAAAAAACTGAAATTCATCCTATGTGGCTTCGTGAAAGAGTCAATAGTAAGGAATATTTAGACCAAAATACTGCTCAAAGACTTTTTGACCCATCTTTTCTTGAAAATATTAAAATTAAAGATGCAATAATTAAAGGAAATATCCTGGAATTAACTTTTAATGATGGAGTTCATTCTAAATTTCGAATAAATGAACTTACATCTGAATTTCTTGACACAAATAATCTATTTAACACAGTAAAAGTAAATTTATGGGACTCTTCATTAAAAAGATATCCAAAATATTTCTATAAAAAAAACTTTTTTAAAAGTAAAGAAATGTATAATTTACTAAAATCTTTTTATAAATATGGTTTTGTAATAATAAAAAATCTTCCGACTAAAAATAATTTTATAATTAATTTTGCAAATTCTATAGGAAATGTAAGACCAACTAACTTTGGAGAATTCTTCAATGTAAAATCTATATATCGTCCAAACGATTTAGCTTATACTTCTCTTCCTCTCTCTCCACATACAGATAATCCATATCGTAAACCTATTCCATGTATTCAATTACTACATTGTATAGAAAATGAAGTAAGTGGTGGTCGTTCGACTTTAGTTGATGGATTTAAAGTCGCTAATTACCTCAAAAAAATTAATCCTAGTTTTTTTAGAATCTTAACAAAAATTAAAGTTAAATTTAAATTTACTGATAAAAATGTTGTTTTAGAAAATAATGGTCAATTAATTGAATTAGATGAGAATAAAAATCTTAAACAAGTTAGATTTAGTACTAGATTAGATTTTGTTCCTATTTTAAAAAAAAATGAATTAGACTTATACTATAAAGCAAGGAAAAAAATTTCTGATCTTTATAATTCAGACAAATTTAAAATTGAATTTAAATTAATACCAGGTGATCTTCTGATGATGGACAACTATCGATTGTTACACGGTAGAACCGCATATAATCCTAATGAGGGAAAAAGATATTTACAGGGTTGTTATATTGATTATGACAGTAGCGAAGGAAAATTGAGACATTTAAAAAGAAATTTTGACAATTAAGATATTTTATTAATTTGATCTTCAGCTGCCTTAACTGATTTATCATAATCTATAGCCATTTGATCTGCTGCAATTATCTTAATTTTTTTAATTCCAAAGAAATTTAAAACATGAATTAACCATGGTGTTAAAAAATCTTCTTTACTATTTATTTTTGTTCCTCCTGAAGTAATAACTAAATAAACTTGTTTATCTTGTAATAATCCAACTCTACTTCCATCTTCATTATATCTAAATGTTTCTTTAACTCGCGCAGCTAAATCTGACCAAGCTTTTAATGTTGCAGGCGGTCCAAAATTATAAATTGGAGCTGAAATTATTATAACATCACTTTCTTTAAGTTCTAATACAAGTTTATCAGATAGCTCAAACATCTTTTTATGTTGTTCTGTTCTCTCATTTTCTGGAATTTTCATTCCAGACTCTGTTAAGCCTGAGACAAAAAGCATTTCGTCATCTAGATCTCTATAAACAACTTCATCACCAGGTTTTTTAATTTTTTCTATTAATTTTTTTGCTAAAGCTCTCGAGGTTGAACCTTTTTTTCTTGCACTAGAGTCAATTTGATAAATTTTCATAATTAATAACTATCCGAAATTTTGCATAAATGGAAAGATATTTAAAATATAATAACCGAGAACTTGTAATTGATTAGTTAAAATTAATATTCCTGTTATCAAAAGTATAAATCCACCTATTTTTGAGACTAAATTAATATTTTTATTAAAATTCTTTGAAAACATTAAAAATCTTTGAATTAAATATCCAGATAAAATAAATGGTATAGCTAAACCTAATGAATAAAAAGTTAGTAAAATTATAGCTCTAAGTATAGTTTCCTCTGTTGATGCTAATGCTAAAATAGATCCAAGAATAGGTCCTATGCAAGGTGTCCAACCAAAACCAAATGCCATTCCAACTATAAATGAGAACCAAATATTATTACTTCTTCGAGTATATATTTTTTTTTCAAAATTTAAAAAATTAATATTTATAATTCCTATCAACTGAAAAGAAAAAATTATAATAATTAAACCTGCAATCATTCTTAATGTTCTTGAATTCTCTAAAAGTAATTGTCCCAAAAAAGAAGCTGCTGCTCCAAAAATAATAAAAACAAAAGAAAAACCTAATGAAAATAATATTAATGGAACTGGATTTATTCTTTTTTTTTCTAATAACTCATTTAATGAAGCTCCTGAAATAAAAGAAATATAACCTGGTATTAATGGTAAAACACATGGAGATAAAAAACTTATTAGTCCAGCTCCAAATGCAATAAATAATTCTATCATATATAATTATTCAGCTATCACTTTTATTGTTTGAGTTCCAAGATTATCTACTGATAATTCCATTTTGTCACCATGCTTTAAAAATTGAGGAGGATCCATCCCAAGTCCTACACCTGGAGGTGTACCTGTTGTTATAATATCACCAGGCATCAAAGTAATAAAACTACTGATATGAGAAACTAAAAAATTAAAATCAAAAATCATTTGATTTGTATTTCCTGTTTGATGTCTTTCTCCATTTACATCTAAAGATAAATTAATATTTTTTAAATTTTTAATTTCATCTCCAGTAACTAAATAAGGGCCTAAAGGCGCAAAGGTATCACCTGATTTACCTTTTACCCACTGTCCACCTTTATTTTTTTGCCAGTCACGTTCACTAACATCATTGCAAATACAATACCCAAAAATATAATCTTGACCTTCTTCTTCTTTAACTCTTTTTGCTTTTTTCCCAATTATAATTGCAATTTCTATTTCATGATCAAGTTTCTCTGAACCTTTGGGAATTATAACATTGTCATTAGGTCCAATTATTGAGTGAACAGATTTATTGAAAAGCACTGGATTATCTGGCGGTTCTGCACCAGTCTCTTTAGCATGTTTAGTATAATTTAATCCTATTGCAAAAAAATTTCCTGGTTTATTTATACAAGGTCCGATTCTAACATTTTTATCTATTTCTTTTAAATCTTCTAAATTAATTTTTCCTAATTCATTAAGAGTTTTAAAATTAATTGTATCTGGATTTAAATCATTTAGATGAAAAGAAAGATCTCTATACTTTCCTTTATTATCAATTACTGCTGGAATTTCTTTACCAGCAACTCCCAACCTTAATAATTTCACTTAATTAACCTTTAATACCCATATGGGTATATTTAATGTTAAGATAGTCTTTAATTGCCATTGACCCACCTTCTCTGCCATATCCACTTTGTTTAATTCCACCAAATGGAGCTTCAGCAATTGCTACAAATCCTGTATTTACTGCTACTGAACCTGTTTCTAATTGTTCAGATGCTAAATGAGCAGTTTCCATAGAATTAGTACAAACATAACTACAAAGACCTAATTCATGATTATTGGCTCTTTCTATAACTTCATCAAAAGATTTAAATGACAACATTGGTACTAAAGGGCCAAATGGTTCTTGTTTCATAATAGTAAAATCATCTTTTACATTATCAAAAATTGTTGGTTCGTAAAAAAAACCCTTGTTAAAACCAGCAGGTCTTTTACCGCCTAATAAAACTTTTGCACCTTCTTTTTTGGTTTTTTCAACTAATTCTTCTACTTCATTTAATCTTTTTAGAGTTGTTAATGGACCTAATTGAGTTTCTGGGTCCATTCCATTACCAATTTTCAATTTTTTAGTTTTTTCGATAAATAATTTTATAAACTCTTCTTTTTTAGATTCTTGAATATAAAATCTATTAGGTGAAATACATACTTGTCCATTATTTCTAAATTTTGCTGCAATTGCCATATCAGCTGCTTTTTTAATATCGGCATCATCAAAAACTATAAATGGGGAATGTCCACTTAACTCCATAGTTACTCTTTGAACTTTATCCGCAGCCTGTTTTAAAATTAACTTTCCTACTCTTACTGATCCAGTAATAGAAATTTTTTTAATTATATCAGATTGAATTAATTGAGATGCTATAGTTGGAGGATCACCAGATAAAAGATTTACTACTCCGGAAGGAATACCACTTTCTCTACAAATATCAACTAACTCCATTACTACTCCGGGAGTAATTACATCAGGTTTAATAATTACTGAACATCCTGCTCCTAATGCAGTTGCAATTTTTCTTGCGGCTAAAACAAGTGGAAAGTTCCAAGGAGATAATGCAGCAACAACACCTACGGGTTGATAATAAACATGCACTCTGGTATCTTTAAATCTACTTTCAATAGTTTGTCCATAAATTCTTTTTGTTTCTTCAGCATTCCATTCAAAAATATCAGCTGCTCCATTTATTTCAGCAATACCTTCAACTAAAGGTTTTCCATTTTCTAAAGTCATCCACTTAGCAAGTACATCTTTCTTTTCTCTCATCTTGTCAGCTATTTTTCTTAAGACGTAAGATCTCTGCCAAGGAGGAGTTTTCTTCCAAATTTGCAATCCTTTTTCTGCAGACTTTAATGCCCTTTCAACATCACCAGAAGTTGCCTTAGAAGCATGACCTATAACTTCTTCAGTTGCAGGATTTATTACTTCATATGTTTCTTTATTTGAAGACGCTTGCCACTTTCCATCTATAAATTGTCCATATCTTTCGTACATAATTTTAATTTAGCATTACTTTAGGTACTGTCTACTATGTTATTTTTGCACATCAAATAGTTTTATAACAATGATAAGTTTTTATAAAAAGGAGTTACAAATGAAAGCATATATAATGGGAAATTATACAGAAAAAGCTTTTCAAGGATTTTTAAAAGATCCATCAAGTGACAGAAAAGCTGTTGTAGAGCAGTTAACAAAAGCTGTTGGTGGAACTATACATAGTATGGATATTGTAAGAGGTTCATATGATTTTATAGTTATAACAGATGTAGGATCATTCGATGACTTTGCTGCTATTAAACTGGTTGTAGAAGCATCAGGTGCTGTCAAGAACATGACAATGTTGGAGGCTATAGATTTTACAAAAGCCACAACTAAAGCAAGCAAAATAGGGTACAAACCACCAGGGCAGTAATTAGAAAATTTAACTTCCAGCCTTTGGCTGGAAGTTATATCTATTTTTTAAGCTTAGATGAAAATTTTAAATTTTCATAATCAAATTTAGATTTATTTTTATTAATAAATTCATCCATTATCTTTATTTTTTCCTCCTCAAATTCAGTAACTTTTCTTTCGTTTAAATCAACATATAAAGCTAAAATTTCAATTGTTGAGGCAAGATATTTTTTTTCTTTATGTATCATTTCCATCTTATACTGAAGTCTTTTTTTATCATGATCAAAGTAAAGACAATTGATATCTACTTCATCATTGAGCTGAAGTTCTTTATTGTAGGTGATGTAAGACTCGACAATCATTGTACTTTTTCCAGTTGTTTTGGCTGAGAGTTCACCCATTTTAAAAATGTCATTTAAAACATCCGCACCATATTTATCAAATATCAATAGATAATAAGCTACATTCATATGATTATTATAATCAATCCAATTACTAATAATTTTTTGAGAACTTAAATATACAGACATCTTTTTTATATTGATTAATTCTTAATGATTTGGATTATCATTATCTACTATTAGACATATCTCAGATTTAGTTAAAAATCTTCTCCCCGTACCGTTATCCAAAGAAAACATGCCACCGATACCTTTTACAGCATCAATTGTAAGATCAGTATGTTTCCACTTTTCATATTGGTCGCCATTCATGTAAAAAGGAACTCCTCCAATTTCTCCTAATTTTATATCATTATCTCCTAAAGGAAATTCACCTTCTTGAAAACACATTGGAGCACTTCCATCACAACATCCCCCTGATTGATGAAACATTAATTTCTCACCATATCTTTCTTTTAACTCAGATAGTAAATTTAAAGCTGAATGTGTTGCTGATACTTTCATTTGTTTTCTCTGGCCCATGATATCGAATCATGGACCAGTATATATTATTTGTTTAAAAGAAGCCTAATTTTTTTTCAGCATAAGAGACATGCAAGTTCTTATTCTGTCTATAATGATTAAGCATCATTTTGTGAGTTTCTCTTCCAACTCCAGATTGTTTGTAACCACCAAATGGAGAATGAGCTGGATAAGCATGATAACAATTAGTCCATACTATACCCGCTTGTATTTCTCTGCCCATTCTGTGAGCTATATTTCCATTTCTAGTCCATACAGCTGCACCTAAACCATAAAGAGTATCATTGGCAATTTTCAATGCCTCTGCTTCATCTTTAAATTTAATCACAGATACAACAGGTCCAAAGATCTCTTCTTGAGATATACGCATGCTATTTTTTGCTTCAAAAATAGTTGGTTGGATGTAATTACCCTTTTCCAATCCACTATTAAGCTTGGCAACGCTTCCTCCTGTCAGAACTTTAGCACCTTCTTTTTTACCTAGCTCAAGATAAGATTTAATCTTCTCCATTTGCTCAACAGATGCTTGAGCTCCAATCATTGTTTCCATTTTTAAAGGATTGTCTTGTACTACAGCTTTAGTTCTTGCAATAGCTCTTTCCATGAATTTATCATAGATTGACTCTTGTATTAAAGCTCTACTTGGACAAGTACAAACTTCACCTTGGTTAAGATTGAACATAACAAAACCTTCAATACACTTATCAAAGAAGTCATCATCTTTATCCAAGACGTCTTCAAAGAAAATGTTTGGAGATTTTCCACCTAATTCCAAAGTTATTGGAATTATATTTTGTGCAGCGTACTGCATAATCAATCTTCCAGTTGTTGTTTCACCTGTAAATGCAACTTTAGCAACTCTTTTAGATGATGCTAAAGGTTTACCTGCTTCTAATCCAAAACCACTAACAATGTTTACAACTCCTGGAGGTAATAGATCTCCAATAAGTTCCATCATTACCATAATTGAAGCGGGTGTTTGCTCTGCTGGTTTTAAAACTGAACAATTTCCTGCTGCAAGAGCTGGTGCTAATTTCCATGTTGCCATTAATAATGGGAAATTCCATGGAACTATCTGACCTACTACTCCTAAAGGTTCATGGAAGTTGTATGAGTATTGATTATTACTTATTTCTGCAATTGAACCTTCTTCTGCTCTAATTACACCAGCAAAATATCTCCAGTGATCAATTACCAAAGGTAAATCTGCTGCCATACACTCTCTTATAGGTTTTCCATTATCTAAACACTCAGCCACTGCTAATAAGTTTAGATTTTTTTCTAATATATCAGCGATTTTATATAAGATATTTGATCTTGTCGTGATGTCAGTCTTTCCCCACTCTGGGAAAGCTGCGTGGGCTGCATCTAAAGCTGCTTCCACGTCTTTTTCATTTGATCGTGCTACTGAACAGATTTTCTCATTAGATATCGGGCTAACATTATCAAAGTATTTACCAGATTTAGGTTCAACAAATTTTCCGTTGATATAGTTTCCATATTTAGCTTTAAAAGGAAACTTAACCTTTAAATGAGAAGTATCTAGAACAGAAGACACTTTCATTGCTTCTGCGCTCATTTTTACTACTCCTTTTTTTTTACTTTTTTTTTTATTTTTAGATGATTTGACCAACTTTAGTTTTCTTTTTTTGGTCTTGGCTTGAACAACTTTTTTTTTCCTAATAGCCATTATTCAATTTAACTAATATTTTTAATTTAAGTCTATTTTTAATAATTATTATTTTCTACTTAGAATTGAACTAAACACTATATGTAGTGGTCTTTTAAAATTAAATTAATAAATATTTTTTTTATTTTAGAAATTCAATATTAATTATATAGAATTATAAAGAGAATTTTCTAAAAATTCATCTATTTCACCATCTAATATTTTATCTGGGTCAGAGCTTTCAAAATTTGTTCTGTTATCTTTAACCAATCTGTATGGATGAAGAACATAAGATCTTATTTGATGACCCCAGCCAATATCAGATTTGGAAGATTCAAGATTTTTATTTTCTTGATTTCTTTTTTTCATCTCAAAGTCATAAAGTCTTGCTCGCAGCATATTCATACAAGTTTCTTTATTTTTATGTTGTGATCTTTCGTTTTGACATTGAACAACAATTTTAGATGGAATATGCGTAATTCTAACAGCACTATCTGTGGTATTTACATGTTGTCCTCCTGCACCACTTGATCTGTAAGTGTCGACTCTTAAATCTTTTTCTTTAATTTCAATGTCGATATTTTCATCAACTACTGGATAAATCCATACACTAGCAAAACTTGTGTGACGTCTAGCTCCAGAATCAAACGGAGAGATTCTGACTAATCTATGAATTCCAGATTCTGATTTTAACCACCCAAAAACATAATCTCCTTCAATCTTAATTGTTGATGATTTTATGCCCGCTTCATCTCCTTTATGTTCACTTATTAAATGTGATTTAAATCCTTTTATATCTGACCATTTTAAATACATTCTTCTTAACATTTCCGCCCAATCTTGACTTTCAGTTCCCCCAGCACCAGCGTGTATTTCTATATATCCGTCTAAGCTGTCAGTTTCTTTTGATAAAAAACATTTAGTTTCATTTTTTTTTGTTAATTTTTTTAAATTTTTTATACTTTCTAGGACTTCATTAATTATTGATTGATTTTTTTCCTCTAAAGCTAATTCATTTAATTCTTGTAGTTCATTCAAAGTTTTTACTGAATAATAATATGAATTTATTAAATCTTCGTAAAACTTTTTTTCTTTAATTATCTTTTGAGAAAAAGATTTATTTTGCCAAAAATTACTTTCTAGCATTTTTTTATTATTATTTTCTAATCTTAAATAAATGCTATTTTTTTCAAAGATACTCCTTAATTCTTTGATTAATTTTTTCAATTTCAGTTTTATAATTTATATATTCATTATCCATTAGTAGAATTTTAATATATTTTTGTTTTTCATTCTATTATTAATATCCTTATTTAATAAACTATTTATTTCTATATTTTTGTAAACTTCAATAATAGTTGATTTGCTCTCACTTTCTACTTTCTTTCCAGTTAAAGGATCAATCACTTTCATTAAAATATTATCAGCAACTTTAAATGGTCTCGCATCTTTTTTTTTAATTGCATTTTTTACAAAATTACCAAATATTGGCAATGCTGTTTTTGCTCCGGTTTCGTACTTTCCTAGTGATTTTGGATTATCTGAACCAACATACACTCCTATAGCAAGTTTTGACGTAAAACCAATAAACCATGTATCGGTATTACCATTAGTAGTTCCTGTTTTTCCACCCAAGTCTAAATTAAGTTTTTTTAATTTTTTTCCAGTTCCATTTTGAATTGTACCTTCTAATATCGATGTCATTTGGTAAGCAGTTTGAGGAGAGAAAATTTGAAGAAAAGAATCTTCTATTTCTGGATAATTATCATTTAAAAAAGATATTTCACTACAATTAACACATTTTCTTTTTTCATTGTTAAGTATTGTATTTCCTTCACTATCTTGAATTCTATCAATCATAATTGGTTTTACTAATTTCCCACCATTAACAAATGATGAATAGGCTGATGTAAGTTTTAAAAGAGTTGTTTCAGCAGAACCTAAAGAAATAGATAAAAGTTCGCTTGGATTTTCATAAATACCCAATTGTTTTGAGAAATTTACAATTTTTTTTAAACCAAGATCTTGTGCTATTCTAACAGTCATTAAATTTCGAGATTTCTCTAATCCCATTCTTAAGGTTGATGGTCCGTAAAACTTTTTTCCATAATTTTCTGGTTTCCACATTTTTAAATCTGTTCCTTGTTCTAAAACTAATGGTGCATCTAAAATCAAAGTTGATGGTGTATAACCATTTTCAAGTGCTAAAGCATAAATAAAAGGTTTAAATGCTGAACCTGGTTGCCTTAAAGCTTGTGTTGCTCTGTTAAATTCACTTTTTTTAAAACTAAAACCACCACTTAAAGCCATCACTCTTCCTGTAAAAGGATCCATTACCACTATGCCTCCATTAACAGAAGGTAGTTGTTTCAAACTAAATATATTGTTTTTTATTTTTTCTACATAAACAACATCACCGACTTTTAGAATCTCATCGAATTCTTTTTTAATCCAAGAAATATTTTCATACCTAATTGTTCCAATTTGTTCATCTTCAGTTTCAATTTCTACAAAAAATTTATCAACTTTATTTATTATTGCTAATTGCCAATTAATTGATTTTTCTAATCTAAAATCGTCTATTTTATTTTTCCAGCTATCTGGGTTTTGATTTCTTAACAGTGCCCCTTGCCAACCTTTTCTTTTATCATAACTTATTAATCCATCTCTTAAAGCTTTAATGGCAATTTTTTGTAAATTAAGATCTATCGGAGTGCTAATATTTAATCCTTCTTTATAAACTTTATCATAACCTAATCGATCAATAACATTTTTTCTAATATCCTCTACATAATAACTAGTATCTTCTCTAAAAGTTTTTTTTCTTTTTTTTAATATAATCTTTTTTTTAACAAATTTTTTATACTCTTTTTCTGTTATATAGTTATTCTCAAATAAATTTTTTAAAACTAAATCTCTCCTAAATTTTGCTAACTTAATATTTTTATATGGATTATATCTGCTGGGAGCCTTAGGTAAAGCAGCTAATAGTGCTGCTTCATAATAATTTAACTCACTGATTGGTTTATCAAAATATTCTAAACTTGCTGAAGCTACACCATAAGCTCCTCCTCCAAGATAGATTTGATTAAGATATAATTCTAATATTCTTTCTTTCGAAAGAGCTCTTTCTATTCTAAATGCTAAAATTGCTTCTTTTATTTTTCTATTTAAACTAACTTCATTAGTTAATAAAAAATTTTTTGCTACTTGTTGTGTTATTGTGGATGCTCCTTCTAACCTTTTTGATGAAATAATATTAGAAATGTTGTTTATTGTTGCTCTCAAAACTCCCTTTGCATCAACTCCAGGATGTGAATAAAAATTCTTATCCTCTGCTGACAAAAAGGATTTTATTACTTTGTCTGATATTGCATTATAAGGAACAAAAATTCTTTTTTCAGTTGAAAAATCATTCACCAGTTCACCCTCTCCAGAATAAACTTTGCTTGAAACTGGTGGTTTATAATTCTTAAGAAATTTATAATCTGGTAGATTATTAGAAAAAGCCCATAAAACAGCTAATACAGAAAATACACTTAATAAAATAAAGGTAAAAGTTAATATAAATATTTTTTTTATAATTCTATGCATTTTAGTGCAATATACATGTGAATCTGTTAAAGTTAAGGCAACAAAATTCAAAAAAAATTTAAATTTATTTAAATAAAATGAAACAACAAATCAAAAAAATATGGAAAAAAATTTATATATTGATGCTTCGCATCCTAATGAAACTAGAGTCGTTCTTAAATCAGGCGAAAATATTGAAGATTACGAATATGAAGGTTTAAAAAATAGCCTCATTAAAAATAACATTTACTTAGGAAAGGTAAGTCGCGTTGAGCCTTCTCTTCAAGCTGCATTTATTGACTTTGGAAGAGAAAGACATGGGTTTTTATCTTTTAATGATATTCAGTCAGATTATTATCAAATTCCTCAAAGTGATTTAGATAAAATTAAAGAAGAAGAAGAAAAAGCAAGAGAAGATCTTTTAAAAGAAAGCGAAAAAGAAGAACAAAAAAATATCAATGAGGGTAACTTAAATGTTAATGACCCTGTTGAAGTTCAGCCTGTTGAAACAATAATTCAAGATCAACAAGTTCCAAGTGAATTTAGTGGTCAAGATATTCAAGCTCTTGATATAAAAAAAAAAGAAACAAAGTTTAGATCAAAAAGATATAAGATACAGGAAGTAATAAAACCAAACCAAGTAATATTAGTTCAAGTATTAAAAGATGAAAGAGGACAAAAAGGGGCCGCATTAAGTACTTTTATTTCTATTGCAGGAAAATATATCGTTTTAATGCCTAATACTCCAAAAGGAGGAGGAATATCTCGAAAAATATTTAACCCAGGAGAGAGAAAAAAAATTAGATCTATCTTAAATGAAATAAATATTCCAAGAGAAATGGGATTAATTGTAAGGACAGCTGGATCAAATAAAACAAAAAACGAAATAGATCATGACCTTCAAACATTAATAAAAATTTGGAATGGAATTAAAGAAACTGCTTTAAATTCTATAGCTCCATCATTAATTCATCAAGAGAGTGATATTATAAAAAGAACTTTAAGAGATATTTATGATGAAGATACAATAAAAGTAGTGATTGAAGGTAACGAAGGTTATAAAAAAGCTCAGAGTTTTATGAAATTAATGATGCCGTCTCATGTTAAAAAAATAAAAAAATATAGAGATAAAATACCATTATTTTTTAAAGAAAATATAGAAGAAAAATTGAATCAAATTTATGACTCAGAAATTAAATTAAAATCTGGAGGATATTTAGTAATTAATCAAACTGAAGCACTTGTTTCAATTGATGTAAATTCAGGAAGTTCAATTAAACAAAAAAATGTCGAAAGCACTGCCCTAGATACTAATCTTGAAGCTGCAGAAGAAATATCAAGACAGATTAAGATAAGAGACTTATCAGGTCTAATAATTATTGATTTTATTGATATGATTAGTTTTGGAAATAGAAGATTAGTTGAAAGAAAAATTAAAGAAAAATGTAGAACTGATCGAGCAAGAATTCAAATAGGTAGAATAAGTAATTTTGGATTATTAGAAATGTCTAGACAGAGACTGCGTGAAAGTGCTGTTAAATGGAAAGTTGCTCTTACAGATGAATCTTTTGCTTTAAAGATTTTAAAATTTATAGAATTTAAAGCTGTTTCAACAAAAGCTAAGTTTGTAAAATTAAAAATCTGTAAGAAAATATCAGATTTTATGAAAGAAAATTTCATTGAAGATTTAAAATATTTTGAAAAAAAAAATTTAATTAAAATAGATATTATTGCTGATAATTCTCTTATTATCCCTGAATATATAATTGATCTTCAAACTAAAACTAAAAAAACAATTGAAATAGTAGAACATTTTGAAAAATTAAAAAATCTTGACGAGCAAAAGAAAGAAAATAAATCTTTTGTAAAATCAACTATTAAAAAATCTTATAAGAAAAAATCTTATAAAAAGAAAAAATTTTTTAAAAAACCTGCAGCTTAAATAATTCCTTTTGATGGTGAGGAAGCTCTCCCATAAATAGTTTTGTCTATTCGCCCAGCTAAAAAAGACTGTCTGCCTGCTAATACTGCATTTTTAAATGCCTTTGCCATTTCGAAAGGTTTTTTTGCTTTTGCTATAGCTGTATTGACTAAAACACCATCACATCCTAATTCCATTGCGATTGTTGCATCAGAAGCTTGACCTAATCCGGCATCAATTATTAGAGGTAATTTAGTTTGGTTTCTCATAATCTTTATATTTATTTTATTTTGAATTCCTAAACCGGAACCAATAGGAGCCGCCAATGGCATAATTGCACAAGCTCCTACATTTTCCAATCTTTTAGCCATTAACGGATCATCATTACAATAGACCATTACTTTAAAACCTTCTTTAGTTAATACTTCCGTAGACTTTAAAGTTTCAATCATGTCTGGAAATAAATTCTTTTTTTCCCCTAAAACTTCTAATTTTACTAATTTCCATCCACCAATTTCTCTAGCTAATCTTAATGTTCTAAGTGCATCTTCTGAATTAAAACATCCTGCTGTATTTGGAAGATAAGTAATTTTTTTTGGATCAATATAATCCATTAACAAAGGTTTTTTTTTATTAGAGATATTAACTCTTCTTACTGCAACTGTAACAATATCTGCTCCAGAAATTTTAATAGCTTTAGCACATTCGTTCATATTCTTATATTTTCCAGTTCCAACAATTAATCTAGAATTAAATTTTTTTTTAGCTACTATTAATTTATCTATTTTCAATTTCACCCACCTCCAATAAAATGAACAATTTCAATTTTATCATTGTTTTTTAATTTGATCTTATTTAATTTATTTTTATCTATTATTTCTTGATTTAATTCAATTGCTACTTTTTTAAGAGGAATTTTTAATTTTCTTAAAAAAATTAACAGGCTTAAATTGTGATTAATTAATGAAAATTTACCATTTATCTTAATTTTTATTTTTTTTATTTTTTTCATACTGTATAAGTGCTGAATGACTAATAATATTATAATTATTAATGGACCTAATCTTAATCTATTAGGTGAAAGAGAACAATCACAATATGGGTCAATAACTTTTAAAGAATTAAAAGAAAAAAGTTTAAATAAAGCTAAAGAATTAAATGTAAATCTAGAATTTTTTCAATCAAATATAGAAGGTGAAATTGTCACAACTATACAAGAAGCAAAAAAAAAATTTGATGGCATAATTATTAATGCTGCAGGATTTACTCACACTTCTGTTGCTATTCGAGATGCTTTAGATGTTTACAAGAAACCAATTATTGAACTTCATATATCTAATATCTATAAAAGAGAAGAATTCAGACAGAAATCTCTTATTAGTGACATTGCGTCTGGAGGAATTTTTGGCCTTGGAGATAATGGTTATATTTTAGCCATAATTGCAATGCAAGAATTGCTTAAAAATGGAAATAGATAAAAAAATAATCAAAAAATTAATCGATGCTTTAGAAGATTTAAAAAAATCTTTAAAAGATAATAACGAAGAAATTAATACCCAAGAAACAATAGAGGAAGAAGTTGATAATTCAAAAGCAATAAAAAGTCCAATAATTGGAACGGCCTATTTAGCTCCTGAGCCAGGAGGAAAACATTTTGCAGAAGTTGGAAAAAAAATTAAAAAAGGTGATACTATAATGATAGTAGAAGCTATGAAAACAATGAACCATGTTCCGTCTACTTTAGATGGGACTATAAAAAAAATTTCTGTTGAAGATGGTCAGCCAGTTGAATTTGGTCAAGTGCTTGTAGTTTTAGAGTAATGTTTAAAAAAATATTAATTGCTAATCGTGGAGAAATCGCAGTTCGGGTTATAAGAGCTTGTAAAGAATGGGGAATAGCTACTGTTGCAGTTCATTCTGATGTAGATAAAAATAGTATGCATGTAAGACTTGCAGATGAAAGTGTTTGCATTGGACCCCACCAACCCGCAAATAGCTATTTAAATATACCAGCAATAATGTCAGCAATAGAATTAACAAAAGCTGAAGCTGTACATCCAGGGTACGGATTTTTATCTGAAAATTTCAATTTTGCTAAAATTTTGGAAGAAAGTAATATCAAATTTATTGGACCTTCATCAAAATTAATTAAGATGATGGGAGACAAAATTCAGGCTAAAAAAATTGCGAAAGAACATGGATTGCCAGTTATTGAAGGTTCTGAAGGTGGAGTTAATGATATAAACAAAGCAAAAGAACTTTGTAAAAAAATAGGTTTCCCAATTTTGATTAAAGCCTCAGGTGGAGGTGGTGGAAAAGGAATGAAAATTGTATTTAAAGAGGATGAATTTGAAACGCTTTTTTCAACAGCAAAATCTGAAGCAAAAAAATATTTTGGAAACGATGAAGTTTATATAGAAAAATTTTTTCAAAATCCAAGACATATCGAAGTTCAAGTTTTATCTGGTAAAAATGGAACAGTTCATTTACATGAGAGAGATTGTTCTGTACAAAGACGTCATCAAAAATTAATCGAAGAAACTCCAAGTCCAGTTTTAACTGATGAAATTAGAAAAGACCTTTTTGAAAAAACAGTAAGTATGGTTAATAAAATTGACTATGAAGGTGCAGGCACAGTAGAATTTATTTATGAAGATGGAAAATTTTATTTCTTAGAAATGAATACACGAGTTCAAGTTGAACATCCTGTTACAGAGATGGTGACAGGAATTGACATCATTAAAGAACAAATATGGATAGCCCATACGGGTAATACAGCCTTAAAACAGTCTGATATTGTACCAAGGGGACATGCGATTGAGTGTAGAATAAATGCTGAGGATGCAAGTAAAAATTTTCAACCGTCTCCAGGAACTATTGGAATGTGTCACCAACCCTCAGGTTTTAGAACAAGAGTAGATGGGTCTATATTTCAAGGTTATAAAGTCACTCCATTTTATGATAGCATGGTTTGTAAAGTAATTACCCACGGAAGAAATAGAACTGAAGCTATTCAAAGAATGAATAGATCTTTAGATGAATTTGTAATTGAAGGTATTACTACAACAATACCTCTTCATAAAATCTTACTGAGTCACAAAAAATTTATTGACTCTGATTTTAATGTAAGTTGGTTAGATAATGAAAAAATTTTTTAATAACATTTAGTTAACCAAATATCATAAACTGGATGATCAAATGGGTTAACTGCAGGACTTGATGAAAAAGTCCATCCATTAAATATAAAAACTTCATCATTATTTTTATTTGTTATGTCTTTTACTTGAATATATGCTGTTATTTCTGGATCGTCGTCAAATTCTGAATTTTTACATTTAAAACTTTTAATTAACAAATTTTGAAACTTCTTTTCTTCACCTATTTTTAATTTTAAAAGATTAGTTTTAGAACTAACTTTATCTAATACTTTCATTTCGATAAATTTTGTATTAGAATTTTCTGAGCTATGTAAAGGGTTAGATAAAGTTATAAAAAGATAAAATATTATTAAAGTAAAATTAACTATTCCAACTGGTATATTTTTTTTTAATTTGTTCATTATTTTTATTGGGATGATGAGCATTTTTTGTACCTGTTTGATTAGATTGATGAGGTTTTTGCCAATCATATTTTTTTAAATCATGATTATTTTCTATTCTATTATTTGTAAAATGAATCCATGAATACCACTCTATGGGTATTTTTGAAGCATCTATTTCACCTTTATAAATAACCCACCTCTTTCCAGCTTTACTCTGATAATATTTATTTCCATATAAATCGGTTCCAACTAATTTTCCTGAAAAAAATGTTTTAAGTTTTGTGCCAATTGTTTCTTGATTCCACCAAATGAAAATTTTTTTAAAAAGTGTCAACATATAATTTTAATATTTCTTCAATTCAAAATTGTATAATTTAAATTAGACTAAAGTATGAATTTGTATATAAATTAATTATTAAAAGATTCAAAATAAATAATTATAAGAGGAAAAATGGCAAAATACTTAGTCGAAACTTATTATACATGTACCTTTAAAGTTAATCATTATCTAGAAGATGTTAACGAGACAGAACTAGCAAACTTAGAAAAGCGTGATGATGGAAAATTTGAAGTTATAGATGTTAAACTTGATACCAGAAAAACGAAAAGTTTAGATGGTAAAAATAATATATCTGAACCTAAAAAAGTAGATATAATAGCTCAGAAAAATCAGACTAAAACTATATCAAAAGAAGATAATGTTAACTTTATTAAGAATATTAATAATAAAGTAAGTAAAAGATTTAGCATGCCAGATAGAAGGAAAGGGTATATTCAAAAAGCATCTATAGGAGACCATAAAGTTTATTTACATACTGGTGAATATGAAGATGGAAAAATAGGTGAAATTTTTATTGATACGAGTAAAGAAGGAGAGTTGGTAAAAGCCCTAATGAATAACTTTGCAATAGCAATCTCTTTAGGTCTTCAATATGGTGTCCCTTTAGATGAGTTTATCAGTGCATATGTTGGCACAAAATTTGAACCCTCGGGAAAAGTTATTGGTAATGATAGAATAATGAGCGCTTCCTCTATATTAGACTATATATTTAGAGAGCTTGCAATTTCTTATCAAAATAGAGAAGATTTAGCACACACACCTGCTATTGGTAGTAATGACAAATCTTACGTTGATGAAGATAATTCTGAAGGTCAAAATCAATTACTTAAAATTGTAAGGGATATTACTAGTAAAGGTTTTGTAAGAAATAATTATAAAAAAAACCTTGTTGATTTATCAGATATAAAAATCAGTCTTAAGGGTAAAAAGTAATATTATTTTTTAGACTTTAAAGCTAATCCTAATTCTTTAAGTTGATCTTCATTAATTTCTGAAGGTGCGTTCATCATCAAATCTTGCGCATTCTGATTCATAGGAAACATTGTTACTTCTCTTATATTTTTTTCTTCAGCTAAAAGCATAACAATTCTGTCAATTCCTGGCGCTATACCTCCATGCGGGGGAGCTCCATAACTTAAAGCATTTATCATACCACTGAATTTATTATCTACTTGTTTTTTATCATAACCTGCAATAGAAAATAATTTATACATCAAATCTGGTTTATGATTTCTAATAGCACCTGAAGATAATTCGACACCATTACAAACAATATCATACTGATAAGCTTTTATGTTTAATGGATTTTTAAAATCAACTTTTTCAATCTCTCCTTGTGGCATTGAAAAAGGATTATGGCTAAATTTAATCTTATTATTATCATCTATTTCAAACATTGGGTAATCAACTATCCAACAGAAAGCGAAAGAACTTTTATCAATTAAATCTAAATCTTGAGCTATTTTTTCTCTCGCAATAGAAGAAATTTTTTCAACTTCATTTATTTTTCCACATGCAAAAAATATACTATCCCCTACTTTTGCTCCTGTAGTTTTCATTATTTCATTTAATGACTCTGATGAAAAAAATTTACCTACTGGTCCTTTTGCAGAAATTTCTTTACCATTTTCAATAGTGAAATATGCCAAACCTGAGGCTCCTTGGTCTTTAGCCCATTTATCTATATTATCAAAAAAGCTTCTAGGTTTATCCTTTGTATTTTTTGTAATAATTGCTCTTACTTTTGATCCTGATTTTACCAATTTTTTGAAAATGTCAAATTTTACATCTTCCCTTGTAAAAATACTTGTTAAATCATTTATTAATAATGGATTTCGTAAATCTGGTTTATCAGTACCATATTTTAACATTGCCTCTTTATATGGAATTCTTGGAAACTTATTATATAAGAATTTTTTTGATGAAAATTTTTTAAATAAATTTTTCATCAATTTTTCTACAACATTAAAAACATCCTCTTGTTCGACAAATGACATTTCCAAATCTAACTGGTAAAATTCCCCTGGACTTCTGTCAGCTCTTGCATCTTCATCCCTAAAACAAGGTGCTATTTGAAAATATTTATCAAAACCTGAAACCATAATTAATTGTTTAAATTGTTGTGGAGCTTGTGGAAGAGCATAAAATTTACCAGGATTTAATCTACTTGGTACTAGAAAATCTCTAGCACCTTCAGGGCTTGAAGATGTAAGTATAGGTGTTTGAAATTCTAAAAAACCTAATTCATTCATTTCTTTTCTTATAAAAGAAATAACTTTTGATCGTAAAATAATATTTTCATGTATTTTTTTTCTTCTTAAATCCAAAAATCTATATTTAAGTCTTATTTCCTCAGAGTATTCTTGATCAGTAAATACTGGCATTGGAAGTTCTTTACAATTACCTAGAGTTTCAAAAGAATCTATAATGACTTCAATTTCACCGGTTTTAAGTTCGGAGTTAATAGTTTCATTACTTCTATTAACAACTTTGCCTAATATCTTAATTACACTTTCTAACTGAATCTTTTCTAACTTAATGAAATATTTGTTACTTTTATCAATGACACATTGAGTCACGCCGTAGTTATCTCTCAAATCTATAAAAAGTAAATTTCCATGGTCACGTTTTTTATTTATCCAGCCAGATAAAATAACATTCTCAGCATTATTTTTTTTTGTTAATTCGCTACAATTATGTGTTCTATATTTATTCAAGCTAAGCTTTCAATACTTCTTTGATCGATTTAATATCAATTCGTTTTTTTTTTTTTAAACTTAATTCATCAATTTTATATATGAATTCAAATATTTTGTCATACGATCTATCTATTCTTTTAATAATAAAATCAATCAATTTTTTATCTATAATAATCTGTCGGTCAGAAAAATTTTTCAGAATTAAGGCAAACATAAGTTCATCATCTGGTATATCAATTTTTGCTAAAAGACAGTTTTTAGTTCTTGACCTAAGATCTTTAAGTTTAAAATTCATTTCAACTATTGGTTTTTTTGATGTGATTATGAGAAATTTGTTATTTTGGTCTACTAAATTAAAAAGTGTATAAATAAGTTTTTCATCAACATCTAAACTCAAATCCTCTAAAATAATATTTTGATAAATTCTAACTGATTTGAAGCTTTCATTATTTAGTAAGTCAGTCTCAATTCGAATTCCATTAAATTTTTTTAAAAAAATATTTACTAAATGAGTCTTCCCAGAGAATTTTTCTCCACTTATATTCAAAATGTTTTTTTCCCAATTAGGCCATTTATGAATTAATTCAAAAGTGTAAAAATTACTTTTACTTACATAAAAATCATCGTCTTTAAAATTTTGTTCAAAATCAAAATCTAATAATAATTGATTCAAATTTTTCATTGAACTTTCCAAATATTATTTTCCATTACCAAATCAAAATTTTTCTTACTCATGTCATTTAAAAATGTTTTAGGAGAACCATTGTAAATTATTTTATATTGAATGTTCTGACTATCAAACTTTAAAATATAAAAATCTGAAATTAAATCATAATTATCAAGTATAGCTTCTAATTTTAAAATTTTATCATAATTTTTAGAATCTATAGATACTGTCAAAGGTAATTTAATAGAAGTATTTATCTCATTATTTCTTTTCCATTGATCTTCATATACATTTTTTAAGTTTTCTAAAATTTTATTGATATCTTTTTCATTATTAAATTTTAAATTAGAATATTTTTGATTATTAATTTTAAGTGAATCATTTAAATTAATTTTTGATAATATTTTAATTTCTTCTTTATCTTTATATATAATTGAAATTATATAATCTTTTAGATCATATTTCTTTATTAGATTTGAAAAATTATATGTTTCTATATCATTTGACATTTTTTGAATCTTATTTAAATCCTCAATATCTTCATTTGGTAAAAGGTATTCTAGTAATTGATAATTTTTTTTTATATCATTCCATCTTTCATAAAAAATGTTGTTATTAAATAAATAAATATTATCTGTTTCTGTATCTACAATTATTGGTACCAATAAAACTTTATTTTTAATTGGCATGGATGGAAATACACTTTTTCTCTCTAGAAAATTCAATATCTTTTTTTTATTAAACGAAGTTTCCAATTGAGCAAAATATTCATTATTAATAAATTTTTCATTACTAATAGTAAAAGAGTCAATCATACTCTTAATTTCTTTCATAGAAATTTTTTCAATTCTATTTTTATCACCTGAGGTTGTAATCATAGATAATAAATTTGAAAATGAAGTTCGAAAACCTTCATCGATTACCGTATTTTTATTAAAATTAAGCTCAAATGGTGAAGATATTTCAATATCAGTTACTTTAAAAGTACTTGCTTGTAAAAAAGTTGTGGAAAAAATTATTATAAATAGAAAGAATGAAGTAAAAAAAATATATACTTTTTTTAATCTAAATAATTTATTAATAATTTGCATACTTTATACTAATGAAAAAAGAAAAATTTACCTATGAAAAAAGTGGTGTAAACATAAATGCTGCTGATAATTTTGTTAAATTTATATCTTCAATTTCAACAAATAATAGAGGCAAAAAAAAGTTTAGTAATATTGGTGGTTTTGGTTCAATTTCAAGTATTCCAAAAAACCTAAAAAAACCTAAAATTGTAGCGTGTACTGATGGGGTTGGAACAAAAATCGAAATTGCAAATATACTTAAAAAATATGACACAATTGGAATTGATCTAGTTGCTATGAGTGTAAATGATCTAATTGTTCAAGGAGCTAAACCGTTATTATTTTTAGATTATATATCGATTAATAAAATTGATATAAAAAAATTAAAATCAATTATCAAAGGTATCATAAAAGGGTGTAAAATTTCTAAATGTGAACTTGTTGGAGGAGAAACTGCAGAAATGCCAGGTACATATGAAAAAAACAAGTTCGATATTGCTGGGTTTGCGGTTGGTGTCGTTGATGAAAAAAAAATTCTAAATAAAAAAAAAATTAAAAAAAATGATTTAATAATGGCAATACCTTCAAGTGGAATGCACTCCAATGGCTATTCTTTAGTTAGATATATTTTGAAAAAAGGAAGAATTAATCTTAAAAATAATAATTTCTTAAAAAATGAAATGTTAAAGCCAACCAAAATTTATGTAGATGAAGTTTTGAAACTAATTAATAACAACCTAATAAATGGATGTGCAAATATTACTGGTGGAGGATTATCAGAAAATATCAAGAGAGTGATTCCAGATGGGTTAGTAGCAAATATTGATTTGAACAAGATTAAAACTAAAAAAATTTTTAAATGGTTAAAAATGAAAAATATAGAAGATAAAGAAATGTTAAAAACTTTTAATTGTGGAGTTGGTTTTTGCTTAATTGTAAATCCAAAAAATATTAATAAAATTGAAAAATTTTTTAGTAAAGAATTTAAACCATATATCATTGGAACTATTTCTTCAGGAAAAGATAAAGTAAAAATTAATGGGAAAATTAATTGGTCCTAAAAAAATAAAAACTGCAATTTTTATTTCTGGAAAAGGAAGTAATTTAAAAAATATTATTAAATTTTCTAAAAATAAAAATTCACCTATAACAGTAGACTTAATTATTTCAAATACACCTAAAGCCAAAGGCTTAAGGTTTGCAAATCAATTTGGAATAAGAAAAAAAATATTTAATTTTAAAAATTTAAAAGAATCAGAAAAAAAAATATTATCATTATTGAAAAATAGAAATATAAAGTTTATTGCTCTTGCAGGTTTTATGAAAATTTTATCAAAAAATTTCATAAAAAATTTTAAAGGAAAAATAATTAATATACATCCTTCCTTGCTTCCAAAGTATAAAGGTTTAAATACTCATCACAAAGCTATTAAAAATAAAGATAAATTTGCAGGATGTACAGTTCATTATGTAACTGCAAAATTAGACTCTGGTAAGAAAATATTACAAAAAAAAATAAAAATTACATCTAAAGATAATGCAATATCTTTGGCAAAAAAAGTTCTTAAAGAAGAACATAAATTATATCCTGCAGCAATAATGAAAATTTTTAGTTAATCTTTAAAAAAAAAATTGATTTCTATTTTGGCGTTTTCTAAGCTATCTGAGCCATGTACAGAGTTTTTATCGATAGAAATTCCATACTTTTTTCTTATTGTTCCCTCTGCGGCATCTTCTGGTTTTGTTGATCCCATTAAATCTCTATTTTCTTGAATGGCATTTTCTTTTTCCAGTATCATTACAACTATTGGACCTGATGATAGATAATTACATAAATCATTATAAAATGGCTTTGTTTCATGTACCTTATAAAATTGTTCTGCTTCAGATTTGGATATTTGAATTTTTTTATTTTTTACAATATTAAAACCATTATTCGTAAACATTCCCTTTATTTCATTTTCTAAATTTCTTTCAACTGCATCAGGTTTAATTATTGATAAAGTCTTTTCTAAATTACTCATAATTATCTTCTACTAATTGATTTAATAATCTTACTCCATACCCTGTTGCTCCACTAGGATTTAAAGCTCCACCATATTTTGAAAAAGCCATTCCAGCTATATCAAGATGAGCCCAAGGAGTTTTGTTAATAATAAATCTTTGTAAAAATTGTGCTGCTGTTGTTGAACCAGCTCCTCCTACATAGTTTATATTTTGCATATCTGCATTTTTAGAGTCCATAAGTTTGTCATAATTTTTATGAAGAGGCATTCTCCATAATTTTTCATCAACTCTTTTACCAGCTTCAAGTAATTGTTTTGAAAGTTCATCATTGTTAGAAAAAAGTCCTGCATACTCTGAACCTAAAGAAACAATAATAGCTCCAGTTAATGTTGCTAAATCAATCATGAATTTAGGATTAAATTTTTTCTCTGTAAAAGTTAAAGCATCTGCTAAAACTAATCTACCTTCAGCATCAGTATTTAATACCTCTATAGTTTTTCCACTATAAGATTTTACTATATCACCCGGTCTTTGAGCATTTCCACTTACCATATTTTCAACAAGACCTACCGTACCAACAGCATTAATTTTTGCTTTTCTTAAAGCTAAAGTTTTCATTAAACCTACTACTGCAGCTGAGCCAGCCATATCATAAGTCATGTCTTCCATAAATCTTGCAGGTTTTAGTGAATAACCGCCAGTATCGAAACAAACTCCTTTACCAACAAATGCTAAAGGTTTTGATTTAGATTTACTTCCGTTCCATTCAATAGTTACGAGATATGAACCTCTTATGCTTCCCTGTCCAACTCCTAATAAAGCATTGCATCCTAATTTTTTTAATTTTTTTTGATCATAAACTGTAACTTTTAATCCATACTTTCTTAATTTCATTAATCTCTTTGCATATTCGTCTGGATGCAAAATATTTCCTGGTTCAGAAACTAAATCTCTAGTAAAAAATGTTCCTTCTTCTAACGCTTTAAATTTTAATTTATTTTTTAAAAATAAATCACTTTGTTTTCCAATTAAATTTATTATTATATTGTTTTTGACTTTTTTTGATTTATAAATATTAAATTCATACGATTTCAATTTAAATCCATGAATAAAATGACCTACAAAATTTTCAATTGATTTTCTTTGAATACTTTCAGTAATTATAGATATATCATTGAATAAATTTTTTTTTATAAAATTGTAAAATTCTGCTCCTAAATTTTCAATATCTGACTCTTTTAAATCTTTTTTTAAAGAAATTAATATAAGATTAGTTTTTTCATTTATATTAAAAGAAATAATTTTCTCTTTATTTTCTTTCCTATTTTTCAAAATTTTTTCAACATAAGCTGCTTCTTTTTTCGATAAAAAAGTCTTTAAATTTTTTGTTTTGAATTTGTCCTGTGTAAATAAAGCAATTACACCCGTATTAGATAATTTTAACTTATTTTTATAGAGAACTTGAACAGTCATTGATTTTATATATATATACTTCTAGTTGAAAGGTCTTATAAATTAAAAATGCTATTTATCAATGAAAAAATTGTCTTTAAAAAATTTTTAACACAAAATACTTATTTTTTTTTATTAACCTCACTTAGTATAACATTTATTGTTTGGGCCATTAGAGCTGTAAATAATCTAGATATAGTATCTGAGGATGGACACAGTTTTTTTATTTATGTAAATTATACACTCTTAGTTTTCCCAAAAATTTTTGGCCAAGTACTACCTATAATATTTTTTACGTCTTTATTCTATAATATAATCAAATATGAAAATAATAATGAACTTAAAATATTTTGGATTAATGGAATAAACAAAATTAATTTTTATAATGTTATTTTACGTTACACATTTTTATTTTTTCTAATTCAAGTTTTTATAAGTACTATTTTAAGTCCATATATGCAAAATAAGGCTAGAGAGTTTATTCAGGACTCAACTTTGGATTTTTTTCCATCTTTATTTCAAGAAAAAAAATTTATTGATACAGTTGAAAAATTAACAATTTTTATTGAGACAAAAAACTCAATGAATGATTTAAGAAATATTTATTTAAAAGATGACAGTGGCTCATCACCTAGAATTATAATTGCAAAAAAAGGTCAATTAATTTCTCAAGATAATAGAAGAATATTAAGACTTTATGATGGAAAATTTTTGAATATGTATAGAGATGGAAAAAGTTCGTCTTTTAATTTTGAAAAAACTGATTTTAATCTTTCTAAATTTGTAACTAAATCAACTACATATAGAAAAGTACAAGAAACATACATTACAGAGTTATTGAGATGTGTAAACTATATTTTAATAAAAAAAATATCTTATATAGAAGAGTATTTAATTTGTAATAAAGATGGTATTGATGAAATTGTATCTGAAATCTATAAAAGAATTTACAAACCATTCTATTTATTTTTACTATCTTCTATTGTAATTTTTTTACTCATGAGTAATCATGAAGAAAAAAAATTTAAGAATATTAAATTTTTAATTTTCTTTCTTGGTGTAGCTTTAATTGTTCTTTCTGAAATATCAGTAAATTTTTCTGGGGTATCAGATTTTAATCTAGTGGTTTCATTAGTATTTCCTATAATTTTATTTTTAATTTTATATATACTTTTTTATAAAAAAAATAATTACACTAAGTATAAAAGATGATTTTAACCTATAAAAAAAATATAATTTTTTCTTTTTTAAAAAATATATTTAATTTTAGTATTTTCTTTTTCAGCTTAATTTTGATCCTCAATATTCTTCAAGAAATAATTTTTTTTAAAAATCTAGATGTTGGTTTTTTTATTCCTTTTTATTTAACATTACTAAATGCCTCCTCAGTTTTATTTGATGTATTCCCTTTCATCTTTTTAATTGGTGCAATGAATTTTTTTATTGAAATTTTGGATAAAAATGAATTAATCATTTATAAAAGTTTTGGTCTATCCAACTTAAAAATCATCGGTGTTGTTTTAAGTACCTCTTTTTTTCTTGGAGTTTTTTTAGTTTTAATTTTTTATAATATTTCATCAAATTTAAAATTTTTATACTTGGATATTAAAAACAACCATACAAAAGATGATAAATATTTGGCTGTTATTACGGCTAATGGCCTTTGGATTAAAGATTATGTAAGTGAGAAAATTAATTATATAAATGCTAAAAATATATACAATGAAAATTTAAAAGAAGTGATAATAAGTCAGTTTGACAATGATCATAATTTTTTAAGATTAATTTCATCAGAAAATATAAATATTAAAAATAAGAACTGGGTAATAAAAAATGCTAATATTACTGAGGACAATATTACAATAAAAAAACAAGAACCGATGATATTTAGGACTAATTTTGATGTTGAAATAATTTCAACACTTTTTTCTAATTTATCTGCACTAGATTTAATAAAATTAAATAAATTAAAAAAAGATTACACTTCACTAGGTTATTCGACAGTAAAAATAAATTCTCATCTTTTAAATCTCTATATGTATCCAATCTATTTGTCTATAATGGTTTGTATTGCGTCTATTCTGATGTTAAATATTGGACATAATAAACCGCGTATTTTTTATTTAATAATAGGCATCTTAGTATCTGTAATAGTCTTCTATGCAAATTATTTATTTAATGTTTTAGTTGAAAATCAAAAAATTTCTTTAATGTTTTCTGTTTGGTTTGTTCAATTCATATTACTATTATTTTGTTCTGTTGGCTTAGTGAGGATTAATGAAAAATAAATTTCATTATATAATAAAAATTTTTTTTATCTTTTTGATTTTTTTTCCAAATTTAGTTTTAAGTGATGTACTAAAATTTAATGCTTCAGAGATAGAAACTCTTGATAATGGAAACTTATTGAAAGGTACTGGTGGTATTGAAATTGACGATGGATTAGGTCTAGTAATTACAGGTGAAGAATTTAAATTTGATAAAATTAAATCTATATTAAATGTTAAAGAAAAAATTTTAGTAAAAGATAATAAAGATGGAAGCCTTTTAAAATCTAATAATATTATTTTTTTTAAAAAATTAAATAAAATTATCTCAAAAGATGAAACAATAATTGAATTGAATACAGGTCATATCATCAAATCTTCAAATATTACACATGATAGAAATTTGAACAAAATTTATTCAAAAGAAAAAACTTTTATCACTGACAATAATAATAATAAATTTAATTTAAGAAATTTTAATTTTTCAACAATTAATGAGGTTTTAACTGCTAGTGGTGTAAATATAAGTGATTATGAGGGTAATTTATATGAAATAGAAAATATTAGCTATAATATGAAAACCAATGAAATTCTTGGAAAAGATTTAAGTTTAAATTTTAACAACTCTAGTATGAAATCTAATGGCAATGAGCCTAGACTTAAAGGTAATGCTTTATTCTTAAAAAAAGACAAAACTAAAATTAATAAAGGAGTTTTTACAACTTGTAAAAAAAATGATGATTGTCCACCATGGGTTTTGGAATCAGAAGAAATCCAACACGACAAAGTTAAAAAAACTCTAAATTATAAAAATGCTTTATTAAAAATATATGATATTCCAGTATTATATTTTCCAAAATTTTTTCATCCTGATCACACTGTTAAAAGACAGTCTGGTTTTTTAATTCCTAGATTTTCACAATCAAATAATCTCGGAAATTATACTTCAACTCCTTACTTTTTTGCTATTTCAGACTCAACTGATTTAACTTTCTCTCCAAGAATTTATGATAATGGTAAAGCGGTATATCAAGCGGAATACAGAAATTATAAAAAAAATTCTAAACATATAGTTGATATGAGTATAAAAAATGAAAATATATTATCTTTTAATGAAGAAAAAGATAATCCAACACATTTTTTTTTAAAATCTGAATTCAATTTAAACTCAAACAATTTTGATAGTGCAAAATTAGATTTGAAAATTCAGCAAACATCTAATGATGAATATTTAAAAACTTACAAATTAAAATCACCATTAATAGATTCCGAAAATATTTTACATTCAAGCTTAGATCTTAATTTCAATAGAGATGATCTAAATATCGATTTGTCAGCTGAAACATATGAAAATTTAAATCGTTTAGAGAGTGATAGATATGAATACATATTTCCTAATATAAATATATCAAAAAATATCAAAGATTTTGAAACTGGAAACCTGTCTTTAGAAACTTCAGGGGTCAGTAAATTATTTAATACAAATATTTATGAAAAAACACTTGTAAACGATTTAAGCTACAAATCCTTTAATAGAATTAGTTCCTTAGGATTAGTAAGTAATTATGAAATTTTGATAAAAAATTTTAATGCTGATTCAAAAAGATCTACAAATTATAAGAATAAAGCAGAAACATCTCTGCAATCTATTATAAATTATGAAATGAAATACCCTCTACAAAAAATAAGTAAAAATTTTTTAAGTACAATTACACCAACTATGTCTTTAAGATATAGCCCAAATAAATCAAAGAATAGGTCTAAAGATGATAGAGAAATAGATGTTGATAATATCTTTTCAATAAATAGAATTGGTTCCTCTGACACAGTTGAGGGAGGCCAATCAATTACTATAGGAAATAAATATTCATTATTTGATAGTAAAGATAATAATAGAGAGATTCTATCTGTTGACCTAGCTACAGCTTTTAGGGATGAAAAAAATGATAAATTACCAAAAAATAGCACACTTGGAGACAAACATTCTAATGTATTTGGCAATATAGATTTTAATGCAAATAAATTTTTAGACCTTAACTATAATTTTGCTTTAGATAATGATTTAAAAACTTTAAATTTAAATCAAATTAAATCTACTTTTAACTTTAACAAATTTATATCGACTTTCGATTTTTTAGAAAAAAAGAATGTAATAGGTACTAATAGTTATATATCAAATGAATCAAAACTTATACTTAATGAAAGTTCATCTTTAAGCTTTAAAACAAGAAAAAATAAAGAGAAAGATTTAACAGAATATTATAACTTAATATATCAATATAAAAATGATTGTCTTGTTGCAGGCTTAGAATATAAGAAGGATTTTTATAGCGATGGTTCTTTAAAACCAGATGAACAATTATTTTTTTCAATTACTATAATGCCTTTTGGAAAAGTTAATTCACCAAATTTAAATCAAAAATGAAATTAATTAGTTATATATTTTTTATTTTAATATTATTTACACCTGTAAAATCAATTGAAAGCTACATTTCATTTAAAGTAAATAATGAAATAGTCACCAATATAGACCTAGAGACTGAATACAAATATTTGGTTGCTTTAAATAATGAATTAAAAAATACTGATAAAAATACCTTACTTAAATTATCAAAAGAGTCGATAATAAAAGAAAAAATTAAAAAAAATGAACTAGAGAAATACTATGAATTTGGCACATCTTCTGATTACTTAAACGATGTTATTGAAATTTTTTACAAAAAAGTAGGTATGAATAATTTAAATGAATTTGAAAATTATTTAAGTGAATATGATTTAGAATTAGAAATAGTTAAAAATAAAATTGAAATTGAAATGCTTTGGAATAAGTTAATTGGCGCAAAGTATAATAACCAAATAAATATAAATGACGAATTAATAAGACAACAAGTAGAAGAAAGAATGAATAAAAATGAACTTGCAACAGAATATCAATTATCTGAAATTATTTTTCAAATTACTGATAGCGCTGAATTAAATAATAAAGTAGAATTAATTAAAAAAGATATTAATGAACAAGGTTTTAAAAACGCTGCCAATATACATAGTATATCAGACTCATCAAAATTTGGAGGTAGTATAGGTTGGTTTGATGAAAAACAATTATCACAAGCAGCTCTAACTGCTATTATAAATTTAAAAATAGGTGAAATATCGCAACCTATAAATATAACAAATGGATTTATGATTTTAAAAATTGATGATAAAAAACAAAAAAAAATTGTTATGGATAAAGAAAAATTAATAGCTGAAACAATTAATTTTGAAACAAATAAACAATATAATCAATTTTCAATTATTTATTTTAATAAAATTAAACTAAATTCCGTAATAAGTGAATAATAAACCTATAATTATTGTTGCTGGAGAGCCCTATAGTATTTTTCTTGAAATATTTTTTAAATCTAAAAAAAAAATGAAATTAAAAAAGCCAATTATTTTAATTGCCTCTAAAGAATTAGTTTTAAAACAAATGAAAAAATTAAGATTTAATTTTAAAATAAATGATATCAATAAAAATAAAATAAATTTTAACATATTAGATAAAAAAAAGATTAATTTAATAGATGTGAAATTTAATTTTAAAAAACCATTTGATAAAATTTCTAAAAAATCAAATTTCTATATTAATAAATCATTTAAAATTGCCCTAGAAATTCTTAAAAAAAAATACTGTTCTGGCTTAATTAATGGCCCCATATCAAAAAAATATTTTTTAAATGGAAAAAACTTAGGCATTACTGAATATTTATCAGAAAAGACAAAATACAAAGATGTGGCTATGGTTATATTTAATAAGAAATTATCAGTTAGTCCAATAACTACACATCTAGCATTAAAGAATGTTAACAAAATGATTTCAAAAAAAAAAATATATACTCATGTAGAACTTATTACTAAATTCTATAAAAAAAATTTTAATAAAAAGCCAAAAATTGGAATAACAGGACTTAACCCTCACTGTGAAAGTAATTTTAAGGATTGTGAAGAAGATAGAATTATTCTACCTGCAATAAAAAATTTAAATAAAAGAAAATACAATGTAAAAGGCCCTTTTCCTGCTGACACTATATTTGTAAAAGAGAATTTAAAAAATTTTGATATAATTATAGGTATGTATCACGATCAGGTCCTAACTCCTATGAAAGCTTTATTAGGTTTTGATGCAATTAATATGACCTTGGGTTTACCTTTCATTCGTATTTCACCAGACCATGGTCCAAATTCTTCTATGTTAGGAAAAAATTTATCTAATCCTCAAAGCTTAATAAATGCTTTAAAATTTCTAGATAAATAAGTGAATATTAAAACTAAAAAAAGTCTTGGTCAAAATTTTTTAATAGATAAAAATATTCTTAAACAAATTGTAAATACAGTAGATATTAGTAATAAAGAAATCTTAGAAATTGGTCCTGGTAGTGGAAATTTAACGACTTATATTTTAAAAAAAAATCCAAAAAAATTTTATGTTGTAGAAAAAGATAATGATTTATCTTTATTATTAAAAAAAAAATTTAATGATGATATAGAAATCATTAATGATGATATCTTAAAAATTTCTGAAAATAAAATCTCTAAAAACAAATTAACTGTTTTTGGAAATTTACCTTATAATATTTCAACAGAAATTCTCTCTAAATGGATTATAAGTATGGAGACAAAAATTTGGTTTGAATGCTTAGTTTTAATGTTTCAAAAAGAAGTTGCTGATAGAATTATAGCTAAATCAAATAATTCAAATTATGGTAGATTGTCAATTTTATCAAACTGGAAATTAGATATAAAAAAAATAATAGATATTAAGCCTCAGAGTTTTTCTCCACAACCAAAGATTGATAGTTCATTATTGATATTCACTCCTAAAAAAAAATTTTTTAAATTAAACAATGCCCAAAATCTTGAAAAACTCACTAGAATTTTTTTCAATCAAAGAAGAAAAATGTTAAAAAAGCCTTTTAATCAAATTTTTAAAAATGCAGAGGAAATATCGAAAAAATTTAATATTGATCTAAATCTTAGACCGCAAAACCTTGAACCTGAAACATATTTTAAATTAGTCAAAGAATTTGAAAGTTTAAGAAATTAATTTATCGATATGTCTTCTAATATATTCTTTATCATAATCTTTTGAACCATTATTCATTTCAGCATCTATCAAATTACTTATTTTAGAGTAACATTCATTTAGATTATCATTAATTATAACATAATCATAATTAATCCAATGTAATACATCCCTACTAAATTCTTGCATCCTTTCTTCTACAATTAATTTATCTTTCATGTCTCTATTAGATAATCTTTTAAATAATACTTCTTTACTTGGTGGTAAAATAAAAAAAGTGATTAATTTATAATTTAATTTTTTATTCTTAATCTGGTCAGCGCCCTGCCAATCTATATCAAATACTACATTTCTACCTTTTTCTAATTTTTCTATTATTGGTGATCTTGTTGTTCCATAAAGATGACTAAATACTTTTGCGTATTCTAAGAATTCCTCATTTTTTATCAAACTTTCAAATTTTTTATTATCTACAAAATAATAATCTTGGTTTGGGATTTCATCAGGTCTTGGTTTTCTTGTAGTATGAGAAATAGAAGTATAAAAATTTTTATTTGTAGATAAAAGTTTTACTAAAGTAGTCTTTCCTGCGCCAGATGGGGATGATAGAATTACCATTATCCCATCTTTTTTTATGGACATTAAAATCTTTAATTTGCTTTGCCTTCAATAAATTTAACAGCATCTCCTACAGTAAGAATTTTTTCAGCTTCACTATCTGAAATTTCAGATCCAAATTCTTCTTCGAAAGCCATAACCAATTCAACAGTATCTAAACTGTCTGCACCAAGATCATCTATAAAGCTAGAATCGTCTTGCACTTTAGCTTCATCAATACCTAAATGATCTGCTACAATTTTTTTAACTTTATTTGAAACATCTTCTGACATAATCTTCCTTTTTGTTATATTTCGTTAATAGTTCAAAAAGTAATTTTGTCAACCTAAATACATCCCTCCATTAACATGCAATGTCTCTCCATTTATATAGTCAGCTTGATCAGAGCTTAAGAATGCAACAGCGTTTGCTATATCATTAGGATTACCTAGTCTATTAGATGGAATTTTAGCAATTATAGCCTCTTTATGATTTTCCTCTATTTGATCTGTCATCACAGTTTTAATAAAACCTGGAGATATACAATTTATATTAATATTTTTTTTGGCATACTCTATTGCCAAACTTTTTGACATACCGACTATACCTGCTTTTGATGCTGTATAGTTAGCTTGACCAACATTACCTGTATGACTTACTACAGATGTAATATTAACGATTTTACCAGACTTATTTTTAAGCATTTTCTTTATAGAAAATTTACACATTAAAAAAGTTGAGGTTAAATTAGTATCAATTACTTTTTTCCATTCTTCAAGACTCATCCTAATTGTTAAGTTATCTTTTGTAATACCAGCATTATTAATTACACAGTCAAGTGTCCCTCCGAGAGTATCCGTTGCATTATTTATAAATTCTTCTATTTGTTCATGTTGAGAAATATCAAATTTTAATATTTTGATATTATTAAATTTATTTTTTAGTTCTTCTAATTTTTCAACTTTTGTACCTGTTGCTAGAATATTAGCACCATTTTTAAATAATTTTTCAACTATCGAATTACCTATGCCTCCAGAAGCGCCTGTAACTATAATATTTTTATTTTTTAAACTAGTCATTAATATTAATTAGCTTTATATCTTCTTCTGAATTTATTGCACTAACTTTAACGTTTTTATTAATTCTTTTTATTAAACCCGATAAGACTTTTCCAGGACCAATTTCTATAAATTCATTAATTCCATTATTAATCATTAATAAAATACTCTCTCTCCATCGGACTCTGCTTTCAATTTGCTTAACCATCAAACTTTTTAGATCTTTTACATCAGATATTTCTTTTCCTGTTACATTTGAAATTAAAATATTCTTGGGTTCTTTAAAATTTAATTTTGATATTTCTTCATTCATAATGATTGTTGCCTTATTCATTAATTTGCAATGAAATGGAGCACTTACAGGCAATCTAATATTTTTGATATTAGCAGCCTTTAAATCAATCATCATTTTATCTAAATCCTCTATTTTTCCACTCAATACTATTTGACCAACTGAATTGTCATTTGCAATAAAGCATTCATATTTATTCTGATTTTCATTGATCATGCTCTCAATTTTTTCAATTTCTGACCCTAAAACAGCAACCATGCCTCCTGCTCCTGCGGGCAAAGAGTTTTGCATAGCTTTTCCTCTAACTTTTAATATTTTTAAAGTATCTATAAATGATAAAGATTCAGCTAAAGTTAAAGCTGAATACTCTCCTAATGAATGTCCGGCAAAAAATTTTGCTTTATTTAAATTAATTTTAAACTCTTCTTTAATTAATTTAAAGATTGAGTAGCTTATTAAAAATATTGCAGGTTGTGTATTTTCTGTTAAATCCAATGCATTCTTAGGACCATTTAAAATAATATCTGTTAAAGAAAATCCAAGAATTTCGTCTGCTTCTTTGAATAAATTTTGAACTAAACTATATTTATCATAAAAGTCTTTACCCATTCCTACTAATTGTGAGCCTTGACCTGGAAAAATAACAGAAAACATTTAAATATTTAAAGTTTATAGTGGTTTTTAATGTTGTAATTCAATTATTATAATAGTATATCCTCATTTTTTATTAAAGAACAATTATGAATTTATACGAACATACCATTGTTGCTAGACAAGATACAAGTCCAGCTCAGATCAAATCTTTAACTGAAAAATACTCTAAAATTATAGAGAAAAATGATGGTAAAATAGTGCAAAAAGAAGAATGGGGTTTATTAAATTTAGCTTATTCTATTAAAAAAAATAAAAAAGGTATTTACATGCATTTTAAAATAAAAGGTGCAGGTAATATTATTGCTGAGCTAGAAAAAAATGAAGCTATAGATAAAAATCTTTTAAGATATATGACAGTCAAAGTTAAAAAGTTTGATTTAAAAGAAAAATATTTTCAAAAAAAAGATGAAAATGAAAAAAAAAGAGTATAAAAAAGATTAATTATGTCATCAAAAAAAAAAGCTAATAATAAAAAAAATAAACAAAGTAATTTTGCAAAACTAAGCATATTTCAACCAAATAAGTATAAATTTAAAAAATCTTGTCCTTTATCAGTCAAGGGTGCACCTGAAATTGATTATAAAAACATTAAATTATTAAAAAAATATGTGTCAGAAAATGGTAAAATATTACCTTCGAGAATTACAAATGTTTCTCAAAAAAAACAAAGAGAGCTTTCTTTATCTATCAAAAGAGCAAGAAACTTAGCTTTAATTTAAATGAAAGTTATTCTTTTAGAAAATTTAAGAAAAATCGGATCTATAGGAGAGATCATAGATGTCAAAAGAGGTTTTGCTAGAAATTTTTTAATTTCAAGTAAAAAAGCTCTTTATGCTTCTAAAGAAAATGTTGCCGAAGTAAATAAAATTAAAATTGAATTAGGTAAAAAAGATGCTGAAAAAAAAAATCAAGCCCAAAAAATTTTAGAAAAAATTAAGGGTAAAGAGTATAAAATTAAAAAACTTTGTACGGAAAACAAAGAACTTTACGGTTCAGTAAAACCAACAGAAATTTCAAAATTGATACAAGAAAATGACAAACTTGATATTAAACCATCAATGATACAACCAATAACTGAAATTAAGTCAATTGGTAAATTTAAGGTAAAAGTTATCTTACACTCCGAAGTAGACTTTGAAATTGTTGTTAATGTGATTGCAGCAGAAGCTACACAGTAATTATACAATTTTCTCCCCAACATATATTTATTATTTTTTTAAAAAAATATTTAAGTTAAAATTTATTTATGGAAAATAAATTAAGTATAGTCAAAGACAACTTTAAAGAACTTCCTAACAATATAGAGGCTGAACAATCGGTTATTGGATCCATATTGGTATCAAACGAATTATTTGATGAAGTAAATACTATCATTTCAAGTACTAATTTTTATGATCCAATGCATCAAAAAATTTTTTCAGCTATTGAAAATCTCATTTATAAAGGAATGTTAGCAAACCCAATTACATTAAAGAATTATTTCGAAAACGAGAAAGATGAATTAAATATACCAGAATATTTAGTTAAGATTACAAAATTTTCTACTGCCTCTAGACAAGCTATAGAATACTCAAGAATAATTTATGATATGTTTGTAAGAAGAGAACTAATTAAAATATCAGAAAATACAATTGACTTAGCAAAACTAAATGAATTAAATGTTAATGGACAAATTATAATTGAAAAATCAGAAAAGTTATTATTCGATCTTGCTGAAAAAGGTTCTTTTAGTTCATCATTAGTAAAATTTGATGAGGCTATGAAACAAACTATAGAAATGGCGTCAGCAGCATACAAAAACGATGAAGGAATAGTCGGTGTGCCAACAGGACTGAGAGATTTAGATGATAGATTAGGAGGTTTGCATAATTCTGATTTAATTATTATAGCAGGTCGTCCTTCCATGGGTAAAACAGCTTTAGCCACAAATATAGCTTTTAATGCGGCACAAAAAATTCAAGAAAGCGGAAAAAAATCATCAGTAGCTTTTTTTTCATTAGAAATGTCATCTGAGCAATTATCAACAAGAATTCTAGCAGAACAATCTAGAATTAAATCTAATGATATAAGACGGGGAAAAATTTCAGATGAACAATTCGATAAATTTATTGAAACCTCAAAAAATATATCTGAGCTCCCTTTATTTATTGATGAAACTCCAGCAATAAATATTGCTGCATTGAGTAATAGAGCAAGAAGAATAAAAAGACTTTACGGTCTCGATATGGTTGTAGTTGATTATATCCAATTAATGAGAGGAACTTTTAATAATAGAGATGGTAGAGTTCAGGAAATTTCTGAAATAACCCAAGGATTAAAGGCAATTGCTAAAGAACTCTCAATACCTGTTGTAGCTCTTTCTCAACTTTCAAGAGCTGTTGAACAAAGAGACGATAAAAAACCTATATTAGCAGATTTAAGGGAATCAGGCTCTATTGAGCAAGATGCCGATGTTGTGATGTTTGTATATAGAGAATCATATTATTTAAGATCCAAAGAACCTCGACCAGCAACTGTCGAACACGCAGAATGGCAAGTAAAAATGAATGAGGTTTCCCATTTAGCTGAACTTATTATTGGTAAACAGAGACATGGTCCTACCGGTAATATAAGCTTAGAATTTGAGGAAATGTTTACTAAATTTAAAGATCTACAAAATAACTAAATTTCAATATAAAAGGGGTTAAATGTTTGCCCAATTTTATCAAAATACAATAATCAAAAAACCCAAGTCAATTTTTATTATATTAATTATATCTTTATTATTTTTTGGGTATCATTCAAAAGATTTTAGATTAGATGCTTCTTCGGATACGCTTTTAATTGAAGGAGATCCTGATCTTAAATATTTAAGAGAAGTAACTAATAGATATGGATCAAAAGAATTTTTAATTCTAACATATTCTCCTAATAATGGAATGATATCTGAGTCTTCAATTAATAATTTATTAAGTTTAAAATATAAGATTCAAAGCTTAAATTGGGTACATAGTGTAGTTACTCTATTAGACATTCCTCTATTAGACAACTCAGAAAAACCTCTTCAAGAAAGATTAAAAAATTTTAAAACTTTAAAAGATGAGGATGTAGATAGAGAAAGAGGGTTTGCAGAAATTTTAAATAGTCCAGTATTTAGAAATTTTGTAATTAGCGAAGATGGTAATACAAGTGGAATCATCGTTTATATAAAAGAAAATAATTTTAAAGATTTTAAAAATAAAACAAATAAAGAAATTGAAATATACAAAGATAAATTTAAAAAAAAAAATCATGAAAATATTCTTGAAATAAGAAAAATTATAAAAAGTTATAGCAATATAGGAAAAATACATTTGGGGGGAATACCTATGATTGCAGATGATATGATGACGTTTATAAAAAGTGATATAATTGTTTTTGGTTTAGGTGTTCTATTATTTATTATTTTTACTCTATGGTTCGTATTTAGAAAATTAATTTGGATTATAGTACCGATCAGTAGTTGTTTCTTTTCAGTTATAATAATGATGGGAATGCTGGGTTTATTAGGTTGGAAGGTAACTGTTATATCCTCTAACTTTATTGCACTAATGTTAATTTTGACGATGGCAATGAATATTCACATGAGTACAAGATTTTTACAGCTTAGAGAAAGCTATCCTAACAAAAACATTTTTGAACTTATTACTTTAACTACAAGTAAAATGTTTTGGCCAATTTTATATACAGTTCTGACTACTATAATTGCATTTCTTTCATTAATATTTAGCGAGATAAAGCCTATAATTGATTTTGGGCTGATGATGACTTTGGGACTTATGACAGCATTTATTATTACTTTTAGTTTACTTCCAACTTTAATTAATTTAGTACCAAAGGATAATATTTCTTTAAAAAAATACGAAGATTCTAAAATTACATCTTTTTTTGCAAAAATATCTCAAACTAATCAAAAAATGATATTTTTAATTACAGGAATAATAATAATTCTAAGTTTAGTTGGTATTAAACGTCTTGAAGTTGAAAATAGCTTTATAAATTATTTTAGTAAAAATACTGAAATTTATAAAGGAATGAAACTTATAGATGAAAAATTAGGTGGAACTACTCCTCTTGAAGTTATTTTAAAATTTCCAGAAAAAGAAAAAGTAATCGATGATAATGATGAGTTTGAAGATTGGGATGATGAAAACGATCAGGATGATGAAAAATACTGGTTTACAAAAGATAAAATTGATAGAATTTCGTCGATACATAATTATCTTGATAATTTACCACAAGTTGGAAAAGTACTTTCATTTTCATCAATTATTGATGTTGCAACATCACTAAATAATAATAAACCACTAGGAACATTAGAAATGGGAGTTTTATATACTAAAATTCCCGATAGTATTAAAACTGAAATAATTGATCCTTATATTTCAATAAAAGATAATGAAGCTAGAATTAATCTTAGAATTATAGACTCACAAGAGAACTTAAGAAGAAATGATTTAATAAAAAAAATAAATCATGACTTAAAAAATGATTTTGGATTAAAAGATAGTGAGTTCAAACTTGCAGGTGTTTTAATTTTATTTAATAACTTACTCCAAAGTCTTTTTAAATCTCAAATTTTAACCTTAGGTTTAGTGATGATTGGTATATTTGCAATGTTTATAGTCCTTTTTAAGAATATCAAACTATCTTTAATTGGAGTAGTGCCAAATTTTATAGCTGCTTTTTTTATATTAGGTATTATAGGTTTGCTTGGGATTCCTTTAGATATGATGACAATTACTATAGCTGCTATTACGATTGGTATCGCAGTAGATAATAGCATTCACTATATTTATAGATTTAAAGAAGAATTTCAAAATTCAAAAGATTATTATAAAACTCTGAATTTATGTCACTCTACAGTTGGCAAGGCTATTTTAAATACTTCTATAACAATTGTTTTTGGGTTTTCGATTTTAGTTTTATCAAAATTCATACCTACTATTTACTTTGGGATTTTTACAGGAATTGCAATGTTATTGGCAATGATATCAGTTTTAACTCTGCTTCCATCTTTGATTCTGCTAGTTAAGCCTTTTGGGAAATAGATTTAAATGATTGAAATATTAAAAAATTTTTATGACGCAATATCAATTATAGATCTAATTTATTTGACTATTACAATTTTATCTTTAATCAAATGTTATAAAAAAGGCTTTATTTTAAGTATTCTTGCAATGGCTAAATGGTTATTAGCTTATATTATAACTTTAATCATTTTCCCAAGATTAAAACCTTATGTTAAAGATATTATAGATAATGAGTACGTATTAGATGTAGGTTTAGGAATTACAATCTTTATAATAGTGATTTTTTTGATACTGCTTATTAACAAAGGGATAAGTAAAGCCGTCAGATATACAGGTTTAGGAAGTTTAGATACTATTTTTGGATTCTTTTTTGGATTTATTAGATCATATATAATTTCTGTTTGTGTGTTTTCTGCTATACATGTTGTGTATAATCATGATAAATGGCCAATAAATCTAGATAAGTCATTTACCTTTCCATATTTAGAAAAAGGTAGTAATTATTTGTTGAAAGAATTTCCTAATGAAAAAACATATCAAGATTCTAAAGAAAAAATTGAAGAACTTTGATCCTAAATTGAGAGAAGAGTGTGGAGTGTTTGGTGTTAGCAACAACAAAGATGCTTCAGCATTTACTGCTCTTGGACTTCATGCTCTTCAACATCGTGGTCAAGAAGGATGTGGAATAGTCACATTTGATGGAAAACAATATTACTCAGAAAAAAGATTTGGTTTAGTAGGAGATAACTTTAATAAAGAAAAAGTGCTCAATAAACTAAAAGGAAACTATGCTATTGGACATAATAGATACAGTACAACCGGTGAAAATACTTTGAGAAATATACAGCCTTTTTTCGCTGATACAAATGCTGGAGGAATTGGAGTTGCTCATAATGGCAATTTAACAAATTCAATATCTTTAAGAAAAAAACTAGTCGAGGATGGAGCAATTTTTTACACAACATCTGATACAGAGACAATTGTTCAATTAATTGCTAAATCAAAAAGAAACAAAACTATTGATAAAATTATTGATGCAATTTTTCAAATTCAAGGTGGTTATTCTTTAGTCATGCTAACGCAAAACATTTTAGTTGGAGTAAGAGATCCCTATGGAATAAGACCTTTAGTAATTGGTAAAATAAAGGATAGTTATGTTTTTGCATCTGAAACTTGTGCATTAGATATTATTGGTGCTAAATATATAAGAGATGTAGAAAATGGCGAAGTTGTATATATAGAAAATGATACTTTAAAAAGTATAAAACCTTTTCCGACTAGAAAGATACGTCCTTGCGTGTTCGAATATATTTATTTTGCAAGACCAGACAGTATCTTAAATGGCAGATCAGCATATGAACACAGAAAAAATTTTGGAATTGAACTTGCAAAAGAAAATAAGATTGAAGCTGATATTATTGTTCCTGTTCCAGACTCAGGAAATGCAGCTGCGCTTGGATTTGCTCAACATGTAGGCAAAAATTTTGAACTAGGCTTAACTAGAAATCATTATGTTGGTAGAACTTTTATTGAACCAAGTCAAAAAATTAGAAGTTTAGGAGTAAAGCTAAAACTTAATGCAAACAAATCCTCAATAAAAGGAAAAAAAATTATATTAATTGATGACTCTCTAGTAAGAGGAACTACTTCTCATAAAATTGTAAAAATGCTTTACGATGCAGGTGCTAAAGAAGTTCATGTAAGGATAGCTTGTCCAGAAATAAAATATCCTGATTTTTATGGAGTTGATACACCAACTAAAAAAGAGCTTTTAGCTGCAAATAAAAACAATAAAGAGATTTGTGAATATATTGGAGCTAAATCTTTAGATTTTTTATCTGTTAAAGGAATGTATAAAGCAATGGGATTTGAAAAAAGAGATAATACCTATCCTCAATTGACAGATCATTATTTTACAGGTGATTATCCTGTTAAACCAATAGATGAATTGGGTGATGACAAAATTACTCAACTGTCCTTATTAAGCTCTGCATCTAATAATTAAAATGAATACTGTAAAATTTAAAGAAATGAAAGATGGTTCTAAAGAAGATTATTTATTTCTAGATAAACTGGAAAAAAAATATGTTAATAGAACTGCAGATAGAATTATAAAATTTATGAGTGGTTTAACTTCTACTCTAGAGGGTTATAAAATTACTAGATTAGAACATTCACTTCAAACAGCTACAAGAGCTTTTAACGATAAAGCTAGTGAAGAGATGATTGTAGCCGCTCTTCTCCACGATATTGGAGATGAGTTGGCTCCATTAAATCATTCTGAATATGCTGCTTCAATATTAAAACCGTACGTGAGTAAAAAAACACACTGGATCATTCAAAAACATGGTGAATTTCAAATGTACTATTACGCTCATCATTTAGGAGGAAATAGAAATCAAAGAGATAAATACAAAGGACACAAATATTATAAGGATACTTTAGCTTTCTGTGAAAAATGGGATCAATCTTCTTTTGACCCAAACTTTAAAAGTTTAACCCTTCAAGATTTTGAACCAATGATAAAAAATGTTTTTTCCAGAAAACCTTATTCTTATTGGTAAATTTTAGTAATATAAGTCTCTCAAAAAGAATTTAATAACTTGAATAATTTAACAGACCAACAAAAAGGCTCTTTACTAGCATTTATTGCAGTAATTTTTATAACTCCAGATTCTTTATTTATAAGACTTTCAAATATAGATACTTGGGGTTTAGTTTTTTATCGAGGAATCATTCCTTTTATTACAGTGTTAATTGGAATGTTGATAATCTACAAATTAAATTTTTTTAAAATACTGCTTACAAGTGGATACCATGGATTAATCTATATTTGTACATTTTCCATAACAAATATTACATTTGTTGTTTCAATTCAAAATACAAATGTGGCAAATACTTTAGTAATGATTGCTATGGCTCCTATGCTATCGGCTATTTTGGGTACAATTTTTTTAAATGAATTACCTGATAAAAAAACTTGGATTGCAATTTTTGTAACTTTTACGGCCGCTGTTTATATTTTTTATGACTCTTTGCGGCTTGGTAATTTTTTTGGAGATATATTGGGTTTATTAACTGCTTTAGGTTTAGCTATCGGTGCAGTTACTATTAGATCTGCAAAAAATAAAAATCTAGTTCCGGCTGCTGTAATTGGAAAATTAATAGTGGCTCTTTTTGCTTTATTATTTATTGATAGTTTTGATCTAAATGAAAATGATAAAATTATAGTTCCTATTATGTGTGTAATGTGTGTAGCTATACCATTTGTTTTAGTAACAATTGCTCCTAGGTTTATTCCTGCAGCAGAAGTTAATTTATTTTTCTTATTAGAAACTATTATTGGACCCATTTGGGTCTGGTTAATTATAAAAGAACAACCTAGTCTAGAAACGATCCAAGGGGGTTTAGTTATAATAACTACTATAGCTATTCACTCATTTTTAAAATTAAAAAATTCATAGATCCGTCACAATAAAGACTTGATTTATAAGTAATTGCCAAATAGACACGATCAATTTTATGTATAAAGTTTTAAAAAATTCTTGGGCATTATTTTTAGGTATGGGTTTCATAATGATGGCCTATGGCTTCCAAAGTTCTTTACTTGGAGTTAGGGCTGTTCGAGAAGAATTTAGTCTAACTTCTACTGGCTTTATGATGTCAGGATACTTTATTGGATATTTTATTGGAGCGATAACAATTCCAAGTTTGATATCTAGAGTTGGACATATAAGAGTTTTTGCAGCTTTTGCTTCTTTAGCATCATTAGTTATTCTTATTCACTCAGTTTTTATTAATCCATTTGTTTGGTTTATTTTAAGAGTTTTAACAGGAATATGTATGGTTTGTATTTATACTGTTGCTGAAAGTTGGTTAAATGATAGATCAAGTAATAAAAATAGAGGAAGTGTCTTATCTATTTACATGGTAATTTTATATGGAGCTATAGGAGTGGGAATGTTTTTGCTTAACTTTAGTACTCCAAAAGATTTTCAGCCTTTCATACTTATTTCAATCATTACTTCTTTTGCTCTGATTCCAATTTTATTAACTAAAAAAAAGCCACCAAAATTTAAAAAAATTAAAGTAATGAAACTTAAAGAACTTTATGATGCTTCTCCTTTTGGTATGGTAAGTTCTCTTTTTTACGGAACTATTCAATCAGCATTATTTACATTGTTGGCAGTTTATGCAGCTTCAATGAATTTTAGTATATTCGAAATATCACTTGTAACTTTTATGTTAGCAATATCTGGTGCTATTTCACAATTTCCAGTTGGAAAATTATCGGATATTTATGATAGAAGAAAAGTAATAATTTTTTCTACTTTTGCAGCTTCTATATTTTCAATTTTAACACTTTTAGTTTCAAGACAAATATATCTTCCAGGTGATTTAGCTACTAGTAAAAATTGGTTTTATGTTTTTTTAATTTTATTTTCTTTTTGTAGTTTACCTATGTTTTCTTTAATACTTGCGCATACAAATGATTATATTCCTAAAGAGAAATTTGTTGCTGCCGGTGCTGGTTTACAATTTACATTTGGATTGGGGGCAATGAGTGGACCATTTCTTTGTTCTGTATTGATGAATTTTGTAGGTGCGAATGGATTTTTTATATTTCTTTTTTTCTTTCATGGTCTAATTGGATTTTTTGGAGTTTATAGAATGGGAGTTAGAAAAACAGTTGAGAACCCTGACTCACAATTTGTTGCCATGCCACAAACAATCACTCCTGCAGGTATTGAGCTAAATCCAACAACTGAACCAATAGAGGAACCTAAGTCTGCTGATGAAACTAAAATTGTTGAAAACATTGATTTTAAAGATGATAACTCTTTAAAATAATCACCTATAAGTTGAAACATATTATTAACGTCTTAGTTTAAAAATATTTTTTTATCTATTGTTAATTGTACAATTTTTTGTTGAAATCACTTTTGTAAAAAATGACTAGAAAAAAAATAAAGAAAAATAAAAAATTAATTAAAAAACAAAATGTTAAAAAAATCGGCCTTTTGTTAAACAAAGTTTATGATAATTTCAAAAAAAAACAAAAAAATAACGAAAAGAAAGAAATTAAGTTAAAAGAAGAACAAATCAAAAAAGAATTAGAAAGAATTCGATCAATAGAAAAAGAATATAAACTAAAAGAAGAGGAAATTAAAAAAAAAGATGATTTTCTAAAAAAAAAAGATGAAGAGTTGAGAAAAAAAGATCAACAATTGCAATTAAA